>NZ_JALIGG010000045.1:0-85167 GCF_024764965.1 Scandinavium tedordense | reverse complement strand
AGTCAAGCGTTTATTTTCGCTTTTCTCTGTCAGGATTTCCTGAGAAACCCTTCTGACCCGGCGGCTAGCGTGCCGTTGTTCCGTGTCAGTGGAGGCGCATTATAGGGAGTTCTGACGAGACGGCAAGTATAAATTTGAAAAAAATCTCCGACTGCTCAAAATCCAGGCTTTGCGCCGTTTTTACGTTCTATTTGCGCACAAGTTGCGCGATTTCGTGGGCGAAATGGGCCACCTGCTGCCAATCGGTGTACACCACTTCTTTACTGGTATCCGTTTCTCCGCCCGTCATCTTCATAATGAGGCGAATCATAATACGGTCATACCAGTTATAACGTGGATAACGCAGTGCACCGGCGAATACTGCACTGAGATCAGGCTGCCACGGCGAGTCCAACAGGAACTTACGGGTATAGCTATTAGTCTGCGGTGTACGCTTCTCTGGCTTACGCGCCACCAGATTGACGGAATAGAACGCACTCGGCAGCTGCTTCAGTGCCTGCTGGTGCTTTTTCACAAAGCTATCCAAAGTCGAGTGGAAATGGCCATAACGAATCGAGGCTCCAATCACCACCCCATCATACTCTTCCCATGCAACAGTCTCTGCCCGGTGCAGGTTAACGACATCGACATCGAAGGCCTGCTCTTTCAATTCAGAGGCTAATGACGCGGCAATCTCACGCGTTTGCCCATCCCGAGTAGAAAAGAGAATCAAAATTTTCACAAACGCTCCTGTTATTCGCGCCAGAAAGTCGGTGTGAACAACACCAACAGAGTAAAGACTTCCAGACGACCAAACAGCATGTTGGCGATCAGGATCCATTTAGCGACCGGATTCATGCTGGCAAAGTTATCCGCCACTACGCCCAAGCCCGGACCGAGGTTATTCAGCGTGGCCACCACAGAGGCGAAAGCCGAGAAGTCATCCACGCCGGTCGCAATGATGGCCAACATGCTAACAATAAAGACCAGCGCATAAGCGGAGAAGAACCCCCACACCGCTTCAAGAATACGTTCCGGCAGCGCACGGTTACCCAGCTTGATGCTGTAAACCGCATTAGGATGCACCAGACGTTTTAGCTCACGGTTCCCTTGCTTAAACAGCAGCAGGATACGGATAACCTTCAGACCACCGCCGGTAGAACCCGCACAGCCGCCAATAAATGCAGAACAGAGCAATAGCACAGGCAGGAAAAGTGGCCAGCGCGCAATGCTGTCCGTGGTGAAGCCTGCAGTGGTCGCCATCGATACCACCTGGAAAAAGGCCTGGTTGAGCGTCGTCAGCGCCGAGGTATACACATCGTGAAGCACCAGCACCAGCGTACAGATGACCACTAGCGTCAGCTGCACACCAATGAACATGCGGAATTCCGGGTCACGCCAGTACACCTTCAGATTGCGACCGCTTAATAAAGAGAAGTGCAGACCGTAATTACAGCCGGAGATAAGCAAGAAGATGGCAATAATGGTGTTGATGGTCGGGCTGTTGAAATAACCGACGCTGGCGTCATGTGTTGAAAAGCCACCAATCGCAATCGTTGAGAAGCTGTGTCCGATGGCATCAAAGGCAGGCATCCCGGCGAACCAGAGCGCCAGCGCACAGGCCACCGTCAGTAATACATAAATGAGCCACAGGGTTTTCGCCGTTTCGGCAATGCGTGGCCGCATCTTATTGTCTTTCAGCGGCCCCGGCATTTCAGCCCGATAGAGCTGCATCCCACCGACGCCCAGAATTGGCAGAATAGCCACCGCGAGTACAATTATCCCCATCCCGCCAAACCACTGCAGCATCTGGCGATAAAAGAGAATGGCATGCGGGAGTGAATCCAGGCCCACCAGCGTGGTCGCGCCAGTCGTGGTCAGCCCGGAGAACGATTCAAAGAATGCATCCGTGATGGTCAGATTCGGCTGTTCCGAGAAGATAAACGGCAGCGCACCCACGCTACCCAGCACGGTCCAGAACAGTACTACAATCAAAAAGCCTTCGCGTGATTTCAGCTCGCCCTTTTGCTTACGGTTCGGCCACCAGAGCATTGAACCAATGGCCAGCGCCACAAAAAAGGTCTGCGTGAATGCTCGCCCCGCCCCGTCCCTGTATATCAACGCCACTAGTCCTGGAACAATCATCGTTCCCGAAAAAAGTATGACCAGCAGTCCAACGATTCGGGTAATGGCACGAAAATGCATCTCTGCCGCTTCCTTTGATAAGCAAAAAGTAGACCGGGATTATTCGCCAATCCGGCGTAATTGCAACGCACCACGGCTAAAATCAGCCAGTCTTATAGAAAAGGTCGGCACTTCGGCCTGCGGAAGCGCCACCCGAAGGTGCACCACGGCCTGATAATCACTGTCGACGATTTTGCCGGAGAATTGCGCCAACAGGCTTTCAACGCCCGAAAGCTGCCCGTACTCACACTGCAAAGTATATTCGGTCAACGGCGTCTTGCGTTGCGTTGTCAATTCAGCCAGCGCCTGATGCACGCCGCCTCCGTAGGCTTTCACCAGGCCACCGGTGCCCAGTAAGACCCCACCGTAGTAGCGAACCACCACCGCGGTGATTTCTCCAACGCCGCTGCCCATCAGCTGCGCGAGCATCGGTTTGCCCGCCGTACCCGCAGGTTCACCGTCGTCGGAAAAACCAAGTTTTTGCGAATCGTCAGGCGCCCCGGCGACCCACGCCACACAATGGTGGCGCGCATCCGGATGTTCCGCTCTGACCGATTCGACATACGCCTTCGCCGCTTCCACGCCATTGGTATGCGCAATTAACGTAATGAAGCGGCTCTTTTTGATCTCGTCGACCACACTCACCGGAGACGCCGGGATCAGCCAACTCTCCATCAGGCCAGCTTCAGATCTCGGGTCATGTTTTCAAGGCTATTCTCGTGAATAACCACGTTATCTTCGATACGCACCCCACCGAACGGCTTCATGGCCTCAATCTTCTGCCAATTGAAGTGCTTGCTATACTGCCCTTCACGCCACGGCGCCAACAGCGATTCGATGAAATAGATACCCGGCTCGATGGTCAACACCATGCGCGGTTGCAGAATACGGGTACAGCGCAGGTAAGGATATTTCGACGGCGCGGCAAGATGCGTGCCTTTATCATCCTGCATAAAGCCGGCTACGTCATGAACCTGCAGGCCTAGTGGGTGACCGAGACCATGCGGCATAAACGGCCCGGTCAGGTCATTTTCCACCATCGCCTCTTCGCTGATGTCGGTCACCAGTTGATGCTTACGCAGCAACTTCGCGATGCGCTGATGGAACTGAATATGGTAGTCCACGTAACTCACGCCCGCTTTCAGGGTGTCGATCAGCGCCAGCTGTTCGGCGGTGACGTCTTTAATCAGCTGCGCAAATTCGGTATCTGAATTTCCGGCCCAGGTGCGGGTCAGATCCGCAGCATAGCCGTTGTACTCAGCGCCCGCATCCAGCAGGAAGCTGCGCATTTCAGACGGCGCGCGGTGATCCAGTTTGGTGTAGTGCAGCACTGATGCATGTTCATTCAGCGCCACGATATTGCTGTAAGGCACATCGGTATCGCGATGACCGGTAGCAGTCAGGTATGCGAGGTTAATATCGAACTCACTCATGCCGGACAGGAACGCTTCCTGCGCTGCCTGATGACCATTCACCGCCATTTTCTGCGCTTCACGCATGCAGGAAAGTTCGTAGTCTGTTTTGTATGAGCGATAATAATGCAGGTAATCAATCACCCCTTTCGGGTTGATATTGGCGGCGGTAATGTCCAGCCCCAGCGCACGTTCAGGCACCGGTCCGATGTACGCAATATTGCCACGGGCAGCAGGCAGTTGGCTTCCAATGCCATCCGCTTTTGGCAGCGCAATCACTTCTACGTCTTCGGTCCAGAAAGAGGTCGGCAGCGGTTCTACGTTGTGCCAATAATCTACCGGCAGATAGAACCATAACTTGGGTTTATTGACGCCATCCACCAACAGCCAGCAGTTTGGTACCTGCGTCACAGGCACCCAGGCCTTAAATTGTGGGTTTACTTTGAACGGGTATGGATGATCGTCAAGGAAGACATTGAGCAGTTCGCCGGAATGAATCAACAGCGCATCGAGCTTAAAGCGGTCCAGTACGTCGCGCGTGCGTTCCTGCAACGTACCAATATGATTTTTATAGAGTGTAGCCAGTGATTCCATGTTTTACCCTTCTGTCTTTTTGACCCTAATTCCCCGCATCTTAGCACATCGGTTTCACCCTGCGCGATTTCTGCCAAGCGTGATCCAGACGTCATTTTCTTAAAGAGTAATTTGCATTTTATTAACATAAAATCCACACTCCGTCTCATCTGGTAAGACCAGTAACCATACTGGATTCAGGAGACTGACATGCTCTACAAAGGCGACACCCTGTACCTCGACTGGCTGGAAAATGGCATTGCCGAACTGGTGTTCGATGCCCCCGGCTCGGTCAACAAGCTTGATACCGCAACCGTAGCCAGCCTCGACCAGGCGCTGGACGTCCTCGAAAAACAGCCTGATCTCAAAGGCCTGTTGCTGCGCTCTGAAAAAGCCGCTTTTATTGTCGGCGCAGACATCACCGAATTCCTGTCACTGTTCCAGGTTCCGCCGGAACAGCTCAGCCAGTGGCTGACTTTCGCCAACAGCGTCTTTTGCCGTCTGGAAGATTTGCCGGTACCTACCCTTTCCGCGGTAAACGGTTACGCGCTGGGTGGCGGCTGCGAATGCGTACTGGCGACCGACTATCGCCTGGCAACACCTGACCTGCGTATCGGTCTGCCAGAAACCAAACTCGGCATCATGCCGGGCTTCGGCGGTTCTGTTCGTTTGCCGCGTTTGCTCGGGGCCGATAGCGCCCTGGAAATTATTGCCGCCGGGAAAGATGTCGGTGCCGAAGAAGCGCTCAAGCTCGGTCTGGTTGATGGCATCGTGAAGCCAGAAAAGCTGCGCGAAGGGGCAATCGCGATTCTGCGTCAGGCCATCATCGGCGACTTAGATTGGAAAGCCAAACGCCAGCCGAAGCTCGACCCGCTGAAACTCAGCAAAATTGAAGCCACCATGAGCTTCACTATCGCCAAAGGCATGGTGATGCAAACGGCAGGCAAACACTATCCGGCACCGATCACCGCCGTCAAAACCATTGAAGCCGCGGCACGCTTAGGTCGTGACCAGGCGCTGGTGCTTGAAAATCAGAGCTTTGTACCGCTCGCCCATTCGAATGAGGCCCGTGCGCTGGTCGGGATTTTCCTGAACGATCAGTTTGTAAAAGGTCAGGCGAAGAAACTGACCAAAAACGTCGACACCCCGAAACAGGCCGCCGTACTCGGCGCCGGGATCATGGGTGGCGGCATTGCTTACCAGTCAGCCTGGAAAGGCGTGCCGGTTATCATGAAGGATATCAATGATAAATCGTTGACCCTCGGGATGAACGAAGCCGCCAAGCTGCTGAATAAACAGCTGGAACGTGGAAAAATCAACGGCCTGAAACTGGCGAATGTGATTTCTACTATTCACCCGACGCTCGATTACGCCGGTTTCGAACGCGTCGACGTCGTGGTTGAAGCGGTCGTTGAAAACCCGAAAGTGAAAAAAGCGGTGCTGGCGGAAACCGAAGAGCACGTTCGCCTTGATGCAGTGCTGGCGTCAAACACCTCGACGATTCCTATCAATGAACTGGCGAGTGTCCTGAAGCGCCCGCAAAACTTCTGCGGGATGCACTTCTTTAACCCGGTGCACCGCATGCCACTGGTTGAAGTTATCCGCGGCGAGCAAACGTCTGACGAGACGATAGCGAAAGTGGTCGCTTGGGCGAGCAAAATGGGTAAAACGCCTATCGTGGTCAACGACTGCCCAGGCTTCTTCGTGAACCGTGTGCTGTTCCCTTACTTCGCCGGATTCAGCCAGCTACTGCGTGATGGCGCCGACTTCCACAAAGTCGACAAAGTCATGGAAAAAGTATTCGGCTGGCCAATGGGCCCGGCGTATCTGCTGGACGTGGTCGGTATTGATACCGCACATCACGCTCAGGCGGTGATGGCAGCCGGTTTCCCGCAGCGTATGCAAAAAGATTACCGCGACGCCATTGATGCCCTGTTTGATGCCAACCGCTACGGCCAGAAAAATGGCCTCGGTTTCTGGCGTTATAAAGAAGACAGCAAAGGTAAGCCGAAGAAAGAAGAAGACCCGGCGGTTGAAGTGCTGTTGGCAGACGTCAGTCAGGCGAAACGTGACTTTAGCGACGACGAGATTATCGTCCGCATGATGATCCCAATGGTCAACGAAGTGGTGCGCTGCCTTGAAGAAGGCATTATCGCAAGCCCGGCAGAAGCCGATATGGCACTGGTTTACGGCCTTGGCTTCCCTCCGTTCCACGGCGGCGCATTCCGCTGGCTGGATACGCTCGGCAGTGCGAAGTACTTCGACATGGCGCAGCAGTATCAGCATCTCGGCCCGCTATATGAAGTGCCGGAAGGTCTGCGCAGCAAAGCACGTCACAACGAAGCATATTATCCACCGGTTGAACCTGCCCGTCCGGTGGGTGAGCTGAAAACGGCTTAAGGAGTCACAATGGAACAGGTTGTCATTGTCGATGCAATTCGTACCCCGATGGGCCGTTCAAAAGGCGGCGCATTCCGTAATGTACGGGCGGAAGATCTTTCCGCCCATCTGATGCGTAGTCTGCTGTCCCGCAATCCAGCGCTGGATCCTGCCACGCTCGACGATATTTACTGGGGCTGTGTGCAGCAAACGCTGGAGCAGGGTTTCAACATTGCCCGCAACGCGTCGCTGCTGGCAGAAATTCCACATAGTGTTCCGGCGGTCACTGTGAACCGTCTTTGCGGTTCATCCATGCAGGCGTTGCATGATGCAGCGCGCATGATCATGACCGGTGATGCGCAGGCGTGTCTGGTCGGCGGCGTGGAACACATGGGCCATGTGCCAATGAACCACGGCGTTGATTTCCATCCCGGAATGGGTCGCAGCGTAGCGAAAGCCGCTGGCATGATGGGTCTGACCGCGGAAATGCTATCCCGTATTCATGGCATAAGTCGTGAAATGCAGGATGCGTTTGCCGCGCGGTCCCACGCTCGTGCCTGGGCCGCGACTCAGTCCGGTGCGTTTAAGAATGAAATCATCCCAACCGGCGGTCACGATGCCGATGGGGTGCTGAAGCAATTTACCTGGGACGAAGTGATCCGCCCGGAAACCACCGTGGAAGCGCTGGCCGCTCTGCGCCCGGCGTTCGATCCGGTGACCGGCACGGTAACGGCGGGCACCTCCTCGGCGTTGTCCGATGGTGCTGCTGCGATGTTGGTCATGAGTGAAAGTCGAGCCCGTGAACTGGGGCTGAAAGTACGCGCTCATGTTCGTTCGATGGCCGTTGTCGGCTGCGACCCGTCGATCATGGGCTACGGCCCGGTTCCGGCGTCTAAACTGGCGCTGAAAAAAGCCGGACTTTCGGCCAGCGATATTGATCTGTTTGAAATGAATGAAGCGTTTGCCGCGCAGATCCTGCCATGCATTAAAGATCTGGGGCTGATGGAACAGATTGATGAGAAGATCAACCTCAACGGGGGGGCGATCGCCCTTGGTCACCCGTTAGGTTGTTCAGGCGCGCGTATCACCACCACCCTTTTGAATCTGATGGAACGCAAAGACGCCCAGTTTGGTCTGGCGACGATGTGTATCGGTTTGGGTCAGGGGATTGCGACGGTGATTGAGCGGGTCTAATGAACAAAGACGGGGCGATGCCCCGTCTGACAGGATTATCTCAAAACCATTGCCACCAGAACAAGGCGGCAAGTAAACGAGTCCCGATGAGCTTACATAAGTAAGTGATTCGGGTGAGAGAACGCAGCCAACGCAGTTATAGTGGCAATGGTGAAGAGAGAATTTAGTTGCCGTTTTTCCCGCCTGTCAGGGGCGGGTTTTTTATGTCTAGATAAAGGCAAACGCATCGCCGAAGAGGCGATCTTCACGAGCACCACGCTCATTACAGAACAGGTCGCGGGCGATTTTCGCCATCTCGAAACGGCCGGCAATGTAAATGTCATGCTCCGCCAGCGTGCCGTAATCCTGCAATACCGCCGTCAGAACGGTGCCTGAACGACCACGCCAGCCGTCTTCCGGCTGTTCAACCACCGGCTCAACGCGCAGATTCGGGTGCGTCACCGTCAGCGCTTCCAGCTCAGGCAAATCATAAAGATGCTTCTCTTCACGTCCGCCCCAGTAAATCGCGATGTCACGATTCGGGTTCTGTGCCAGCGCGGTCAGCAGAATTGAACGCACATAGGAGAAGCCTGTCCCACCGGCGATCAGCACCAGCGGACGCTCATCATCTTCGCGCAGCCACGCTTCACCGTGAGGAATATCGACCACAACTTCACGTTCTTTGAGAATACGGTCCATCACCGCCATCGCGTACAGATTCAGCTCGGACGCGCCGATATGCAGCTCAATACTATTCTGCTCGGCAGGCGTAGACGCCATCGAGAACGGACGCTTATCGCGCTCGTCCATTACCACCATCAGATACTGGCCCGCGCGGAAGGAAAAGACCGCTTCCGGTTCTAAACGAACGCGGTATACCGTGTCGGTAATGGCATCTACCGAAGTGACTTTACAGCTTAAGGTTGTCATGCGCTCCCTCTGTCGGGTCTATATGCCTCTTTGTTGGCTGCCTTCGTTCACCCCGTTACAGAGTTATCTCTGCTCCCGGGGATTCACGCCATTGCCGCCTCGACGCATTCTGAATAATTTCGTGTCTTAATGTCTAACGGCGCACGTCAGGCGCTTTTACCGTCATTAAAGATGGCCAGCTCATCCCAGATAGCGTCAATTCGCGCCGTCACTTCAGGATCTTTTTTGATCGGACGTCCCCACTCGCGTTGGGTTTCACCGGGCCATTTATTCGTGGCATCCAGCCCCATTTTCGACCCTAAACCGGAAACCGGTGAGGCGAAGTCCAGATAATCAATCGGCGTATTTTCTACCAAAACCGTATCACGGGCCGGGTCCATACGCGTAGTGATGGCCCAGATAACGTCGTTCCAGTCACGGGCGTTAACGTCGTCATCGCAGACAATCACAAACTTGGTGTACATAAACTGGCGCAGGAATGACCACACGCCCATCATCACGCGCTTGGCGTGTCCGGCATACTGTTTTTTCATCGTCACGACGGCCAGGCGATAAGAACACCCCTCCGGCGGCAGATAGAAGTCGACGATTTCCGGGAACTGCTTTTGCAAAATGGGCACGAACACTTCATTCAGCGCCACGCCCAGCACCGCAGGCTCATCCGGTGGACGACCGGTGTACGTCGAATGATAAATCGCATCTTCACGCTGCGTCACGTGGGTCACGGTAAATACCGGGAAGCTGTCGACTTCATTGTAGTAACCGGTGTGATCGCCGTACGGACCTTCTGGCGCGACTTCACCCACCTCGATATACCCTTCCAGCACGATTTCCGCACTCGCCGGGACTTCAAGGTCGTTCGACAGACACTTCACCACTTCGGTTTTGGTGCCGCGCAGCAGGCCTGCAAAAGCGTATTCCGATAGGGTATCCGGCACTGGTGTGACAGCGGCCAAAATCGTCGCCGGATCGGCACCGAGCGCCACGGAAACCGGGAAACGTTCACCCGGATGCGCCGCGCACCACTCCTGGAAATCCAGAGCGCCGCCGCGATGGGAAAGCCAGCGCATGATAAGTTTGTTTTTGCCAATCAGCTGCTGACGATAAATCCCGAGATTCTGCCGCTCTTTGTGCGGCCCGCGTGTCACGGTTAAACCCCAGGTGATCAGCGGCGCAGCATCTTCCGGCCAGCAGGTCATGATAGGAATTCGGTTTAAATCGACGTCATCGCCCTGGGTAACTTTTTGCTGGCAAGGTGCACCGCGCAGACGTTTGGTCGGCATGTTAAGCACTTGCTTAAACTGCGGCAGCTTGTCGTACAGATCGCGGAAGCCTTTTGGTGGCTCCGGCTCTTTCAGGAACGCCAGCAATTTCCCCACTTCACGCAATGCGGTCACGTCTTCCTGGCCCATGCCCATCGCTACGCGCTTAGGCGTACCGAACAGGTTGCACAGCACGGGCATATCGTATCCCTTAGGATTTTCGAACAGCAACGCCGGGCCCCCCGCACGCAAAGTGCGATCGGCAATCTCGGTCATTTCAAGGAAGGGATCGACCGGCAGGGAGATGCGTTTAAGCTCGCCCTGTTGTTCCAGCTGTGTCAAAAAGTCGCGCAAATCGTGGTATTTCATGGGGTCAGTCATGGCCTCTTTGTAAGCGCCTCATTATACGGCGTTCAGCCGCTGGATGCTGTAATTTTGTTAAATTAGCGTGAAGTACTGGCTTCCATAAGAGGCAACAATCCCTTTCGCTATCGCGCCTGGCTTTTGATATGCTTTCCTGAGAATGTCGAGAAGAGTCATTATGCAAGCCTGGTATTTACTGTACTGCAAACGTGGGCAACTTCAGCGCGCCCAGGAACATCTTGAACGCCAGGCGGTCAACTGCCTGATGCCCACTATTGCGTTGGAAAAAATCGTACGCGGTAAACGCACAACCGTGGATGAACCTCTGTTTCCAAACTATCTTTTCGTCGAGTTTGACCCGGAAGTCATTCATACCACAACCATTAACGCGACGCGCGGTGTCAGCCACTTCGTCCGTTTTGGTGCGCAACCCGCCATGGTGCCTTCCGATGTAATTCACCAGCTGTCCGTTCACACACCGGAAGGAATTACTGACCCGGAAACGCCCTACTCGGGTGACGGCGTAGTGATCACAGAAGGGGCTTTCGAAGGGCTGGAGGCGATTTTCACCGAGCCCGACGGCGAAGCCCGTTCCATGCTGCTCCTCAACCTGCTGAACAAGCAAGTTTTACAGAGCGTGAAAAACACCGATTTCCGCAAAATCTGAATTCAAAACTCTATCCCAAACAGCGCTTTTACGTTCCGATCGGTGGCATCTGAAAGCGCCTGTGCACCTTCGCCACGCCAGTGCGCGATGCGTTCCAGAATGTGAGACAGATGCGCAGGTTCGTTGCGACGCGATGACGGCTTCGGTGATAAATCACGCGGCAGCAGCCACGGTGCGTCGGTTTCAACCAGTAAACGATCTGCCGGGATAAACGGCAATAACTCACGCAGTTCCAACCCTCGACGTTCATCGCACACCCAGCCCGTAATGCCGATATATAGCCCGTTCGCAAGGCATTCATCGAGCTCTTCCCGCGTGCCGGTAAAACAGTGCAATACGGCACCAGGCAGCTTATCGAGCCACGGTTTGAGTAAGGTGATAAACCGTTCGTGGGCATCACGACAGTGCAGAAACACCGGCATATTCAGTTCAGCGGCCAGCGCCAACTGCGCACTAAACGCGGTTTCCTGCTCCTGCGGTGTTGAGAAATTACGGTTAAAATCGAGGCCGCATTCACCCACCGCAACCACTTCCGGTTGCTGCGCCAGACGATGGATGGCCTCAGCCACGTGCGGCGCCCAGTGGCTGCTATCGTGCGGATGAACGCCTGCGGTAGACCAGCAGCGCGCAAACTGTTTCGCCATCTGCTGGGCTGCTGCGCTTTCTTCCAGATTGGTGCCGGTAATCAGCATCCCGTTAAGGCCGGCGGAAAACGCGCGGGACACCACCTCATCGCGATCGCGGGAAAACTGAGAACTGGTGAGGTTAACGCCAATATCAAACATAGTGACTCCCAAATAAGAACCGCCCTTGCGGGCGGCTGATTACTCTTCTTTCTCGGCAGCGTCTTCTTCCGCTGCGGCGTCATCGTCACGCGACATTCGCTTACCTGTGTAGAAACGGGCGAAGAAGACCCCCACTTCGAACAGGCAGTACATCGGAATGGCGAGCAGCGTTTGCGAGAACACATCCGGCGGCGTCAGCAGCATACCGATAACGAAAGCCGCAACCAGAACGTAAGGACGTTTTTTACGCAGGTCATCCGGGGTGGTAACGCCAACCCAGCACAGCAGAACGATGGCCACCGGGACTTCAAACGACACACCAAAGGCCATAAACAGCGCCATGACAAAATCGAGATAGCTGCGGATATCCGTCGAGACCTGCACGCCGATCGGCGCGGTATGCGTCAGGAAACCAAACGCCAGCGGGAACACCACGAAGTAGGCGAAGGCCATGCCGATATAGAACAGCAGCGTACTGGATACCAGCAGCGGCACCACCAGACGACGCTCGTGTTTATAGAGCGCCGGTGCGATGAAAGCCCAGACCTGATAGAGGATTACCGGCGCCGACAGGATAACCGAGACCATAAAGGTCAGCTTAATCGGCGTGAAGAATGGCGACGCCACATCGGTGGCAATCATTGTTGCACCGGCAGGCATTTGCTTTATCAGCGGCGCGGCCACCAGATGGTATATATTGTTGGCGAAATAGACCAACGCCAGAAAAATCACGAATACCGCGATGATGCAGTTGATGAGGCGCTTACGCAGCTCAATCAAATGTGTGATCAGCGGTTGAGTCTGTTCTACGCCCATGTTTACGGTTTATCGCTGGTTGCAGGGGATGATTCAGAAGCCGGTGCGGCAGCAGCCACCGGCGCTTTCATCTTCTCCTCAGAAACAACAGTTTCCGGGGCTTTATCGATGGTTTCAGCAGAAACGGCAGGCGCTTGCGCTTCAGCACTGGCCTGATGTTCAGGTGTAACCGGCGTGACGCCTTCGCGCTGTGCTTCGCTACCTTTCACCACCGGATTATGAATGGTATTGGCTTCGTCGCTGCTGCGCTCAGGATCGTGTTGCGTGTAGGAACGCTTCATGGATTCTGCCGCATCACGCAGCTCGTCCATGGACTCCTTCAGCTCCGGTGAGAGATTGCCCAAACTCGCTTTCTCAACTTTCTTCAGGCTGTCCTGAAACTCCTGGAGTTTAAGCTCCTGGGCCAGTTCGTTTTGCACGGTGGTAGCCAGCGAGCGAATCGCCCGGATCCAGCCAGCCACCGTTTTTACTGCCACCGGCAAACGTTTTGGCCCGAGAACAATCAGGCCAATCACGAATACCAGAATCAGTTCACTGAAACCAATGTCGAACACGAATTACACCTGCTCTTTATCGTGGCGTTTTGCGTCGTCTTTGCTGGCGTCATCCTGCTTTTCAGACAGTGATTTCGCAGGGAAATCGGCGTCTTCAGCGGATGTCTCTTTCTTTTCCTGTTTGTCGTCTTCATCACCCATGGCTTTTTTAAAGCCCTTGATAGACGCTCCCAGGTCAGAACCCAGTGAGCTCAGCTTTTTCGTCCCGAAAAGCAGAACCACGATAACGACGACAATCAACAACTGCCAAATACTGATACCACCCATACATGTTCCTCTGTGTCAGATGATAGTGAATTCACTGACGTGTAGCTTACACGCCTTCGTCTGAATGATGCAAAAATCAGCGACCTTTAAACCAGCCAACCACCCAGGACAGGACGCCAGCGCCCATAAGCCAGGCAGGCTGTAATCCGAGATCCGGACGGGTAATCAACAACAGTGTTCCGCTAAGCATAAATACAGCACCCACGCCGAACAGATAACGGGATTGCCCACGTCGGGTATGACCGGACTCCATGTCGTGGGCAATTTTATCAATGCTTCGCTGGAGACTTTTGCCCTGGCGCAAACTGTCGTAAATCAGTTCCGGCATTTCCGGCATTTTTTCGATCCAGAACGGCGCTTTTTCTTTAAACGCACGCACCAGCGCCGGCAGGCCGACCTGATCTTTAATCCATGCCTCAAGGAAAGGTTTCGCTGTCTTCCATAAGTCTAACTGAGGATAGAGCTGGCGGCCTACCCCCTCAACGTAAAGTAGTGTTTTCTGAAGTAAAACAAGCTGCGGCTGAACTTCCATATTAAAGCGGCGCGCGGTGTTAAACAGATTCAGCAGAACATGGCCGAAAGAGATTTCCGCCAGCGGTTTCTCGAAGATAGGTTCACACACCGTGCGAATCGCAAATTCAAACTCTTCAACGTTGGTGTCCGGCGGTACCCAGCCAGAATCCACGTGCAGCTCCGCCACTTTGCGGTAATCGCGATTAAAGAAAGCAATAAAGTTTTCAGCCAGATAGCGCTTATCTTCCTTGTTCAGCGAGCCAACAATCCCGCAGTCAATGCCGATATACTTCGGATCTTCCGGGTGTTCGTAGCTGACAAAAATATTGCCGGGGTGCATATCGGCATGGAAGAAGCTGTCGCGGAAAACCTGAGTGAAGAATACCTGTACGCCGCGTTCGGCAAGCAGTTTCATGTTGGTATTCTGCTTTTCCAGGGTCTCAATATCTGACACCGGAATGCCATAAATGCGCTCCATCACCAGCATATCTTCACGACAATAGTCGGAATAGACTTCCGGGACGTAGAGCATCGGGCTGTCTTCGAAATTGCGGCGCAGCTGGATGGCATTGGCGGCTTCGCGCAGTAAATTCAGCTCATCAAGCAGCGTTTTTTCATACTCACGCACCACTTCCTGCGGACGCAGACGGCGGCCATCGGGCAGCAGACGCGGCACCCAACGTGCGAGACGATAAATCAGTTTCATGTCCGCTTTGATAGTCGGCAGAATATCCGGGCGGATAACCTTGATGACCACCTCTTTGCCGTTTTCTTTCAGACGCGCCGTGTGCACCTGGGCGATAGAAGCGGACGCCAGCGGCTCAACGCTGAAATCGTCGAACCAACTATCAACGGGAATATCACCCATCGATTTTTCGATTTGCTGCTGCGCGAGTTTGCCGTCAAACGGCGCAACGCGGTCCTGCAACATTGCCAGCTGATCGGCGATTTGAAGCGGAAAGAGATCGCGACGGGTAGAAAGCATCTGGCCGAATTTAATCCAGACTGGGCCGAGCTCCTGTAAGGCAAGGCGTAAACGCTCGCCTAGCGGCAGGTCTTTGTGGCGATTTGGCATCCAAAACAACATCCGCCGCCAGATACGAAGCGGCAGGGTGATACGCATTTTGGGAATGAGCTCATCAAGCCCGTAACTCAAAAAGGTGTGGATGATAAAATACAGGCGCCGAATTTCCCCTGGCGTCATTTCCCCTCCAGTTTATCCAGCCGTTTGGTTAATGCCTCAACGCCACGCGCAACGGCGTCGCTCTCTTCGGCAAACCAGGCCACTTCCAGCGAGCCGGGCGCCATGCGCCACTCTTCGGTAATGACTTCAGACACATAGCGCTGATGACGTTGCAGCCCGCGTTGCAGGAATTTCGCCCCGCCGCGCAGTATTTTACTGACGCCTTCCGCCGCGATATCGCCGGTATACGGCGCCAATAGTTCAGCAGGATCGAATTCCGCCAAATCCGCCAGCGCGACAAAATTTTGCACCACCTGCAGGTCGCCCTGCACTTCGAGGTCGCCCGAACGAATCAGAGTGGTTAACTGCTGACGGTTGCGTAACTGCGGCAACACGCCAAGGCGAGTACTTACCGTGCAGTCCGCCTCGCCTTCCCACGCACCCAGGACGTCAATCTGCTGCTCGCTAAAGGCCAGCACCAGCGGCGATGTGAACTCTTTCAGCTCAACGAGCAGCACCTTGCCCAGCAGACGCTGACGGGCAGATTTTAACGCGCGCTCGCGCCATAAAAAGGTATTAAGCGCACCTTCAATACCCGCGGTAACTAAAGGTTGAAAAGGCATGGAGAACTCCTGTCAGAACTTATAACCGCGATGCAGCGCGACGATACCCGCCGTCAGATTGTAGTAATCCACGCTGTCAAAACCGGCATCCTGCATCATCGCTTTCAGGGTGTCCTGATTGGGGTGCATACGGATGGATTCTGCCAGATAGCGGTAGCTCTCACCGTCTTTTGCGACCATCTCTCCCACACGCGGCAGCACGTGGAATGAGTAGGCGTCGTAGGCTTTGCTCAGCGGATCGAGAATGGGTTTGGAGAATTCCAGAACCAGCAGACGTCCGCCCGGCTTCAGCACACGGTACATCGAGCGCAGCGCTTTTTCTTTATCGGTGACGTTACGCAGGCCAAAGGAGATGGTGATGCAGTCAAAGGTGTTGTCCGGGAAGGGCAGCGCTTCTGCGTTTGCCTGAACGTATTCCACGTTCCCGACCACGCCGATATTACGCAGCTTTTCGCGGCCCATTTTGAGCATTGATTCGTTGATATCAGCCAGTACGACGCTGCCTGTTTCGCCAACAAGACGGGAGAATTTCGCCGTCAGGTCACCGGTGCCTCCGGCTAAATCCAGCACTTTTTGCCCGCGACGAACGCCGCTGCAGTCAATGGTAAAGCGCTTCCACAAGCGATGGATACCAAACGACATCAGGTCGTTCATGACATCATACTTAGCGGCAACAGAATGGAATACATGTGCCACCATGTCTTCTTTCTGCGATTTGGCTACAGTCTGGAAGCCAAAGTGCGTCGTTTCTTGTGAATCCTCAACCATCTCAATGTCTGCCTATCAAGAAAATGTTCGGCGAGTGTAACAGATTGGGCGCATTTCCCCTATGCCTCAACCGCGCTGAGAAACGCGAGAAAGCTCAGTTTCAGAAGGTTCGTCAGAGGTCGAGGTACGCGCTTCGCTTTCATCAAATGGGCTGTCGTCGAGCGCAAAATTCTCTTCCTTCTCGGTGGCTTGCTACACCAAATCGGGGTTAATTTCTCGTTTCACCTCAACCCCTAAGCCACGGAATGATTCAGCCTGCGCCAGAAGATTTCCGCGACCGGATGCGAGTTTTTTCATTGCCTGGCGATAGTTGTCCTGCGCTTTATCCAGCCCCTGCCCGATAGCAGACATATCATCAACAAACAGGCGCATTTTGTCGTACAGACGACTGGCACGATCGGCTATCTGCTGGGCATTGCGGCTCTGGTGCTCATAGCGCCAGAGGTTGGCAATGGTGCGCAGGGCCACCAGCAGGGTAGTCGGGCTGACCAGCATGATGTTGTTTTTTAGCGCTTCGGTGATGAGTTCTGGCTGTCGGTCGAGGGCCAACAAAAATGCGGGCTCTACAGGAATGAACATCAGCACATAGTCCAGAGAACGCAGGCCCGGTAGTTGTTGATAATCTTTGCGGCCCAACAGGCGAATATGGTTACGTACCGAGGCAATATGCTCCTGCAGCGCGGCTTCGCGGATGTAATCATCTTCGGCGTTGAAGTAGCGCTCGTAGGCCACAAGGGTCATTTTGGCGTCGATCACTACGTCTTTGTCCTGCGGCAGACGGACAATCACATCGGGCTGCATACGGGCGCGGGTATCGGTTTCGATACTGACCTGCGTCTGGTATTCATGGCCTTCGCGCAGGCCAGAGGCTTCCAGCACGCGGGTGAGCACCACTTCCCCCCAGTTGCCCTGAGTTTTGTTATCGCCTTTTAGCGCTTTAGTCAGATTGACCGCTTCCTGGGTCATCTGCGCATTCAGCTGCTGGAGATTACGAATTTCATGGGCCAGGGTGTGGCGCTCCTGCGCCTCTTTACCGAAGCTGTCCTGCACTTGACGACGAAAGCCGTCGAGCTGCTCGCGCAGCGGCGTCAACAGACCGTGCAGGCTCTGGCGGTTCTGTTCATCCACCCGGCGATTGCTGTGCTCAAAAATGCGATTGGCGAGGTTTTCAAACTGCTCGCTCAGACGCTGCTCGCTGTTCACCATCTGGCGAATTTTGTCTTCCGCGTGCAGCTGCGTGGATTCCAGGCGGGTGCTCACTTCGCGCAAATCGGCTTCCAGCGAGGTGTTAATTTCCCGCAGGCTGCGCAGCTCGTTGTTCAGCAGTTCACACTCGTCACGCCAGTGGGCATTTTGCGCCAGCTGCTGCTTCGCCGCGTTGAGTTCAATGTCGAGTTCATGCCGCTCTTCAATGAAATCGGCGCGCAGCCTGTCGGCATGGGATTTACTGGCTAACCAGCTAAACGCCGCCCCGACAATCAGCGCTGCTACTGCGCTTAAAATGATTGAGATGTCCACCCTTCCCCCTGCTTCAACAACGTATCGGCACAACAGAATCTAATTGTTAAGTGTGCTGTATAAATGTCCAGCTGAAAAGGGTTTTCCTGCGAGGATATGCGCAAAATAAAAAAGGCCGAACGCGTCGGCCTTTTTCATCGAGAAGGGAATTACAGCAGGCGGCGTGCCGCTTCGACCACGATTTTCACCGCGTGGCTTTCGGTTTTCTTCATGGTTTCCGCGTTCGGGATTTCTTGCTGGGTACGGTTGACGATGACGCCTGCAACCATGCCCGCGCGCAAGCCCTGGCTGGAACACATGGTCAGCAGGGTGGCGGATTCCATTTCATAGTTCATCACGCCCATCGACTGCCACTCTTCCATCGAACCTTTATAACGGTTAACGACGCGGCCGGAGAAGGTGTCGTAACGTTCCTGGCCTGGGTAGAAGGTGTCGGAAGATGCGGTCACACCGATATGGGTCGTGGCGCCCACAGATTTGGCGGCTTCCACCAGCGCGGTGGTACAGGCGAAATCAGCGACAGCCGGGTATTCCATCGGCGCGAAGTGCAGGCTTGCACCGTCAAGGCGAACGGATGCGGTGGTCACGAGCACATCACCGACGCTGATGTTTGGCTGAATTGCGCCGGTGGTGCCCACGCGCAGGAAAGTACGAATGCCCAACTGGGCCAGTTCTTCAACCGCGATAGAGGTGGATGGACCGCCGATACCGGTGGAACACACGATGACCGCTTTGCCATCAAGCTCTGCACGCCAGGAGGTGAATTCACGATGTGATGCCAGCTTGACCGGCTTATCCATCAGCGCGGCGATCTTTTCCACACGCTCCGGATCGCCCGGGACGATAGCGAGCGTTGCCCCTTGTAAATCGTTCTTGGTGAGGCCGAGATGAAAAACATCAGACGTAGACATAAAAAACTCCTCTCTGGGTCGAGTTGTCAGCAGAAGCAAAAACGCACTTTACCGAAGCTTTGGACACATTTTCGTGACACCTGTCACTATGAATGAAAAAGTTTGCATTGAATTTCTTATAAACAGTGATTTACATCACATTAACAAGTGATAACGATAACCACTGCACATAAGATAGCCGTTTTCTGGCACTGTGAATTGTTAACCTGCGGGCTATATTTACCTTTGCGCTAATGGATGGGACGGAGAATGCCATGACCAACAAACAACCCGGCTTTGCACCGGCTGCAGAACCGCACGCATCAACCTCAATTCTGACACCTGAAGACGTCATCATCGCGGGTGAAACCTCTATTCCGTCGCAGGGTGAAAATATGCCTGCGTTTCACGCTCGCCCGAAAAATGCCGATGGCCTGCTGCCGGTCGTGATTGTGGTGCAAGAAATTTTCGGCGTGCACGAGCATATTCGCGATATTTGCCGACGTCTGGCTGTGGAAGGCTACCTGGCGATCGCGCCGGAACTCTATTTCCGTCAGGGCGATCCGAATGATTATGCCGATATCCCAACGCTGTTCAGCGGCCTGGTCTCGAAAGTGCCGGATGCCCAGGTGCTGGCCGATCTCGATCACGTTGCCAGCTGGGCTTCACGTAACGGCGGCGACGCCAGTCGTCTGCTGGTCACCGGTTTCTGCTGGGGAGGACGTATCGCGTGGTTGTACGCTGCGCATAATCCGCAGTTGAAAGCCGCGGTGGCGTGGTACGGAAAACTGGTGGGTGAAAAATCGATAAATTCGCCGAAGCATCCGGTCGATATCGCCATCGATTTAACCGCGCCGGTGCTGGGTTTGTACGGCGGGCAGGATACGGGCATTTCGCTCGAGAGCGTAGATACCATGCGTCAGGCGTTACGGGCGGCAAACGCCAAAGCCGATATTATTGTTTACCCGGAAGCCGGACACGCATTTAACGCTGACTATCGCCCGAGCTATCACGAAGAGTCCGCCAAAGACGGCTGGCAGCGTATGCTGGCGTGGTTTGCGCAGTACAGCGGGAAGAAGGGATAACGATTTTCAGACTGCCCGGCAACGCTGCCGGGCAAATGCCAAAGTATTATTGTTTGACGATCAACGGCGTTTTCAACTGATCCACCAGCAAATACACCAGATCGTGCAGTAACCCCGCCAGATCCTGCGCATTTCGTGCCAGGAGCGTGTTTCCGCTCAACGCCAGGGTTAACGCCTGCGCATAGTCCAGCATAAATTCTGAATCCTGCCAGCACTCCGGTACGCTGGAGAGGGGCACCGTTTGCGTCGTCAGTTGACGGACAATCCACTCGGGTAAATCTTCTACGCAACGTTGGCGCAGTACCGTGAGTGCGTGCGCTAACCGCCCACACAGTGCCTGCCGGTAATATTCATCTTCACATTCCACCATCACGCTAACGAACGTGGCGCAGAGATCGGCGGTAGTGAAAGATCGGCTGAGCCGGATAGCGGAATATCGAGGACGTCCTGGATTTCTTGCAGATCGTCCTCAGAGAGAGTTGGGCTTGAAAAAGTAGTCATAAGGTAGCTTCCATGTATGTATCGGAGAAGCCACCACTGGAGTTCCTACGCTCACAGGTGGTGACGCTGACGGGGGTAGGAATACCGGCATACATGGACCCGGCCAACCTTTCGGTTGCCCCGCCAGCGTCACCAGAGAGTTTACTGTGATGTGCGTTGGCCTGACACATAAAATATGCATCACCATGCAGATACACGGGTTCCTACGCCCGGTTGCGGGATTGACCGCAACGCCATCACCTTACGAATACCATGGTTATAAAGAAAGCAGTTTTACGCGTTGCATCCGAGTTGCTTTCCGTTTTGCGAGCACGTTTCAGAAAAGCAACCCGGCACTTACGCCTGACGCAGGTTCTGCGCGGCCTTCACCATGTTCGCCAGTGCGGCGCGGGTTTCTGGCCAGCCACGGGTTTTCAGGCCACAGTCCGGATTGACCCACAGGCGCTCTGCCGGAATGCGCTGAGCGGCTTTCTTCAGCAGCGCTTCAATCCACTCAACGCTTGGTACGTTCGGGGAGTGAATGTCATACACACCCGGGCCAATTTCGTTCGGATATTCGAACTCTTCGAACGACTCGAGCAGCTCCATGTCTGAACGCGAGGTCTCAATGGTGATAACGTCAGCATCCAGCGCGGCGATGGAATCCATGATGTCGTTAAACTCGCAGTAACACATGTGGGTATGGATCTGCGTTTCATCTTTCGCCACCGCGGCGTTAATACGGAATGCTTCCACGCCCCACGCCAGGTAGGCTTCCCAGTCACTTTGACGCAGCGGCAGCCCTTCACGCAATGCCGGTTCGTCAATCTGGATAATGCCGATACCCGCAGCTTCCAGATCCGCCACTTCATCACGCAGCGCCAAGGCAATCTGTTTGGCGATGGTTTCGCGGCTCACGTCTTCACGCGGGAATGACCAGCACAGAATGGTCACCGGACCGGTCAGCATGCCTTTCACCGGTTTGTCGGTCAGAGACTGCGCATATTTCGCCCACTCAACGGTGATCGCTTCCGGACGGCTGATGTCGCCAATCACCACCGGTGGCTTCACGCAGCGGGAACCGTAGCTCTGCACCCAGCCATTTTGGGTGAAAACGAAACCATCCAGATGCTCGCCGAAGTATTCGACCATGTCGTTACGTTCGGCTTCGCCGTGCACCAACACGTCCAGTCCCAGACGTTCCTGCTCAACGATGGCCTGTTTGATATGTTCGGCGATGCCGGTGCGATAGTGACCCGCATCGAGATTGCCTTTTTTGAAGTCGAGGCGCAGGCCGCGAATTTCAGTGGTCTGCGGGAAAGAACCGATGGTGGTGGTCGGCCATGCTGGTAGATTGAAACGCGCCCGCTGGGCTTCAGCACGCTCAGCATAAGGCCGGCTACGCTGGCTGTCCTGAGCGGTGATCGATGCCAGACGTTTTTCTACCGCAGCATTGTGTACGCGACTTGAGTTGCGACGAGCCTGAATTGGCGCGCTCCATTCAGCAATGACTGCGGTGTCGCCGCTGTTGAGCGCATCACGCAGCAGGGCCAGTTCCTGACATTTTTGCAGCGCGAAGGCGAACCAGCTTTTTACTTCCGCATCGAGACGTGTTTCCACGCTCAGGTCAATGGGGCTGTGCAACAGTGAGCAAGAAGAGGCCACCCACAGCGCACGTTTGCCGACGATGTCTTTAACGTGTGTATATTTCTCTGTCAGATCGGCCCGCCAGACGTTACGGCCATTCACCAGGCCCGCAGACAGCAGCCACTCGGCTGGCAGGCGGTTGTGCAGTTCAGCGACGTCATCTTTACCGTGCACCAAATCGACATGCAGACCCTGCACCGGCAGCGCGGTGATGGTGTTCAGGTTTGGCGTCACGCCTTCGAAATAGGTGGTCAGCAGCAGCTTCGTTTTGCCCTGCAGCGCATCGTAAGCGGGCTGGAACGCATCCAGCCATGGACGCGGCAGCTCCAGCACCAGAATCGGTTCGTCGATTTGTACCCATTCGACGCCGCGCTTTGCCAGTTCCGCCAGTACCTGCTGGTAGACCGGCAGGATATCTTTCAGCAGGCTCAGGCGGTCGAACGGCTCGCCCTTCACTTTACCCAGCCACAGATAGGTCACCGGGCCAAGCAGCACCGGTTTCACGTTGTGGCCCAGCGCCAGCGCTTCGTCCACTTCATCCAGCAACTGGGTCCAGGTCAGTTTGAATTCCTGCCCTTTAGTGAATTCCGGCACCATGTAGTGATAGTTGGTGTTAAACCATTTGGTCATTTCTGCCGCTGCCGCCGGTTCACCGGTGGGCGCCCGACCGCGACCAATACGAAACAGCGTGTCGATATCCACTGAGCCATCTTTGTTCTGATGACGAGCCGGCACGTTGCCCAGCAGCAGGCTAGTAGTCAGAACATGGTCGTACCAGGCGAAATCGCCCACTGGCAGCAGATCCACCCCAGCGTCTTTCTGCTGCTGCCAGTGACGGCTACGCAGCTCGCGCCCGGTCGCCAGCAGTTCTTCACGGCTGGAATTGCCCGCCCAGTAGCTCTCTTGTGCTTTTTTCAGCTCACGGCGAAGGCCGACGCGCGGGAATCCCAGGGTGTGGTTTTTGATTGTCATGGCCGTTCCTCTTTTATTAATTCTATGGATTTCAGGTCAGAGCCAGGCGGCAAGTGAGCTCATCCCCAGGAGCTTACTCAAGTAAGTGACTGGGGTGAGCGAGGGCAGCCAACGCCGCTATGGCCTGAAAGACGACGAATTTGGACGTCTGGATGTTTACACATCTATAATTGGCAGGTACTGTATGATCCTCAAGCGCAATTTATTCATGCCGAAGTGAAGGACTTTCATGATCGAGATTAAACACCTGAAAACGCTACAAGCGTTACGGAATAGCGGATCGCTCGCAGCAGCGGCAGCCATGCTGCACCAGACGCAATCCGCGCTTTCTCACCAATTCAGCGATCTGGAACAGCGCCTTGGCTTCCGGCTATTTGTCCGTAAGAGTCAGCCGCTGCGCTTTACCCCGCAAGGAGAAATTCTGCTGCAGCTTGCTAATCAGGTTCTGCCGCAGATTAGCCGTGCATTGCAGGCCTGTAATGAACCACAGCAAACCACGCTGCGGATCGCCATTGAGTGCCATAGCTGTATTCAGTGGCTGACGCCCGCACTGGAAAACTTCCGTTTGAGCTGGCCGCAGGTGGAGATGGATTTCAAATCAGGGGTAACTTTCGACCCGCAGCCTGCGTTGCAGCAGGGAGAGCTGGATATCGTGCTGACCTCAGACATTCTGCCGCGCAGCGGTCTGCATTATTCGCCGATGTTTGATTATGAAGTGCGACTGGTACTGGCACCCGATCATCCCCTGGCCGCGAAAGCTCGCATCACGCCGGAAGACATCGCCAGCGAATCACTGTTGATTTACCCGGTGCAGCGCAGCCGACTCGATATCTGGCGTCATTTTTTACAGCCAGCAGGCGTGAGTCCCTCGCTGAAAAGCGTGGATAACACGTTGTTATTGATTCAGATGGTTGCAGCTAAGATGGGCATTGCTGCCCTGCCGCATTGGGTGGTGGAGAGTTTTGAACGCCAGGGTCTGGTGGTGACCAAAACCCTGGGCGAAGGTCTGTGGAGCCGACTGTACGCTGCCGTGCGCGATGGCGAGCAGCGCCAGCCAGTCACCGAAGCGTTTATTCGCTCAACACGGAATCACGCTTGCGATCATTTGCCGTTTGTTCGGAGCGCGGAGCGACCCAATGGCGATGGACCCACAGCGAAGCCACAATCACCAACGCACCTGTAATAAAGCTCGGCCAGTGCGGCTGCTGTTGCCAGATAGCCAGGTTCACCAACAATCCGGCAGGCACATGCATGTTATTCATGATCCCAAGCGTACCGGCGTCCACCTGCGTGGCGCCGTAGTTCCACATGAAGTAGCCCAGCCCTGAAGCCACCACGCCGAGCCACACCAGAATGCCCCATTGCAGTGTTGTCGTCGGCAGCTTGTTCGGATCCCCGAGCATGAGCCACGCCACCAGTGCCACGATGAGTGCGCCAAGATAAAACCAGGCAAAGGCGTTGTGCTGCGGCATCGGGTGGATTTCCATTAAGCGCTTGTAGCCCACCATCCCGAGAGCAAAGCAGATATTCGACAACTGGACCAGCAGCAGCCCGGTCCAGAAATGCGTGCTGACATGGTCATAGCGAATGATCGCCGCGCCAATCACCGCCAGCATGGCACTCAACAGATAACCCCAGCGCAGCCTGCGCTTGCTCATCAGATCGTAAATCAGGGTGATGTACAGCGGCGTCAGCACCGTAAACAGCAAGAATTCGGACACGGTCAGGTAGAGATACGCCCGGAACGCCAGCAGGTACATGATGCCAAGCTGCATCGCGCCCACCAGCATGTACATCAGCAGCACTTTCAACGATTGCGAGCGCGCCCGCAAGAATGGCAGGAACACCAGCGCCGCCAGGCCCACGCGCATCAGCACGGAGAAATAGCTGTCGACGCTGCCCGCCAGGTACTCGCCAATCAGGCTGAAGGAAAATGCCCACAACACGGTGGTGATAATCAGTAACGCCACGATGAGACTCTCTCAGGATAGTTTGCGGGCATTGTAGCGGAGTATTCAGTTGACAACTGGACAAATAACGAACACTCACATTCCGCAGCGGCTATTTCGCGGTCCTAATTAGTCCATTACTGATAGTTATGCGTTGGAATTCGGGGAATACTGAATCTCTTCCCCCATCAGCAGTATTTTCAGGATGGACCCTGTGACTGACGGTAATTTTATTCCTTCGATTCTTCACCAGTTGAACGCCTCACGCGCGCGGCTGAAGCAGGCTATCCACACCCGACAACTGGAGATGTGGTATCAGCCTATCGTCCAGCTGGATAGCGGCTGCGTCGTGGGGGCCGAAGCGCTGGTGCGCTGGCCCCAGCCAGACGGCAAACTGCTGGCGCCGGACAGCTTCATTCCTTTTGCTCGTGAAACGCAGCTGCTGAGTACGATGACAGAGTGGGTGGTTGAGCAGGTACTGAACGATCTCGGCGCATGGCTGCGTCAGAATCGGCGTCAATATGTTTCCATTAACGTCGAACCCGACGATCTGCAATCCACCGATCTGCTGGCGCATTTATCGATGCTGTGTCATGGCTATGGCGTTCACCCGCAGCAAATCACGCTGGAAATGACGGAAAGCAGTATGGTTGACCCGGAAGCCATCGCCCCGATGGTCGAGCGCTATCGCCAGGCAGGACACGCCATTTATCTGGACGATTTTGGCAGTGGCTATGCGAACCTGAATTATCTGCAGGCGATGACCTTCGATATGCTCAAAATTGATAAAACGCTGGTCGACCCATTGCCGGGGAAAAGCCTGCTACCGCAGGTTATCGCGCTGGCGCAGTCACTGTCGCTGGAGCCGCTGGCGGAAGGGGTTGAAACGCAGGCACAGGCCACGTGGCTGAAATCGCATGGTGTGAAATATGCGCAGGGCTGGTTATACAGTAAAGCCCTGACAAGCAGGGCTTTTATAGACTGGAGCGAATCGCGTTGCGTTACGCCTGATTGAGATACAGGCGGCGCAGGTAATGCGGTACCGCATCATCCACGTTCGAACCAATCACTTCCAGTTCCGGATGCAAATCTTTCAGCCGCTGATGCGCGTTATCCATGATGCAGCCTTTACCCGCCATGGAGAGCATTTCAGCGTCGTTCATGCCGTCACCAAATGCGATGCAGTCCGGCAGACCGTAACCCATCATTTTCGCGACCGCTTCCAGCGCGTGTCCTTTTGATACACCGCCCGCCATGACTTCCAGACAGGTCAGGGTCGAGAAACTCACGTTGACGCGATCGCCCCAACGGGCGTTGATCGCCTGCTCTAACGGCAGCAGTACGTCGTGATCCGGCGAAGAGAAGAACACTTTGCTGACGCCTTCGGCTTCCAGCAGGCCCGGTTCATACAGCGAATAGTTGAAAATCGCTTCCTTGAAGAAACGCATCTCTTCCGGACGATGGCGGTTCATAAACCATTCGTCGTTGCGATACACATTGGTCACGATATCCGGATTGTTATTCACCACGCCAAACAGGTCAGAGGCAATATCGCTATCGAGGTTATGGGCAAACACCAGATTGCCGTCGGTATCGTGAACGCGAGCACCGTTGGAGGTGATCATGAATGCCTTGATGCCCAGGCCATCGCGGATCTGACCAACGTCAATGTGGTGGCGGCCAGTCGCAAAAACAAAGTTCACCCCTTTTTCGGTCAGCAGGGTCAGCGTTTCTTTGGTGTAGGAGGACAGACGATGGTCGGGATTGAGCAGCGTACCATCTAAATCAGACGCAACAACCTGGTACATAAACGAATTAAACCTCTGGTAAGAGCGGCGCTAACGCCGGATTAATTATGTCGATCGTAAAACTCGACGATGGTCTCGAGCGCGACTGAACGCATATCGTCCTTTTCGAAAAGGATCTCATGATAAGCACCGGGAATGACAAGCGGATTAATGCCTTCACAAGGCTTGCCCGCCGCGGCGCGAAGTTCGCAATAACGGCCATGCATACGGTTATCCACGACCTTTTCTTCTTCAGCCTGAATCAGCAACGTCGGGGTGTCATCTAACGCCACACCAGCCAGGATTTCCTCTCCGGCCATCACCCCTTCTCGCACCCAATGGTAGGTCGGCCCGCCAACGCGAATATACGGATTGTCAGCATAGAACCCCAGGTTTCGCCGATAACGTTCCCGGCTATGGGTCAGAATGTTGAGGCTGAACGGCAGTGCGTGCCAGCGCCCGGTTCCCATGGCGTAGCTTTCTCTTATGCGCTGATGGCCCTCAGCGAAATCGAGAATTGGCCGCACCATCCAGTCGGGCAATCGCATGATGATACCGAACATTGGCGCACAAAGCGCGAGCGCGTCGCACTGCTTTGGATTTCGCTGTAAAAACAACGTAGAAATGGCCCCGCCCATCGAATGGCCAAGGATATAACGCTTACGCCACGGTCCCGGTGCGACTTCCTGTTCCCAAAAAGCGGTCAGGTCGTCGACGTAATCGCTGAAGTTATCCACGTGACCGCGATGACTGTCGTCGAGCATTCGCCCGGACAACCCTTGCCCACGGTGATCGATAATCAGCACGTCGAAGCCGCTGTAGAACAGGTCGTAGGCCAGTTCCGCATACTTCACGTAGCTTTCGATTCGTCCTGGACACACCACAATCACCCGGTCGTGTTTTTTGGCGCGAAAGCGGACGAAGCGTACCGGAACGTTATCCACGCCTGTAAATTCAGCTTCTTCACGCTGGCGCCAGAAGTTATTCAGCGGACCCATCGTGAAAGCGGCGAACCCATTTTCTCTGGTTTTCCAGTCCATTTTCTGCCGAAACATCGGCTATCCACCCCTGCTGCTTGAAGTATGACGGGCATAGCGTATTGTGGCATAAAAGCAGTCAATCAGGGAGTGTCTCATGACCTTCGAGTGGTGGTTCGCCTATCTACTGACGTCCATAATTCTCAGCCTTTCCCCCGGTTCCGGGGCCATCAACACCATGACCACCGCCCTCAACCACGGCTACCGAGGCGCAGCGGCATCGATTGCCGGACTGCAAACCGGGCTGAGTATTCATATCGTTCTGGTGGGTGTCGGTCTGGGGACGCTGTTTTCGCGTTCGCTGCTGGCGTTTGAAGTGCTGAAATGGGCGGGTGTGGCGTACCTCATCTGGCTTGGTATTCAGCAATGGCGTGCCGCAGGCGCTATCGATCTTAACACTGTGGCGAAGACGCAAACCCGTGGGCATCTGTTCAAACGCGCGGTATTTGTGAATCTCACCAATCCGAAAAGCATCGTTTTTCTGGCGGCGTTATTTCCGCAATTCATCATCCCGCATCAGCCGCAGGTCATGCAGTACGTTATCCTCGGGGTGACGACCATCGTGGTGGATATCATTGTGATGATTGGCTATGCGACGCTGGCGACGCGAATTGCAGGCTGGATCAAAGGCCCTCGTCAGATGAAGGCCCTGAATAAGATTTTTGGATCGCTGTTTATGCTGGTCGGCGCGCTGCTTGCGTCAGCACGCCATGCCTGATTAGCGAGAGATAATCAGATGGATGCCGAAGCCTGCGAACAGGGTTCCGGCCACACCATCAATCCACTTGGCCATGCGCTGATAGCCGCGGCGCATGGTCGGCAATGCGAACAGGCTTGCCACGACGGTAAACCACGCGAAAGTTTCAACGATAATCAGCAGGAAAATGCCCCAGCGCTCCGCACCGCCAATGTTATCCCCGACGAACAGTGAGAACACCGAGCCAAAATAGATAATGGCTTTCGGGTTCGCCAGATTGGTCAGCAGCCCTTTCAGGAAACTTTTACCGCCCTGCGCCAGTTCCACTTCCGGGGTTTCGGTGGTTGCTTCGCGTTTCTTCAGCGCACCGCGCAGCATTTGATAGCCCATCCAGCACAGATACAGACCGCCGCCGACCATGATGATGTTGTGCAGCCATGCCATTTTTTCGATCAGCAGATGCAAACCCAGCAGGGCAACACCCGCCCAGACCATGACGCCAGCGGTAATGCCAAGCACGCCCATCATCGCTTCTTTACGGGAGCGACTGACGGCCGTTTGCGACACGAAGAAAAAGTCCGGGCCAGGGCTCATCAGTGCAATTAAATGCACCATCGCCACGGTGAGAAATAACATCAACATAGGAAACTCGCGGGGAATGATTCAGTGAGTGATTATCCTGGCACTTTTTTGCCCGGCTGACTACTCCTCATCATCCCCGTCAGCATGGGCACGGATCAGCGCCAAAAACTCTTGCCCGAAGCGCTCCAGCTTGCGTACGCCCACGCCGTTAACGCTGAGCATTTCACCCGGCGATGTCGGCATTTGCTCGGCCATTTCAATCAGCGTGGCGTCGTTAAACACCACGTAAGGCGGGATATTTTCTTCGTCGGCGATGACTTTGCGCAGCTTGCGCAGTTTGGCAAACAGCTTACGGTCATAGTTACCGCCGTAGGATTTCTGCGCCACACGCGGTTTGAGCGCCAGCACGCGCGGCACGGCTAACTGCAGCGGCACTTCGGCACGCAGTACCGGGCGCGCGGAGTCGGTCATCTGCAACGCGGAGTGCATCGCGATATTCTGCATAACCAACCCGAGGTGGATAAGCTGGCGGATAACGCTCACCCAGTGTTCATGGGTTTTATCGCGGCCCATGCCATACACCTTGAGCTTATCGTGGCCCATTTCGCGGATACGCTGGTTATTCGCGCCGCGAATCACTTCGACCACATAGCCCATACCAAAGCGCTGATTCACCCGACCAATGGTTGAGAGCGCAATCTGTGCATCCTGTAAGCCATCGTATTGTTTCGGGGGATCAAGGCACACGTCGCAGTTACCGCACGACTCCTGACGGCCTTCGCCGAAATAGTTCAGCAGCACCAGACGACGGCAGGTTTGCGCTTCGGCAAACGCGCCCATCGCGTTGAGCTTGTGGCGTTCAATATCCAGCAGCTGTCCGGGAGGTTTTTCTTCGAGGCAACGACGCAGCCAGGCCATATCAGCCGGATCGTAAAACAGCATCGCTTCGGCAGGCAGCCCGTCACGCCCGGCGCGGCCGGTTTCCTGATAGTAGGATTCGATATTACGCGGGATGTCGAAGTGCACCACAAAGCGCACGTTGGGCTTATTGATGCCCATACCAAAGGCCACGGTCGCCACCACGATTTGCAAATCGTCGCGCTGGAAACGCTCCTGAACATCGGCTCGCACAGTGTTTTCCAGCCCGGCGTGATACGCACCCGCACTGATCCCACGGCTTTGCAGACGCGCGGCGGTGTCTTCCACCTTCGAACGGCTGTTGCAGTAAATAATGCCGGATTTTCCGCGCTGGTCCTGCACGTAGCGCATCAGCTGATCGAGCGGCTTGAACTTCTCCATCAGCATGTAGCGAATGTTCGGTCGGTCAAAACTGCTTATCTGGATGTACGGATCGTTCAGGCCCAGCAGGCGTACGATGTCGCTGCGAGTGGTGTCATCGGCTGTGGCGGTTAACGCCATAAACGGCAGCGCCGGATAACGCTGGCGCAGCTGGCCCAGCGCGGCATATTCAGGACGGAAGTCGTGGCCCCACTGAGAAATACAGTGCGCTTCATCCACCGCCAGCATCACCGGATTCCAGTGGCTGAGGTTATCGAGGAAGTTGTCGAGCATCAGACGTTCAGGGGCGATATACAGCAGGCGGATTTTGCCGGTACGACAGCCCGCCATGACGTCCTGCTGCTGTTCGCGAGTCTGTGTCGAGTTCAGACAGGCCGCCGCCACGCCGTTGGCGAGCAGCTGATCGACCTGGTCTTTCATTAATGAAATCAGCGGTGAGACAACGACCGTCAGGCCGTCGAGAACCAGCGCGGGAACCTGATAACACAGGGATTTCCCGCCGCCGGTCGGCATCACCACCAGACAGTCACGCCCTTCGAGCGCCGTCTCGATGATGGTTTCCTGACCCGGGCGGAACTGCTGGTAGCCAAAGGTTTCCTGTAAAACCTGTCTTGCCAGCGATACCTGATTTATCACTTCCGCCTGCGCCACACTCACCCCAATTCTGAAATAAAAACAGGCGCTATTTTCAGCGCCTGAGAGCAAGAGTGCAACGTTTAAAACAAATCGTTGAGCATTACGCCTACGCCAACGCGTGTCTGATTGAAGTTGTAATCAATCAGCGACTCGCCGTAACCGCTGTAAACCTGCGTATAAATGCGCACGTGTTTGGTCATCGGATAGCTCAGACCGAGCTCCGCACCGCCGTAGCCGGTATTCCAGTTGTACTGGCCTTTCACGCTCAGCACGGCATCACCCAGGTGATAGCCCACTTTGAGCTGATAGTAGCCCATGTACTTGGTGATATCCGGGTTGTCGTCGGTGCTGCCAATCACATACCACGGCTTCACTTCCACCATCCAGTTGCCGTTTTGCGCCATCAGACGAGTGTAGAGGCGGTTCCAGCTGCGGGACGTCGGGTCGGAACGGCCATTGGAATCATGGTTGTAACCCAACTCCACGTCACGCAGCGTCCAGCCTGCAAATTGGTAGTCAGTTGCAAAACCCAAGAAAAGCTGCGGTTCATAGTTGGTTTCGCGGAATGGGGCTGATTCGGAAGTATTGGAGAGCTGCCACCATGATTTCTGGGTATATGATGCCCCGAGAACGGAGTTATTACCCAGGATCCCTCGCCACAGCGGGAACGCTAAACTCAGCTGGAATTTCACCTCATCCTTGCGCGCATTGTCGGCCCAGTTGTAGCTTTTGATGGCCTCTTTATTCAAGTCGCTAGTATCGGTGTAAATCACATAGTTGGTGTCGTATGGGTACAGCGTAAAAGGATTGTCGTGCTCCTGGAGCATGTTGGCGATGACACTGCCACTCACGGCAGGCGCATCATGAACATCCTTAATCGTTGCTTCCTGTGCATAAACGGACAGCGGCAGCCCTGTAACTGCCAGCAACCAACCCAGCCTGGTTCGCATTGGGAGTTCTCCTGAACAAAATTTATTATTGGATAATCAGTCGGCTGTCATTCTACCGATTTATCGCCATCTTGCGCGGTTATCGTTTCCGAAAGTAGAAATCAACAATCCATAGGCATAAAATCAACATTTCCTTAACCAATGGAAAGGTTGCTATGTCCGCAGAACTCACCGCCGAAGCCGCGCTAAAGCTGGTAGGCGATATCTTTGTGTACCACATGCCGTTTAACCGCGCGCTGGGGCTAGAGCTGGAACGCTACGAGAAATCCTTCGCTCAGCTTAGCTTTAACAATCAGCCGATGATGGTCGGTAACTGGGCGCAAAGTATTCTTCACGGCGGGGTGATTGCCTCAGCGCTGGACGTCGCCGCAGGCCTGGTGTGCGTGGGCAGTACGCTCACCCGACACGACACCATCAACGAAGATGAGCTGCGCCAGCGCCTGTCGCGAATGGGCACCATCGATTTACGCGTGGACTACCTGCGTCCGGGCCGGGGCAACCGTTTTACCGCCACCAGCAGCCTGCTGCGCGCGGGTAATAAAGTCGCCGTCGCACGCGTCGAACTGCACAACGAAGAGCAGGTTTATATCGCCAGTGCGACCGCTACTTATATGGTGGGTTAACCGTTAAAATCGGGTAACATCCCCTTACTTTTATGTAACGGATTTTCCCATGGATGCTAAACAAACGCGGCAAGGGGTTTTACTCGCCCTCGCCGCTTATTTTATTTGGGGTGTAGCCCCGGCGTACTTCAAAGTCATTCACTACGTACCCGCCGATGAAATCCTCACCCACCGTATTATTTGGTCATTCTTCTTTATGGTGGCGCTGATCAGCATCAGCCGTCAGTGGAGTGGCATCAAGCGCCTGTGCCAGACGCCGAAGAAAATCTTCCTGCTGGCGCTTTCTGCGGTATTGATTGGCGGCAACTGGCTGCTGTTTATCTGGGCCGTGAATAATCAGCACATGCTGGAAGCCAGTCTCGGTTATTTCATTAACCCGCTGGTGAATATCGTGCTGGGGATGATTTTCCTCGGGGAACGCTTCCGTCGGATGCAATGGGTGGCGGTTTTCCTCGCGGCCTGCGGTGTGTTAGTGCAGCTCTGGACCTTTGGTTCGCTACCGATTATTGCGCTGGGTCTGGCGTTCAGCTTTGCGTTTTACGGTCTGTTGCGTAAGAAAATTGCCGTTGATGCCCAAACAGGCATGTTGGTGGAAACACTCTGGTTACTGCCTGTGGCGGCCATTTATCTGTTCGGCATCGCCGACAGCGCCACCAGCCATATGGGGCAAAACTCGTGGTCGCTGAACCTGCTGCTGATGGCGGCAGGCGTCGTCACCACCATCCCACTGCTGTGCTTCACCGGCGCCGCCACCAAACTGCGGCTATCGACGCTGGGCTTCTTCCAGTACATCGGCCCGACGCTAATGTTCATTCTCGCGGTGATGTTTTACGGTGAGACCCCAGGGGCGGATAAAATGGTCACTTTCGCATTTATTTGGGTCGCGCTGGCGGTGTTCGTTATCGATGCACTGTATACCCTGCGCCGTACGCCAAAAAGCTGACACCGGAGGCGTTGCCAGAAAGCGGCAACGCCTCCGCAGGTAGGATGTGCTCGTTAAAGCCAGTTCTTGCGCTTGAAATAGAGATACGGCGCGAGGCCCGCGAGGATCATAAACACAATCGCCCCCGGATAGCCGAAACTCCAGTGCAACTCTGGCATAAATTCGAAGTTCATCCCGTAGCTTGAGGCCACCAGCGTCGGTGGCAGGAACACCACGGAGACCACCGAGAATATCTTGATGATGCGGTTCTGCTCGATGTTGATAAAGCCCATCGCCGCCTGCATCAGGAAGTTCACTTTCTGGAACAGCGATTCATTATGCGGCAGCAGGGATTCGATATCGCGCAGGATCTCACGCGCCTGCTCCAGCTGTACCGCCGGTAAACGCGCTTTACGGACGAGGAAGTTCAATGCGCGCTGGGTATCCATCAGACACAAACGCACTTTCCAGCCGATATCTTCCAGCTCCGCCAGCGTGGAGAGCGCTTCATCGTATTCGTCGCCCTGATGGCCTTCCATAATGACGCGGCTCAGCTTTTCCAGATCGCTGTAGATGTTTTCAATTTCATCCGCCAGCTGTTCGATTTTGGTTTCGAACAGGTCAAGCAGCAGCTCAAACGCATTGCCATCGACCATTTCCTGACTGCGGGCGCGCATTCGATACAGACGAAACGCCGGAAGTTCGCGTTCGCGCAGCGTGAACAGACGCCCTTCGCGGATGGTGAATGCCACGGTGGAGTTACCGGCGTGATCGTCGGCATCTTCATAAAAGAAGAAGGAGTGGATGTGCAGCCCGTCTTCGTCTTCGAAGAAACGGGCCGAGGCCTCGATGTCTTCCAGCTCAGGCCGCGTGGCCAAATTCTGACCCAGTTCCGTCTGTACGCGATTACGCTCTTCGTCATCTGGCTCGACCAAATCTACCCAAACCGAGGTGGCGAGGTGTTTGATGTCATCAGACTCAAGGCGCGTTAAGCGGTTGTTTTCCAGTTGAAATGCGCTCAGCATGACCGGGACTCCCAATGCAAAAAATTATCGGACAGTACGGTGGGCACACAGAAACATCAGGGGTTTCAGACCATTAAGCCTGACTCATTGCGACGGGAATATTGCATGTCGCCGACAACCTCTAAGGCCATCAGCGTCGGGTGATAGCCTTAGGAGTTGTTCCTGGGTTGCAGGAAGTTGAGCCAGCATCTACTGGGTGTGTCCAAGGTATCAGTCCTCTTAGCGTATTCGTGCGCGCATGTTACGCCAGCCTAAATGAAGCGTCAACATACAGCGAAGCGCCAGAGAGTTTTTCCACCTCTCTGGCATATAAGACTAGCAGATCGTTAAGAAAATATGATGTATTTCTTAACGTTACGCATTTTCGAGCCTGGCATATGCCGCCACCAACCATTTGATGCCCTGACCCTGAAACGCCACCTGCAAACGGCTGTGTTCGCCACTGCCTTCCAGGTTCACGATGGTGCCTTCGCCAAATTTCGGGTGGCGCACGCGCTGGCCTAGCTTGTAGCCGGTGTCGTTTTCTGCCATTGGCGTGCCCATCCGCTGATGGTTGACCGGGCGGCTGACTGTCGCTCGCAGACGCACCTCTTCAACGCACGCTTCCGGCAGTTCGCCGACAAAGCGCGACGGACGGTGATACACCTCTTTACCGTATAAACGACGGGTTTCAGCGTAGGTCAGCGTCAGCTTTTGCATTGCACGCGTTACGCCGACGTACGCCAGTCGGCGTTCTTCTTCCAGACGTCCGCCCTCATCCAGCGACATCTGGCTCGGGAACATGCCCTCTTCCATCCCGACGATAAAGACCTGGGGGAACTCCAGACCTTTCGCCGAGTGCAGCGTCATCAGTTGCACTGCGTCCTGCCAGGTATCGGCTTGCCCTTCACCCGCTTCCAGCGCTGCGTGGGACAGGAACGCCTGTAACGGCATCAAATCTTCTTCTTCGTCGTTGTAGCTGAACTGGCGCGTCGCCGTCACCAGTTCCTCTAAGTTCTCGATACGCGTCTGGCCTTTCTCGCCTTTCTCCTGCTCATACATCATGAACAGGCCGGAATCTTTAATCACCCGGTCAGTCTGCACATGCAGCGGCATATCGGCGGTTTCCTGCGCGAGGGCGTCGATAAGTTCCATAAAGCGCTGTAATGCGCTGGCCGCTCGTCCGGCAAGGGCTTTGTCTTTCAGCAATTCACGACATGCCTGCCACAGCGTCAGCTGCCGGTCGCGGGAGGCCTGGCGCACCACGTCGAGAGTGCGATCGCCAATGCCGCGCGTCGGGGTATTCACCACGCGCTCAAACGCCGCATCGTCATTGCGGTTGGCAATCAGGCGAAGATAGGCCAGTGCATCTTTGATTTCCAGACGTTCGAAGAAGCGCATCCCGCCATAAATACGGTACGGCATACTAACCTGCAACAACGCTTCTTCCAGCACGCGCGACTGGGCGTTGCTGCGATAAAGAATGGCGCACTGTTCAAGTTGACCACCGTTGTCCTGCCAGGCTTTGATTCGGCTCACCACGAAGCGGGATTCATCCAACTCGTTGAATGCGCAGTACAGTGAAATCGGTTCGCCGTCGACGCCATCGGTCCACAGCTTTTTGCCCAGACGCCCGTCATTGTTCTCAATCAAGGCATTCGCGGCGCTAAGAATATTGTTGGTCGAACGGTAGTTCTGCTCCAGACGGATGGTTTCAGCGCCGGGGAAATCGTTCAGGAAACGTTGGATGTTTTCGACTTGCGCGCCGCGCCAGCCGTAGATCGACTGGTCATCATCACCGACGATCATCACTTTGCCCGTGTCGCCCGCCAGCATGCGGATCCACGCGTACTGAATGTTGTTGGTATCCTGGAATTCGTCCACCAGGATATTGGTGAAACGCTCGCGATAGTGCTGCAAAATATGTGGCTTGTTGAGCCATAGCTCATGGGCGCGCAGCAGCAACTCGGCGAAATCAACCAGACCCGCGCGGTCGCACGCTTCCTGATAGGCCTGATAGACCTTCTGCCAGGTTTGCTCCACCGGATTGCCGTAGCTTTGAATATGATGCGGGCGCAGCCCTTCGTCTTTCTGACCGTTGATGTACCACATCGCCTGACGCGGCGGCCACTGCTTCTCGTCGAGGTTCATGGCCTTGATCAGACGCTTCAACAGACGCAGCTGATCTTCGCTGTCGAGAATTTGAAAATCCTGTGGCAGATTAGCATCCAGATGGTGCGCGCGCAGCAAGCGGTGCGCCAAACCGTGGAACGTGCCGACCCACATGCCACCCTGAGAGGTACCCATCAGCTGGCCGATACGGTGGCGCATTTCCGCCGCCGCTTTGTTGGTAAAGGTCACCGCCATTATCGAATACGGTGAACTGTGTTCGACGCTGATAAGCCACGCGATACGGTGCACCAGCACGCGCGTTTTGCCGCTTCCTGCCCCAGCCAGCACCAGCATGTTGGTGCGCGACGCCGCCACGGCTTCACGCTGTTTGTCATTGAGGCTGTCGAGCAGGTAAGAAACGTCCATTGGCACCGCCGGGTTAGTGTGGAGCCACTGCGCTCAATCATTTGATTTGCAGGAAGGCGGCAAACTCATGAGCCCCCAGGAGCATAGATTCACTATGTGACTGGGGTGAGTGAGTGCAGCCAACGCGTCTGCAAACCAAAGAATGACGCGCAGAAACCCCTGGAATTTTATACAGATTTGCTGATTATATCAGCGTGGTGAGGGATGCCAACCGCGAAATTTCGATGTGAGGTAACAGGCGGCTGTCGGCGATTTGCATCAGGTCGCCGTCGAACGGGTTTATCCAGCAAGCCTGCATACCGCAGCGGATAGCACCCGCGACGTCGGTCGTCAGGTCATCGCCCACGTGCAGGATCTGCTCCAGCGGCACGTTAAGGCGCTCTGCCGCCAGATGATACATATCGCTGAATGGCTTGGAGCGTCCGTCGGGGCCTGCGCGCAGCACAAACGTAAAGTAGTCATTCAGGCCGAACAGTTCCGGCTGTGCGTTGCCGTTGGTGATCGCCACCAGCGGCCATTTTTCGGCCAGCTTCGCAAGCGTATCGTGGGTTTCCTGCGGCACATCGATCGCACTACGCCAGTGGGCGAAATTGGCCATCGCGGCGTTGGCACCAATCGTGGCGTCTCTCGCTGATAAACCGGCATTCAGCATCGCTAATTCAACCGCACGACGACGCCATTCGGTTACGTCATGATAAATCTCAGGCTCGGCCTGACGAAGCGCCTGCCGCAGCTGATGGAAATCACTGCTTTCCAGCACCTGTAACGCCGGATGGTAACCACGAACAAATTCCAGTGATTCTTTTTCCGTGCGGCGGATAACCTGACGGTTGTCGTAAAGAGTGTCATCAAGATCAAAAGTCAGGGCCGCAATCTGGCCCAGTGGACGGTAAAAACGCATTATTTCCCCCGTTTAGCGCGTGGGTGTGCCTTGTCGTACACCGAGGCAAGATGTTGAAAATCAAGATGGGTATAGATTTGGGTGGTGGAGAGATTGGCGTGACCGAGCAGCTCCTGCACGCCGCGCAAATCCCCGCTCGACTCCAGCATGTGGGTCGCGAACGAGTGGCGTAACTTGTGCGGATTTACATGGCTGTTCAGCCCTTGCTTGATACCCCACTCCGCAAAGCGTTTTTGCACATTGCGCGCGGAGATTCGTTTGCCGAGCTTCGATAAAAACAACGCGTCTTCCTCGCTCCCGAACAGCCCGCGTAAATCGAGCCAGTGCTCAATCCAGTGCACGGCGTTACGGCCAATCGGCAGACGACGCTCTTTGCTGCCTTTCCCCATCACCCACACTTCACCTGATTCCAGGTCAAGATGCTTAATGTTAAGGCCCACGAGTTCCGACAAACGCAGGCCCGCGCCGTACATCACTTCAAGCATTGCCCGGTCGCGCACGGCCAGCGGATCGTTGAGATCGATATCCAGCAGACGATTGACGTCATCCACATCAATATTTTTTGGCAGATGGCGCGGGGCTTTCGGCGCGGATACAGCTTTCGCCGGGTTGGCCTGCAGCTCACCCTGGCTCACCAGCCAGTCGAAAAAACTACGCAGGGCCGACAACCTGAGCGCCAGACTCGCCGGGCCAAGCCCTTTACGACGGCTGCGAACCGCAAAACTACGGACTGTCGCAGCATCACATTGTTGCCAATTTTTCACATTGCTTTCTTCGGCGATAGCAATGATGGCATCAAGCTGACGCCGATAGTTGAGCACAGTTATCGGGCTGAGCTGGCGTTCAACGCCGAGATAACGCAGGAAGCGTTCGGTCGGTTCAAAGAGCGGAGTCTGCGTCATACGCGCTCGACCCAACGCTCCAGCAGGCCAGGCAGCAGCAGGGAAATTTCCTGCAAGAGGTGCGTTCCTTGACCCGCCTGATAATGGTGCGCGTCGCGGCTGCTGAACAGCACTACGCCGAGGTCACCGTCGCTGCCGAGCATCGACATTGCGACCGAGCCAATCGCTTTGGCATCCGGCATCATCACCAGCAGTTCCGGGCCATTCAGCGAGCCTAGAAAATGGCGCTCATGGCCAAGACGCTGAATGCGGATGGATTCAAAAGACTGACGGGAAAGTGCAAGCTGGGTGAACTTAGACGGCGCGCCAATGCGCCAGCGATCGGCAAACAGACGCACCGTGGCACCCGCCAGACCCAAATCGCGCGCCCAACGGTGGAAACGATTGAGCATATCGTCGAGGCTTTCAGCCGCAGCTAAACGCGTTTGCAGATGCAGCAGACGATAAAACAGGCTTTCGTTCGCCGATGCCTGCTCCACCAACAGCGTCATGTTCTCTTCCAGCGCGTTGATGTGATTTCTGGCTCGTGCCATGTGCCATTCGACCAGCGACACCGTGCCGCGAACCGGATGCGGCACGCGCATCCCTTCCACCGCCGGGGCGTTGCGAATGAAAAATTCAGGATGTTGCAGCAGATAGTCGACTACCGCCCGATCGTCGAGCATGTTGAGTTCAGCCTGCTGTTCTTCCCCGATTGGTTTCATAAATGAATAAATCCGTCGTAGACATGTGCCGCCGGGCCAGTCATAAACAACGGTTGACCCGGTCCTTTCCAGGCGATATTCAGCCGCCCGCCTGGTAATTCCACGCGTACCTCATCGGCCAGCAAACCTTGCTGAATGCCGACGGCAACTGCCGCACAAGCTCCGCTCCCGCAGGCCTGCGTTTCACCTGCGCCGCGCTCAAATACACGCAAGCGAATGTGATCGTGCTTCACCACCTGCATAAAACCGATGTTGGCACGCTCAGGAAAACGTTCATGGCTTTCCATAATTGGGCCTAATGTTTCCACCGCAGCGGTATCGACATCATCGACCTGAATGACGCAGTGCGGATTGCCCATTGAGACTACGCCGCACAATACTGTCTGTTCAGACGCACGCATAATATAGGTCTTTTCCGCTTTGTTGGCGCGGAACGGCACCTGCGAAGGTTCGAAGTTGGGCTCGCCCATGTTCACCCGCACCAGGTCGTCATCCGTTACGGTTAATACCATACGACCGTTGGCGGTACTGACGCAGATGTCACGTTTATTGGTCAGGCCTTTAAGGCGTACAAAGCGGGCAAAGCAGCGCGCACCGTTGCCGCACTGAGAAACTTCACTGCCGTCGGCGTTAAAGATGCGGTAGTGGAAGTCGAGATCGGGATCGTACGGTGGCTCAACCACCAGCAGCTGATCGAAGCCGACGCCAAGATGCCGATCGGCCAGGCGGCGGATCAGCTCCGGAGAAAAGAACACATTCTGCGTTACCGCATCGACGACCATGAAATCGTTGCCCAGGCCGTGCATTTTAGAGAACTGCATCATTGACTCCATCCACGCAGAAATAACGATGTCTTGTTAGTAGTTAACCTGGCTCGGGCCACCGTTATCACCGCGATCGTTACGGGTCGGCTCAGTCGTCTGAGTGTCCGTATCAACCGGTTTCGTTGGTGGAGCCGCCGATTTATCTGCTGGCGGAAAATAGAGTGGGCCCTTCAGGCCACAACCTGCCAGGGTCAATAACGCAGCCAAAAGGACCAGCGGTCGAAAGAGGTTCTTCATTCTTAAAGTGCCTGTGGTTGATGCTTTCTGCTTTCTATCATCGCAGGAGAAGACGTAAAAGCAAGCGTTTAGCGCCTGACTGCAACCGGAATTGTTTCGCGTTATACTGCCGCCATCACCTGATAATGGAAAAGAACAATGAACGACAGTGAATTTCATCGCCTTACAGACCAACTGTGGATGACCATCGAAGAGAAACTCGACCACTGGGATGGCGACAGCGATATTGATTGTGAGATTAACGGCGGCGTGCTGACGCTGAGCTTCGAGAACGGCAGCAAAATCATCATTAACCGCCAGGAGCCGCTGCACCAGGTGTGGCTGGCCACCAAACAGGGAGGCTATCATTTTAGTTTGAAAGACAACGAGTGGGTCTGCGATCGCAGCGGCGAAACCTTCTGGGATTTGCTGGAACAGGCCGCCACGCAGCAGGCGGGCGAGGCTGTTAGCTTCCGCTAGGAAAAATACTGTTGCAGCAGTGGGGTCGTTGCATCCTGATTTGCGGGTGCGACGGCCGCTATAGCCTGAGTGCGGAACGGAATCACCTGAGCGCGATTGTCGACTTTCACAATCTGATAGAACTGCGGCAGGTTGAAGTTAATAAAGCTTGAGCCGTAGGTAAAGCGGTCGTGCGAGGACGAGTAGAAGCGGCTGACATCACGCACCAGTTCTTCTTTACTGCCTTCACAATGGTGATAGACCTCTGCCCGGTTGCTCTCATCCAGAATGTAGATGTTAAAGCCGTTGTCTTCACTGCTGTCCTCGAAGAAGAACTGAATGATCCCTTCACTTGCGAACCCGTCCACGACCGGCGGCAGTTTCACATGGTTAGTTTCTACCTGGACCGAGAGGCCATGTAGCTTGTTGTGAGAAATCGCGCCATAAAACTCGATGGCGTTTTCCAGTTTCTGCACTGACACATTCAGACGTTCGAAGAACAGGCCCCAGGTTTGCCCTGCCACGCGCAGCGCTTTGAAGCGCCCAGTTTCCTGACGGGTACTGGAAAGACGCAGTTCAATGCACTCTGATACCAACTGCTGCACACGCGTACGGATAAGTCCGCGCAGGTGCTGGCTGTAGCAGAACACTTCCACGCTGTCCGGCGGTGCCGCATCCTGATGCATTTTGCCGAGGATAGTTTTCAGCGCTTCGATCATCGCCTGCTCGCCGTTGAAATGCAGGGTTCGCACTTCGTTCCACGAGTTGCGGTACAGCAGATCGACACTGCCAATCAGGCAATTCTGCTCTTCCCCGAAGCTGAATACGTCCAGCTTACGGAAATCGAAATGCACGACCTGATTACGGAATGCCGCAGTCGGGTCATATTCGAGGTTGACGATAATCGCCAGATGGCGAATTTCGCACGGACTGTAGAGTGCTTTCGGCGTCGGCGCAGGCAAGCGCAGCGGGAAGTGGTGAGACACGTCGGCCACCATTTCCTGCAGTTTCGCCAGGTCAGCAATGCCGTTGCCCTTAATAAACAGGCGGGTGCGTGAAGTCAGCAGGCCGTTAAACCAGGCCCACGCCACCAGCTTATTAAGATAACGGTTATATTCGAGTGGCTGATGACTGACAATCGATTCCATGTTTGGCGCACGATTATAGAGATACCAGCCTGTACGGTTGGCTCGGCCCGGCGGCACATGGATAAAGGTCAGGTTCGGCTCGGAGAGATCCGGCGAAATCTGCGGGTTAACCAGCGTCACTTTGCCCGGCAGTGCTTCAAACGCCGCATACAGCTTACGGGTCAACACCCCGATATCCTGCGGGCTGGCTGAAACGCTGAGGTTGTTGCGGCGCGCGAAACGGATCAGGTTTCGATAGCTCTGCATCATCGCGTCGAGCAGTTCGTTGTGCGCATCGCGCACTTCGTCAATCTTCCAGTTCGCACGATTGTCGAGCATCGCCAAACGCTCTTCGCTCCAGCCCCAGTCTTTCACCAGCTGGCCAATGACTTCACGACGCCAGCCCACGCAGGCGCGTTCGCGGCTGAGTTTTTCGCATACTTTCAGGTAGAAGCATCGACGCACCAGATCCAGACGGGCGGCGTCATCGATGGCTTGCAAATAGGTCGTGACGCGTTCGAGCATCATGCAGTAAGAATCGAGCCCAAAGGACACAATCTCGCCGTCGTGCAGGCGCTGCTTGATGTCTTTCGCCAACAGGCGGCTATTTGGATATTCCCAGGAATAAGCTTCGAGCAGCAGGGTTTTCAGCACCGCTTTATACGGCGAGTCGATACTCTTATACAGCTGCCACAAGCTGGCCCCGAAGTATTCTTCCGCGGAGAGCGAGCTCAATCCGCCGAGATCCAGCCATTCATTTGGCGTCAGTACGCCCTGCGAGTAGAGCTTCATAACGTAATCGTCGTAATGCTCTTCTTCTTCACATGGCACCATATTCCACAGAATACGTTTCCCGGCGAGGCGCACGGCGGTCCGGTAAAATTCGTCGAGCAGCAAGATGTGCTGCGTTGAGCCACAGTCTTCACCCCCGAGGCTGCCGCTTTCATTATGACGGAAGCGGTTTTCGTCTATCAGGAAGAAGCTGACTTCCACGCCAAGCGACGCGGCCCAGCTTTCGAGCAGGCTACATTTACGCTGCAACAGCTGGCGTTCTTCGTTATCAAGCCAGGCCTGATGGCAGACCCAGATATCGAGATCGGAAGAGCAGCTTTGGCCAACCGAAGAAGTGCTACCCATAGAGTAAACGCCGGTAATCGGCAGTTCACCTTTGGCGGAAACCTGCGGCGGCATACCGCGGTGCAGTTCCAGCTCATCAAGGTAGTGACGTTGAGTTTCATCAGGCGTGTAGAGGCAAATGCCTTTGGGTACGTTACCGTCGAGGTAACCCGGCATTAGCGGATGATGGTAGTGAAGCAATGTCGGCAGAAGACTGTAGACCTGCTGAAAAGCGGGCCCCATGGCAGCAAGCGCGCGATCCACGCGCAATTGATTAATGGCATCCAGTCTCTGTTTCAGTGTCTCAATATAGAGGTACAAGACGTATCGCCTGATGTTAAAACCTGGCGTATCGCTAAGGCGGTGAACTGCACGGGATACGAAGGTTTTTAGAATTTCAACAAGAACCGCTACCGTCTGTCGCCGAGATGGTGTGTTGGTGCGGGCTAACAAACGGTTTAAAACGTGATCAATCTAACACCTTGCCGTTTGACCGTAAAGAAAGTTGCGCTACTCATAAGTCTAGCACCGATTAACGGCTGTAAATTCTTCAACATGCCGGTAATCGCTCCGTTTGCTCATTTTCAGAAAAACTCGAAAACTAACATCCTTATAGCAACAATGTTAGGATGGCTGGCGGACGATAACGACGGTAACAAGCATGTTAGACAAACTTTTAAGAATTGCCACACGCCAAAGTCCTCTCGCGCTGTGGCAGGCACATTATGTGAAAGACAGGCTAATGGCGTGCCATCCCGGGCTTCAGGTAGAACTGGTGCCGATGGTGACGCGCGGCGATGTGATCCTCGATACGCCTCTGGCGAAAGTGGGCGGAAAAGGCCTGTTCGTCAAAGAGCTGGAACTTGCGCTGCTTGAAGACCGCGCCGATATCGCCGTGCATTCTATGAAGGATGTTCCGGTGGAATTCCCGCCAGGACTCGGTCTGACGACCATCTGCGAACGCGATGATCCACGCGACGCATTTGTTTCTAACCATTTCAATTCTATCGACGCGTTGCCTGCGGGCAGCGTGGTTGGCACGTCAAGTTTACGCCGCCAGTGTCAACTGGCTGCCGATCGCCCGGACCTGGTGATTCGCTCGCTGCGTGGCAACGTTGGCACGCGCCTCGGCAAGCTCGATAACGGCGATTACGATGCCATTATTTTGGCCGTCGCTGGGCTGAAGCGTCTCGGTCTGGAAGACCGAATTCGCGAGGCATTATCGCCTGAGCAATCTCTGCCCGCCGTTGGCCAGGGTGCCGTGGGTATTGAGTGCCGTCTCGACGACGCTCACACCCGTACGCTGCTGGCACCGCTGAATCACGCGGATACCGCGGTGCGCGTCTGCGCAGAACGCGCGATGAATACTCGCCTCGAAGGCGGCTGTCAGGTGCCGATTGGCAGCTATGCTGAATTAAGCCACGGTGAAATCTGGCTTCGGGCGCTGGTTGGCGCACCGGATGGCAGCCAGATGGTACGCGGTGAACGCCGTGGGCCAGCCGAAGACGCCAAAGAGCTGGGGATTTCATTAGCCGAGGAGCTGCTGAATAACGGCGCACGTGAAATTCTCGCGGAAGTGTATAACGGAGAAGCCCCTGAATGAGCATTCTGGTCACTCGCCCCTCTCCCCAGGGAGAAGAACTTGTCAGCCGCCTGCGCGCGCTGGGGCGAGAGGCCTGGAGCTTTCCATTAATTGAATTTACTCCCGGCCGCGAATTAGCGCAGCTTGCGGGACACCTGGCCGCACTGAACGACGGCGATCTGCTGTTCGCCCTTTCACAACACGCTGTCGAATTTGCCCAGGCACAGCTTCAGCAGCACGGGCAACGTTGGCCGCACGCGCCACGCTATTTTGCCATCGGGCGAACCACTGGCCTGGCGCTGCACAAAGTCAGCAGTATTGACGTTCGCTACCCTCTCGATCGGGAAGTCAGCGAAGTGTTGCTACAATTACCTGAATTACAAAACGTTGCCGGCAAGAAAGCACTGATTTTACGCGGAAACGGCGGGCGCGAATTGCTCGGTGAAACGCTACACAGTCGCGGCGCAGAAGTGATTTTTTGTGAATGTTATCAACGCAGTAATCGGAACTATGACGGTGCGGAAGAAGCTATGCGCTGGCAAAGGCGCGGCGTGAGCCGACTGGTCATCACCAGCGGCGAAATGTTAAAACAGCTCTGGTCGCTTATTCCGCAATGGTATCGAGAGCGTTGGTTGTTAAACTGCGAAGTGCTTGTGGTGAGTGAGCGCCTTGCTGAACAGGCCCGGGAGCTGGGCTGGCGGAATATCAGGGTGGCCGATAGCGCCGACAACGACGCGCTGCTGCGTGCTTTACAATAACTCTCAAAATTGGAAGCCATAATGACGGAACAAAAAGAGAACTCCGCCGTGGTTGAGGAGACCAGGGAGGCCGTGGAACAAACGCCACAGCCGGAGAATGCTGAAAAGAAAAACGCTGAGAAGAAAAACAGCAGCAACAAAGCGCCGTTGGCGCTGAGCGTAGTGGCGATTGCCATCGCTCTGGCCGCAGGCATTGGCCTGTATGGCTTGGTAAAAAAACAAAATACTAATCAGACGACCGCCAGCGATGCGTTGGTCAATCAAGTGACCGCCCTGCAAAAAGCACAAGAGTCGCAGAAGAGCGAACTGGATGGCGTCATCAAGCAACAAGCCGATCGTCTGAGTGCTGCACAACAGCAACAAAATGTGCTGACGAAACAGCTTGATGAGCTGCAGCAAAAAGTCGCCACGATTTCCGGCAGCGATGCCAAAACCTGGCAGCTCGCACAGGCCGATTTCCTCGTCAAACTGGCAGGACGTAAACTGTGGAGCGATCAGGACATCACCACCGCAGCGGCACTGCTGAAAAGTGCCGATGCAAGCCTGGCGGACATGAATGACCCAAGCCTGATTAACGCTCGTCGTGCAATCACTGACGATATCGCCAGCCTCTCCGGCGTGGCGCAGGTCGATTACGACGGGATCATTTTGAAGGTCAATCAGCTGTCTAATCAGATTGATAACCTGCGTCTGGCCGATAACACTGACGATGATTCCCCGATGGACGACGACAGCGGTGAGCTTTCCAGCTCGCTGAGTGAATGGCGCGTCAATCTGCAAAAAAGCTGGCAGAACTTTATGGACAGCTTCATCACCGTTCGTCGCCGTGATGAAACCGCCGTTCCGCTGTTAGCGCCAAATCAGGATGTCTACCTGCGCGAAAACATTCGCTCGCGTCTGCTGGTTGCGGCCCAGGCCGTGCCTCGCCATCAGGAACAAACGTACAAACAGGCACTGGACAACGTTTCCACCTGGGTACGCGCGTACTACGATACTGACGATGCGACCACCAAAGCTTTCCTTGATGAGGTGGATTCGCTGAGCCAGCAAAATATCAATATGGACGTGCCAGAAACGCTGCAAAGCCAGGCGATTCTGGAAAAGCTGATGCAGACCCGCGTGCGTAATCTGCTGGCACAGCCGCCGGTTGCGCCGAGCGCTGCACCTCAGGCTGATGCCGCGCCCGCCGCCGCTGCACCGCAGGGAGAATAAGCATGCTTAAAGTTTTACTGCTCTTTGCGCTGCTGATCGCCGGGATCGTTGTGGGCCCGATCGTCGCTGGCCATCAAGGATACGTCCTGATCCAGACAGATAACTACAACATTGAAACCAGCGTCACCGGCCTGGTGATCATTCTGATCCTGGCCATGGTGGTGCTGTTCGCTATCGAATGGCTGCTGCGCCGCATTTTCCGCACTGGGGCACATACCCGTGGCTGGTTTGTTGGCCGTAAACGCCGTCGGGCGCGTAAGCAGACCGAACAGGCGCTGCTGAAGCTGGCAGAGGGTGATTATCAGCAGGTTGAAAAGCTGATGTCGAAGAATGCCGATCACGCTGAACAACCGGTAGTAAATTACCTGTTAGCCGCAGAAGCTGCGCAACAGCGCGGGGACGAAATGCGCGCCAATCAGCATCTGGAACGTGCGGCCGAAAGTGCCGGCAACGATCTGATCCCGGTCGAAATCACCCGCGTTCGCCTGCAACTGGCACGCAATGAAGACCATGCCGCACGTCACGGCGTCGATAAGCTTTTGGAAATCGCACCGCGTCACCCGGAAGTGCTGCGTCTGGCTGAGCAAGCCTATATTCGCACCGGGGCCTGGACCTCACTGCTGGATATCATTCCGTCAATGGCGAAAGCGAACGTCGGAGATGAAGCACACCGTGACGTTCTGGAACAGCAGGCCTGGATTGGTCTGATGGATCAGGCGCGTGCCGATCAGGGCAGCGATGGTCTGCGTGAATGGTGGAAAAATCAGAGCCGCAAAACCCGTCAGCGTGTGCCGCTGCAGGTGGCGATGGCGGATCATCTCATCGAATGCGACGATCATGACACCGCGCAACAGATAATCATTGATGGCCTCAAGCGTCAGTATGACGATCGCCTGCTGTTGCCGGTACCGCGTCTGAAAACCAATACGCCTGAGCAGCTGGAAAAAGTCCTGCGCCAGCAAATCAAAAGCGTGGGTGACCGCCCTCTGCTGTGGAGTACGCTGGGTCAGTCGCTGATGAAGCACGGCGAATGGCAGGAAGCGACCGTTGCCTTCCGCGCGGCGTTGAAACAGCGTCCAGACGCGTTTGATTACGCCTGGCTGGCCGATGCGCTCGACAGACTGCATCAGCCAGAAGAAGCGGCCAACATGCGTCGTGACGGGCTGTTACTGACGTTGCAGAACAACCCGCCTTCCTGAGTCGATTCAGCAAAAAAGGGACCTTCGGGTCCCTTTCTTTTTTCTTAAGCAACATGCTAAATTCTTTGCTCTTAACCTCTTTCAAGAGCCTGCCAATGTAACGACTTTTCAGCATTCGCCTTTATTTTATCGTCACTGGGTAATGGTCTGATGCAGGTCGTCGTTTTCGGTCAGCTATTGCGTTGGCAGGCCTCACCGACAACGTTAACGCTCGCCTGGCTGTTGGCGACCATGCCCGGCTTTCTGGGCAGTCTTATTGGCGAAAGATTGTGCCGCACTCACCCTCTCCTGCAGTTGCTCATTTGCTGCGAATTACTCGGCCTGTTGGCACTCTGGCGATGGCGCTTCTGCCCACGTTGGCGCACGGATGATACTGCCGGGCTGGCGTAGCTGCCGCTGGGTTGGATATTTCTGCTCGCCTACATCATGATGCTGATGTTGTCGAAATTGACCGCTGCGGCGCTGGGAGCCATTTTTATCGCTCACCTGGCGTCAAATGTGGTCTTCGCGGTGGGGACGTTCAGCGTGCTGCAACAGTTCACCGAAGATGACGTTTCCTCCGCCAGCGCAAAAGCCTGGCGCTGGCAAACCCTCAGCGCCACCCTCGCGACGTCTATCACGGTAATGCTACCGAGCCAGCTTGGCGCAATTTATACGCTGTGGGGCGTTTCATTCTGCGCATTATTGTTAGTGGCCGCCGTCTTATTCCGCTACCGAACGTAACCCATAAAAAAACGCCTGCACTGAAAACAGGGCAGGCGTTAAAACAGGTCTTTTTGACAACAAAGGGTGCTTCACTCAACGTTATGTCCATGGTGTTTGATGAGGCCGAAGCGACATCTGTCGGTGGACGATAAGCACCGTAAACGGCTCTGCGTCATTCCTGAGTTTATGAGGCGTAAACGCGAACATAAGAGATGGAATGAGCATCTACACAGATATTATTACACACGTCACGCCACTCTTGTACCCTCAATATCAGGGGGTTAGCCGCTTTAGGAATAAATGAGATGTCGCCAAACGGAGACGCTGGAATACAGAAAAGGCGATGTCGCATGAAATCAGGGAATTAAATGTCGCCGTCTGGAGACATATTTGACAACGAGAAAATCCGAGCGGAAAAATATTTTTTAAAGGGCAGAAACACCAGGTACAGAATAGAAAAAAAAGCCAAAACGAAGCTCAAAATGGGTCGGCGAGAGAGGATAACTCGCCACTGCGTGGCTCGCCCTCCGGGCCGTTGCTAAAGCAAGGTTGTCTCGCTTCGCTCGGCTCGAACCTCCTTCCCCCGGAGCTTCTTCATCCTCTCCGGGCTACAGACGTAAAAAAACCGCTCAAAAGAGCGGTTTTTTCGAATGTGGTCGGCGAGAGAGGATAACTCGCCACTACGTGGCTCGCCCTCCGGGCCGCTGCTAAAGCAACGTTGTCTCGCTTCGCTCGGCTCGAACCTCCTTCCCCCGGAGCTTCTTCATCCTCTCCGGGCTACAGACAAAAAAAAACCGCTCAAAAGAGCGGTTTTTTCGAATGTGGTCGGCGAGAGAGGATTCGAACCTCCGACCCACTGGTCCCAAACCAGTTGCGCTACCAAGCTGCGCTACTCGCCGATGTACTGCTTTTTGAATTTTTGTTCAATTCTTGATAGAAAAAACCCTGCCGTAGCAGGGTTCAAAATTGGTCGGCGAGAGAGGATTCGAACCTCCGACCCACTGGTCCCAAACCAGTTGCGCTACCAAGCTGCGCTACTCGCCGAAATACTGCTTTTTGAATTTTCGTTCAATTCTATTTAATTTTAAGTTGTGGTGCGAGGGGGGGGACTTGAACCCCCACGTCCTTACGAACACTAACACCTGAAGCTAGCGCGTCTACCAATTCCGCCACCTTCGCATTGCCACTGAACTCAAAATTAATGGGGTGGCTAATGGGATTCGAACCCACGACAACTGGAATCACAATCCAGGGCTCTACCAACTGAGCTATAGCCACCACTGATATTCTTTCACGCGGCCCTGTCTTTACATCACAGACCACCGCAGCTCCAGCACCGGGTAAATGGTGCGCCCGACAGGATTCGAACCTGAGACCTCTGCCTCCGGAGGGCAGCGCTCTATCCAGCTGAGCTACGGGCGCTTAGCGCCGTTGCGGGGTCGGATATTACGGACTTCATGCTGTGCTGTCTAGTGTCTTTTTAAAGAAATTTTCCGTTTGGTTATGCTTTGCACGTTTTGTCGCTTATTCCTGCAATTTCTGGGTGCTATCAGTCCGATTGAGGCCTAACACTTTGTAAAGCACTGTCACAATTACCAGGAAAAGAACGCCGACAAACAGCGATGTGCGCGTGTCGTCGTTAAAGCCCATGCCGACCAGCACACAAATCAGGAAAGCCATCGTCAAATAGTTGGTCCACGGGAACAGTACCGATCGGAACGGATGGCTCGCCATCGCCTGCTTGTGCGCCTCACGAAAACGCAGCTGGCTAATCAGGATAACAAACCATGGCACCATACCCGGCAGCACGCTGGCGCTGTAGACGTACACAAACACCCGCTGCGGATTGGGAATGATGTAGTTCAAACATGAGCCAAGCAGCAGCACGACAATCGACACCGCCACGCCCACCACCGGCACACCGTTCCTCGAGACTTTCGCCATCGCCGATGGAAGCTGGCGGTTATTCGCCAACGCGTACAGCATGCGGCCACAACTGTACATTCCACTGTTGCAGCCGGAAAGTGCCGCCGTCAGCACCACAAAGTTGATGATGCCCGCCGCCGCTGTGATCCCGACTTTGGCAAAGGTCAGCACGAATGGACTGCCGCTACTGCCAATTTCATTCCACGGAAAAATGGTGACGATAACGAAAATAGCGCCGACGTAGAAAATCAAAATACGCCACAGGACTTTGCCCACCGCACTGCGCAGGGTGACCTGCGGGTTTTTCGCTTCACCGGCGGTGATGCCAATCAGCTCCACGCCCTGATACGATGCCACCACAATGCACAACGCCGTCAGGAAACCCTTCCAGCCGCCGGCAAAGAAACCGCCGTGTTCGGTCAGATTACCGAAGCCCAGCGCGTGGCCGCCGTTGCCGAAGCCAAAGAAAATCACCCCAAGCCCCACGACGATCATCACGATAATGGTGGTGACTTTGATCATCGCAAACCAGAATTCCAGTTCGCCGTACAAACGCACCGCCGCGAGATTCGCTAATCCCACCAGCGCCACGGCGATAAGCGCCGGTATCCACTGTGCCATGTCCGGGAACCAGAACTGGGTGTAAACCCCGATGGCGGTTATCTCTGAAATGCCGACCGCTATCCACATAAACCAGTAAGACCACGCGGTGAGATAACCAAAAAATGGGCTCATGTAGCGATGCGCGTAAACGGCAAACGAGCCAGTGACCGGTTCGAGAAACAGCATTTCGCCCATCGAACGCATGATGAAGAACACAAAGAGGCCGGCGATAATGTACGCCAGTAAAACCGAAGGACCCGCCCATTTTAGGGTGCTTGCGGAGCCCATAAACAGCCCAACGCCGATGGTGCCGCCCAGGGCAATTAATTCAATGTGTCGCGCTTCCAGCCCTCGCTGTAGCACTGGTTCTTTCTCAGCCATAGATCCTCGCGTGTTTGCCGCTTTCCGGTCGTTGCTGGTTATTGTTATGAACAGATGTCATACCGTGGAATGTCTGGCATCAACAGGCGTGCCGACTTTTAAGGGTGCGAATGGTTGAATAAAAAGGGTGAAATGGCAAATAAAGTATTAGTTATGCGAATGTATTGCACAATTGTTGTGCAATACATTTTTAGGAAGGGAGATCAAAGATTGCCGGTGTAGTGCCAGCGAAGATAGCGCAACAGGCGCAACTGCCGGCCAATGCGACTCGGCTGCGACAGCAAGCGGTAGAGCCATTCCAGCCCCAGTTTTTGCCATATCTTAGGCGCACGTTTTACATGGCTGGTGAAGACGTCATAGGTACCGCCCACGCCCATATACAGCGCATCAGGATGAACCAAACGACAGTCACGCATCAATATTTCTTGCTTTGGTGAGCCCATCGCCACGGTGACAATCTTCGCGCCGCTGACCTGAATTCGCTCAAAAAGTGCCTGCCGCTCTTCCGCGTTAAAATACCCGTCCTGGCTGCCAACAATATTCACGTTCCACTGTTGACGCAGTTTGGCTTCGGTTTGCGCCAGCACTTCCGGCTTGCCACCAATCAGAAATACCGGTGTGCCTTCCGCGCCCGCGCGAGCCATCAGCGCTTCCCAAAGGTCGGCTCCGGCCACGCGTGACACGTTGGCCTTCGGGTATTTCTTGCGAATCGAACGTACGACGCTTATCCCGTCGGCATATTTAAACTCTGCGGCGTCAATAAGCGTACGCACCTCGGCGTTGTCTTCCGCCGCCAGTACTTTCTCCGCGTTGATCGCCACCAGCGTCCCCTGTCTCATATGCCCATCGGCATAGAGATAGTCCAGCGCATGCGCCATATCACGCCAGCCAATCAGCTGCAGGCCGCGCACGGCATAAAGCGGCGCAACGGTTGAATCCGTCATGTGTTCCCTTATCAAACCAGAGGTTGTGGCTGCGGCCTTGAGCGTTTATGGATAAGCCCGGCACTGTCCAGCAGCCAGTAAAGCAATTTGGCGACCAGCAGGCAGAGCCCGAAAATCACCAGGAAAAAGACCACACGGGAAACGAATGAGTCGAGTCCTTCGCGGGCCAGCACAATCATGTTGAAGATAGCGCCAAAACAGAAACTGTGCAGAATCGCCGCTTTATAGCGGTTCGTTTCACGGTTGCCCAGCTGATACAGCCAGTCAAACCATTTGATAATCAGCCCCACGACCACCGCACCCAGCGGGATAAACCATGCGCCGCCCATCACCAATAGCGAGCCAATCAGCGTCGGTGAAATCGCCAGCCCGGAATGGTTATCCAGCACTTCCCAGGTAAAGTAGTTGGCGGTATTGAGTACGATGCTCGGCCGGTCATGCCACAGCCAGCTCGGAATGAAGACATAGAAATCGCGGACAATCGGCGCCAGCCCCTGGAAGTCGATTTTGTCGTAGTTCTGCAACAGCAGCGCCAGGTTTTCCCATGGCGAGAAGGTGTCGCGCGTCAGATACAGGAAAGTGTAAAACGCTTCGTCGCCGCTCACATTCATCCCATAGCGTTTCAATGCCAGCCAGAACATGCCGACAATCCCTAACACACCCGCCGCCGCCAGCATCCACAGCGAAATCCAGCCGCGAATGATGCCGATGAACAGGAAGATAGCAAAGGCGATGATGATATTGGCGCGCGTGCCGCCGACGATCACGTAGGTCAACAGACCAAACGCCACGGTGCTGACAAGGAAGAAGATCCACGCTTTGCTGTCCTGACGCAGGAAATAGACGACCAGCATCGCCGGGATGAAGAAGTAGAAGAAGCGCTTGAGCGCCACGCCGGAGACTTCGCTGGAGAAAATCTGGCTATAGGAGTGCAGCTTGAACAGCAAGAAACCGTTGTGCGCGAAGAATACACCGACGCTCAACAATGCAATCAGCGCCAGCGTCATCCAGGCCAGGTGGGTTTCCACCCGATTCATGGTGAATAACGGACGACGTTCCTTCTGAGTACGTGCCGCACGCAGGCGCGTTTTGTACGCCACGTAGTACATCGCGTAAAAACAGGCCGCCGACAGCTGCGCCTGCAGCAGAATTTCAGGCGGCGCGACACCGACGTCAAAGCGAAACACCAGTGTCATCGACAGTGGGAAGCCGAAGAAAAACGTCAATAAAAACAGCATTGAGAAGAAGACGTTAAAGTTAAAGCGCACCCGACGAAACTCAAAATACGTCAGCGTGGCGATAAACAGCGATGAAAACAGCCAGACCACAAACAGGCCAGTAAACTGCATCAGGCTCATTGCGCCTCTCCTGCTGCAATCTGCAGCGCGCGATGCCATGGTTCCAGATAGTTTGGGCGGAAAAACGCTATCTGTGTTTTATCGACACTCGCCAGTTGTCGTTGCGCTTCACGCACCACGGCGACGTCCAGTGTATCAGTAGTGAACAGCACCGGAATGTGCTGCTCGGCCATGTCTTCCCAGAACGGATTCTCCCGGTTCAACACACACGGAACCCCCGCCTGAATAAGCAAACACAGCGTGCCGATCCCCTGCTGGCGTGGGAACAGGAAGTAGCCCAGGTCGCAGCGGCGAAGCAGGGCCAGATAATCGTCAAACTCCAGCTTTTCCCCGAGGATCTGTAGGTGTTCCACGCTGAATAACGCTTCACCTGCCGCGCGAACTTCGCGAATGTATTCGTCGTTATTCGCCGGGTAGCCCATCGGCACCACCACATTAACGGTGTCACCAAACTGCTGATGAATAGCCTTCAGCGCCGCGATGTGATCGTTGCTGCGATCGCCGGAGTTGCCGACGAGTACGGTCAGCGTTTGCGCTTCGTGACGCGCCGTTTCCATGTCGTTTAACGACGAATCCATGCGCGTCGGGAAATACAACAATTCACCTTGTACCCGCGGATGTACTTTGGCGAAGGTATTCAAATCGCCTCGTGTGGCGAAAACACAACCCACACGCCCCTGCGCCATCCGGCGAAGCGGATAAAAGAGACGGAACTTCAGGCCACGAGAAACTTCATACAGGTCAGCGCCCCAGATATGCCAGTTAAACTGCGCGGGCTTGATACCGCCGGATAACAGCGCCAGCCAAAGGCCGGTGTTGAACTGCCCATGGAAGAAAAACCGCTGCGTACGGTCGGCTTTCGCTTTCTCGACAACTGCGGTAGCCAACGCTTTCTTGTCTGCATAAAAACGCAGCGAGAGGTTCGGGCCTGCGGCTTGCAGCTCGCTTTCATTGCCCACCACCATAAATTCGCGGGCGTGCTCGCAACCGTCCGCCAGTTCTTCACTAAAAAACCGCAGAACGGTTTGATTATGGTGCGGGATATCCGATCCCAGTACGTGTATCAGTACAGTCATGCCCGTTTACGCCAAATTAAAAATACGCTGCTACACAGCACAAAATAAACGATATAGGTCGCCATATAGGCTTGCGCCGCGCCGAGTGCACCGTGCGCGGGGATCAGCCAATGCGAAAATGCGGTCAGCAACGTGAACTGGCTAATTTCCGTCAGTACGTAGAACCGCAGCGACGCTTTGGCGATCACCAGGTAGCCGTACACATAAGCGCCCACTTTCAGCACATCGCCGACTAACTGCCACGCGAAGAGATCGCGCATTGCGGTAAACTTCGCAGAAAACAGCAGCCAGATAGCAAAATCACGCAGCAGCCAGACGGTGAAACTCGCCGCGGCTACCGCCGGCAGTACGAACTTCAGCGCTTTCGCAATTTCACGCGTAATGTCTGATTTCTCGGTCAGCCGCGAAAGCGTTGGCAGCAAATAGACGCTGAATGAGGCGGTAATAAACTGCAGGTAGGCGTCGGAAATGCTGCTCACGCCCTGCCAGATCCCCACCTCATCCCAGCTGTAATGCGCAGCCAGTAGGTTTCGCATCATCACATATGCCACCGGCAGCGTCACCGATGTGATCAACGCCATTACCGTAAATTTTCCCAGCTGTCCGGCATAAAACGCATCCCACCGTGGTTTCAGGTAGGCAAACGGAATCGCTCTGCGCTTCGCCATCATCACTGCGGCTGGCAGTACAACCAGCGCAGGGACTAAGGCAATGCCCAGCAACGCGCCTTCATAGCCACCGAAATGCCAGCTAAGAAAATACGCTGCTACACCAATTAAGCTACCGGCAATGAGAGACAGTGCGTTTCCGGATGCATCGCGAAAACCTTTGAGCAACGCCAGAAGCAGGTTGGCCCATGCAATGCCCATCTGGACCAGCGCCACCAGCCGCACTAACCCTTGATAATGGGTATGCCCGAACAGCCCCTGGCTGATGGGCGCAGCGGCAACAACAAAGATGATGGCCAACAGCGTGGAGAAACCCAGCACCATCGCTGACGAGGTGCCGACTACATTGCGCAGATGCTCGGGGTCGTCGTGATACTGCGCGACATACTTAGTGACGCCGTTGAAAATCCCCGCTCCAGCGAGCACGCCGAGCACCGTCACCAATTGACGGAAGTTACCCGCCTGGCCTACACCAGACGGCCCATAGGTCACTGCCAGCAGTTTGACCACCAGCAGACCCGCACCAATTTTGACCAGCGTGCTGGCCGCAGTCCAGACAGACGCTTTTGCCAGCGACATCAGGCGAAGAAGCTAAGCAGAGAGTTAATCACCGTGCGCTGATTCACCGCCGCCAGATTGTAGAACAGCGGCAGACGGAGCAAACGCTCACTTTCCTGCGTGGTGAAGCGGTCTTCACCGTGGAACTCGCCAAACGCTTCGCCCGCCGGGGATGAGTGCAGCGGGATATAGTGGAACACCGCGAGGATCTCGGCCTCTTTCAGCCAGGAAATCAGCTTGCCGCGATCAGCTTCGTCACGCAGCTTGATGTAAAACATGTGCGCATTATGCACGCAGTCGGCTGGAATCGTCGGCAGCTCAATACGGCCGGCGTCAGCCAGCGGTTTCAGCGCATCGTGATAGGTTTGCCACAGGCTAAGACGCTGCTGATTAATACGATCTGCGGCTTCCAGTTGCGCCCACAGATACGCCGCCTGCAAATCGGCCATCAGGTAACTTGAACCGATATCGCGCCAGGTGTATTTGTCGACCTGCCCGCGGAAGAACTGACTGCGATTGGTACCTTTCTCGCGAATGACTTCGGCACGCTCAATCAGTTTACGATCATTGATCAGCGTTGCGCCGCCTTCACCACCGGCGGTGTAGTTTTTGGTTTCATGGAAGCTAAAGCAGCCAATATGCCCGATGGTGCCCAGCGCGCGGCCTTTGTAAGTCGACATCACGCCTTGGGCGGCATCTTCCACCACGAACAGGTTATGCTTTTTGGCGAGCGCCATGATGGTGTCCATTTCACAGGCCACGCCAGCATAATGCACCGGCACGATGACTCGCGTTTTCTCGGTGATCGCCGCTTCAATCAGCGCTTCGTCAATGTTCATGGTATCGCGACGCACATCGACAAAAATGATTTTTGCGCCACGCAGCACGAAGGCGTTAGCCGTGGACACGAAAGTGTAACTCGGCATGATGACTTCATCACCAGGCTGGATATCCAGCAGCAAGGCTGCCATTTCCAGCGATGCGGTGCAGGATGGGGTTAACAGCACTTTGGCACTGCCGAAACGTTGCTCCATCCACTGCTGGCAGCGACGGGTAAAGCCACCATCGCCGCACAGTTTGCCGCTGCCCATGGCCGACTGCATGTAATCGAGCTCTGTACCTACAACCGGCGGTGCGTTAAAAGGAATCATCGTGTCACCTGTATAGCCAATAGGCGGTACTTTCGGGGACAGCACCGCTTTGAATGTAACGTTTAAGTGCCGCGGCATTGCCCATTTGGGTCGCTATCCGCAGCGTATTCAGTCGGCGCGTATGCGCCCAATGCACAGCAGCCTGCATGAGAATATCACCCGCCCCGCGCCCTGCCAGCAGCCCAATCCGGGCCTCGCTGTCATTCAGCTGACGCAAAGAAACAAAGGCGCGGATAGTCGCGTTCTCATCGCGGAAAACCAGGCATTGATGATCGAACGTGCCACGCACTGCATTTTCAATCCACTGCGCGTAAAAACGGCCACTGGCATCTTTGGCGTACCAGGGCGCGCGAAAGCGGCTCTGTGCAAACGCCTGTGCGGCAAATTCTCGCAGCCGAGGAATGTCCTCTTCGGTGGCAATCTCAGCCTGTGGGTCAACGCTATCCGTCACCGTTAGCCGGAAGTCAATTTCACCTTCCACCAGCTGAAAACCGATCGCTTGCAACGCATCAAGCCAGTCGGTGCGCTGCGCCGGGATTTTCGCCTGCACGCGCGACCAGTTCGCCAGTTCTTCGGCGTGAAGTTCCGGTGCATCATCATTCATGCGAACAATGGCGCTGCTGATACCAAAAAACTGCGTTTCCCAGTCAAGGGGATCAATACTGGCGCGGGCGAGCACGAAGCAGCTCCAGCAGATATTGACCATAGCCAGTTTTGGCTAATTGATTGGCCGCGCGTTTTACGCCGTCATCATCAAGCCAGCCGTTGCGCCAGGCAATTTCTTCCAGGCAGGCAATTTTGAATCCCTGACGTTTTTCGACCGTCTGCACGAACATGCTGGCCTCAATCAGGCTGTCGTGAGTACCTGTATCCAGCCACGCAAATCCACGTCCGAGAAGCTCCACGGTTAGCTTACCGTCATCGAGATACATCTGGTTAATGGAGGTAATTTCCAGCTCACCGCGCTCTGAAGGTTTCACGCGTTTGGCGTACTCCACCACGTTGTGGTCATAGAAATAGAGGCCGGTGACCGCCCAGTTAGACTTTGGCTCTTTGGGCTTTTCCTCCAGCGAAATTGCGCGGAAATTGTCGTCGAATTCAACCACGCCGAAACGTTCAGGATCCATTACCTGATAGCCAAAGACGGTTGCGCCTTCGGCACGCGCGGCAACGCTACGCAATTTCGGGCTGAAGCCCTGGCCGAAGAAGATATTATCGCCCAACACCAGGCACGAAGGTTCCCCGTTCAGGAAAGTTTCACCGATGATAAACGCCTGCGCCAGACCATCAGGACTTGGCTGCTCGGCATAATGCAGCTCGATACCAAATTCAGACCCATCACCCAACAGACGCTGGAAGTAGCTTATATCTTCAGGTGTCGTGATGATCAAAATCTCACGGATCCCCGCCAGCATGAGCACTGACAGGGGGTAGTAGATCATCGGTTTGTCGTAAATGGGCAGCAGCTGTTTGGAAACACCGCGGGTGATAGGATGCAAGCGGGTGCCGGAACCGCCGGCCAGAATAATGCCTTTCATATGTCCTCCCGGTAGAGTTAACCCTTCAGGCCGAGGCGCTCGCCCTGATAACTGCCATCCAGAACCTGTTGCCACCAGGCCTGATTCGCAAGGTACCATTGCACCGTTTTGCGCATTCCGGTTTCAAATGTCTCTTCCGGCGTCCAGCCCAGTTCGCGTTCAATTTTTGCCGCATCGATGGCATAACGCACATCATGCCCAGGTCTGTCTGTCACGTAGGTGATCAAATCCTGATACCTGGCCACGCCTTCAGGCTTTTGCGGTACCAACTCTTCAAGCAGTGCACAGACGGTGCGAACCACATCAATATTCTGACGTTCGTTATGGCCACCGATATTGTAAGTCTCGCCCACCACACCGGTAGTCACCACGCGGTACAGCGCGCGGGCGTGATCTTCCACATAAAGCCAATCGCGCACCTGCTGCCCATTGCCATAAACCGGTAGCACCTTGCCCGCCAGAGCATTCAAAATCGTCAGCGGGATAAGCTTTTCCGGGAAGTGATACGGCCCGTAGTTATTCGAACAGTTGGTGACCAGCGTTGGCAGACCATAAGTTCGCAGCCATGCCCGCACCAGATGATCGCTACCGGCTTTCGACGCTGAATAAGGGCTGCTTGGCGCATACGGCGTGGTTTCGGTGAAGAAATCATCGCTGCCGTGCAGGTCGCCATACACTTCATCAGTGGAGATATGATGGAAACGGAACGCCGATTTTTTATCGTCTGCCAGAGTATTCCACCAGCCGCGCGCCGCTTCTAATAGTGTATAAGTGCCAAGAATGTTGGTTTCGATGAACGCCGCAGGACCGTCAATAGAACGATCGACATGACTTTCTGCCGCCAGGTGCATGACCATGTCGGGCTGATGACGGGCAAAAATGCCGTCCAGCCCCTGACGGTCGCAGATATCGACCTGCTCAAAGGCGAAGCGATCGCTTTGCGAAACAGGGGCAAGCGAGGCAAGATTTCCGGCGTAGGTCAGCTTATCGACCACGACAACGCTGTCGGTGGTTTCACTGATGATGTAACGCGCCACGGCGGAACCAATAAAGCCCGCACCGCCGGTCACCAGAATCTTTTTCACCGCCACACTCCTTTGGTGTCCACCACAAACGTCTGCTTGATACTGTCACCGTCTACAGCTTTGAACTGCTTGTGATCGACCAGCATCACCAGTACGTCGGCATCATTCAGGGCGTCATCCAGAGAAACCAGCGTGGCTTTATCAGTGAGTTTTTTCGGCAGTTGATGAACGTTGGGCTCGACCACCAGCGTTTCACCACTGTGCCAGTCAGCAATCAGCGTCGCGATTTCCATCGCCGGGCTTTCACGCAGATCATCAATATTCGGTTTGAATGCCAGCCCGAAACAGGCAATTTTGACGTCACTGGCACGCTTATCGCTGGCGGCCAGACAATCGGCGACCATCGTTTTCACCTGATTCATTACCCAATGCGGTTTATGATCGTTCACTTCACGCGCGGTGCGAATCAATCTCGCATGCTGCGGGTTCTGCGCCACGATGAACCACGGGTCAACGGCGATGCAGTGTCCGCCCACTCCCGGTCCTGGCTGGAGAATGTTAACGCGCGGATGACGATTCGCGAGGCGAATCAGCTCCCAGACGTTAATCCCCTGATCGGCACAAATCAGCGACAGTTCGTTGGCAAACGCGATATTCACGTCACGGAAGCTGTTTTCCGTGAGTTTGCACATTTCTGCTGTACGCGCGTTCGTCACCACACATTCCCCTTCGAGGAAGATGTTGTAGAGCTCGCTTGCTCGCGTAGAGCAAACGGGGGTCATACCGCCAATCACTCGATCGTTTTTAATGAGTTCGACCATCACCTGGCCCGGCAGTACACGCTCCGGACAGTAGGCAATATTCACATCAGCCTGTTCGCCAGCCTGCTGCGGGAAGCTCAAGTCCTGACGCATTTCTGCCAGCCACTCGGCTACCTGCTCCGTCGCACCCACTGGAGAGGTGGACTCGAGGATTACCAACGCGCCCTTCTTGAGCACCGGCGCAATAGACCGCGCGGCCGCTTCGACAAATGCCATGTCAGGCTCATGATCGCCTTTAAACGGCGTAGGCACGGCAATCAGGTAGGCATCGGCTTCAACCGGCATCGTGCTAGCGCGCAGATAGCCGCCTTCGACCGCCGCTTTGACGACCTGACCGAGATCGGGTTCAACGATATGGATTTCACCGCGGTTGATGGTGTCTACCGCGTGCTGATTGATATCCACACCCACCACCTGTTTCTGCCGTGAGGCAAATGCCGCTGCCGTTGGCAGTCCGATATAGCCAAGGCCGATGACAGAGAGGGTCGAAAAACTCATAGTGTTTCCTGATTGTGTTTGAGGGCTGACAAAATTCGACTACAGGCCTGGCCGTCACCATAAGGATTATGGGCCCGACTCATCGCCTGATACTCCTTCTCGTCACGCAGCAATCGCGTAACTTCATTCACTATGTTCTGACGATCGGTACCCACCAGACGGACGGTTCCGGCATCTACGGCCTCTGGGCGCTCGGTGGTGTCGCGCATTACCAGCACCGGTTTACCCAGCGATGGGGCTTCTTCCTGAATCCCGCCGGAGTCAGTGAGGATCAACCAGGCACGATTCATCAGCCAGACGAACGGCAGGTAGTCCTGCGGTTCAATCAGGAAGACATTGTCTACATGGCCAAGAATACGATTAACCGGCTCGCTTACGTTCGGGTTGAGATGTACAGGATAAACGACCTGAACCTCCGGGTTTTCTGCGGCCACTTCTGCCAGCGCATGGCAAATCTGCTCAAAGCCCTGACCGAAGCTTTCGCGACGATGGCCCGTGACCAGGATAAGCTTTTTGTCGCTGTCTAAGAATGGATAACGGCCAGCCAGTTCGCTGCGTAAGGACTCATCAGCCAGCACGCGGTCGCGCACCCAGAAGAGCGCGTCAATCACGGTATTGCCCGTCACGACGATGCCCTGCTCAGAAATGTTCTCGCGCAGAAGATTCTGACGGGAATTTTCCGTCGGCGCGAATTGGTACATCGCCAAATGGCCCGTCATGGTGCGGTTGGCTTCTTCCGGCCATGGAGAATAGAGATCCCCCGTGCGCAGACCTGCCTCAACGTGTCCGACCGGGATACGCTGATAAAAAGCGGCCAGGCTCGCGGCCATGGTAGTGGTGGTATCACCGTGCACCAGCACAACATCAGGCTTGAAGGATTCCAGTACCGGTTTTAGGCCCTGTAGGATCCGGCAGGTGATTTCCGTCAGTCCCTGCCCTGGACTCATCACGTTGAGATCGTAATCAGGAACGATGGAAAACAGCTTTAGCACCTGATCCAACATTTCCCGATGCTGTGCCGTGACGCAGACTTTGGCTTCAAAATGTGGATCATTTGCCAAAGCATGGACAAGCGGCGCCATTTTAATCGCCTCTGGACGTGTGCCAAATACGGTTAATACTTTCACATCAATTCTCTTTGAATAGGTGGCGACGGCGTAATCCGCCTCGCCACGAAGTGCATGTTACTGTGTGCGACGACGCACCAACGCAACGCCCGCGCCAATCAGCGCACCGACAATGCCCCACATTACCATCAGAAAGACGCGACGCGGACTGTCGCGTTTTACCGGCTCTTCCGGTGTACGTAAATAACGGTAGGTCTGAAAACGAGGGTCGAGAGTTGGACCAACATTGAGCGTGGTCAGCATCGCACGATTCTGGTCGTAGTCGAGATCAAAATCAGGACCAACAGATTGTAGATTTTCGAGTCTTGCCTGCAGCATAGGGCGACCGAGCAGGAACAATTCGGAGTCAGGCAGCTGCTCTGCCGGAACATCCGTTTCGCTGCGGGAAATATTGTTCTGCTGCGCCACTTTCAATGCTTGCTGAACGCTGTGAATATTGCGATCGAAAATGGACTGAGCAACCTCTTCTTGGCGCTTAACCTGCGCCTTCATCTGAATGGTACGTGCCGCCCACGCACCTTTCAGTTCATCATTCAAGTGTCCTGCAGCTCGCTGGCTGGCAAAGGCCACATATTGGCGCAGCAGATTGTTAGCATCCGGGGCCGTTTCTGCCACCAGCTTGATGCTGTCGTTCACGCTTTTCAGCGGGTCACCCGGCATGAACTGTACATCATTAATTAAGTCATCCAGCAGTGCGGCATCGGCACGCGCATTTCCTGACTGACGCTGCTTGTAGTAGTCCGTTTGCGACCAGAACTCGCGGCGGGTATCCCATGACGCCAGCTGCATGATGAACTCTTTATACGATTCATCCATGGCTGAAGGCTGATCGGGGCTCGCCAAATTCGCCTTGATATCCAGATTGCGTAAAAACTGCTGCTGGGAATAGTAGCCCCCCAGCATGTTGACCGTCGGCCGGTCAGTGATAGCGGTAGCGCTCCACTCTTGCCGGGCAAAGAAGGTATAGACAAGCACAATCAGAGCAAACAAAAAGGCAATGCCTGCGATCCAGCGTTTTCCGGCCCATAGCGTGCAAAACAGACCGCGAATATCCAGCTCATTTTCAGCGCTCACTGAGTTTGCTCCCGGTAATTGTTGTGTCATCTCTCTTCCAGATTCATTTGGTTAAATGGTGCGTTTTATCGCTATGCCGACGAATTCGCCGCTTCACTCTTTTGATGAAGCGCGCCACTTTCCATGCGCGTTTTATGCAGTAACCGTACATAAAAAAGGCAAGTATAAACAGGAGTAACATGCCCCATTCTGGAATAATTCGCGTATATTCGCCAACTACTCCAATGGCCGCTAGCAGCGCAGCAGCAAGTGTAATCAGCACAAAAGCCTGCCTGGAGGTAAAACCTGCCCGCATGATCAGGTGATGAATATGCTGCCTGTCGGCGGAGAAGGGACTCATTCCTTTGCGTAAACGACGGAACATGATGGCAACCATATCCATCAACGGAATAGCAATAATCCACAGCGCGGTGACCGGGCTTATCGGATGGGTTTTCCCCTGGGTCGTTTCCAGTAATATCCAGATGACAGTAAAACCGAGCAACGTGCTGCCCGCGTCTCCCATGAAAACCTTATACCGACGTCCAAGCAGCCCCAGATTCAACAGAACGTAAGGGAGGATCGCCGCAATCATCGCGAAGCACCACATGGCGAGGCTGTACTGGCCATCCAACCACAGGATTATCCCCATTGCGCCAAAGGAAACGCTTGAAAGTCCGCCCAGCAGGCCGTCGATACCATCAACCATGTTGAAGGCATTGATAGCGGCCCAGACTGCAAACAAGGTAAGGAAGTAGCCGAACGGACCGAGAACGAGCTCCCAGGAACCAAAGATGTAGCCCAGACTGCTCAGGTATAATTTCCCCTGAACCATCATCAGAACGGCAACGATAGCCTGAACCATCGCGCGAAACTTAACGCTGATGTCATAGCGATCGTCTAGAGCACCAACCGCCACCAGTACAGCAGCGCAGCTCAGATACAACTTCGCGTGGGGAATGTAGTAATCAACCAAACCGAAGGCGAAACACACTCCTGCGAACACAGAAATTCCGCCGACCAGAGGGATCATTCCCTGGTGACGTTTACGGAAATTGGGTTTATCCACTAAACCCACCTTTTTAGCTGCCTTGCGCGCGAAAAAAAGGAATAAGGTTGTGAACAAAAAAATACTGATCAGATCAGCGCATGCTGTCAGTAAATTCACAATGCGTGCTCTCTGGGAAAATTATTAGCGAAAGTATACCCACGATAGCGATTCTCCAGAAGAGGAATCAGGCTGAGTTTTACGGGAGATGTTTGTATTCTAACCAAAAAATGAAGATGAATGAGAGAGATTCGGAATAAATGTGCTCTGTCATCGCAGAAACTGGCTTTAAGTATGCACTAAAACAAAAACGCCACGCAGTTGCGTGGCGTTTTTAAGTCTCGCGAAACTTACGAACGTTTCATCATATCGAAGAAATCGTCGTTGGTTTTGGTCATCGCCAGCTTATTAATGAGGAATTCCATCGCGTCGATTTCACCCATTGGATGGATGATTTTGCGCAGGATCCACATTTTCTGCAGCTCTTCCTGAGTGGTAAGCAGCTCTTCTTTACGCGTACCAGAACGGTTGTAGTCGATAGCAGGGAACACGCGCTTCTCAGCGATTTTACGCGCCAGATGCAGTTCCATGTTGCCGGTACCTTTAAATTCTTCGTAGATAACTTCATCCATTTTAGAACCGGTATCAACCAGAGCGGTAGCGATGATAGTCAGGCTACCACCCTCTTCCACGTTACGCGCAGCACCGAAGAAGCGTTTCGGACGGTGCAGAGCGTTCGCATCCACACCACCGGTCAGTACTTTACCGGAAGCCGGTACGACGGTGTTGTAGGCACGAGCCAGACGAGTGATTGAATCGAGCAGAATGATAACGTCTTTCTTGTGCTCGACCAGGCGTTTAGCCTTCTCAATAACCATCTCAGCAACCTGAACGTGACGAGAGGCTGGCTCATCAAAGGTAGAAGCAACAACTTCACCTTTAACCAGACGCTGCATCTCGGTCACTTCTTCCGGACGTTCGTCGATAAGCAAAACCATCAACACGCAGTCTGGATGATTGTACGCGATGCTCTGCGCGATGTTCTGCAGCAGCATCGTTTTACCGGCTTTCGGCGGTGCGACAATCAGACCACGCTGGCCACGACCGATCGGCGATGCCAGATCCAGTACGCGAGCGGTTAAGTCTTCAGTTGAGCCATTCCCACGTTCCATACGCAGACGAGAATTCGCGTGCAGCGGCGTTAAGTTCTCGAACAGAATTTTGTTACGCGCATTTTCCGGCTTGTCGTAGTTAACTTCGTTAACTTTCAACAATGCAAAGTAACGCTCACCCTCTTTAGGAGGACGAATCTTACCGGAAATGGTGTCACCTGTACGGAGGTTGAAACGGCGGATTTGGCTGGGGGAAACGTAGATGTCATCGGGACCGGCGAGGTAGGAGCTGTCTGCGGAACGGAGGAAACCAAATCCATCCTGCAGAATCTCCAGCACACCGTCGCCAAAGATATCTTCGCCACTCTTCGCGTGCTGCTTCAGGATGGCAAATATGATGTCCTGTTTGCGCATACGGGCTTGGTTTTCCAGCCCCATATTTTCGCCGAGAGTAATCAGCTCAGAAACCGGCGTATTCTTTAATTCGGTAAGATTCATAGTGGTGTGAGGGGTAAATCTCGAACGTATGTTGTGAATGGTATGGCAGGGTCATCCATGCCTGTTTGCGGCCATCAACTCATGCCTGTACGCTGCCTGGTCAAAAGAAAGGACGCAGAACTGAAACGACGAGACGGAAAGAAAGAGTGATATGCCTGAAATCTATCAACTTCACGCGTATAAAGATGTGGTACGGGAAGTATTGGCTAAATCAGATTCAAACTACATAAGGTATGTTTAAAACGAAGTCAACGTTAACTTAGCACGACTCAGGGCGGGCGTCCAGCGGTCCCGACATTTTCGGAACAGCGGACGCCACTTCAACCCAGTGCCGGATTAGGCGAGGTTTGCTTCGAGGAATTCTTTCAGCTGGCCTTTAGACAACGCGCCCACTTTGGTCGCAGCGACTTCACCGTTTTTGAACAGCAGCAAAGTCGGGATACCGCGAATGCCGTATTTCGGCGCAGTGCCCGGGTTCTGGTCGATGTTCAGTTTTGCAACGGTCAGCTTACCTTCGAACTCTTCAGCGATTTCATCCAGAATCGGGGCAATCATTTTGCACGGACCACACCACTCTGCCCAGAAATCAACGAGGGTAACCCCGTCAGCTTTGAGTACGTCCGTGTCAAAACTATCGTCAGTCAGGTGAATAATTTTATCGCTCATATATAACTCCACAGGAATAAGCCTGGTGTGTTGGTGTAGCATTAATCAACGAGCAACGTCAGGTTGATGTTGCTTTAGCCAACTAAAAGGTTGACGTTATTTCACCGGATACGCTTTCTTAATGCAATAGTAAGCTGATATTCTACCACACTATGAGCAAAACACATTTAACAGAACAGAAGTTTTCCGACTTCGCCCTGCACCCTCAGGTGATAGAAGCCCTTGAAAAGAAAGGGTTTCATCATTGCACCCCTATTCAGGCACTCGCACTCCCGCTGACGCTGGCAGGACGTGATGTTGCAGGACAGGCGCAAACCGGAACCGGCAAAACGATGGCGTTTCTGACGTCAACGTTCCATTATCTTCTCTCTCACCCTGCTGCTGAGAACCGCCAGGTTAACCAACCGCGTGCGCTGATTATGGCTCCAACGCGTGAACTGGCTGTTCAAATCCATGCTGATGCAGAACCGTTGGCAGCGGCCACCGGCCTGAAGCTGGGTCTCGCATACGGCGGCGATGGTTACGACAAACAGCTGAAAGTGCTGGAAAGCGGCGTCGACATTCTGATCGGCACCACCGGTCGTCTCATTGACTACGCGAAGCAGAACTACATCAACCTGGCGGCAATTCAGGTTGTCGTGTTGGATGAAGCGGATCGTATGTACGATCTGGGCTTTATTAAAGATATCCGTTGGCTGTTCCGTCGCATGCCGCAGGCTAACCAGCGCCTGAACATGCTGTTCTCCGCGACTCTTTCTTACCGCGTACGTGAACTGGCGTTCGAGCAAATGAATAACGCCGAGTATGTGGAGGTGGAACCGGAACAGAAAACCGGGCACCGCATTAAAGAAGAGCTCTTCTATCCGTCCAACGACGAGAAGATGCGTCTGCTGCAAACGCTGTTGGAAGAAGAATGGCCAGATCGCGCCATTATTTTTGCCAACACCAAGCATCGCTGCGAAGACGTCTGGGGCCATTTGGCTGCCGATGGTCACCGCGTTGGTCTACTGACCGGCGACGTGGCACAGAAAAAACGCCTGCGTATTCTGGAAGAATTTACCCGTGGTGACCTCGATATTCTGGTCGCGACGGACGTTGCTGCCCGCGGCCTGCACATTCCTGCCGTGACGCACGTCTTTAACTACGATCTACCAGATGATTGTGAAGATTACGTTCACCGTATCGGTCGTACCGGTCGTGCTGGCCTCAGCGGCCATTCCATCAGCCTCGCTTGCGAAGAGTACGCGCTGAACCTGCCGGCTATCGAAACCTATATCGGTCACTCGATTCCGCAGAGCAAGTACAACCCGGATGCGCTGATGAGCGATTTGCCGAAGGCATTGCGCCTGACACGCACGCGTCCAGGTAACGGCCCACGCCGTTCTGGCGGCGGCGCACCGCGCAACCGTCGTCGTTCAGGTTAAGCAGGCTTATGCCATACACAAAATCCTCCAACCTGTATCACGGCGCCAAGAGTACGAATCCAACGCAGAGACAGGTTGAAGGATGAAGTGTATGAACGCCTCTTCGCTATACGCAGCAATAGATCTCGGTTCTAATAGTTTTCATATGCTGGTTGTGCGCGAAGTGGCGGGGAGCATTCAAACCCTGACGCGCATTAAGCGCAAAGTCAGGCTGGCCGCCGGATTGAACAGCGATAACACGCTGTCGCCGGAGGCCATGGAACGAGGCTGGCAATGCCTGCGTTTGTTTGCCGAACGTTTGCAAGATATCCCGCACGTACAAATCCGCGTCGTGGCAACCGCCACGTTGCGTCTGGCCGTTAACGCCGATGCCTTCCTTGCAAAAGCACAGGAAATCCTCGGTTGTCCGGTGCAAGTGATCAGCGGTGAAGAAGAAGCACGCCTGATCTATCAGGGCGTGGCACATACCACCGGTGGCGACGATCGCCGTCTGGTGGTGGATATTGGCGGGGCCAGTACTGAACTGGTCACCGGCACCGGAGCCCAAACCACCTCTCTTTTCAGCCTGTCGATGGGCTGCGTAACCTGGCTCGAACGCTTCTTTACTGATCGAAATCTCGAACACGCCCATTTTGATGCCGCCGAGCAGGCAGCACGTGATGTGCTACGCCCAGTCGCCGACGAACTTCGTCAACACGGCTGGAAAATTTGCGTAGGCGCCTCCGGTACCGTTCAGGCATTGCAGGAAATCATGATGGCACAGGGCATGGATGAGCGCATTACGCTCGCCAAGCTGCAGCAACTCAAACAGCGCGCAATTCAGTGTGGTCGTCTGGAAGAACTCGAGATTGAAGGCCTGACGCTCGAACGGGCGTTGGTGTTCCCAAGTGGACTGGCAATTTTACTGGCCATTTTTAGCGAGCTTGATATCCAGTGCATGACCCTCGCGGGTGGCGCCCTGCGCGAAGGTCTGGTTTACGGCATGCTGCATCTGGCCGTCGATCAGGATATCCGCAGTCGCACGCTACGCAATATTCAACGGCGTTTTATGGTCGATACCGAACAGGCTCAGCGCGTGGCGCAGTTAGCCTCTCATCTCGTCGATCAGTGTGAAAAAAACTGGGAAATTGAACCGTTAAGCCGTGATTTATTACTTAGCGCCTGCCATCTGCATGAAATTGGCCTGAGTGTCGATTTCAAACAGGCCCCTCAGCATGCAGCCTATCTGGTGCGCAATCTTGATCTCCCCGGCTTTACGCCTGCGCAGAAAAAGCTGCTGGCCACACTGGTGCTCAACCAGACCAATCCCGTCGACTTGCCCTCGCTGCATCAGCAAAATGCGGTTCCGCCGCGCATAGCCGATCGGCTTTGCCGTTTGCTGCGTCTGGCTATCCTCTTTGCGGGTCGCCGCCGGGACGACCTACTGCCAGATATTTCGCTTAGCGTGGAAGGGGAAACATTGACCCTGATGCTGCCGTCAGGCTGGTTGGCTAACCATCCGCTCGGTGCGGAACTGGTGTTGCAGGAAAGCCAGTGGCAGAGCTATGTCCACTGGCCGTTGACCGTCGACTAATTACTTCGCCTTCGCTTTGGCCAGCATCGCTTTGATGTTGGCCACATTCGCCTGCCCTTTGTGCATCCGCTCTTCCGGCGAGACTACCTTACGCTCCTGCTCCCAGATGATATCGTCCTGTGGTAACTCCAGCAGAAAACGGCTCGGCTCCGGACGGATCAGTTCGCCGTACTGACGGCGCTCTTTGCATAGTGTAAAGGTCAGCTCTTTTTGCGCGCGGGTAATCCCCACATACGCCAGACGACGCTCTTCATCTACGTTATCTTCGTCGATACTGCTCTGATGCGGCAGCAGCCCTTCTTCCATACCAACCAGATACACATACGGGAACTCCAGACCTTTTGACGCGTGCAACGTCATCAGCTGGACCTGATCGAGATCTTCGTCACTTTCGCCACGCTCCATCATGTCGCGCAGGGTGAAACGGGTAACGACCTGCGTCAGCGTCATCGGATCTTCGAGATCCGAACCTTCGAGCATTTCCGTCATCCAGCCAAACAGGGTATTGACGTTTTTCATGCGCATTTCAGCCGCTTTCGGGCTCGGCGAAGTTTCAAACAGCCAAGACTCATAATCGATGCCGTGAATGAGATCGCGTACCGCCGCGATAGGTTCACGCTCCGCCAGACGCTGAACTTCACCCAGCCAGTGAGTGAAACGGGTCAGAGATTCATAACCGCGCCCGGTAAGCGTTTGCGTCAGACCCATATCAAAACTAGCGGCAAACATGCTTTTATTACGGGTGGTTGCCCATTCACCCAGCTTCTGTAATGTTGCCGGGCCAATTTCACGCTTCGGCGTATTCACAATCCGCAGAAATGCACTATCGTCATCCGGGTTAGTCAGCACGCGCAAATAGGCGAGCAGGTCCTTGATTTCAGGACGCGAGAAAAACGACGTGCCGCCAGAAATGCGGTACGGAATGCGGTTTTGCATCAGCAGCTTTTCGAACACCCGCGACTGATGGTTACCACGATAGAGGATCGCATAATCCTTATAGGCCGTTTTATTGATGAAGTGATGGGCGATCAGTTCGCCGGCGACGCGTTCAGCTTCGTGTTCTTCGTGATTTGCGCTCAGTACCTTAAGTTCGGTACCGTAGCCCAACTCAGAAAACAGTTTCTTTTCAAAAACGTGCGGGTTATTGGCAATCAGGATGTTGGCCGCTTTCAGAATACGTTCAGAAGAACGGTAATTCTGCTCGAGCTTAATCACCTGGAGTTTAGGGAAGTCCTGGCTCAACAGCACCAGGTTTTGCGGACGCGCACCACGCCAGGAGTAAATCGACTGGTCGTCATCGCCCACCACTGTAAACCGCGCCCGGCTGCCCACCAGCAGTTTCACCAACTCGTACTGGCTGGTGTTGGTATCCTGATATTCATCCACCAACAGATAACGAATCTTATTCTGCCAGCGCTCACGCACTTCTTCATTGCGTTGCAGCAGCAGCGTCGGCAGCAGGATCAGATCGTCGAAATCCAGCACGTTGCAGGCTTTCATGTGCGCACTGTACAGCCCGTAGCAGTGAGCAAAAATACGATCGCGCTCGCCATTGGCCTGCGCCGCGGCTTGTTGCGGCGTCATCAGATCATTTTTCCAGTTGGAGATCGTCGAGATCAGCTGCTGAAGCACCACTTTATCATCGTCAATCAGCCCTTCCGTCAGCTCTTTCAGCAGCCCAACCTGATCGGTATCGTCGAACAGGGAAAAATTGGATTTCATCCCCAGTGCGGCAAACTCGCGTTTAATGATTTCCAGCCCCAGGGTATGGAACGTGGAGATCATCAGGCCGCGTGCCTCTTTACGCTCTATCGTCTGGGCGACACGTTCTTTCATTTCGCGCGCGGCTTTGTTGGTAAAGGTCACGGCGGCGATATGCTTCGCCTGATAGCCACACTGATGGATCAGGTGCGCAATTTTATTGGTGATCACGCGCGTCTTGCCCGATCCCGCTCCCGCCAGCACCAGGCAGGGTCCGGTGACGAATTCGACGGCTTGTTGTTGTCCGGGGTTTAAACGCATAGGGTCACTCAATGAAAAACGGGAGGGCCGAAACATACCCAAGCTCATTCAGGTTGCAGGAAGGCGGCAAACGAGAGAATCCCGATGAGCTTACTCAAGTAAGTGATTCGGGTGAACGAGAGCAGCCAACATACCTGCAACTTGAAGGACGACGGGTATAGAGCGTGGTAGTATAGCGAGCCTGAACCATACCACTCAAGGCACGATCATGGCAAAAACAGCAGCAGCAATGCATATCCTTGTAAAGGAAGAGAAACTGGCTCTGGATCTTTTAGAGCAGATCAAAAACGGCGGCGATTTTGAGAAGCTGGCGAAGAAGCACTCCACCTGTCCGTCAGGCAGAAAAGGCGGTCATTTAGGCGAATTCAAACAGGGCCAGATGGTTCCGGCGTTTGATAAAGTAGTCTTCTCATGCCCAGTGCTGGAGCCTACTGGCCCGCTGCATACTCAGTTCGGCTACCACATCATCAAAGTGCTGTACCGTAACTAATAAAAAGCCCGGCGGCGCTAACGCGGGCCGGGCCTGAAGAGATACGCCTAAGAATGTCGACTTGCAGCAAGGCGGCAAGTGAGTACAGCCCCAGGAGCATAGATAACGATGTAACTGGGGTGTATGAACGTAGCCAACACAGCTGCGAATCGAAGACGACAGGGTATTAGCTTGCTACAGCAATACGCTTCATATCTTTCATATAACCGCGCAGTTTCTTGCCAACGGTTTCAATCTCGTGACTGCGAATCGCTTCGTTCACGTCACGCAGCTGAGCGTTATCTACCGCGCCTTCAGCAATCGCTTTACCCAAGTCACCGGTTTGCAGCGTGGTCATGAACTCTTTCAGCAGCGGAACACATGCGTAAGAGAACAGGTAGTTGCCGTACTCAGCGGTATCGGAGATAACCACATTCATTTCATACAGACGCTTACGGGCGATGGTGTTCGCAATCAGCGGCAACTCGTGCAGTGATTCGTAGTAAGCGGACTCTTCGATGATGCCAGAATCAACCATGGTTTCGAATGCCAGCTCAACGCCCGCTTTCACCATCGCAATCATCACTACGCCTTTATCGAAGTATTCCTGTTCACCGATTTTACCGTCAAACTGCGGGGTAGTTTCGAACGCGGTTTTACCGGTCTCTTCACGCCAGGTCAGCAGTTTCTTATCGTCATTTGCCCAGTCAGCCATCATGCCGGAGGAGAATTCGCCGGAGATAATGTCGTCCATGTGTTTCTGGAAAAGCGGGGCCATGATTTCTTTCAGCTGCTCGGAAAGTGCGAATGCACGGACTTTCGCCGGGTTAGACAGACGGTCCATCATCAGGGTGATGCCGCCCTGCTTCAGCGCTTCAGTGGTGGTTTCCCAGCCGAATTGAATCAGTTTTTCTGCGTAAGCCGGGTCAGTACCCTCAGCCACCAGTTTGTCGAAGCACAGCAGAGAACCCGCCTGCAGCATACCGCAGAGGATAGTCTGCTCGCCCATCAGGTCAGATTTCACTTCTGCAACGAAGGAAGATTCGAGCACGCCAGCACGATGACCACCGGTCGCCGCTGCCCAGGCTTTAGCAATCGCCATGCCTTCGCCTTTAGGATCGTTTTCCGGGTGAACGGCGATCAGCGTTGGTACACCGAAACCACGCTTGTACTCTTCACGCACTTCGGTACCTGGGCACTTCGGCGCCACCATGACCACAGTAATGTCTTTACGGATCTGCTCGCCCACTTCCACGATATTAAAGCCGTGGGAGTAACCCAGCGCTGCGCCATCTTTCATCAGCGGCTGTACGGAACGTACAACGTCTGAGTGCTGCTTGTCTGGCGTCAGGTTAACAACCAAGTCTGCCTGTGGAACCAGTTCTTCGTAAGTGCCTACTTTAAAACCGTTTTCGGTCGCTTTACGCCATGACGCGCGCTTTTCAGCAATCGCTTCTTTACGCAGCGCATAAGAGATATCCAGACCGGAGTCACGCATGTTCAGGCCCTGATTCAGGCCCTGTGCGCCACAGCCGACGATGACCACTTTTTTACCCTGAAGGTAGCTCGCGCCATCGGCGAATTCGTCACGCGCCATGAAGCGGCATTTACCCAGCTGTGCCAGCTGCTGACGCAGATTCAGTGTATTAAAGTAGTTAGCCATGGTGATACCTCGTGATGTTGTACTGTCTTATTGTTCGGTTCGCGTTTTGCGGGACTGGAACCACATTACAACAGGTAATTTATTGCGGAAATTGATATATTCACAACATCACGTTGCAATTTCTGCAATATAAAATCGTGGGGTGTCTCCTGTGGATTTACGCGATCTGAAAACCTTCCTGCATCTGGCGGAAAGTCGCCACTTTGGCCGCAGCGCGCGGGCGATGCACGTCAGTCCTTCCACGCTTTCGCGACAAATTCAACGGCTGGAAGAAGATCTTGGCCAGGCGCTATTTGTCCGCGATAACCGCACCGTGACCCTCACCGAAGCCGGTGAAGAGCTGCGCACCTTCTCTCAACAAACTCTGTTGCAGTATCAGCAGCTGCGTCACACCATCGACCAGAAAGGGCCGTCGCTCTCCGGCGAGCTACATCTATTTTGCTCGGTAACCGCAGCCTACAGCCATTTACCGCCGATTCTGGACCGCTTCCGTGCGGAGCATCCTTCCGTGGAAATCAAACTCACCACCGGTGATGCCGCCGATGCGATGGAAAAAGTGATGACCGGCGAGGCGGATTTAGCCATTGCTGGCAAACCGGAAACGCTCCCCGGCGCAGTGGCGTTTTCGATGCTGGAGAATTTAGCGGTGGTGTTGATTGCCCCGGCGCTCGCCTGCCCAGTGCGCACGCAGGTGGCGCAGGAGAAACCAGACTGGTCAACGGTACCGTTTATCATGGCCGATCAGGGCCCGGTGCGTCGCCGCATTGAGCTGTGGTTCCGTCGCCATAAAATCAGCAATCCGTCGATTTACGCCACCGTTGGTGGTCATGAAGCGATGGTGTCGATGGTAGCGCTCGGCTGCGGCGTGGCACTTATCCCGGAAATCGTGCTGGAAAACAGCCCTGAACCGGTGCGCAACCGCGTGATGATCCTCGAGCGCAGCGACGAAAAAACCCCGTTTGAGCTCGGCGTATGTGTACAAAAAAAGCGGCTACATGAGCCGCTTATAGACGCTTTCTGGGCGATTCTGCCGAACCACTAGCCCGCGAGGAAAAAGCGAAACGCCGGGTTATTGGTTTCATCGTGACACTCGTAGCCCAGTTCGCTGAGTCGGGTTTCGAAATCCGGTTCGTGCTCACCCAGTTCAAAACCGGCTAATACGCGACCGTAGTCAGTACCGTGGCTGCGATAGTGGAACAATGAAATATTCCAGTGGGTGCCGAGGGTGTAGAGAAACTTCAGCAACGCGCCGGGAGATTCAGGGAACTCGAAGCTGTACAGACGCTCCTGTAACGGCTTCGAAGGACGGCCGCCGACCATATAGCGAACATGCAGCTTCGCCATTTCATCGTCAGACAAATCCACCACGCTATAGCCCCCGTCATTCAACAGACCGAGGATCTCTTTGCGCTCTTCCAGGCCACGACTTAACCGCACGCCGACGAAAATACACGCGTCTTTAGCATCGGCAAATCGGTAGTTGAATTCCGTTACCGAACGCCCGCCGAGCAGCTGGCAAAACTTGAGGAAGCTGCCCTTCTCTTCCGGGATAGTCACCGCCAGCAACGCCTCACGCTGTTCTCCCAGTTCGCAGCGTTCAGAGACATAGCGCAATCCGTGGAAGTTAACGTTCGCCCCGGACAGCACGTGCGCCAGGCGTTCACCGCGAATGTTATGCTGCGCGATATACTTTTTCATCCCCGCCAGAGCCAGTGCACCAGACGGTTCCGCCACCGCACGCACATCTTCGAACAGGTCTTTCATTGCCGCGCAGATAGCGTCGCTGTCGACGGTGACGATATCGTCGAGATACTCCTGGCACAGCCGGAAGGTTTCATCGCCAATCCGCTTCACTGCGACGCCTTCGGCAAACAGCCCGACGCGCGGTAAATCAACCGGATGCCCGGCGTCCAGCGCCGCCTTCAGACAGGCTGAGTCTTCCGCTTCCACCGCAATAACTTTGATCTGTGGCATCAGCTGTTTGATAAGCACTGCAACACCGGCCGCCAGACCGCCACCGCCGACCGGCACGAATACCCTGTCGAGATGCGCATCCTGCTGGATCAGCTCCAGTGCCAGCGTGCCCTGTCCGGCAATCACCATTGGGTGATCGAATGGCGGGACCCAGGTAAAGCCCTGCTGTTGTGCCAATTCGATAGCTTTGGCCTTGGCCTCATCAAAATTCGCGCCATGCAGCAGCACTTCGCCACCAAAACCGCGCACCGCATCAACTTTGATATCCGCGGTCGCCACCGGCATTACAATCAGCGCTTTAATGCCCAGACGGGCCGACGAGAACGCTACGCCCTGGGCGTGATTTCCCGCAGAAGCAGTAATCACGCCACACGCTTTTTGCTCTTCAGTCAAACTCGCCATCATCGCGTACGCGCCGCGTAGCTTGAAGCTGTGAACCGGCTGACGGTCTTCGCGCTTCACCAGCACGACGTTGTCGAGACGAGCGGAGATTTTCTCCATCTTCTGCAACGGCGTGACCTGGACGGCTTCATAGACCGGCGCACGCAGCACCGCTCTAAGATATTCCGCCCCCTCAGGGGCGGTGGATAGCGGTTGGGATTCGGCCATGATTAGCCCCCAAGTTTGGATTTATCGCGCACTGCACCTTTGTCTGCACTGGTCGCCAGGCTGGCGTAGGCACGCAGCGCGAAAGAAACCTGACGTTCGCGATTATGCGGAGTCCAGGCCTGATCGCCACGTGCGTCCTGCGCTTCACGACGCGCCGCCAGTTCCTGATCGCTCAGTTGCAGCTGAATACCACGGCTCGGAATGTCGATAGCAATCATGTCGCCGTCTTCAATCAGCGCGATGTTGCCTCCGCTTGCCGCTTCCGGTGACACGTGTCCGATAGACAGACCAGACGTTCCGCCGGAGAAGCGCCCGTCGGTGACCAGTGCACAGGCTTTGCCGAGGCCCATCGATTTCAGGAAAGTAGTCGGATAGAGCATTTCTTGCATGCCCGGTCCACCTTTTGGTCCTTCATAGCGGATAACCACTACGTCGCCAGCAACCACTTTGCCGCCGAGAATCGCTTCTACCGCATCGTCCTGGCTTTCGTACACTTTAGCCGGGCCGGTGAATTTAAGATTGCTGTCGTCCACGCCTGCGGTTTTCACGATGCAGCCATTTTCCGCGAAGTTACCGTACAGCACTGCCAAACCGCCGTCCTGACTGTAGGCGTTTTCCAGTGAACGGATACAGCCTTCGGCACGATCGTCGTCCAGCGTGTCCCAACGGCAGTTCTGCGAGAAGGCCTGAGTGGTACGAATACCTGCCGGGCCCGCACGGAACATGGTTTTAACCGCGTCATCTTTGGTCAGCATCACATCGTACTGATCCAGCGTCTGCGGCAGTGACAGCCCCAGCACATTTTTCACATCGCGGTTCAGCAGCCCAGCGCGGTCCAGCTCGCCGAGAATTCCGAGGACGCCGCCGGCACGGTGAACGTCTTCCATGTGATATTTCTGAGTACTTGGCGCGACTTTACACAGTTGCGGCACTTTGCGGGACAGCTTGTCGATGTCACTCAAGGTGAAGTCGATTTCCGCTTCCTGCGCGGCGGCCAGCAGGTGAAGAACGGTATTGGTGGAACCGCCCATGGCGATATCCAGTGTCATGGCGTTCTCAAACGCGGCTTTGCTGGCGATGTTCCGCGGCAGCGCGGACGCGTCGTCCTGCTCATAATAACGCTTGGTCAACTCAACGATGCGCGTACCGGCGTTGAGGAACAGGTCTTTACGGTCGGCGTGCGTTGCCAGCAGCGAGCCGTTGCCCGGCTGCGACAGGCCCAACGCTTCGGTCAGGCAGTTCATCGAGTTGGCGGTGAACATGCCGGAACAGGAACCACAGGTCGGGCACGCGGAGCGCTCAATCTGCTCGCTCTGCTCGTCGGACACTTTAGGGTCCGCGCCCTGAATCATCGCATCAACCAGGTCCAGTTTGATGATCTGATCGGACAATTTAGTTTTCCCGGCTTCCATCGGGCCACCGGAAACAAAGATAACTGGAATGTTCAGGCGCAGAGACGCCATCAGCATCCCCGGGGTGATTTTGTCGCAGTTGGAAATACAGACCATTGCATCGGCGCAGTGGGCGTTCACCATGTATTCCACGGAATCGGCGATCAGCTCGCGCGACGGCAGTGAATACAGCATGCCCCCGTGACCCATGGCGATACCATCGTCGACGGCGATAGTGTTGAATTCTTTCGCCACGCCGCCAGAGGCTTCGATTTGCTCAGCAACCAGTTTACCAAGGTCGCGCAAATGTACATGGCCTGGCACGAACTGGGTAAACGAGTTCACAACGGCAATAATGGGTTTGCCGAAATCGGCATCTGTCATCCCGGTGGCGCGCCACAGCGCGCGGGCGCCGGCCATATTTCGGCCGTGGGTGGTAGTGGCGGAACGATACTTAGGCATGCTCTGTTTACTCCCGTCTAACTGTTAAATGGGACGGTGCGTGCCGTCCCATTGTTTTATTTCGGATTAACTTGATCCAACCAGCCCCATTTATCTTCCGTTTCACCGGTAAAGAGGCCGAAGAATGCTTGCTGAATACGTTTGGTGACCGGGCCACAGCGGCCTTCACCCACCTGAATGCCGTCCACACTGCGGACTGGCGTGATTTCTGCGGCGGTACCGGACATGAACACTTCGTCAGCCAGATACAGCGATTCGCGGGAAAGCACCTGCTCGCGAATTTCGATGTTCAGGTCTTTCGCCAGCTTAATGATCGCATCGCGGGTAATCCCCGGCAGCGCGGAAGAGGTGAATGGCGGCGTGAACAGAATACCGTCTTTCACTTCGAACAGGTTCTCGCCTGCGCCTTCAGAGATATAGCCGTTCACATCCAGCGCGATCCCTTCCTGGTAGCCGTGACGACGCGCTTCGCTGCCGACCAGCAATGAAGAAAGGTAGTTCCCGCCCGCTTTTGCTGCGGTTGGGATAGTGTTCGGTGCCACACGATTCCAGGAAGACACCATTGCGTCGATCCCTTGATCCAGCGCTTCTGCGCCGAGGTATGCACCCCAAGGGAAAGCGGCAATGATAACGTCAGTGTTGTAACCATCTGGCGGGTTCACGCCCATACCGACATCGCCAACGAATACCAGCGGACGAATGTAGGCGCTGGTCAGGTTGTTTTTACGAATAACATTACGGCAGGCTTCCATCAGTTCATCGACGCTCTGAGAAACCGGGAAACGATAAATTTTGGCTGAATCATGCAGACGCTGCATGTGTTCACGATGACGGAACACCACCGGGCCTTTGTGAGAATCGTAGCAACGGATGCCTTCGAAGACGGACGTCCCGTAGTGCAGGGCGTGGGACATCACGTGCACCTTCGCTTCACCCCATGGAACCATCTCACCGTTAAACCAGATGTAATCAGCTTTTTTCGTCGTCATTGTTCTTCCTTCTTGCGCTCAGGCGCGGATTTGTTGTGATGATGTTGTTCGTTGCTGGATCTCGACGCGGGCGACGTCTACCAGTTTGCTTAACTGACTAAACAGTAATTCGACTGGACGAAGGCTGGCAACGGTCAATTCAATATTTATGTTTTGGGCGTCAGTGGCTGTTTCCATATTCATGGCACAAATTTGAAAGCCACGATGGCGTACCACACGCAAAACGCGCTCTAACGTTTCCGGATTGAAGCGGGCCTGAACGGCAACCTGATGATGCATCATGATAATTTCTCCAGCATTTCTGCATTACTGGCACCCGGCGGTACCAGGGGCCAGACGTTTTCGAGTTCGTCGATTGAGACATGAAGCAGGTATGGCCCGGTGCTGTTCAGCATAGTGTCGAGAGCCGCTTCAACCTGGTCTTTACGGGTAATGTGCTGACCAGGAATACCAAAGGCGCTGGCCAGGATGAGGAAATCCGGATTATCAGTCAGTGTCGTTTCGCTGTAGCGCTCCTGGAAAAAGAGCTGCTGCCATTGACGAACCATCCCCAGGCGCTGGTTATCGAGAATGACAATCTTCACCGGCAACTGCTTACGCTTCACGGTGCCGAGTTCCTGCACGTTCATCATGAACGAACCATCACCGGAAATGCAGATAACGGTATCATCCGGACGAGCAACCTGCGCGCCCACAGCCGCAGGCAGGCCAAAGCCCATCGTGCCTAATCCGCTGGAGGTGATGAAGTTTTCCGGACGGGTGTACGTCATGTGCTGCGCCGACCACATCTGATGCTGGCCGACATCGGTGGTCACCACGCTATTGGCCGGTTTGCGATCGGAGAGCTGTTTGAGCAGTAACGGCGCGTAAATGGCCTCACCCGGATGGTCGTAGCGCCAGGTGTTCTCAGCACGTAATTCCGCAGTGTGTTTACGCCACGCATCGATCTTCAACGGCTGTTGCAGGGCAGGTAACAGCGCATTCAAATCCGCCTGAAGACCCACGTGAACCTGACGCAGCTTGTTCAGTTCCGCAGGGTCGATATCCATATGAATGACTTTCGCATTCGGGGCAAAAGTATTCAGCTTGCCGGTAACGCGGTCATCAAAGCGCGCGCCAACGGCGATCAGCAAATCGCACTGCTGCACCGCCAGGTTAGCCGCTTTCGTACCGTGCATACCCAGCATCGCCAGGTAGTACGGATAATCTGCCTCCACTGCACCCAGCCCTTTCAGTGTGCAGGTAACAGGCATTTGCGTGACCGCGATAAACTCGCGCAGTGCAGGAACCGCCTGCGCCATCCCGACGCCACCACCGACGTACAATATCGGCTGGCTGGCCTGGGCAATCATCTGGCGAGCCTGTTCAACGTCTTCGAACGGGAAAACGGTTTCATCTTCAACGGTGGAAAAATGCGGTTCAAGTGCGGCGCTGGCGACCTGAATGTCTTTCGGGATATCAACCAGAACCGGACCAGGACGGCCTGAGTTTGCCACCAGGAAGGCTTCGGCCATGACGCGTGGCAACTCTTCCAGCGACTGCACCAGGAAACTGTGTTTGGTGCAAGCAAGTGATAAACCGAGAACGTCCACTTCCTGAAATGCATCGGTGCCGATAAACGAGGAAGCGACCTGGCCGGTGATGGCCACGACCGGGACGGAATCCAGCAACGCATCGGCAAGGCCGGTTATCAGGTTGGTGGCTCCAGGGCCGGAAGTCGCCATACACACGCCGGTTTTCCCGGTTGCACGAGCATAGCCAATCGCCGCCATCGCCGCGCCCTGCTCATGTCGGCACAGCAGATGCTCCACACCGCCGTCATACAATGCATCGTAGATAGGCATAATAGCGCCGCCCGGGTAGCCAAATATTGTCTCAACCCCTTGCGCTCGCAACGCATGCACCACCCATTGAGCCCCATTCATAGTTACATCCCCGTCGCTATTCGAGAGAAACAGAATTTTATGCTATTTACCATGCTCTGTTTCTCTTTGGTTTTTTCGCAGTCATAAAAAAACCCCCGGACCTTTCGGTGCGGGGGTCTTAGTTCGTTAAGGCTTGTTTTCTAAGCCTTTCCTCTTCCAAGTGCAGCCCCGCACGGTGGGATAATAATCACCACCACGCTAATCACGACCAGGCTAATCACTCGTAGAAGGGCTGTCATTTTCTATACTTTCTGGCTTCTTGTTCGAAGGAATACCTAAAGAGTTACCACAGACATGAAGAACAACACAAGATTTTTTATAATGCGTTTTCTGATCGCGCTAACGATATTGGTAAAAAGTATTGTTTTTTATAAGAAATAACTGAGATGAAAATTCTTCATTACATGAAGACCGTTTGGCAATGGCTATTTTTCTCGAACGTGCTCCCAATTGAATGCAACAGCGATGAAATACCCTGAAAATCACCTGATACATGCCCGTAAAAAACAACTTTGATCATTGCCGCGCTTATGTAACTCGACATACTGACTTCTTACGGAGGCGCTATGTCATTGTCGATTATTTATACACGGGCCGCATTGGGGGTTAACGCCCCCCTCATCACCGTTGAAGTGCATATCAGTAACGGATTACCAGGCTTAACTATGGTGGGTTTACCGGAAACAGCGGTGAAAGAGGCTCGCGATCGGGTCAGAAGCGCGATGATCAACAGCGGGTATGAATTTCCTGCAAAGAAGATCACCATCAACCTGGCACCGGCCGATTTACCCAAGGAGGGTGGACGATACGATTTGCCTATCGCAATTGCGCTTCTGGCGGCTTCTGAGCAGCTCAACACCACCAGACTTAATCAGTATGAGCTCATCGGTGAGCTCGCGCTTACGGGCGCGCTACGTGGAGTTACCGGGGCTATTTCCGGCGCGATGGAAGCCATCAGCGCTGGCCGACAAATTATTGTGGCGGCAGAAAATGCCCCTGAGGTCGGTCTGATTGGCGGAACAGACTGTTTCATTGCCAGCCATTTGCAGGAGGTTTGTGCTTTTCTTGAGGGACGCATCCCATTGCAACATCCCGAAATGCTGGAAGACATACCCACGGCTATAGAGGCCGACATCAGCGACGTTATAGGCCAACAACAGGGGAAGCGCGCGCTCGAAATCGCCGCCGCAGGCGGGCATAACTTGCTACTTGTGGGACCACCGGGTACCGGAAAAACAATGCTGGCCAGCCGATTACCGGGCATTCTACCCTCTCTGAGCAGCCAGGAAGCTCTGGAGAGTGCGGCAATCCTCAGCCTGACCAGTGCGGGGCATCTTCACCAACAATGGCGTAAGCGTCCATTCCGCTCGCCTCATCACAGTGCATCAATTACGGCGATGGTCGGTGGCGGCACGATCCCCGCACCTGGGGAAATTTCGTTAGCGCACAATGGCATTCTGTTTCTCGATGAACTCCCGGAATTCGAACGTCGGGTACTGGATGCTCTGCGTGAACCCATTGAGTCAGGGAAAATTCATATTTCGCGGACCCGGGCAAAAATCACCTATCCAGCGCGTTTTCAACTCATTGCCGCCATGAACCCTAGCCCGACGGGACACTATCAGGGCAATCATAATCGCAGCTCTCCGGAGCAAATCCTGCGTTACCTGGCGCGCCTGTCAGGGCCTTTTCTTGACCGCTTTGATCTCTCGCTGGAGATCCCACTTCCACCTCCAGGTCTTCTTAGCCAACGGCCTGAAAAAGGTGAAAGCAGCATGATCGTGAAGACACGTGTCATTGCCGCACAGCAAATACAGTTGTCCCGCCAGGGGAAGCTCAACGCCCTTCTGGGGAACAATGAGATTAAAACATGGTGTGAACTGCAGGAAGAAGATGCGGCATGGCTGGAGCAGGCATTCGCCCACTTGGGATTATCGATTCGGGCCTGGCAGCGATTGATTAAGGTTTCACGAACGCTGGCCGATCTTGCCGGAGCGGAAAAGATAACGCGGGTACATTTACAAGAAGCGTTGGGGTATCGGGCAATAGAAAGGTTACTGATCCATTTACAGAAAATGATGGCGTAAAAAAGGGGCTTTCGCCCCTTTATCATTAATCGTCGCTTTCGGTGTAGTCTTCCGCACCTTCTGTCTGAGGCTTACCACCAGACAGCGTGTGAAAACGTTTTGGCCGTTTGATTCGCGCCATGTACTTGATCCATACGCGTTCAATCTCGGTTGCCGGTTCGCGTTCGCCACGGCATACCGCGACAAACTGCTTTTCCTCTTCCGTCACAGGCTCACGGTGACCCAGTTCCAGCTCATTAAACGCATAACCGTGGCGCTCCAGCAGTTGGGCTTCTTTGATGGTGAAGTCACCATGACGAGAGAACCCACGCGGATAATTTTTATTGTCAAAAAAACGATTAGTCGTCGTAAAGCTTTCCGCCATCCTACACGCTCCTGATTCTTTGGCTGAGCTATTTATGGCGCGGAGTATTAGTTACGCTTGACAGAGCGTCAAACAAAACATTTAAATCAACACGACAAATTATTTTGCGGAGAAGGTTGTGGATACGGAATTGCTAAAAACTTTTCTTGAAGTGAGCCGAACACGTCACTTCGGGCGTGCGGCAGAAGCGCTATACCTGACGCAATCAGCCGTCAGCTTTCGTATTCGTCAGCTTGAGAACCAGCTGGGTGTGAATCTTTTTACCCGACATCGCAACAATATCCGCCTGACAGCGGCTGGTGAGAAGCTTCTTCCCTATGCCGAAACGCTGATGAGTACCTGGCAATTGGCACGTAAGGAAGTGGCCAACACGTCACGCCATAATGAGTTCTCTATTGGTGCCAGCGCCTCTCTGTGGGAGTGCATGCTGAATAGCTGGTTGGGACGACTCTATCCGACGCACAACACGTTGCAATTTGAAGCCCGTATCGCTCAGAGGCAATCGTTGGTTAAACAGCTTCATGAGCGTCAGTTGGATCTGCTGATTACCACTGAAGCCCCTAAAATGGACGAATTCAGCAGCCAGTTACTGGGGCATTTCACGCTGGCGCTCTATTGTTCAAGTCCTTCGCAGGTCAAAGCGAATCTGAACTATCTGCGACTGGAATGGGGCCCGGACTTCCAACAGCATGAGGCAGGACTTATCGCACCAGATGACATTCCACTGCTGACAACCAGTTCTGCGGAGCTGGCACGGCAACAACTCATGCCGCTTGAAGGCTGCTCCTGGTTACCAATGATTTGGGCAAAAGAGAAAGATGGGTTACATACCGTTGCTGACAGCGCGACGCTTTCACGACCGTTATATGCTATTTGGCTTCAGAACAGTGATAAGCAGGCACAAATTCGAGAGATCTTGAAGGTGACCGTGCTCGAATAAGGAATTTGAGTATTTTCTATGAGAGGTGGCGGATGAAAATCCGCTGAATTTTAGACAAAAAAAATCCTTTGCCGAAGCAAAGGATCATTATATGGCAGGGGCGGAGAGACTCGAACTCGCGACACCCGGTTTTGGAGACCGGTGCTCTACCAACTGAGCTACGCCCCTAAATGACGCTTATTATTAAGCCCGCATTAAAGCAGGCTTAATTTTCTAATAAGTGGCGGAACGGACGGGACTCGAACCCGCGACCCCCTGCGTGACAGGCAGGTATTCTAACCGACTGAACTACCGCTCCACCGAATTTCTTTACAACAACCGGTTTTATGCCCCGGTTTGACCTGCTAATTTGATGCCTGGCAGTTCCCTACTCTCGCATGGGGAGACCCCACACTACCATCGGCGCTACGGCGTTTCACTTCTGAGTTCGGCATGGGGTCAGGTGGGACCACCGCGCTGTTGCCGCCAGGCA
>NZ_JALIGG010000046.1:0-93426 GCF_024764965.1 Scandinavium tedordense | reverse complement strand
TTCCTCATTCAGAGTCAAGCGTTTATTTTCGCTTTTCTCTGTCAGGATTTCCTGAGAAACCCTTCTGACCCGGCGGCTAGCGTGCCGTTGTTCCGTGTCAGTGGAGGCGCATTATAGGGAGTTCTGAGACGTTGACAAGCCCTGTTTGCAAAAAACTTTTCAACCGTCTCTTTTTTACTCAAATGACTACTAAACAGACAGCTTTTCGAGTCTTTCAAAGCCATAACGCTGCAAAACGGGGAAAAGTTGTTCTGTTTCTGCTGTCAGCGCCATACAGAAAGCGATATTCGTATCTGAAGATTTGGCATCAGGCGCTTCATGTTCAAGCAGCCAGGCCGTTCGGCGTGCAATTGCCGCGCCTGAATCTACCAGCCGCGTACCTTCCGGCAGGACTACAAGCAGCTCATCCTGCAATAAAGGGAAATGCGTGCACCCCAGAACGACAGTATCTGGCGGCTCAGGCATTCTTAGCCATGGGCGCAGGATACGACGCAGCTCATCGAGCGGTACCGGTTCGCCATGCAGTTTCGCTTCCGCCAGTTCCACCAACTCCGCTGAACCCAGCATTTCAATATGGCACTCATTCGCGAAGCGCTCGATCAATTCACGTGTATAAGGACGCTTTACCGTGCCACGCGTCGCCAGCAACCCAACCACACCGTTCGCCGTGAGACGTGCTGCCGGTTTAATCGCTGGTACCACCCCCACCACAGGAAAAGCGAATTTTTCGCGCAGACCAGGAAGTGAAACGGTACTTGCCGTGTTGCAGGCGATGATCGCCAGGGCGAGGGGATAACGCTGTTGAACCGTGGTGACTATCTCGAGCACACGTTCGACGATGAAGGCTTCGCTCTTCTCGCCATAAGGAAAGGCAACGTTATCGAAAGCGTAGATGTAATGAAGATCCGGCAGCAGGTGCCGAATCTCATCATAAACCGACAACCCACCGACCCCGGAATCAAACACCAGGACGGTGGGACGTGGATCAGAAGGTGTAGCTGCCAGACAAGTTGTATTCCCGTCCTGCAGTTTCGTAGCCATAAACTGTCTCGTAATCTTTATCGAACAGGTTGGCGATTTTACCACGAACTGTCAGATGAGAGGTGACCGGATATGAAACGGCAAGATCCCACAGGCTGACACCCCCCATTTTGACCGTCTCTGACGTATAAGTGCTCGGATCAAACGCAGTGTCATAACGGGTGCCCAGGTAGTGATACGTCACGCCCCAGTCAAAGTCATATACCTTCCAGTCTAACTGGTACTTCACCTGCTGTTTGGCCCGACGCAACAACAACTCATCGGTTTGCGCATTGCGGGCGTCGAGATAGTCATAACTCAGGGTGTGTGATAACGGACCGGTGTCGAACGATGCCGTAGCCTCAATACCTTTAATGCGCGCTTTGCCCACGTTGAAGTACTGATTCAGGTTGTAGTCATAATCAATCAGATTATCGACATCGTTGCGGTAACCGGATACACGCCAGTTGACGCCCGCCGTTAGGCCCTCAAACGCCCCTTCCCACTGCTTGCTCTCTTCAGGGTCGAGATTTTCATTGCCATAGTAGCCATACAGCTGGCCCAGGTTCGGTGCTTTAAACGCGGTGCCATAAGACGCCACGAAACGATAGCCGTCGACAAATTCCCAGGCCGCACTGCCCTGCCAGGTGCCGTGATCGCCAAACTGCGAGTTGTCATCGCCACGAACCGCCCCTTCAAAGGTGAACTTACCGAACTGTTGTAATGCCGTCAGGAAAAGACCGGTGTTACGCAGTTCGTAACCCTCAGTGAGGTAGTTGGTGCCAGGCTCCGTAGTTTGCTTCTGCCAGTCAACGCCCGCGCCAATGTTGCCGTGGCCGACGTCCACCGAGTTGGCCCACTGCATGTTGTACTGTTTAATTTCATCCAGCGTCGCCGTGGAGTCGTAACGCCCCAGACGCGGATCGTAGTTGTAGTCTTTACTGTGGCTATAGCTGGAGGTCAGCTGCGAGTGGAAGATGTCGTTATTAAAGCGCACTCCCGCATCCCAGGTCTGGCTGTAAAGCTTGCGAGTATCAACGAGCACACCCATATAAGGAGAGTTGTCATAAGCCGTGCGGTTGTCATAACCGTAGCCGCGTACAAAACCACTCCATTCATCAGAGAAGTTATGCTCCAGCGCGCCGTAAAGGCTTTTACTCATAAAGCCATCACGGTCTGTCTGCGGTAGGCCACCGGTATTCCTGTCCGCCACAACATCGTAGCCTTTGGTATAGGTGTAGTCGCCGGAAAGCGTCACCTGGGTGTTGTCCCCCAGTTTCTGCTGGGTGCTGCCGTTGTAGCTTTGATAGCCGTTCGAGCCCACACCGGCATTCAACGTGGTGCCGTCTTTTTCACGGGTCGTAATAATGTTAACCACACCGCCAATCGCGTCAGAGCCATACACCGCCGAGCGTGGCCCACGGATGTATTCGATACGCTGCACAAGGCTAATCGGGAACTGACTTAAATCTGATGAACCACTGACGCCCGCCTGGTTCAGACGCACGCCATCCACCAGAATAAGCACATGGCTGGAGTTGGTGCCGCGGATAAATAAAGAAGAACTTTGTCCGAGCCCGCCATTTTGCGCGATATCCACACCGGGCAGACGACGCATCACGTCGGTAACAGAGGTTGATTGCCAGCGATCGATATCCTGTCGGGTAACGACGCTGACTGGTGCCAGCACCGTATTTTCAGGTTGTTGGAAACGGTTTGCCGTGACGACCATCGTGTCTGAGCTGCTATCCTGCGCCCAGCCAGAAAAAGCTGTGACGGAGAGCGCCGTCAGCAGCGAAGCTTTTTTAATCATTGTTAAAAGCATCCAATAAATAAGAAGGATGCCGCTGGTCTCATCAGTAGCTCGCGATGATGAGGATCCATTGCGACGTACTCCGGCAGGTCTTCGGGCTAGAAGGCTCCCCAAACCTAATCGGGGCAATGAAACGATGACTTCCCACCTACCGGCAGTGTCTGCTTACGCTCTCATTTCGCCTTACTCTACCGCTGCGCGTCAGCTCCAGATTTACACTGGATTCCCTTTTAACTCACAAGACCGGAAACAGGATGCTACATTCAGTAACATGCAGATGTCCAGACTGCTAATCATCTCCCTTGGCTATCAAGGGCTGGACATCCTGTGAGCATTCCCTACAATCGCCGCGTTATTTATCTCTTTCAGGAAGCATCATGACCCCCGAACACCTGCCGACAGAACAGTACGAGGCCCAGCTAGCAGAGAAAGTTGTCCGCCTGCAAAGCATGATGGCGCCACACAATGCGCCTGCGCCGGAGGTGTTCCGCTCACCTGTCAGTCACTACCGTATGCGTGCAGAATTCCGCATGTGGCACGACGGCGACGACCTCTATCACATCATCTTCGACCAGGCGACGAAGCAGCGCATTCGTGTCGATACCTTCCCGGCGGCCAGCGAACTGATTAACGCGCTGATGAAAGCCATTCTGGAAGGTGTGAAGGGCGAGAAAGTCCTGCGTCACAAGCTGTTCCAGATTGATTACCTGACCACCATGAGCAATCAGGCCATCGTGTCGCTGCTTTATCATAAGAAGCTGGATGACGCATGGCAGGTCGCTGCCACGGTACTGCGTGACGCGTTACGCGCCGCCAACCTGAACGTGCATGTGATTGGCCGCGCGACGAAAACCAAAATTGCGCTGGATCAGGACTTTATTGATGAACGTTTGCCGGTCGGCGGACGGGAAATGATTTACCGTCAGGTGGAAAACAGCTTCACTCAGCCGAATGCGGCGATGAACATTCAGATGCTGGAATGGGCGCTGAATGCCACTGAAAATTCGAAAGGGGATTTGCTGGAGCTGTACTGCGGCAACGGTAACTTCTCGCTGGCATTGGCACGCAACTTTGACCGCGTGCTGGCGACCGAAATTGCGAAACCCTCCGTAGCGGCCGCACAGTACAACATTGCGGCTAACCACATTGATAACGTACAAATTATTCGTATGTCAGCGGAAGAGTTTACCCAAGCGATGAACGGCGTTCGCGAGTTCAACCGTTTGCAGGGTATCGATCTGAAAGGCTATCAGTGTGAAACGATTTTCGTCGATCCGCCGCGCAGCGGGCTGGACAGCGAAACGGAGAAGATGGTGCAGGCGTACCCGCGTATTCTGTACATTTCCTGCAATCCAGAAACGTTATGTAAGAATCTGGAAACATTAGGCCAAACGCATAACGTTGAGCGTCTGGCGCTGTTCGATCAGTTCCCGTACACCCATCACATGGAGTGCGGGGTCTGGCTGACGAAGAAGTAATCCTGCCTTTTAGCCCTCTCGTTGAGAGGGCTCATCCGTATTATTCCGTGATTTCAGCGTTACGATTACGCATCCGGAAACCAATCCAGAACACCATAATCACCGACAGCACGGCCGGGAAGAAGTTAGAACCAATGTCCGGGTATTCCGCACGAACGACGGTGCTGTAAACCAGTACCCCGAGGATGAAACACGCGGCGGCAAGCCCTGGCAGCCCAACCGGCATGGTGCGATTTTGGTAACGTTGATGCAGGCAGTACACCGTCAGCACCAGCGCAATCAAGGGGAATACGGTAAAGGGTACGATGGAGCTGAACAGTGCAGCAAATGTCCCATTAATGGATAAACCAGCGACCAACGCCAGTAACAACGTACCTCTGTCTTGACCTGTCTGTTTCATTACTCATCCTTCACGTTTTTCGGAATGGTATGCACTTTCTCTTGTTCACGGCGATACCAGTAATACGCGCCTTTAGAAATCATCCGCAGCTGCAATACCAGTCGCTCTTCTAATTGCCGACGCTGTTCAGGGCCGACGTCCAGTGCTTCTGCACCTGCACTAAATACGATGGTAACCATCGCTTCGGCTTGCGCTTCAGTGAAGGCGCGCGGCATATGGTTTTCGATTTCCAGATAGTCAGCAAGTTCCGCAATAAAGTGCTGAATCTCACGTGCGACGGCGGCACGAAACGCCGCAGAGGTGCCAGAACGTTCACGCAGCAGTAAGCGGAATGCGTTGGGGTTATTGCCGATAAACTCCATAAAGGTCGACACAGACGTGCGAATAACGCTGCCACCTTTGGCAATACGCTGACGCGCCTGACGCATAAGCTGACGTAGCATTAACCCGCTTTCGTCGACCATGGTCAGCCCGAGTTCGTCCACATCGCGGAAATGACGATAGAAAGAAGTCGGCGCAATCCCCGCCTCTCGCGCAACTTCACGCAGGCTCAGGCTGGCAAAACTTCTTTCAGCACTCAGTTGACTGAATGCTGCTTCCACCAGCGAACGCCGGGTTTTTTCTTTTTGTAGCGCTCTAACGCCCATCACAATGTCTGAATCCTTCCATCTGCCTTGTCGGCACTATACCAGAGATTAAAACTAATCTGTTTGAGGTGCTTTGTGAATGATTGTTTACGGGCGGTTTGTGCTCTCCAGTGTGAAAAAAGCACAACGATAATTGGGTTATCGGGGCAATGATGTTACTATTCTGTTGCTTTTATGTATAAGAACAGGTAAGCCTTACCATGCCACACACCTACGATTATGATGCAATAGTAATTGGTTCTGGCCCGGGCGGCGAAGGCGCTGCAATGGGGCTGGTTAAGCAAGGAGCCCGTGTCGCCGTCATCGAGCGTTATCACAACGTCGGTGGTGGCTGTACCCACTGGGGCACCATCCCATCGAAAGCGCTTCGTCACGCCGTAAGCCGCATTATCGAATTCAACCAGAATCCTCTCTACAGCGACCATACCCGACTACTTCGTTCTTCATTCGCCGACATTCTCAACCATGCCGACAGCGTGATTAACCAGCAGACGCGGATGCGCCAGGGGTTCTACGAACGTAACCACTGCGAAATTCTGCAGGGCGACGCCCACTTTGTTGATGAGCACACTCTCGCGCTCGAGTGCCATGACGGCTCGGTCGAAACGGTGACGGCGGAGAAATTCATCATCGCTTGCGGCTCGCGTCCTTATCGTCCGGACGACGTCGATTTCTCGCATCCGCGCGTCTACGATAGCGACTCCATTCTCAGCCTGCACCATGAACCTCGTCACGTGATCATCTACGGTGCCGGAGTGATCGGCTGCGAATATGCATCGATCTTCCGCGGAATGGAGGTCAAAGTTGATTTGATCAACACCCGTGATCGCCTGTTGGCATTCCTCGATCAGGAAATGTCAGACTCCCTTTCGTATCACTTCTGGAACAGCGGCGTGGTCATTCGCCACAATGAAGAGTACGAGAAAATTGAAGGGATGGACGACGGCGTGATCATGCACCTGAAGTCCGGCAAAAAGCTCAAAGCCGACTGTTTACTGTTCGCTAACGGACGTACCGGTAACACCGACAGCCTGGCGCTGGAAAACATCGGCCTGCAAACCGACAGCCGCGGTCAGCTGAAAGTGAACAGCATGTACCAGACCGCCATTCCGCATATCTATGCAGTTGGCGACGTACTCGGTTACCCGAGTCTGGCCTCTGCGGCATACGATCAGGGCCGAATTGCTGCCCAGGCGCTGGTCAAAGGCGAAGCCACCGCGCACCTGATTGAAGACATTCCAACGGGCATCTACACCATCCCTGAAATCAGTTCTGTCGGGAAAACCGAACAGCAGCTGACGGCGATGAAAGTGCCTTACGAAGTCGGTCGGGCGCAGTTTAAGCACCTGGCGCGGGCGCAAATTGTCGGAATGAATGTGGGAACGCTGAAGATCCTGTTCCATCGGGAAACCAAGGAAATTTTGGGGATACACTGCTTTGGCGAGCGCGCGGCCGAAATCATTCATATCGGCCAGGCGATAATGGAGCAAAAAGGGGGTGGTAACACCATCGAGTACTTCGTTAACACCACCTTTAACTACCCGACCATGGCGGAAGCCTATCGGGTTGCCGCGCTGAACGGCTTAAACCGCCTGTTTTAACGGTTTATCGAAATGGCCATCCATCTGAGTGCGGATGGCCTCTGCCAGCTGCTCATAGCGGCTGCGCAGCGGTGACCCTGGACGGTAAACCAAACCGACGGTACGACGAGGCTCCGGCTTAATGCACGGCAGATAAACCACGCCATCACGTTTACGCTCTGGCGGTACAGCCAGCGCCGGTAACAGTGTTATGCCGCTGCCAGCTGCCACCATATTGCGCAGCGTCTCCAGACTGGTGGCGCGGAAATGTGTATCTTCATCCGCCCCCGCTTCAAAGCAAAAACCCATCGCCTGGTCGCGCAGACAGTGCCCGTCCTCCAGCATCAGCAGCTTTTCACCGGCCAGATCAGACATCGGCACGCGGTCGCGATTCGCCCATGGGTGATCTTGGTAAATAGCCAGCATCATCGGCTCATCGAACAGCGGCACCTCAATAAAGGCTTCGCTCTCTTTAACCAATGCCAGGATTGCACAGTCGAGCTTACCGCTGTCGAGTTGCGCCAGCAGTTGATGAGTCTGTGCTTCGTGCAGATACATTTCTAGTTTCGGGAACGTCTGATGCAGCATAGGGATAATCTGCGGTAACAGGTAAGGTCCCACGGTGGGGATCAGGCCAATATGCAGCGGTCCGGACATCGCTTCGCCCTGTTGGCTCGCCATTTCCTTGAGCACTTTTACCTCGCGCAGCACGGTGCGCGCCTGATCCACCAGCAATAATCCTGCCTGCGTAAACAGCACCTTACGGCTGGTACGCTCCAACAGCATTACGCCCAGCTCATCTTCCAGCTTACGGATCTGCCCACTTAACGTCGGCTGACTAACGTGACAGGAATCCGCCGCACGGCGAAAATGACGATGCTCAGCTAAGGCAACCAGGTATTCAAGATCACGAATATTCATTATCCATCCTCCATCGCCACGATAGTTCATGGCGATAGATAGCATAGCAATGAACGATTATCCCTATCAAGTGTTGTGGTCAATAATACTCCACATAAACGAGGCGGTACCTCACAAGCCCTTGAAACCACAGGCCCGTTTAGAGTTTATCTCTGATATGAATAACAAAAGCCAACGTGAACGTTGCTGACCCCGTGGTCCGTTTTTTTTGCATAAAAAAGCCCAACTTGCGGTTGGGCTGATCTTTGTAGGCCAGGTCACCCGGCATTTTACTCGGCGATGATCAGAGCAGGCGGGCCTGCGCATCTTTAATCGCCTGCGCAACCTGCTTCGGCGATACACCGCCTTGAGCTGCACGCTTATCGAGGCACGATTGCAGCGACAGAATCGGGTAAACATCGTCGCCAATCACTGCGTTGAATTTCTGCAACTCTGCCAGCGTCAGCACTTCCAGCGGTTTGCCCTGACGAATGGCTTCCACCACCGCTTCCCCCACAATATGGTGCGCTTCACGGAACGGCACGCCTTTGGCGACCAGATAGTCCGCAAGTTCGGTCGAGTTGGCATAACCCTGCTGCGCCGCTTCCTGACAACGCGGGCGTTTCACCTGAATACCGTCCAGCACCAGCGCGCCCATATGCAAGCAGTCGAGCCAGGTGTCCAGCGCGTCGAAGAGCCCTTCTTTGTCTTCCTGCATATCTTTGTTATACGCCAGCGGCAGACCTTTCAGGGTCATCATCATACCCGTCAGCGCGCCCTGCACGCGGCCGCATTTACCGCGGATCAGCTCCAGCGCATCCGGGTTTTTCTTCTGCGGCATCAGGGAAGAGCCCGACGTCACGCGGTCAGACAGCTCCACAAAGCCCGCTTCACCGGAGTTAAAGAAAATCAGGTCTTCTGCAAAACGCGACAGATGCACCATGCCGATGGAGGCGTTCGACAGCAGCTCCAGCACGTGGTCCCTGTCGGACACGCTGTCCAGACTGTTGCGGGTTGCCGATGCAAAGCCCAGCCAGCCTGCCAGCTGTTCACGATCGATTTCATACGCCGTACCGGCCAGCGCACCGCTGCCCAGCGGGCTCACGTCCAGACGACGCAAGGTGTCCTGCAAACGGCTTTCGTCACGGGCCAGCATTTCGACATAGGCCAGACACCAGTGCGCAAAGGTCACCGGCTGCGCGCGTTGCAGGTGGGTATAACCCGGCATCACCGCATCCTGGTTTTGCTGCGCGGTTTCCACCAGCGCGGCCTGCAGCTGGCGGCTGGCGCTCAGCAACTCAGTCACGGTGTCTTTGCACCACAGTTTGAGGTCGGTCGCCACCTGGTCATTACGGCTACGTCCGGTATGCAGTTTTTTCCCCAGCTGGCCGACTTTGTCGATAAGTTTACCTTCCACCCAGCTGTGAATATCTTCCGCGTCGCTCTCCAGAATCTGCTGCGGATTCGCACGCACTTCTTCGAGCAATACGTTAAGCGCTTCTTCTAGCTGCTGCTGTTCCGCCGCGGCTAATACGTTAACCGTCACCAGCGCTTTAGACCAGGCCACAGAGCCAATAATATCCTGCTCCGCCAGACGGTAGTCAAAGCGCAAAGAGTCGTTGAACTGTTTGAACCGCTGATCTGCTGCCTGAGTAAAACGCCCGCCCCAAAGTGCCATAACATGCTTCCTTAATAATGAAATTTTTTCCCGGTGGCGCGAGGCTTACCGGGCCTATATAACCCACGTAGGCCGGATAAGCGGAGCGCCATCCGGCACAGAATATTAAGCCAGAATACGCGTGCCGATTGGCGTGCCGTTAAACAGCGATGGTAGCTGTTCGGCGTGACGCCATGACGCGATGTCCACTGGGCGACCCAACGTGCGGGCGGCATCCAGCGCGGCATTCACTTTGATTACCATGCCATCGGTGATGATGCCCTGGTCGATCAGTTGCTCCGCCTTTGCCGCCGTCATTTCGGCAATGCGCTGTCCTTTACCATCAAGGATCCCGCTCACATCGGAGAGCAGAATCAGGTCCGCACCGAGCGTCGCCGCCAGTGCTGTCGCGGCCTGGTCAGCGTTAACGTTCATCAGCTGACCTTCTTCGGTCACACCGATAGAGCTCACTACCGGCAGGAAACCGCCTGCCAGAAGCGTATTAATCAGCGCCGGTGAGCCCGGCTGCGCCAGACCCACGTGCCCCAGTTCTTCATTAAGCTGAGAAACCGTCACGCTGTCGCCGTCGCCGAGATACAGGCCCACAGACGCGATCTGATGTTTTTTGGCCCACGCCAGCAGCGTTTTGTTCGCCGTACCCGCCAGCGCACCAGTGATGATGTCAATCTGATCGGCAGGCGTCACGCGCAGCCCGTTTTTCTTCGTCACGGGCAGATTCAGCTGTTTCATCAGCTCATCCACCACGCAGCCGCCGCCGTGCACGATAACCAGCGGGCGTTGATGCTCCGCACGATAATGCACCAGCGCGGTAAACAGACGCTCCAGCGCTTCTTCACTGTCCAGCAGCACACCACCGAGTTTGATAATTAAAGGATTCATCATCAGGTATCCATTAAAGAAGAGACTGGGTTTCGGCAAAGCCAAAACGAATGTTCGCGCACTGCATGGCCTGAGCCGCCGCGCCTTTGAGCAGATTATCTTCTGCGGCGACCACAATCAGATGCTCACCCTGAACGGCAAAACCGATGTCGCAGAATGGCAGGCCGACCACGTTTTTCAGGGCCGGAACGCCGTTGTCATACAGACGCACCAGCGGTTTATTCGCATACGCCTGTTGGAAAACATCCGCGACCTGCGCATGGGTTACACCCGGCTTCAGACGACAGGTAATGGTTTCCAGAATACCGCGTTTAAAGTTTCCGAGATGCGGAGTGAAAATCACCTCTGCGCCCAGGTGAGTGGTAATTTCCGGATGGTGGCGGTGGTTGAATACGCCATAAGGCTGCAGGCTGACTTCGCAAAAGCTGTTCGAAACTGCAGCCTTGCGCCCTGCCCCGCTCACGCCACTGGTGGCGTTGATCACCGGCCATTGTGAAAGATCTAACAGCCCGGAGTCGATCAGCGGTTTAAGCGACAACTGTGCCGCAGTCGGGTAACAACCCGGGACCGCAATCAGGTTCGCCTCTTTGATTTTGTCACCGTTCCATTCCGCCAGGCCGTACACCGCCTGCGACAGCAGCTGCGGATGCTGGTGCGTGAAGCCGTAATATTTCTGATAAAAATCAGCATCGTTGACGCGGAACGCGCCGGAAAGGTCAAATACCACGCAGCCCGCATCGAGGAACTGTGGGGCCAGATCGTGGCTCACTTCGTGGGCCGTCGCGAGGAACACCACGTCCACGCCCGCGGAAAATTCGCGAATATCGGACATCGGCTGTAGTGGCAAATCGACAATGCCTTTCAGCTGCGGGTGCAGATCAGAAATTAACTTTCCGGCATCATTGCTTTGCGCTGAGACCGTCAAAGCGGTTATGTTCATATGCGGATGACGATTTACGTAACTCACCAGCTCAGCGCCTGCATAACCGCTTGCGCCTACAATCAGCGTATTCAACATCGGGTTCCTTTATGCTCAACGATAATGTATTTTTATTCACTAATATTGCATGAATATTGATACTATCATGACCTAAGGTGTGTCAACAATGAAAAACAATTTACCGCCATTTATCGAGATCTACCGCGCATTGATCGCCACACCGTCCATCAGTGCCACCGAAGAATCCCTTGATCAAAGTAATGAAGGTTTAATCAATCTGCTGGCGGATTGGTTCTCCACGATTGGCTTCACCGTTGAGATCCAACCGGTCCCAGGCACGCGTCATAAATTCAACATGCTGGCCAGCATCGGACACGGCACGGGCGGGCTGTTACTGACGGGCCACACAGACACAGTACCGTTTGATGATGGCCGCTGGACGCGCGATCCGTTCACCCTGACCGAACACGACAACAAGCTGTATGGCCTCGGCACCGCCGACATGAAAGGTTTCTTCGCCTTTATTCTCGACGCGCTGCGCGACGTCGACGTGACACAGTTGAAAAAACCGCTCTACATTCTGGCCACCGCTGACGAAGAAACCAGCATGGCGGGCGCACGTTATTTCTCAGAATCCACCTCGCTGCGTCCGGACTGCGCCATCATCGGTGAACCAACGTCCCTGCAACCGGTGCGCGCCCACAAAGGCCATATTTCCAATGCCATCCGCGTATTGGGGCAATCCGGACACTCGAGCGATCCGGATCGCGGCGTAAACGCCATCGAGCTGATGCACGATGCCATTGGCCGCATCATGCAGCTGCGCGACTCGTTGAAAGAACGTTTCCACTACGATGCGTTTGCGGTGCCGTACCCGACGCTCAATCTCGGCGCCATTCATGGCGGTGATGCGTCTAACCGTATCTGCGCCTGCTGCGAACTGCATATGGATATTCGTCCGCTGCCAGGTATGACGCTCGACGATCTCAACGGGCTGCTCACCGACGCGCTGGCGCCAATCAGTGAAAAATGGCCGGGCCGCCTGACGGTGTCCGATCTGCATCCGCCGATCCCAGGATACGCGTGCCCGCCGGATCATCAGCTGGTTCAGGTGGTGGAAAAACTGCTCGGCACGCAAACCGAAGTGGTGAACTACTGCACCGAAGCGCCATACATTCAGACACTGTGTCCGACGCTGGTGCTCGGGCCGGGTTCCATCAATCAGGCGCATCAGCCAGATGAATACCTCGAAACACGCTTCATTAAACCGACTCGCGAGTTAATTACCCAAGTCATCCATCACTTTTGCTGGCATTAATTCTGCCGCCACCCTCTCTGCCTGAGAGGGTGATTCACCTCACATTTCCATAAGAAGCGCTTATCTCACTGCCGCTGAGTTTAATTTGGCAAATTTCCGCCATTTTTTCGTTTGCTGAAGCGATTTCGCAACAATTGACGTAGGGGTTTTTACGTGGCTTTATAAAGTGAAGACGAGAAAATACCGAATACCATGTCCGAACGATTTTGTATCACCGTCAGCGGTCTCATCACGGTTGTGCGAAATCCAGGGACATACATAAATGAGATGGGGTGTCTGGGGTAATGAACGAACAATATTCCGCTTTGCGTAGTAATGTCAGTATGCTCGGTAAGGTTTTAGGGGAAACTATCAAAGATGCCCTTGGCGAGAACATTCTTGATCGCGTTGAAACCATTCGTAAGTTGTCAAAATCCTCCCGTGCGGGCAATGAAGCCAATCGCCAGGAGCTACTCACCACACTGCAGAATCTGTCTAATGACGAGCTGCTGCCAGTCGCCCGCGCATTCAGCCAGTTCCTGAATCTGGCAAATACAGCCGAGCAATATCACAGCATTTCGCCTAAAGGCGAAGCGGCCAGCAACCCGGAAGTGATTGCCCGCACCCTGCGTAAACTCAAAGATCAGCCGAACCTGAACGAAGCGATCATCAAAAAAGCGGTAGAAAGTCTCTCGCTGGAGCTGGTTCTTACCGCACACCCGACGGAAATCACCCGCCGAACGCTGATCCACAAAATGGTCGAAGTGAATAGCTGCCTGAAGCAGCTCGATAACAAAGATATTGCCGACTACGAACAGCACCAGCTGATGCGCCGTCTGCGTCAGCTGATTGCGCAGTCCTGGCATACCGATGAAATTCGTAAGCATCGCCCAAGCCCGGTGGACGAAGCCAAATGGGGCTTTGCAGTTGTCGAAAACAGCCTGTGGGAAGGCGTGCCAAACTACTTGCGCGAGCTGAATGAACAGCTGGAAGATAACCTCGGTTATCAGCTGCCGGTCGATTTCGTGCCCGTGCGCTTCACCTCGTGGATGGGCGGCGACCGTGACGGCAACCCGAACGTCACTTCTGACATCACCCGCACCGTACTGCTTCTGGGCCGCTGGAAAGCGACTGATCTGTTCATGAAAGACATTCAGCTGCTGATTTCCGAGCTGTCGATGGTGGAATGCACCGACGAATTGCGTGAATACGTCGGCGAAGCAGGGGCGGCGGAACCTTACCGCTATCTGCTGAAAACCCTGCGCAGCCAGCTGATGGCGACTCAGGCGTGGCTGGAAGCGCGTCTGAAAGGCGAAAAACTGCCGAAACCCGCGGGCCTGCTGACTCAAAACGAGCAGCTCTGGGAACCGCTGTACGCCTGCTATAAATCATTGCAGGCCTGCGGTATGGGCATTATCGCCAACGGCGAACTGCTCGACACCCTGCGCCGCGTGAAGTGTTTTGGCGTGCCGCTGGTGCGTATCGACGTGCGTCAGGAAAGCACCCGTCACACCGAAGCACTGGGCGAACTGACCCGCTATCTCGGCATTGGCGACTACGAAAGCTGGTCTGAAGCCGACAAACAGGCGTTCCTGATCCGCGAACTGAATTCAAAACGTCCTCTGCTGCCGCGTCAGTGGGAGCCGAGTGAAGAAACCCGTGAAGTGCTCGACACCTGCAAAGTGATCGCCGAAGCACCGAAAGGCTCCGTTGCCGCGTACGTTATATCGATGGCGAAAACGCCGTCCGACGTATTGGCCGTTCACCTGCTGTTGAAAGAAGCCGGGATCGGCTTTGCACTGCCGGTTGCACCGCTGTTTGAAACGCTCGATGACCTCAACAATGCCGACGATGTGATGACGCAATTGCTGAACATCGACTGGTATCGTGGTTTCATCCAGGGCAAACAGATGGTGATGATTGGCTATTCCGACTCCGCAAAAGACGCGGGCGTAATGGCAGCATCCTGGGCACAGTATCAGGCTCAGGATGCGCTGATCAAAACCTGCGAAAAAGCCGGTATTGAGCTGACCCTGTTCCACGGTCGCGGTGGTTCAATCGGTCGCGGGGGCGCGCCAGCTCACGCAGCGCTGCTTTCCCAGCCACCGGGCAGCCTGAAAGGCGGTCTGCGCGTCACCGAACAGGGCGAGATGATCCGCTTCAAGTACGGTCTGCCGGAAGTCACCATCAGCAGCCTGTCGCTGTACACCAGTGCGATTCTCGAAGCGAACCTGCTGCCGCCACCGGAGCCAAAACCGGAATGGCGTCATATCATGGCCGAGCTGTCAGACATTTCCTGCGACATGTATCGCGGCTACGTGCGTGAAAATAAAGATTTCGTGCCGTACTTCCGCTCTGCGACGCCAGAACAGGAACTGGGCAAACTGCCGCTGGGTTCGCGTCCGGCAAAACGTCGTCCGACTGGCGGCGTTGAGTCTCTGCGTGCGATCCCGTGGATTTTCGCGTGGACGCAAAACCGCCTGATGCTGCCTGCCTGGCTGGGTGCCGGTGCGGCGCTACAGAAAGTGGTGGAAGATGGCAAACAGAGCGAACTGGAAACCATGTGCCGCGACTGGCCATTCTTCTCTACGCGTCTGGGCATGCTGGAAATGGTATTCGCCAAAGCCGACCTGTGGCTGGCGGAATACTACGATCAGCGTCTGGTGAAAAAAGAGCTGTGGCCACTGGGTGCCGAACTACGCAAACTGCTGGAAGCGGATATCAAAGTGGTGCTCGACATCGCCAACGATTCCCACCTGATGGCAGATTTGCCGTGGATTGCCGAGTCCATTCAACTGCGTAACATCTACACCGACCCGCTGAACGTTCTGCAGGCAGAGCTGCTGCACCGTTCACGTCTTGCGGAAGAAGAAGGCAAAGAGCCGGACCCTCGCGTTGAACAAGCGCTGATGGTAACCATCGCCGGCGTTGCGGCGGGGATGCGTAACACGGGTTAAGCCTGACATCGCTCCAAATAAAAATCCCCGCATTGACGCGGGGATTTTTTTATCTATCGTTCGCTGATATTACTGCAGGTCGAAGCGATCCAGATTCATCACTTTCACCCATGCCGCCACGAAGTCTTTCACAAACTTCTCTTTGGCATCTGCGCAGGCATAAACTTCAGCCAACGCACGCAGCACGGCGTTAGAGCCAAATACCAGGTCTGAACGCGTTGCGGTGTATTTCACTTCACCGCTCTGACGGCAACGACCTTCGAACAGCTCGTTTGAGGCATCCGCGGCTTTCCACTCGTTGTTCATATCCAGCAGATTTGCGAAGAAATCGTTGCTGAGCACACCCACGTTTTCAGTGAATACGCCGTGTTTGCTACCATCAAAGTTAGCGCCAAGTACACGCAGGCCACCGACCAGCGCGGTCATTTCCGGTGCGGTCAGCGTCAGCTGCTGGGCTTTATCGATCAGCAGAGATTCGGTGGTCGCAGCATCCAGACGCGCACGGTAGTTACGGAAACCGTCAGCCGCAGGCTCCATCAGATTGAACATTTCAACGTCCGTCTGATCCTGACGCGCATCGACACGGCCTGGCACAAACGGCACGGTGACCGACACGCCCGCAGCTTTGGCCGCTTGCTCTACGCCCACCACGCCTGCCAGCACGATGATATCGGCCAGGGACGCTTTGTGTGCAGATTTATAGATGTCTTCCAGTACTGGAAGAACACGCGCCGCCGTGGCGTTGACGTCCCAATGACGCTGCGGATCCAAGGCCACACGCGCGCCGTTAGCACCACCGCGTTTATCACCACCGCGGAAGGTTGAGGCAGATGCCCACGCCACCGACACCAGCTCACTGACCGACAGCCCCGAAGCAGCAATATCCGCTTTCAGGCTCTCAATATCATAAGCCGATGGCTGGAAGAACGGATGCGGCAATGGATCCTGCCAAATCAGATCTTCTTTCGGTACTTCTGGACCGATGTATCTCGCTTTCGGCCCCATATCGCGGTGAGTCAGTTTGAACCACGCCCGGGCAAAAGCTTCGTTAAACGCCTGCGGATCGTTGAGGAAACGACGGGAAATTTTTTCAAAATCCGGATCGAAACGCAGCGTCAGGTCGGTGACCAGCATCGTTGGCTTACGTTTTTTGGACGGATCGAACGGATCAGGAATCAAGTCTGGCGCGTCGGCCGCTTCAAACTGAATAGCCCCGGCCGGGCTACGGGTCTGCACCCACTCATATTTGAACAGGTTCTCAAAGAAGTAGTTGCTCCACTGAGTTGGCGTTTGCGTCCAGACCACTTCCAGACCGGAAGTGATGGCATCCGCACCAACCCCACTGGCGTGGCTGCTTGCCCAACCCAGACCCTGAGATTCAATTGATGCCGCTTCTGGATCGGCACCGACATGGCTTGCCGATGCGGCACCGTGAGTTTTACCCAACGTGTGACCACCGGCGATCAGCGCCACGGTCTCTTCGTCGTTCATGCCCATGTTGCCGAAGGTCGCGCGAATCGCTGCGGCTGCGGAAAGCGGTTCACCGCTAGCGTTTGGCCCTTCCGGGTTCACGTAAATCAGGCCCATTTCCGTGGCGGCCAGTGGACGTTTCGCCAACGCTTCAGGGTCACGATGTTCCAGCCAGGCTTTTTCATCGCCCCAGTTTACGTCGAGATCCGGTTCCCAGACATCTTCGCGCCCGGCACCGAAACCAAAGGTACGGAAGCCTGAGTTTTCCAGCGCAACGTTACCCGCGAGGATGAACAGGTCGGCCCAGGAAATTTTCTGGCCATATTTCTGTTTAATAGGCCACAGCAGGCGGCGAGCTTTATCGAGGCTGACGTTATCCGGCCAGGAATTCAGCGGCGCAAAGCGTTGCTGACCGCGACCTGCACCACCGCGACCGTCGACGGAACGATAAGTACCGGCTCCGTGCCAGGCCATACGGATAAACAGGCCCGCGTAGTTGCCCCAGTCGGCTGGCCACCACGGCTGTGAATCGGTTAACAGTGCTTTGATGTCGCCTTTCAGAGCGGAATAATCCAGCTTGCTGAATTCTTTGCGGTAATCGAAATCTTCGCCCAACGGATTAGAGCGGTTGGAGTGCTGATTGAGGAGATCTACGCGAAGTTGTTTTGGCCACCAGTCGCGAGTGCTGGTTCCGGCCCCTGCGCTTTCGTCATGGCCGCCCTGATGAAAAGGACACTTTCCTGCAGACAACGTATTATGATCGTTTTCTTGATTGCTCATCTTCCTGCTCCCTTCAGTGTTTTAATACCAGGATATACAGCTCTGCAGATAAGTTATAGATGAAAAAACCTACAGATTTGATAGTTGTTTCCTTCTGGCGTTAAACAACATAGCAAATGTTGTTCATAGAAATGTCGACGCGTCCGTAAACTTTCAACAATAACCATAGATTATGCAGGGAAAGTGGGGCGCTTAACTGTCGGCGTTTCGTCGTAATTGAGAGGGAAAGAAGAGAAAAACAACGAAAAGGCCCTCGGATGAGGGCCTCTGTTTACACGCCCGGACGCACGCCAAGCGTGTGGCAGATGGCGTAGCTCATCTCGGCGCGGTTCAGGGTGTAGAAGTGGAAATCCTTCACGCCTTCACGACTCAGGATTTTCACCATGTCCATCGCGATATTGGCGCCGACCAGTTTGCGAGTTTCCGCATCGTCGTCCAGCCCTTCAAACATTTTCGCCATCCAGGTTGGGATGCGCACGTTGGTCATGTCGGCAAATTTCTTCGCTTGTTTGAAATTCGACACTGGCAGAATGCCAGGGATGATTTCGACGTCGATACCTGTCGAGGCGCAGCGGTCGCGGAAACGCAGGTAGCTTTCAACATCGAAGAAGAACTGCGTGATCGCACGGTTTGCGCCGGCGTCTACTTTACGTTTCAGGTTGAGCAAGTCAGCCTGCGCACTTTTCGCTTCCGGGTGCACTTCCGGATACGCCGCGACTGAGATATCAAAGTCACCCACATCTTTCAGCAGCGCGACCAAGTCGGTGGCATACATGTCCGGCTTACCGCTGCCAGGCGGCAGGTCACCGCGCAGGGCGACGATATGGCGAATGCCATTATTCCAGTAGTCCTGAGCGATGCCGCGCAGCTCGTCGCGAGTCGCGTCGATACAGGTCAGATGCGGTGCCGCTTCAAGCCCAGTGCGATCCTTGATGCCTTTAATGATGCTGTGCGTGCGGTCACGCTCACCCGAGTTCGCACCGTAGGTAACGGAAACAAACTTCGGCTTCAGGCTGCTCAGGCGATCGATAGAGGCCCATAGGGTTTGCTCCATTTCACTGGTGCGCGGCGGGAAAAACTCAAAGGAAACATTAATCTGGCCCTGTACTTCTGCCAGGCTCTGATTCAGGGCTTCCCGCTGGTTGGCGTGAAAAAAGCTCATACCTTACCTCTTCAATCGCATGTCGTTATATGTTGTGTTATGAGCATCTATACGTTTAGACGTCCAGATGTAAAAATGACGGAAAAGAGTGATGACGTCAACAGAAAAAACAGCAGAAAGAGTGAGGAATGTTCAGCGAAGGTGAAAATAATTCATGGGAGGGCTGCGAGCATTAGCTCATTCCCGCAGGGAGAGGGCGAAAATCAGTGCCGAGCGGTCCCCTCTCCCTTTGGGGAGAGGGTTAGGATGAGAGGTGCAAAATCTACAGCAGCTGCGCCAGACGGTTAATGTCTGACTGAATAGCCCCGGCCGTCACGTCACGTCCTGCACCCGGGCCACGGATCACCAGCGGGTTATCGCGATACCAGCGGCTTTCGATGGCAAAGACGTTATCACACGGCAGCAGTGCTGCCAGCGGATGCTCAGGGCGCACGGCTTCAACGCCGACACGCGCTTTACCGTTGGCATCGAAACGCGCCACGTAGCGCAGCACAAGTCCCATTTCCTGCGCGGCTTCCAGACGCTGAATCATCTGCTCGTTCAGGTCTTCACCGTTCTCGAAGAAGTGATCGATAGAACCCTGTTCGCAATGCGAGGGCACCAGCGATTCGACACGCACCTGGTCAGGCTCGATGTCGTAACCCGCTTCACGGGCGAGGATCACCAGCTTGCGCATGACATCTTTGCCGGACAAATCAACGCGCGGGTCCGGTTCAGTCAACCCTTGCTGCCACGCCTGATCCACCAGCTCGGTAAACGGCACGGTGCCGTCGAACTGCAGGAACAGCCACGAAAGCGTGCCGGAGAAAATCCCACTGATGGACAGAATAGTATCGCCGCTGTCACGCAGATCGCGCACGGTGAAATTCACCGGCAGGCCCGCGCCAACAGTAGCGTTATACAGCCAGTAGCGACCCGTTTTTTCGAACGCGTCGTGGATTTGGCGGTATTTGTCGCTGGTGCTAGCCCCGGCGAGTTTGTTGGCACTGATCACGTGGAAACCGTGGCTGGCGAAATCCAGATACTGCTCGGCCAGCTGGGCGCTGGCGGTGACGTCAAGGACCACCAAATCATCGTACGGATGCGCACGCATCCACAGGAACAGCGATTCTTCGTCCTGCTCTACCGCTTCATCATTAAAGAATGCGAGCGCGCGGCTGGCGTCCAGTCCTTCGTAATTCAGCAGGCTACGGCGGCTGTCGACCACGCCTGCCAGCACAAACTCAAACCCGGTGCGCGCCGAAAGCGTGCTTTGCTCGCGGGCAAACAGCTCCAGCCAGCGTGAACCGATGTTACCTTTGCCGAACAGCACCAGCCCAATGCGCTTTTCAGCACGGAACAGCGACTGGTGCAGGCCCTGAATCAGGCTTTCGGTTGGCCCGGTACGCAGAACCGCCACCAGGCTGATGCCCTCTTCCGACTGCCAGGTGAACTCCACCGGCTGGCCTTTCAACTGTTGCCAGAAGCGATGGCAGTGCAATGGGTTACGGGTCACGCCCGCACCTACCATAGCAATCAATGCCAGGCTCTGGCGTAAACGCAGCTCGCCCGGCAGGCCCGCTTCATCGAGCAACTTCAGCGCGCTGTCCGCCACTTCGGCGGTATAGCAGAACTGCAGCAGATGACGGTCTGGATGCGCGCCAACCGCCAGCGGGCGCACCTGCGCACGCTTAAAAATAAGCTCGATTTCTTTGTGCGCCAGCTTAAAGTCCTGGCTGGTCGGAACCTGGAATTCAATCAGGCAAACGTCATCATGGCTGGTGACGATACGCGCCCCGGTTCCGGAAGCGAGCACGCGTTCAATACGGGTTGAGCCCTGATCCGGGGTATAACTGCAGCGCAGCTGTAAATCGATATCACTGCCGGAGACGGGTTGCAGCGTACGGGCATGAAGCACTGGAGCTGCCAGACGCGCCAGTTCACTGGCTTCGTCGAGACGCAGAAGCGGCAGCAGACATGCATCTTTCACTTTACGCGGGTCGGCGCTGTACACCCCTGCCACGTCACTCCAGATGGTGACGCGAGACACGCCCGCCAGGGCACCAATTTGCGTTGCCGAGTAATCAGAGCCGTTGCGACCGAGCAGCACCGTGCCACCTTCAGTGTCGCGACTGATAAACCCGGTGACCACCAGACGTTTGTTTGGATGCTGTGCCAGCAGTTGCTGAAGCAGCGGGAAAGAGAGGCCTTCATCGACCTGTGGCTGAGCGCCGCGCTCGGCGCGCAGAAACGCACGCGCATCGAGCCAGGCGGCGTCCAGACCTTGTTGTTGCAAAACGGCGGCCATCAAACGTGCGGACCACACTTCGCCGTGGCCCACGACTTCGGCGTAAACCACCTCATTGATACCGCCGTCGAGGAGCGTGGCCAAACGTTCAAGATCGTGAATAAATTCAGCGATCATGCTGTCGGCCACCTCTGCAGGCAGCAGCCCGGTCATCAGTTCAATCTGATAACGGCGCAGCGCCTGCTGAACCTGATGCGCAGAAAGTCTGTCGGTCTGGCTGAGTTTCAGCCAGCTGATCAGCTGGTTGGTGGTGCTGCCCGCAGCGGAAACGACCATCATGTCTTCTGGCTGCGAGTGCTCAGCCATAATCCCTGCCACGCGCAGGTAACATTTCACATCCGCCAGACTACTTCCACCAAACTTATGCAGTTGACGAGCTTTCGTCCCTGCCTGCGCTATCACACTCATGTTTACTCCTCGTTTGCTGCCCGGAACCCATTTTCCAGGTCGGCAATTAAATCGTCACTGTCTTCAATACCGGTAGAAATACGCAGCAGCGTTTCTGAAATCCCTGCCGCTGCACGTGCTTCTGGCGCCATGCCCGCGTGAGTCATGGTTGCCGCGTGAGAAATCAAACTTTCCACGCCGCCTAACGATTCTGCCAGCGTGAACAACTCCAACCCACCCAGGAAACGGCGCAGGGTGTTTTCGTCGCCGTCCAGTTCAAAACTGAGCATCGCGCCGAAGCCTTTCTGCTGACGGGCCGCGATTTCATGGCCTTGGTTTTCCGGCAGAGAAGGATGATACAGCTTTTTCACCAGCGGTTGCTGCTTCAGGAACTCAACAATTGCCGTGGCGTTGCGCTGGGCCACTTCCATACGTGGAGAGAGCGTACGCAGGCCGCGCAGCAGCAGGTAGCTGTCAAACGCCCCGCCGGTGACGCCGATATTATTCGCCCACCATGCCAGTTCAGTGACAGTTTCCTGCTCTTTGGCAATCACCACGCCCGCGACGACATCGGAATGGCCGTTCAGGTATTTGGTGCAGGAATGCAGAACCAGATCGGCACCAAGCGCCAACGGGTTTTGTAGTGCCGGGCTGAGGAAGGTGTTATCCACCACGCTCACGGCCCCGGCTTCACGCGCCAGCTCACAGATTTTCGCAATATCCACGACACGCAACAACGGATTACTTGGGCTTTCGACCAGAACCAGCTTCGGTTTTTCCGCCAGCGCAGCTTTAAGCGCCTGCTCGTTGCTCTGATCAACAAACAGCACGCGATAACAGCCGCGTTTTGCCAGGCTGTCGAACAAACGATAGCTGCCGCCATAACAGTCATGTGGCGCCACCAGCAGATCACCCGGCTTCAGGTAAACGGTGGTGACAAGGAGAATGGCGGACATGCCGGTGTTCGTCAGAACAGCACCCGCGCCGCCTTCCAGTTCTGCCAGCGCACGCTGCACGACATCACGCGTCGGGTTACCGCGACGGGAATAGTCATGGGCACGCGGTTCGTTAAATCCGGTGAAATTATAAGTACTGGAGAGGTGGATCGGGGGGACAACGCAGCCATATTGCTCGTCATCATTTAACCCGCTACGCACTGCGATAGTGGCTTGTTTACGCGTCATGGTGAATCGTTCCTGGCTTCATCGGTGAAAAGTCAGGCCTCAGAGTAACCACTGCCACAATGGACGTCAATACATCTGGACATCTAAACTTCTTTGCGTATAGATTGAGCAATCGGGAAATAGCCGTTAAAATTATATGCATTAGCGCACATACACAGAGGCTTTGCTGGTGTCATGGTCACACCTCTCAGGTAAACTGTGCGGGATTATGGTTCGGGCGCGCGCCCTGGCCTTTTATTAATGATTAGAGGATGAGAGTCTCATGGCTGAATGGAGCGGCGAATATATCAGCCCCTACGCTGAGCACGGTAAGAAGAGCGAGCAAGTTAAAAAAATTACGGTGTCCATTCCTCTGAAGGTTTTGAAAATCCTCACCGATGAACGTACCCGTCGCCAGGTGAACAACCTGCGCCACGCCACTAACAGCGAGCTGCTGTGTGAAGCGTTCCTACATGCGTTTACCGGTCAACCGCTGCCGAATGATGAAGATCTGCGCAAAGAGCGTAGTGATGAAATTCCGGAAGCAGCGAAGATTATTATGCGTGAACTGGGGATCGACCCGGATACGTGGGAATACTGATTTTCAGATACAAAAAAGGCGCCTTTCGGCGCCTTTTTCTCGGGTAGCTTATTTAGCGCCCGGGATGCTGAAACGCTTGTTGAAGCGGTCAACACGGCCACCGGTAGCAACGTCACGCTGCTTGCCAGTGTAGAACGGGTGGCATTTGCCGCACACGTCCAGGTTCAGATCGTGACCAACGGTAGAACGGATGGTCATTACGTTACCGCAAGAACAGTTTGCAGTAATTTCTGCGTAATTTGGGTGAATACCTTTTTTCATGGGAAACCTCAGTAAAGGCCACGCCGCTCTTCCAGCCCTAACGCCAGACACCGCGTGAAGTTAATAGTATAGGTCTTTTGATAGCACAAATGTGCACCAAAGGCGGCGAATCATACAGAATATAACCAGGGGTTGCAATCTGATCCGCACGCCGCCTTAGTGTAATGTGTATACTAACGCGCTCCTTTTCAAGTCAGGAAGATTCGATGCCCGTCGCACACGTTGCCCTGCCCGTTCCGCTTCCCCGTACCTTTGACTATGTGCTGCCAGATGGCATTAGCGCTCAGGCCGGGTGTCGCGTACGCGTGCCGTTTGGCAAGCAGCAAGAACGCGTGGGAATTGTGGTCTCAGTCAGCGACGACAGCGAACTGCCGCTCAAGGATTTGAAAAGCGTCATTGAAGTACTGGATGACGATCCCGTTTATTCGCCTGCCGTCTGGCGCATGCTGCAATGGGCCACAGACTATTATCACCATCCAATTGGCGATGTGCTGTTTCACGCGCTGCCGATTCTGCTGCGTCAGGGGAAACCCGCCAGCGCCGCGCCGCTGTGGTACTGGTATGCGACGGAACAGGGTCAGGCGGTGGATATCCACGCGCTTAAGCGCTCCGCCAAACAACAGCAGGCGCTCGCCGCACTGCGTCAGGGCAAAATCTGGCGTCATCAGGTTGCCGACCTAGAATTCAACGATGCTGCCCTGCAAGGCCTGCGTAAAAAGGGTTATAGCGATCTGGCGAGCGAAGCGCCTGCGATTTCCGACTGGCGCAATGGCTATGCAGTTACCGGCGAGCGTCTGCGTCTGAACACCGAGCAAGCCACCGCCGTTGGGGCCATTCACAGCGCATCGGACAAATTTTCCGCTTGGCTGCTGGCGGGCGTCACCGGTTCCGGCAAAACCGAAGTCTATCTTAGCGTGCTGGAAAACGTGCTGGCGCAGGGGAAACAGGCGCTGGTGATGGTGCCGGAAATCGGCCTCACTCCGCAGACCATCGCCCGTTTTCGCGAACGTTTTAACGCACCGGTCGAAGTGCTGCACTCGGCGCTCAATGACAGCGAACGCCTGTCGGCGTGGCTAAAAGCGAAAAATGACGAAGCCGGGATTGTGATTGGTACCCGATCGTCCTTATTTACCCCGTTCAAAAACCTCGGCGTGATTGTCATCGACGAAGAACACGACAGCTCCTACAAGCAGCAGGAAGGCTGGCGCTATCACGCCCGCGATCTGGCGGTGTGGCGCGCGCACAATGAGAAAATCCCAATCATTCTCGGCTCCGCAACGCCCGCCCTGGAAACATTGCACAACGTTCGCCAGGGAAAATACCACCAGCTCAAACTGACCAAACGCGCCGGGAACGCACGTCCGGCGACTCAGCACGTGCTGGATTTGAAAAGCCAGCAATTACAGGCCGGACTTTCTCCGGCGTTAATCAGCCGGATGCGCCAGCATTTGCAGGCCGATAATCAGGTCATTTTGTTCCTCAACCGTCGCGGTTATGCTCCGACGCTACTGTGCCATGAATGCGGCTGGATAGCGGAATGCCCGCGCTGCGACAGCTATTACACGCTGCATCAGACCCATCGTCATCTGCGTTGCCATCATTGCGACAGCCAGCGCCCCATTCCGCGTCAGTGCCCCTCCTGCGGCTCGACGCATCTGGTGCCGGTGGGTTTAGGTACCGAACAGCTTGAGGACGTGCTGGCGCCGATGTTTGCCAACGTCCCGATTTCGCGTATAGACCGCGACACCACCAGCCGCAAAGGTGCGCTGGAACAATACCTGGCGGAAGTGCATCGCGGTGGAGCACGCATTCTCATCGGCACCCAAATGCTGGCCAAAGGCCACCACTTCCCTGATGTCACTCTCGTGGCGCTGCTCGATGTCGACGGCGCACTGTTCTCGGCCGATTTCCGTTCTGCCGAGCGTTTCGCTCAGTTGTATACCCAAGTTTCTGGCCGTGCGGGCCGGGCCGGGAAACAGGGTGAGGTGATTTTGCAAACCCATCACCCGGAACATCCTCTGCTGCAAACGCTGTTGCATCAAGGCTATGATGCCTTTGCTCAGCAGGCGCTGGCAGAACGTCAAACGCTTCAACTGCCGCCGTGGACAAGCCACGTGCTGATCCGCGCGGAAGATCACAATAATCAGGAAGCACCTCTGTTTCTCCAGCAGCTGCGCAATTTACTGCAGGCCAGCCCGCTGGCGGATGACAAACTGTGGCTACTCGGCCCGGTACCGGCTCTCGCGCCAAAACGCGGCGGCCGCTGGCGCTGGCAAATCGTGCTGCAACACCCGTCACGTTTGCGTTTACAGCATATCGTCAGTGGGGCTATGGCGCTGATAAATACCCTTCCCGCCTCGCGAAAAGTGAAATGGGTGCTGGACGTTGATCCAATAGAAGGCTAACCCCTTGAGCTGCGAGGCAGATCGAAAAATTTAGCTTCCGTCACAATTTTCATGAAATTTCTGTAACTCCCCTGACTTACTCTCTGATAAAAAAGAGACTGTTGTCAGAGACAGCGGAAGTCTCTGCCCCCGTCAGTGAGGAGAACCCAGGTGAAGTCCAAAAAAGAGGTTGTTTCGGCAACCATGAAGGATGTGGCTCAGAAAGCGAATGTCTCAACGGCAACCGTTTCCCGGGCATTGATGAACCCCGACAAAGTGTCGCAGTCCACGCGTAATAAAGTGGAGCAGGCCGCGCTGGAAGTGGGATATTTCCCACAGTCTTTGGGCCGAAACATGAAGCGTAACGAGTCGAGAACCATTCTGGTGATTGTGCCGGACATCTGCGATCCTTTCTTTAGTGAAATCATCCGGGGTATCGAAATTACCGCTGCTGAGCAGGGGTATCTGGTGCTGATTGGCGACTGCGCTCATCAGAATCAGCAGGAAAAAACCTTCATCGATCTCATCATCACCAAACAAATCGACGGCATGCTGCTGCTGGGTTCACGCCTGCCGTTCGACGCCAGCATTGAAGAGCAACGGAATTTGCCGCCAATGGTTATGGCCAATGAGTTTGCACCTGAACTCGAACTGCCGACGGTTCACATCGACAACCTCACTGCTTCCTTTAACGCCGTGAATTTCCTGCATGAACTCGGACATCAGCGTATTGGCTGCATCGCCGGGCCTGAAGAAATGCCGTTGTGCCACTATCGTTTGCAGGGCTACGTGCAGGCGCTGCGCCGCAGCGGGATTACCGTCGATCCGCACTACATCGCTCGCGGTAACTTTACCTTCGAGGCCGGGGCAACCGCGCTGGAACAGTTGTTGGCACTCCCTCAGCCGCCGACGGCCATCTTCTGCCACAGCGACATTATGGCGCTGGGCGCGCTGTCGCTGGCTAAACGCCGCGGCCTGAAAGTGCCGGACGATCTATCGATTATCGGCTTCGATAACATTTCTCTCTCGGAATTTTGCGACCCCCCGCTCACCACCGTTTCCCAACCGCGTTTTGATATCGGGCGTGAAGCAATGCTGCTATTGCTCGACCAGCTTAGCGGTCAAAATGTCAGCAGCGGTTCCCGCCTGCTCGACTGTGAACTGGTGGTTCGCGGTAGTACCACAAAAAATAAGCCTTAAACTAAACGGCTTTCAGACTAGCGGTTCTGGTCAAAGCCCCGCCGCTTAAGTAACATGGCGGGCTGATGAACGAATAAATACAGCGAAACGACAGTGGCACAACGAGATTATGTAAGCCGCAGCAAACCTGCTGCTTCGCGGCGAAAAAAGAGTCCAACAAGGAACTCACGGAAAAAGCAAAGTAGCCTTCCTGCTGTCTCACCAGCCATGGTCGCTATTGCCGCGGCCGTGCTGGTTGCCTTTATCGGTGGCCTGTACTTCATTACCCATCACAAGAAAGAAGAAGCCGAAGCCATGCAGGGTCGCCAGGCCACGGGTAATGGTTTACCGCCGAAGCCGGAAGAACGCTGGCGCTATATTAAAGAACTGGAAAGTCGTCAGCCTGGTGTGCGTGCGCCAACGGAGCCGTCTGCGGGTGGCGAAGTAAAAAATGCCAATCAGCTGACCGACGAACAGCGCCAGCTGTTAGCACAAATGCAGGCCGATATGCGCCAGCAGCCGACGCAGCTGACGGAAGTGCCGTGGAACGAGCAAACGCCTGAGCAGCGCCAGCAAACGCTGCAACGCCAACGACTTCAGCAGCAGGTGCAGCAACAACAGCAAGTTCAACAGCAGCAGTGGTCACAGACGCAGCCAGTGCAGGCGCCGCGCACGCAGTCTCGCCCAGTGGAACAGCAGCAAACGCGTACGGTTCAGAGCCAACCTGCTCCACAGCCGCGCCAGACGCAGTCGAAACAAACCACGCAGCAGCCATATCAGGATCTGATGCAAACGCCGACGCATACCACGGCCAGCCAGCCGAAAGCGCAGCAGGCTGCACCGGTGACGCGTGAGCCAGAACCGGCAAAACAGACCGCAGACGATCGCCGTTGGATAATCCAGTGCGGTTCGTTTAAAGGTGCCGAGCAGGCAGAAACCGTTCGTGCCCAGCTGGCCTTTGAAGGATTTGATTCGCGCATTACCACCAATAACGGCTGGAATCGTGTGGTGATTGGCCCTGTGAAAGGCAAAGATAATGCCGATGGCACTATCTCCCGCCTGAAGGTGGCCGGACACGCAAACTGCATTCGTATCGCCTCCAGGGGTTGAAACCCCTAAAATCCCCCCCATCTATTAATGCATTCTGCCCCGCATAACATGCGGGGCCTGTATTCTGCTTTACACCCAGGGGGTCCTCTCGTGACAACAATAGTAAGTGTTCGCCGTAACGGTCATGTCGTTATCGCTGGTGATGGTCAGGCCACGCTTGGCAATACCGTCATGAAAGGCAACGTGAAAAAAGTACGCCGTTTGTATAACGACAAAGTGATCGCAGGCTTCGCCGGCGGCACTGCTGACGCCTTCACACTGTTTGAACTGTTCGAACGTAAACTGGAAATGCATCAGGGACATCTGGTCAAAGCCGCGGTTGAGCTCGCCAAAGACTGGCGTACCGACCGTATGCTGCGCAAGCTTGAAGCGCTACTGGCTGTTGCAGACGAAAACGCGTCTCTTATCATCACCGGTAACGGCGATGTGGTGCAGCCTGAAAACGATTTGATTGCCATTGGCTCCGGCGGCCCGTATGCCCAGGCCGCAGCCCGTGCGCTGCTGGAAAATACCGAGCTGAGCGCTCGTGACATTGCGGAAAAAGCGTTGGGGATTGCGGGTGATATCTGCATCTACACCAACCATTTCCACACCATCGAAGAATTACCTTCTAAAGCGTAAGGATCTCCTATGTCTGAAATGACCCCACGCGAGATTGTCAGCGAACTCGACAAACACATTATCGGCCAGGACGCGGCAAAGCGTTCTGTGGCTATCGCCCTGCGTAACCGCTGGCGCCGTATGCAGCTCGACGAAGAGCTGCGTCACGAAGTGACTCCAAAAAACATTCTGATGATTGGCCCCACTGGCGTTGGTAAAACCGAAATCGCCCGTCGTCTGGCGAAACTCGCCAACGCGCCATTCATCAAAGTTGAAGCCACTAAGTTCACTGAAGTGGGCTATGTCGGTAAAGAAGTTGACTCTATCATCCGCGATCTGACCGATGCTGCCGTGAAAATGGTGCGTATGCTGTCGATTGACAAAAATCGCTATCGCGCCGAAGAAATGGCGGAAGAGCGCATTCTCGACGTGTTGATCCCACCGGCGAAAAACAACTGGGGCCAGTCCGAAGAACCGCAGGAGCCGTCTGCTGCACGTCAGGCATTCCGCAAAAAACTGCGTGAAGGTCAGCTCGACGACAAAGAAATCGAAATCGATCTCGCTGCGGCGCCAATGGGCGTTGAAATCATGTCACCTCCTGGCATGGAAGAAATGACCAGCCAGCTGCAGTCTATGTTCCAGAACCTGGGTGGACAGAAGCAAAAGCCGCGTAAGGTCAAAATCAAAGACGCGATGAAGCTGCTGATTGAAGAAGAAGCCGCGAAGCTGGTGAATCCGGAAGAGCTGAAGCAGGACGCTATCGACGCTGTTGAACAGCACGGGATCGTCTTCATCGATGAAATCGATAAAATCTGTAAGCGCGGCGGAAACTCCTCCGGCCCTGACGTTTCTCGTGAAGGCGTTCAGCGCGACCTGCTGCCGCTGGTTGAAGGCTGCACCGTCTCCACAAAGCACGGGATGGTGAAAACCGACCACATTCTGTTTATCGCCTCCGGCGCCTTCCAGGTGGCCAGCCCATCAGATTTGATCCCGGAATTGCAGGGTCGTCTGCCGATTCGTGTTGAGCTGAAAGCCCTGACCACTCATGATTTCGAACGTATTCTGACTGAGCCAAACGCGTCCATAACCGTGCAGTACAAAGCGCTGATGGGCACGGAAGGCGTGAATATCGACTTCACCGACGATGGTATCAAACGTATCGCTGAAGCCGCATGGCAGGTGAACGAAACCACCGAAAACATCGGCGCGCGCCGCCTGCACACCGTGCTGGAACGCCTGATGGAAGATATCTCCTATGACGCCAGCGAACGTCAGGGTGAGTCCTTCACTATCGATGCGGAATATGTCAGTAAGCATCTTGATGCGTTAGTGGCAGATGAAGATCTGAGTCGTTTTATCCTATAATCCAGATAATTGAATTTTCATCACCTTTGATGGGGGCTCTTAGCCCCCATTTTTATTGGCTGGAACAATGACTGAACAATCTCTGAGTCGTACCCAGGCGTGGCTGGAAAGCCTACGTCCGAAAACCTTACCGCTGGCATTTGCCGCCATTATCGTCGGCACAGCTCTGGCCTGGTGGCAGGGGCATTTCAATCCGCTGGTTGCATTGCTGGCACTTATTACCGCCGGGCTATTACAGATTTTATCCAATCTGGCGAACGACTATGGCGATGCGGTCAAGGGCAGCGACAAGCCAGACCGCATCGGGCCGCTACGCGGGATGCAAAAAGGTGTCATCACCCAGCAACAGATGAAGCGCGCGCTGATGGTCACGGTAGGGCTGATTTGCCTGTCCGGCATCGCCTTGCTGATGGCGTCGTATCAAACCATGGAAGATTTTATTGGCTTCATGGTGCTGGGTGGCGTGTCGATTATTGCAGCCATCACCTATACCGTAGGCACCCGTCCTTACGGCTATATCGGCCTGGGCGATATTTCGGTACTGATCTTCTTCGGCTGGCTCAGCGTGATGGGCAGCTGGTATCTTCAGGCCCATACCCTGGAAGCGGTGACGTTCCTGCCTGCTACCGCCTGTGGCCTACTGGCAACGGCGGTGCTCAATGTCAATAACCTGCGCGATATCGACAGCGACCGTGAAAACGGTAAGAACACGCTAGCCGTGCGGCTGGGCCCGGTCAATGCCCGCCGCTATCACATCGGTTTGCTGATGGGCGCGCTGCTGTGCCTGGCGCTGTTTAACCTGATGGCACTGCACAGCCCATGGGGTTGGCTGTTCATTCTGGCCACGCCGCTGCTTATAAAACAGGCGCGTTTCGTCTATACACATCGTTCCCCGGCAGATATGCGCCCAATGCTCGAACGCACAGTAAAAGGCGCGCTTCTGGCGAACCTGTTGTTTGTGGTTGGGATTGTGCTGAGCCGTCTGTTTGCGTAACTGACAAATATCAATTAACAATTGATGATTTTGCAAACAATGCGAATAGCACGATATACTGAAAACTCACGTAGCAACTGAACGTTAAGCCTATGAAATACGATACATCCGAGCTTTGCGACATCTACCAGGAAGATGTCAATGTCGTTGAACCGCTGTTCTCCAACTTTGGTGGACGGTCGTCGTTTGGTGGACAAATTATCACGGTGAAATGTTTCGAGGATAACGGGTTGCTGTACGATATGCTCGAACAGAACGGTCGTGGCCGCATCCTGCTAGTGGATGGCGGCGGCTCCGTACGTCGTGCGCTGATTGATGCCGACCTTGCGCGTCTGGCAGTGCAAAACGAGTGGGAAGGTATGGTGGTCTACGGCGCGGTGCGTCAGGTAGACGACCTGGAAGAGCTGGACATTGGCATTCAGGCCATGGCTGCGATTCCGGTAGGTGCTGCTGGTGAAGGCGTTGGCGAAAGCGATGTTCGCGTCAATTTCGGTGGTGTGACCTTCTTCTCCGGCGACCATCTCTATGCCGACAATACCGGTATCATTCTGTCGGAAGATGCCCTCGACATCGAGTAACCGCCTCCCCCGCATAAAAAAGCCTTCTCTGAGAGAAGGCTTTTTCGTTTTATCCGTACGGTTACTGAATCTTACCTAAAAAATCTACCTTGCCCAGCGGCACACCAGCCTGGCGCAGAATGGCGTAAGCAGTCGTTGAGTGAAAATAGAAGTTCGGCATCGCGAACTGGAAGACGTAACTGCTAGCAGTGAAATGCAGCTGATGTTCACGCGCCTGAACCATGATCGGACGCGCGTCGTCACCGTCCAGCTGCGAATCCTGCACGCTCTTCAAAAAGGCCACGGTGGCCGCAATGCGCTCATGCAGCTGTGCGAAAGTGCTTTCGTTATCTTCCATTGCTGGCGCTTCGACGTTAGCCAGACGCGCAATCGCCCGCTTCGCCATATCACATGTTACCTGCACCTGACGCTTCAGCGGGAACATATCTTCCGCCAGCTTCGCCTCCAGCAGAGCCGTTTCATCAGTCCCCTGTTCTTTCGCCCAGTCCGCGCTCTTTTGCAGAACCGCGCTCAGACTGACCAGCCCGTGAATAAACTGTGCTTTGGTTTCGCTATACAGTGACATTGTCAATTTCCTAAGTGATTACAAACGGTAGGGTTTTTTATTGGATTGTATGCTTCATCGAGAGTAAACCCAGCCCCTCTCAAAGAGAAGCGCTTAATGTGCTCGGAAGACAGATAGCAGAGGCAAAAAAAATCCGTAACCCTTGAGGGCTACGGATCCTGATTTCACGAACGGTTGGGGAGCGTTTAGTAGAGCTTTTTCGCACAGTCCAGCAGATCGGTTTTGAATGGACGCTTCATGTTTTCGATAGCGTCGATGATGTCATGGTGAACCAGTTTCTCGTTCTGGATACCGACACAACGACCGCCGAAGCCTTCCAGCAGCAGATCAATCGCATACGCGCCCATACGGGAAGCGAGGATACGGTCGTAAGGCACTGGAGAACCGCCACGCTGAATGTGACCCAGTACGGTGGCACGGGTTTCGCGTTTGGTTTCGGTTTCGATGTACTTCGCCAACTCATCGATATCACACATGTGCTCAGTAATAGCGACGATTGCGTGTTTCTTACCTTTGGCGATACCGGCTTTGATTTCAGCCACCAGATCGTCGCGGCTGAATTCCACTTCCGGAACCACAACAAACTCACAGCCACCGGCAATCGCTGCTGCCAAGGTCAGATCGCCACAGTAGCGGCCCATCACTTCAACGATGGAGATACGCTGGTGAGAGGAAGAAGTGTCGCGCAGACGGTCGATAGCTTCGACCACAGTGCCCAGCGCAGTGAAGTAACCGATGGTGTAGTCGGTGCCTTTGATATCGTTATCGATAGTGCCCGGCAGGCCGATGCATGGGAAGCCCATTTCGGTCAGACGCTTCGCGCCCATGTAGGAGCCATCACCGCCGATAACCACTAACGCGTCGAGGCCGCGTTTTTTCATGTTCTCGATAGCAACTTCACGGACGTGCTCTTCGCGGAATTCCGGGAAGCGCGCAGAACCGAGGAAGGTGCCGCCACGGTTAATCATGTCGGATACGCTGTAACGATCGAGCTGGACCATGCGATCTTCATACAGACCGAGGTAGCCGTCATAGATACCAAAAATTTCCAGACCTTCCGAAAGCGCTGCTCGCACAACACCACGGATGGCTGCGTTCATGCCTGGGGCATCACCGCCGCTTGTCAACACACCGATTTTCTTAATCATGACTACCTCTGAACTTAGGAATGCTAAAAATTATTCTGTTGCCCGAAGCGCCCCCACAAAAAGGGAGAGATCGACTATATGGAAATAGTATATCAGGCGCATCGTGCTGAATTGATTCAGGTCAGGCCAATCGGCGGTAATTTAGACAAAAAATGCCGATCCGGCCCACATTTTCACAACGAATTACGAAAGTCCAAAAATCCCTGTCGCCCCAAAGGGACAACCGAGCATGGATCCTGATGAATAATCACATCAGAACCCGGAAAACGAAGCAATAACGCCTGCTCAACCTGTTCAGCCACTAAATGCGCCTGAACCAACGGCAGGTTATCTTCCATTTCCAAATGAATCTGAATAAAGCGGGTCGGCCCTGACTGCCGCGTACGAAGGTCGTGCGCACCGCTGACGCCAGGCCAGGCGCTCACGATGTTAATGATTTCTTGACGTTCTTCATCGGGGAGCGCTCTGTCCAGTAGCGACTGTACGGCTTCATGCCCCATGCGTATTGCACAATATAAAATATAGATGCCAATTCCCAATGCAAACAATGCATCAGCGCGATGCCAGCCGTACCACGCCAGCGCAAGCGCCACCAGAATGGCTCCGTTCATCATAACATCAGACTGATAATGAAGCATATCGGCGCGCACCGCCTGGCTTTGCGTCTTCCGCACTACCCAGCGCTGGAAGGTCACCAGAATTATCGTACTGATGAGCGCAATAACCGTCACCGCCATCCCGACACCAGGCTCACGCATCGGTTCAGGGGTGATTAAATGCTGAATGCCGGTCAAAAACAGGAACAGCGCCGAGCCGGAAATAAACATACTCTGCGCCAGCGCCGCGAGAGATTCAGCTTTGCCGTGACCAAAAGTGTGCTCTTCATCGGCAGGCTGCAGCGAATAGCGCACCACCAACAGGTTAGTCAGCGAGGCGGCGATATCCACCAACGAATCCACCAGCGCCGCCAGAATACTGACGGACCCGGTGTACCACCACGCAAAAATCTTGATCAAAAGTAACGCCGAAGCCATTACCGTCGCGGCAATCGCCGCCCGGTTGACGAGTTGGCCATAGGTTTGATTCATAAACACTCCCACTCTCTTCTGCGGGTAGTATAGCGGAATGTGATTAAGGTCAGTTGCCGGAAAAAAGGCAAAAAAAACCCCCTCATCATGAGGGGGAAGACAGGGATGGTGATTTAAAACATTCCTTATCGATATGAAATAAAAGGATTTATTTCTCGTCATGTCCACGCATTGACCACATCGAATGAAAGAGACCTCGCATTTGCGAGGTCTCTTTTTTACATCCAGGCGATTTGTTGCTGCCCTGTCGATGTGGGGTGAGGTAGAGCCGGTGTCACTTCACCCGGCTTTACGATGTAGCGCTCGACCGTTTCCGTCGTGACGAAGGTGCAGCTGCAATTGATATTTGTGCACTGGTGATAACGCTCTTTTGTCGTGTCAGTAAAGTAACGGCTGGTGCGGGCATGGGCGGCTGTATGGCATAACGGACAATGGAACATTTCTATCACCTCACCTTAATGATTTAATGCCGCCATTTTATCTATTAAATTCATATAAAACAAATAGATAAACAACAACCATCACTCATCAGCCACTGCTTCGTACTCCACATCAGAAAGCCTTACCTCAAGCTCTACGCCCGTCGTGAAGCCGTTATTGTTGAGGTTATGGGTCACCTTACTGATTAACCATGCCTGCTCGTCTATAACGCGCTTAAAGCCTGATACCTTCACCGGCATTTCCGGGTAAATATCTGCTCGACCGGCCGCGAGGGTGATTGAGAACTCCGCCACGCCGCGCTGCAATTTATCCCACTTCGCCTGCGCCGCCCTCATGGCCTGCGCCTTTGATGCGTAAATCGTGGTCATGGCGAAAACATTATCCGACTCACCGGCCATATACTCGCCCTCGCGGGCTTCCTGCTCTTTCTGCTTTTTGGCCTTCGCCGTACTGCTGACCGGTTTCGCTTTTGGATGCTGGAGCACCCGCAGGTGCTGCTCTTTCGGCTTACGCTTCAGCTTTACCTGTTGCGCCTGCTTCTGAGGCTTCGGGTCTTTGGTATGCAGCCATTTGGCCGTGACGCCGGTATACGCGCCCCGGTCAGCAATCGCGAACTGATGTCGGTCACCATCACTGCGCTGAATAGTGATTTGTGGGATGGCCTTACCGCTGGCTGTCACGCCGCTCCCGGCTTTGAGCATCAGCAATTTGCCCGCCTTGACCGACACCGCCCCACCGTTCCGCTCGGCGAGGCGGGTCAGGAATACCGCGTCGGACTCCTGCGACTGGTCAATATGCGCGATGTGGATACCCGCCAGCGAATCCGCCACGCTGGCCGCTAATTTATTGCGGGCTGCAATTGCCCCCACCACCGCGCCAAGCGTGGTGTCATGCCAGGACTCTTCCCGGCGTGAATTGAGCGTTCCGCGAAAATCAGCACTCCGCGCCCGTAACGTCACCGTGTCCGGTGCGCCGTGGTGCTCCACCTCATCGACAGTAAAATCACCTTTTCCCACCAGGGCAAAACCTTTCCAACCGAGATACAGCGACAGCAGCGCCCCGCGCACCGGCAGCTCGACCAGCCCGTCACTGTCGTCGAGCTCGATGTCGAGCTGGTCAGCCTCAAACCCACGATTGTCGGTCATGGTCAGGTTAATCAGCCTGTCACTGATGTTGCCGGTGATGTCCTTGCTGTTGAGCGTCAGCATAAACTGAGGCGTCAGGGTTGCGCCTGAGCCGGTGACGATATCCGGCATGATTAACCTCCCACCAGTGAAAGCACATTGCCCGCCTTACCGACAAGAGATTCGGCCTGCTTACCAATATCGCCATAGAGCGCCGCAAGGGAATCATCGACGCGCGTCAGTGACAGCGTGAAGCTGATTTTTCGCGGTGAGCCATCAGCGAAAAAGACGGTGCCGGTTTCGCTCACGTTGGTAATAACAAACATCCCGTAAATGGTGCCGGTGCCGGAAATCAGGGGCCACGCCCGGCCCTCATCTGCCATCGTATAGAGCGCCAGCATCGAGAGCCGCCCGCCGGTCATTTCAGGGTATAAATCGCCGGTGAGGGTGATTTTGTCGTCACCGGGGCCGAGGAACTGAAACGCATCACGCTTCCCGACCCGGCTGTTTGACGGCCACTGATAATCCGCACTGCGCTGCAAACTCTGATAAGGCAGCGACTGGCGCATAAACACAAACATTCCAAGAGTGAGCATCATCATCAGGCTCCTTAATCATGCATCATGCTGGCGCGGGTTTTGGCTCGCTTGTTGCGCTCGTATTTTTCAAGCGCATCCTGCAACTGGTTACCGAGCTGGCCGCCCGGCGCACCGCCGCCCTGTAACTGGATTTGATAGGTTGGGCTGCTCTGGTCGATGTACGTGCGACCGGCGGGCGCGGTGACCGGCTGATATGCCTGATAGCCCCCGTATGAGCTGGTCGCCGGAATGTATCCACCACCCTGCCCGACCGGCTGCGCCTTTGCCGTCGCGGCATCGATGGTGTCCGATTCCTTTTTAACGATGCCGAGCTTTTCGAGGATCACATCAAGGCCGCCGCGCAGCTTGTTGAAGATATTCAGCGGCAGCATCAGCGCATCTCCCAGCGCCCGGCCAAACGCCACCCCGGCATTTTTGCAGCCGTCTAAGGTTTCCTGTGTGGCTTTTACCGGCGCGATAAGGTCTTTAAACCATTTCCAGACTGCGCCGAGTTTCTGGCCGAGCCCGTCAAAAACGGGAGCCAGCGGGGCGAACATCTCAGCCACCGGCGAAAATGCGGCAATAAGCCCCTGCACCACACCCGAGAAAACGGCGCTGATGGGCTCCCAGTATTTACGGATGAGCAGCGCCCCGGCGACGACCGCCGCGACAACGGCGACCACCGGCCACGAGATAGCCCCGATGGCTGTCACTATCGCGCCTCCCGCCGTGGTAAATGCCACGCTCAGCAATCCGGCAGCAGCAATAAGGGCATTCATGCCCGCGATAACCGGCCACGCAACCAGACCAATTACACCCAGCGCCGCAACCAGCCCCAGCCCCGCCGCAGTGATGAGTCCGAGCGTGGTCGCCAGTGATTTATTTTTCTGGATCCAGCCATCGAGCTTCAGCACATAGCCGGTCGCCGTCTGCACCAGTTTGCGCAGCGATGACTCCTGCTGGTCAAAAAGGTCGGTCCCGACCGCCTCATAGGCTGACTGAAACTCTTTAAAATCGCCGCCGAGATTGTCCTGCATGACTTTAACCAGTGCGGCCGTTTTCCCGTCCGAGGCTTTGAGCGTGGCAGTAAGCTGGTCGAGCTTGCCGGTCGACGCGGCTGACATCAGCACCGCCGCCGCTGAGCTCGCCTCTTCCCCGAAAATGGTTTTCATGTACTCGGCACGCTGGCCCGAGCCGAGGTTATTTTTCTCGAAGCTGCCCTGCATTTCTTTCAGGATGCTGAAAATCGGCCGGGTATTGCCCTTGCTGTCGGCCGTTTTGACGCCTAGCTCTTTGATAGCGTCAAAGGCTTTACCGGTTGGCGCCTGTAAACGACTGAGCACCGCCCGGCTTCCGGTCCCGGCCATCGAGCCGGTGATTTTGGCATCGTGCAGCGCCCCCACCATCGCGGCAGCTTCTTCGATACTTACCCCGGCATTTTTCGCCACCGGTGCGGCATAGGTCAGCGCATCACTCAGCCCGTCAAAATCAGCGGCAGTTTTATTCATCACCGTCGACAGCACGTCGCCAATGTGCGCCACTTTGTCGTTTGAAAGCTGGAAGGCCGAGCGCATCCCCATCAACAGCGCGGCGTTCTCTTCCATTGTGCGACGGTTGGCGAGCGCCATATCCAGCGTGACCGGTGTCACCGCCTGAATGGCCGCAGCATCACCGCCGCCCTTCGCAATGATAATCTGCGCCCCGGCAGCATCATCCGCAGACGCGGCCGTATTATCCCCGAGCTGTCGGGCCTGCTGACGTAACGCCTGCATTTCAGGGGATTGTTTGTCTGCCCCAAGCACCGCCTGAAGCTCAGAATTTTTCTGTGCGAAGTCATAACCCGGACGCAAAAGAGTCACCCCGGCCAGCGTGCCCGCCGTTGCCACACCAACCCCGGCCATACCTTCATTTCGCGCCCCGGCAGCGAGCGCCTGCCCGGACTCATAGCGGGCTTTCACAGCGGATAATTTCGCCTGCTGCACACTGACCCGCGCCAGTGCTTCACGCTGGCGGTTTAACTGCGCCGTCGTTTGGCTGATGGAATTTTTCAGACGCAGCTCATCGCTCGCCAGTGTCCGGGTATTAATCCCCGCCTGCCCGAGCGCCTGCCGCTGACGCTGCACGGACAGACGCAGCCCGTTATATTTGAGCTGTAAGTCAGCCGCATTCTTTTGGGCAAGCTCCATTGCGCGGGCCTGCGCTTTCGTCGGATTTTCGGTGTTTCTAAAGGCCACCGACAACGCGGTCGCTTCCTGCTTCGCTTTGGCGAGTGACTGCCCCGTGACGGCCAACTGGGCGCTGCTCTTACGAAAACCGTCGATTTTCGATGCCTGACCGTTCAGGTCGCGTAACGACTGCTGCGTCGAGCGAATATCACCCGACAGCGATTTGCTCGCTGTCTGGATGGATTTAAAAGGTCGGGATGCCTGGTCGACAGCTTTCAGCAGCACTTCGAGTTTGAGGTTATTACTCATTCGTGTTTCCGCTTCGCTGTAGCGCCTTGTCGCGCCATGTGATGAGCTCGGGAATACTCAGGGGATACAGCTCTGATGGCCCCCAGTGAAAAATCACTGCGACGTCGGCCATCAGGTCATCAACCGAGAAATTTTTCGGGAAAGTTACGCCGCCGAATTCGGTGACAAAAAACCGACCACCTCACCGGCAAAACTCAGCAGGTCTGGCAACTCCAGCGCGGCGACTTCCTGCTCGGTCAGTGATGGCATCGTCATGCGCGGCAGTACCTTAATCAGCGCATCTACGTCCGAGTTTGCCACCGCCGCCAGCCCGACACCGCGCAGGGTTCCGGCAGTCGGTTTCAGGAGGGTCACCTCTTTAATTTCGGTCTCGCCGCGTTTGATAGTTTTTACCAGGTTGATAACGTGTTGGTTTTCAGCTTTTTTCATGATGTTTCTGTCTCATTCAGTATTCAGGGAAGACCGGCCAGCGGCGCTGACCGGGTGAACATTACATACCGATGTTTCGGCGGTGCTCCTCGAGCTTGTCGACGCCGTTCACCTTCTCAATCAGGTTCAGGGTGTCGATTTCGACCAGTTCCTTTCCGTTGAGGGTAAGCCTGTAATAGGTGCAATCCATCGAGATTTTCGACTCGGTGTCCTCACCCTGTTTGGCGTCGCCGGTGTCGATTTCTTTCTGGCGGCCACGCAGCACCACTTCGACCGGTACCGTCTCGCCGGTGTCGTCGCGCTGGTAAGAGCCCGCAAAACGCAGCGGCACCGCCGAGGCTGTCGCAGCAGCGTAGAGCGACCAGATAACGTCATCCGGAAATCCGCCGAGGGAAAACTCCGCCGCCAGCGCATCATCATCGAGACCGAGGTCGACCGGGGCCGCGCCGTTCATCCCGCCGCCGCGATATTTTTCGAGTTTGCGGGTCAGCTTTGGTAGCGTCACCGACTGGACGATACCGAGATAGTTCGTGCCATCAATAAACAGATTCATGAGCTTTAACTTGCGAGGTAATGCCATGTCTCTGGCTCCTTATTTGCTGTTCACTGACGAGATGAGATTCGCCAGGTATTTGTCGGTAATGCGCTGGCGCAGGGTCAGGTTTTCGAGCGGCGGTACCGGCGTATAGTCGTAATCCAGATACAGCTTCCCGGCCTTCATCGACTCCTTATCGTTGGCGCTGTCGTCAAACCAGCAGGTCGCATCAACGATATAGCCCCCGGTTTTCAGCTCACGGAATTTGGCATTGATGCCGTCAACGATGTCGCGAATGAGTGTGGCGGTCACCGGTTTATCGACTGCCCACATGTGAGCCTCAGCCATCGTGTCAGCGATAACCTGCGCGGTGCGGGTGTAGTTTTCAAACAGGAAAAGCGGGTCATCTGAGCAGGTGCGGTTCCCCCAGAAGCGGAAACCGTCTTTGCGGATCAGCGTGGTGATGCCTGCCTCGTTCAGCAGATCGGCATCGGTGCCGGGCTCCTGCAAATCCCAGAACACAGACGCACTGATACCGGTGACGCCATTCACGCCGACGTTAGAGAGGGTTTTGTGCCAGCCGGTGTCATTGTCGATTTTGGCACGCAGGCCGAGCGCTCGCGCGGTGGCATATGCCGTTTCCGTCGCGTTAGCCGTGGTATCCCACGACAGGAAATCCGGCCAGATAACCATCAGCTCGCGGGCGCTGAAGTTGTCGCGGTATTTGATGGCATCAGAAATAGTTTTACAGCCCCAGGCGCTGACATAGCCGAAAGCCCGCAACTTTTGCGCCACCGGTACAAGTGCGGTCGCGACCTCCAGTGAATCGAGACCCGGCACACCGAGAATGCGTGGCTTAACGCCGGTCACCGCCTGCGCGGTCAACAGTGCTTTCAGCCCGGTGTATTTCCCGTTCTCATCGGTGGTGCCGATGATGTTAGAAATCGTCTGCGCCTGCGCCGCTTCCTCATCGTCGCCGGTGCCTTCTTCCACACGCACGACAATGGTCACCGGCTTTGACTGGTCAGCGATGGCCTGTAGTGAACTGGCAAGCGTGCCTTTGGTACCGGCTTTCCCGATGACGCTTTGCGGGTTGGTAATTAACACCGGTTCATTGAGCGGGAAGGTCTCGACGTCAGCATCGCTGGCCGTGCAGACCATGCCGACAATGGCGGTGGAAACCGTGGAAATGATGCGCGTGCCGTCGTTGACTTCGACGACCTGCACGCCGTGATGAAAATCACTCATCCGTTTAACTCCGTTGGGTTGGGGTGCAACCATTTTCTGTTGTGTGTGCAACAGGTGCGACGGAATGGCGTTGGCGGGGATCTAACACAACAAACAAAAAGCCCTCCGGGTGGAGGGCTACGATTTATTCGGGCATCACCGGCCAGTCGACCGGGCCGGTCACTGACACCGTACTGATTTTTTCAATGTCATCGATGTGATCCAGTACTGCGGCCAGTTTTGCCGATTCGGCCTCACTTAACGCCCGACCGGCCTGTAACTTGAGCTGAATAACCCCGACTGACTGCATCGCGTCACTGATGAGGGTTTGCTTTTGTGCTTCGGCAATGGCCGGGTAATCAGTCTCAATGGCTTTCAGCACCGGCTGACCGTACTCATCAGACACAATAGAATGACCTTTGGTTTGCCCTTCGATTAGATGCTGATACCAGCGGTCAGAGATTGCCTGCGCATCAGCAGGCCAGCTTCCCGCCGCTTCATAAAGCGACCGGTCAGCTTCAAAATAAAAGCCCGACATTTCAGCGCTGTAGTAAATCATATTCATATCAGTACCCCACCGCATGAATGAGTACCGCGACCTGCCCGACGCTACCGTACGCCCTGTTTGCCATCACCACGCAGCCGGTCTTCGTTTTAGACACAAGCTGGAACATCCCCTCGGTGCCGGTGTTGTTATTCACGTTTAACGTGCTGACTGAAATCGACAGACACGCCGACGGGAAAGCTTTCGGGAAGGTGATTGCCTGCGTCTTTTCACTGGTCATGGTCGCCCCCTGAAGCCACTGCTCAATGATGCCGGTACTGCCGCACTGCCACCAACCGTTCGCCGCTTTAGATGCGGAGTTAGGTGCGCCATAAGAGCCTTTAGGCTGGAATCGCCCGTCGCTTTCGGCTTTGGTATATGCGCCCGAGCGAGGCATATAACCCGCATCCGATTGCGCTTTGGTGTAATAGCGCGCATCAAAGTTGGCAAAATTGACCAGACCTAATTTATTAATGGTCACATCACCGTTTGTCAGATTGACCGAAAATGGCCGGAGGCTGTTATACCCGCCGTACCAGTCACCGGAGTTGGTCAGCATGAGATAGAGGTTAGAGCCGTCCTGCCGCCAGAACGAGCCATAATTGCCGTACACCATGCGGAAACTGTTAGAGGATGTGGTTTGCACCTCTGCGGCCACCTTCAGCGTGCCGCTGACGGTATCACCTCCTTTTGACACTGCGCCAATGTCAGCCGGTGTGGGCTTGTTTGCCGCGTCATACTGTTTAGTCCAGGCTGACCAGGCTCCGCTGTACATCGTGCGGATGTAAGAGCGTGAATGGTTATACATCCGGTAAATCTGCGTGACGCCAGCGTGTTTATACACTTCGAGTGACCCGGCATTCGGTTCCGGGTAGTTCTTCCCGCTTACCGCCTGCGCGTTAGCCGCCTGGTAATACAGCCCCGGCGTGGTGTATGCGTTCAGGTCAATTGCATTACCGATGCTCACCGCCTGACCGTTAAAGATATCCTGCGCAGTAATACTGATATCTCCCGTCAGCGCCCGGCCGTTCACCTTGCGGCTGCCCGGTACGCGCCCGTTAGCATTGTCATTCGCGGCTTTCACCGCCTTCAGGGTTGCAGCGAGTGTTTCAGACGTGCTGTCGGTCGCACTGCTGAGCTGCACAATACCTTTTTGCGCTGTGGTCGCGTCCTGAGCCGTGTATTTGCCTTTAGCGAGGTCATAGGTCGCTTTCACTGCCTTCGGGGTTGCAGCCAGAATCTCAGACGTGCTGTCGGTCACGCTGCTGAGCTGCACAATCCCTTTTTGCGCCGTGGTGGCGTCCTGAGCCGAGTATTTCCCTTTAGCAAGGTCATACGCTGCTTTAACTGCTTTCGGCGTCGCAGCGAGCGCCTCAGACGCGCTGTCGGTGGCGCTGCTGAGTTGGGTAAACCCTTTCTCTTTCAGCGTGGCGTCAGGGTGGCGGCGAGACTGTTCGTGCTTCGCGATTTTGTCGTCAACGTAGTCCTGCGTTGCCATCACCATTGATGAGTCGATGGCGAGCTCGACCGACTCGAGGTCAGACAGGATGATAACCATGCGCAGGGTCTGCGCCCGGCCGGAACCTTCTTCGAGTTTTGGCTTGTAGCTCTCAGCCATATTACCGACGGCGACCAGCGTGCCGGTGTCGTCATATAACCCCATTTCACGCAGCCAGAAGCCGCCCGTTTCCGGCGGGATGACCAGCTCGGCCACCACATAATTTTTCTTCTTGTTGTCCTGGCTGATTTTGTTCAGCGGATGACGCCAGACCTCATTGATGAGTTTTGTCTGGCCGGTGTTCGGCTCGGGCAGCGTACCGCCCCCGTCACCGACGGCCATCGCAACGATATTGACCTTTTTGCCACCAGGCGTCAGTGCGGCCGCAAATTTTGCTGCCCCGGCCGTGGTGACCACTGTTTTATATTTCACTGTCATTCTGCTCTCACTTAGCCCGGATACACGGTAATGATGTCGCCGTCATAACTGACGCCACCGGCGAAGAGATAACCGGCCACGTCCTGAATAATGTTGAGCCCTAGAAGGTGACGACTGGCCGGTTTGGCATCGGCGATGAGACGCTCCATCTCGAGATACATTTCCTCGGTGATGCCGGTTTCCAGCACGCCAATATCGAGGCGAAAGGTGCCGGGCGGGTCACTGGTTTCCCACCACTCCGTCACGTTAATCACATACCCCAAAGGCTCGACCACGCGCCGCACTGCGCCGATGGTGCCTTTGCGCCGGTGAATGTAAAAAGCCGCCCGAATAACGTCGCGTTTGGTCTCTTCCGGCCAGTCGCTATCCCAGCGGTCGACGGAATACGCCCAGGCGAGCCACGGCAGTAGATTCACCGGGCAGTCGGTCGGGTTCCATAAGCGGCGTAACGGGATCGGGGTGTTTTCGATTTCCGCACAGGCGCGGGCGGCGGCCACCTCCAGTGGCGATGAGCCGACCGGCAGCAGTCGTGCCTCACTCATCCGAGCCCCCGAGCCTGATTTGATAATCTGAGCAGAAAGACGCCTGCGTTTTATCGAGCACGATGTCAACGGCCGGGGCCGCCAGCTCGACTCGCTGCACCCCTTCCACATGCAGGGCGGCGTAAATGGCAGACTGCCGAATGTCACGCCCGAGCCGGTGCTGAGCGCTGATATAGGCTTTCAGTTTTGCCTCAGCAGCAGCGCGGATGGGTTCGCTTTCCGGGCCGGGGAAAATGAAGAGCGTCGCGTCTATGGTGTAGTGAATAATCTCCGCTGACTGGACGGTCACCCGGTCAGCAACCGGCCTGACGTCTTCGCCGTTAAGCGCGTGACGTACCACCGCCAGCAGCGCATCAGAGGCAGCACCGTTATCCTCGCGGGAAAGCACGGAAATGGTCACGCACGCAGGCTCAGGACTGATGACGGAAATGTCAGCGACGCGGCCGTCGGCGCTGCGGCCGTGAAATTCATACGCCCCCACCGGCCCCGCGACGCTCAGGCCCTCGAAAGCCTGTTGCGCCCGCAGACGAAAATCCGTGTCGGACTCCATGACCGCCGGTGTCGGTGGGATGGTGCTGTCGTCGGCCGGGGTGATAATCAGGCGGGCGGTATTGGTGTTCGCGGCCATCACATCGAGGTCGTTGTTTTCGGAATACGCCAGCGTGACAGCCAGCGCGGCTTCATTCACACGCTGACGCCACAGCACTTCGCGGTATGAATTTTCTTCCAGATATTTCACCAGCGGATCGGACTCCAGCGTGAGCGTGCGGGCGATAGCCTCCTGCTGGTCTTCCGGGTAGAGCGAAATCAGGGTCGCCTTACGTTCGGCGAGGATGGATTCATAATCCAGCGTTTCCACCACGTCGGGCGCGGGGAGCTGGCTCAGGTCGATAATGGCCATAGGTTCAACTCACTGGAATGGTCAGGGATAAAGGGGCGGCTGAGTCTTTAATTTCACCGGTCAGGTCAACCATCATCTGCCCGTTAAACTGACGCTCAATCGTCAGCGACGTGATGGTGATGCGGGGCTCCCACTTCAGCAGCGCCATGTAACAGGCACACATCATCTGAAGGTTCAGCGCATCGTTTTGCGGCATATCAATCAGGGAAGACAGCAGCGAGCCGTAATCACGACGCATCACCCGCGACCCGACCGGCGTGCGCAGGATATCGCTCACGCTCTGGCGGATATGGTCGGCATCGGTAATGGCCCGGCCGGTCTCCCGGTTCATACCGAGATAGCGGACCGTCATTTCGTACCCTCCGTCCGGCTGTTCCCGCGTTCGACGCCGCCGTGGTCATGGTCATCCACCTGCACGCCGTTGGAGGTAAATTTCCCGCCTGCGTGCTCAATGTCACCGCTCATCTTTCCGCCCTTCTGCACTTCGAGCGTACCGGTGATGAGCTTGTTGGTACACACCACCTCCGGCGTATCGAGCGTGACGCGAGTCGACGCCTTAATCATCACGATCGGCACCGTGGCGGTAATGGATTTCGAAGCAGTGACCTCGGCGGTGGTGATGCCGGTAACCGAAAGCGCCCCGGTCTCGGGTTCGTACTCGATGACCGCACCGTCAGGAAAGGTGATGTGAAATGCATCAGCGGATACCGACGGGGCAGGATGGTCATCAGAGAAAATGGCGGGCAGGACAAACGCCGTATCGAGTTCACCGCCGACGGACAGAATGAGCACCTGCTCCCCCACCGAGGGAGCCCACCATGTGCGCGAGCGCCCGGCGCGGGAAGTCAGCCACTGAAGCCAGTCGGTAACGATACCGCCGGTTTGGACGCGACAGCGACCGGCATCGAGGTCAGTCTCGATGATGACCCCGGTGCGGATCAGATTGCGCAGCAGGCGCAAAATATCTTGAATTGAAGAGAGATTGTTCATGACATGAGAATGTAGCAATATAATCTCAGTAGCCATTAAACATGGTTGGATAGTGTTTGACACAATACCGGTTTAATTCAGTGCTAGAAAAATGCATTATCAATCGAACATTTCAACAAAAAGGGATCAAAAATGAATGAATTTGTTTCTGGGATGCTTGGCGAGTATAAAGTTTACTTCTTAATCCTATGTCTTGTTATCATTTTCATTAAACAACCAAGTATTAGTTTTTTCATCGGGCTTTTACTCAAGTTATTTCGAGTAAAATACAGTGATAGTCACTACATGGAATATGATGAAAAAATTTACAACCAGCAATTATTCAGACTAAAGCGAGGCGTCAGAACTGTTTCCCCTGAAGATGCCAAACTAATATCCGATGCGCTAAATGATGGCAGGATAGATCGTTCAACATTGCGTTTTACAAGTTTTTTTGGCCCCATCGGTGTTAAGCGCACTATTCGACTCCAGTTGGTGAACGCTATCTTTTTTGGCCTATTGTTAATGAGTATAGCCTTTGAAATCATATACAATGCACCATATATGAAGCCAGGCTATGTTACCTACAACACCGATAGCAAAGAAGAGTTATATATATCAAAGCATCGAGTTTATAACAAAACTAACAATCAGTCCTACAACAAACTCGACTGCTTGAATCTCGTAAAAAAAGCAGAAACCACTCCAGACCTCAAAAATGCTTGTGTTTATATAACGACTGACGATCCTGACATGCAGTCAGAATTACAGACTGCAATTTCTTCCGAAAGACACGCAAAAAAATGGTTGATTATTGCTGTCGTTGCATTGTTTGGCTTTGGCGCATGGTTAATAATTGGGTTTAATAACTTTGTCAAACTTAATAAATCAGTATGCGATTTAAAAAACATCAGATAACACTAGTTCTTAGCATAAGTATTTACACAATTAAGAATGCCGCCTAAGGAAGAAGACGGCAATTCTGAATGGATTATTCAGCTATACATAATGATAATCTAACTGACAGTAATCTCTCGCGTGTAATAAATAGGCTCTACAAACTCCTCGCAAATGATTTTGACTTTAATCAATCCTGAACCAGTGCCTGTTGGGACTATCACTACCGAGTCAAAATCTATTTTTAGACTTTGAAGTAGTTTTTTTGCACGCAATGTAATTGAATGCTCTTCACAATTTACCCACGAATTTCTATTGGGTGAAAATCCAGTCGATACACTAGATATTCTATTCAGCCTACCAAGAAGGAGATCATCATTGAAAACATGCTGATAATCTCTTAAACCATCGATTAAGTTCCCAATAGGTGCAAAAATTGTAGGGAGGTCTTTCTTTTCTCGTGCTTTTATTAATGGAGACACAGGAAGTTTTAACTCAGGCTCTATGATGTACTCCGATTCATTTGAGCTATCCAGCACGGTGATGAATTCAGGAAATTCAATCTCCACATATATATCTGTTGCAAGTCGCCTTCCCGAGTTTACTATTACTGGATTTAGCTCTAATGAATTATGTGTGTAGTTAGAGTATCGAAATAACTTATGATTATATTTATCAACTTCATTATCTGATGGTATGTTTTTATTATAGCCATCAATCATTTCCTGAGTCACATAGATACTCAAATCGGATGGGATATCTTCCAGTGTGATTTTTTCAATGTATTCCTGCTGGCATTCAAAAGGAGTAAATTTCATTTGAATGTTCGATTCAATTACTGAAACATTTAGTATAGGTTTATCACCCTGAGTCTGACTTTCGAAATCGCGCACGCGTTCTCTTAAATTTCTATTTTCTAAGGAAAGCTCAGCTAGTTCCTCTGAAATTTCCTTGCTAATAGATTGGTTTCCTCTAACCCATCCTGTCTGAGGTTTTCGCATCATTATTTTGGGGAGCGCGATTGCAACCTTAGTAGCCAAATCATCTATCGAGTCCCAAAAGTCGCACATTTTGTTTGACTTGGCTTTTTCTACAAATTTTTCAAGACGCTCATTCTTTAATGAATCGCTTTCCCTTTCGCTAGGTGTGGTCCCAACATTTCGGTTACGAATAAATGCGAGAACAGGTACACCAAGTGACTTCGCATAATCATACTCCATTTCAGTGTAGCTCACACCAGAGGGAGCAATTGAACCATATTTATGGCCAATGATTACAACGTAATAATCAGTACCATCAATCATTCCTTTAATAATGTCCCACTGGTCAGAATCATCGGCACTAAACATTTCCATGCCCACTGGGAAGTGGTACAAGCTCAATACGGTTTCAATAATTTTCTTGCGTGCCAGGAACAAATCTTCATAAGTCGAGCTTACAAAGACCTGATACTTTTTCTCATCCATAGTCACCTCTCTGTTTTGCCAAATAAAATACCTCAATTACAGAGGGAAGATCTATGATCTAATCTAAAGTCTTACTGATAATATTTTCAATGGCATCAAGGTCAGTTTGGGTGAATCCAATCAGCTGGCGCATCTGGTACTGTACCGGCTTGCTGTTTCTTCCTGGCTTGTCTTTCAGTCCGTACTGGTGCACCTTCGCCATACGCTGAACCTTCCCGGTAAACTCCACGACAGCAGCATCATCGCGTCCGCTAGCTTTCATAAAGCGGTTAGTGCGCAGCTTCACGAACATCTCACGCTTAACCCTGCCTTTTTTGCCCCTGACCGGCTGGCGCTTTCTGGCGGCATATGGGGTGCCGTCCGGGGCTTTCTGCGTTTTGATACGGCGCTGCTGTCGGGTGCGCAGCGTCTTCGCGATATCTGCGGCCATCCGGCGACGCCCCGCCGGTGAGAGTGCCGCAATCAGCCCGGCCAGCCGGTCATCAAAGGGTTTGAACTCATTCATCCCATTCGCTCACAAGCTCGCCGTGAACATACAGCTTCATCGGTCGGGTCACCGGCTCTGGCGGCTGCGGTTCGGGCGCGTGCTCGATGTGCAGCTCGGCCCCGACTTCTTTGACGATGGTGCGCTCGGTCAGTAACAGACTGATGCTGAGGTCGATGCTGTCGTCGTTGTTAATATCTGCCTCGTAGATGAAGCCACGTTTACGCCCTTCATCCGTAGTCATGATGTCGGCCTGCTGGACCCTGAGCCACGCCTGAATCGGCACGAGGATCAAATCAATATCGCCCGGAAAATCGGTCACTACCACGTTGAGCGTGTACTGATTTTCAAACGACAGCGATGTCGCAAGCGTGGAGGCCAGCTTCCCGTTATCGATAAAAATGCGCATCATGTCGGGGTTCGCTCTCAGCACCGGCACGGCATCAGTTAAGGCGTTGCGCAGACTCTTCGGTTTGAACATCGGTTTTATCCTGACAGGCTTTAATCGTTTCGACCTGAAGCGCACAGCTTTCGAGCGCGGTCTCGAGCTGGCGAATGTCGGCGCTCAGGTCACCATTGGTTAACGGGTCACTGCCCGGCATCGGACACAGGCTGACCCTCGGGCAGGCGTTCAGCACAACGACCGGCTGTGATGCAGGGGGCGCGTCGGTGCAGGCTGCGCACAGCAGCAGGCAGCTCAGCGCTGTACCAGCGGCGTAAATCCTCGTTTTCATTGAGTAGCCTCATAATGGTTCGCTCCCGACGCGCGGCCCGCGACCCGGCCGCGGCGAGTTTCTGGCGCAGTTGCACCTGCGCCCGGTCATTGTCCGCACTCAGGCGCTGCGCGGTGAGTAGCTGGTCTTTCAGCATGGTGATAGTGTGTTTCTGGTCACTGGCGACGTCATTCGCACGGGTAAACGCGCGGCTGAGCTTGCTGTTTTCATGCTTCAGCCAGACCAGCGCCAGCCCAGCCATCACCAGTAAAATCATCAGTGTTTTCATTTTGCCCCCTGCATACAGCGCGACCACTCCCGGGCGCGACGGTTTTCAAGTCCGGTATTCCTGACGCCGTTCACGTACACCCAGCGGGCGAGCTGGTCGCAGGCCTGCGACCACTGCTGACGCTTAATAAACGAGACCAGCGTCGAGTGACAGGCCGCGCCGGCCCCGACGTTAAAAGCGAAACTGACGAGCGAGTCATAGACCGGCTGCGGCATCTTCCCCGGCACGCACACCGCCAGCCGTCGCTCAGTATTGAGCACGTCGGCGACCAGATTCGCCGCCGCGTCGTGTTCGGTGATATTGCGTTTGGGTACCACCCCGGCAGTGTGGCCGATACCTGATGTCCACACGCCCGCGCTGCACTGGTAGGGGCGCAGACGGCACCCCTCAAGGTCTGCAATCAGGGCGAGACCGTCCGGCGAGGTTTTCAGCAGACGAAAATCAGGCACCAGTGCCGCCAGCGCCAGCACGACGGCCACACTGCAACGTTTAACGACTGAGGCCACGGATCCCCCCCTTATCGATTCCGGCCGCAACGAGATAGCGGTAGGTCTGGCGGCGGTACCAGAAATTCACCAGCGCGGTGAAAATGGCACACCCACCGCCGACATACAGCGCGAGTTTTTCCGGGGTCTGCGTGCCGAAATAGGCCAGCGCCACGGAAAACCAGTACGTCAGAAACGTTGTGATTTTTTCCATCGTTAATCCCACAGGTTAAGGGTCTCCGTGACGGCGGCGGTGTCGACGACCGGCAGGCTGACGAACGTGCCGTGCGGCAGAATGGCCCCCCGCTCAGCCAGACCCGGATTAGATGCGAGCACCGCCTCGACAACCCCCTCAGTGCGGCCGTAATGGCGATGACACAAGGCGTCGAGGGTGTCGCCCTGCTGTGCGATGACGTTCATCAGATTTGCCCCACGATACAGCGGGCTTTGTCCTGGATACGGGCCACGGACCAGCGCATATCCCGCCACAGCTCATCGATGGTGCTGTCGATGCTGTCGGCCTTTTTGTCGCCTTTGGCGCTCGCATCCACCCCGCGATAACGCTCATAGAGCGTGGCGGTGGTCATGGCACACACGGCGTTGAAATAGTGGAAAACACGCACGCTCTCACCGTCGAGCTCATCGGTCGGCACCTCCGCGAGCGTGGCATGACCGGCCCCGAGCTGAAGGTCGCGCCAGTCGCGCAGCTCGGCGTTGGTTTCGGCCATCCCGGCCTTAATTGCCCGGCGCAGGCGCACAGGAGAAACCGTCTGCTCGAGGCGCATTTCTTCCCGCACACGCTTCGGGTCAACGTCCGGGAAAAAACCGGTATTTTTTATTACCGGTTCATCGTCCGGCACCGGCGGAATGACCAGTGGCTCTCGCGGTCGTGCCGGGTTACTGACTACAAGCGTCGTCATGACTACCTCTGAAATAGGTGGGCGGTGGACGCGGGCCTCCGCTCAGGTGAAACACCTGCCTCAGCCAGCGTGCCGCCCGGCGCGGGGCGCATTCTGTTAACCGGCGACTTTCCTCGGGCGACCTCGCCCCCGTTTCGCCGGTGAATCGGTTGTTTTTTTGGTGGCCTTTTTCGCAGGCTTCGGCGGGGTTTTCTTCGCCGGGGCGACAGGCTTCGGCTTCAGCTCCCGACCGAGGCGCTCGATGTCTTTTTTCACCCCGCAACTGTCATCCAGCTGAATGGCGCGTTGCAGGTGCGTCATCGCCTCAGTCAGCAGACCGGCATCGCGCAGGATAAGACCGGCGACCTTATGCAGGCGGGCGCGAACCTCGTCAGGCATGTCAGCGGTGCGGGTCATCTCGATAACGGTCAGGAGCGGCTGCACATCCACCGGCTGACTGGCCGCGCGGGCGCGAAGTGCGGCCAGCGCCACCTCTTCGGCCAGCATGTACGGCGCGGTGCGCGCGTGACCGTCGGGCATCGACAGGCCAAAACGCAGCGCGTAGCGGGCAATCTCAATCGCGCCGGGAATATCCCCGGCATCGAGACGCCACAGCAGCACGGTCATCAGGATGTCATCCTGCGCCCCGGTGCCGGTCTCGAGCACGCCGGTCACCCACGGCAGGTAAAACGGCAGCAGCTCGCGCTTTTTCTCTGCCTTGCGTTCCCGGGAATGGATTTGTGAAAGCGTCCTGCGGTCTGCGGCCAGCTTCACGAGCATTTGCTCATAAGCCGTGGCATGGCGCAGCGGGCGCTGTTCCCGCTGCGATGCCTGTTCGGCCGAGACCCGCATCGCGTGACGCCGTGCGGGGCTCGCCATCGGTTACGCCTCCCCGCCGTCGGTATGCGCGTCAGCCTTTGGGGCGTCTGCATGTTGAGTGACGACCCCGGCGGTCAGCGCCTGCATAGCTTTCACCATTTCGGCCGCAAACACTTTCGCGCTCGCCGCTTCCGGGGTGGCCTCTTCGTCCTGCTCGAGGATTTCGATGTTTTCAATCAGGCAACCGGCCGCGTAATCCTCGATAACGAAATCGACTTTTACCTGCTCGTAGTTTTCCACCTGGTCGAGTTTCGGGTTTTCGACGATATGGCGGCGGTGGCCGTCTTCGTACAGGTAGATGGAAATGTTATCCAGCGTGGTGATGAAGACGCTGTTCGCCGGGAAGAACGGCGCACGCACCGCCTGAAGCTGACCGATGGTTTTCTGGCTGACAATCAGCTCTGCGGCGAGCTGTTCGCTGTTGGCCTGGAATTTGTTAATCATCGGGAAATATTTGTCGGTCAGGATACGACGGCCGCAGATGACCACCATCTCCGGGTTTTCGCGGTGAATTTCTTCAATCAGGGATTCGTGCGCATCCATCACCAGCGCATCGAGGTTGGCGTAATGCCCGCCTTTGCCGACTTTAATCGTGTCGGAAATGACGGTGCCGTCATCATCGACGACGTGCGCCATCACGCGCTCTGGCGCATCGTTGCGATACTTTTGCAGCCAGCCGACCGCCACGTCCTGAAGCAACGGGTTTTTCGTCCGGTCGGAGGTGGGGGCGCGGCTCGTGCCGTTAAACCCGATAGTGATGTAATCCAGCGCCTGACGCTTGATGATGGCGTTACGAATACGGATCTGAAAATCTTCAAATCGCGCCCACAGGTCGAGCTTGTTGTACTTCAGGTTGTAATCGAAGTTTACCGGTTTGCAGAAGTAGCGGAACGCATCCAGCTTCGAGAAGTCCGCCGTTTTGCGCTCGGTACCGCCGTCAGTGTCGGTGGTGCTGGCGATGGTGCCGGTGACATCGATGCCGACTTTTTCCTCGGTCAGCTCACCCACGGTCACCATGTTGATGAGTTGCAGGAACGAGGACGACAGCTGGATTTTGTCGAAGAGTTTCTGCGTGACGGACGGCTCGACGTTGAATTTTTTATCGAGGTCCGGCACCTCCACACCGTTCAGCTCGGCGAGGCGGGTCAGGTATTTGTTGAATTTAAAACGGGTCTCTTTACGCATTGATTTTTATCCTGTTTGAAATGGGTCAATCAGCAGTCGGTCAGCGTCACATCCGCCGCATCACCGCCGGTGCTCAGCAGGCGACGCGGCTGTTTAATGCTTTCGGTTTTGTCGAGGGTGGTTTTAATGGTGCTGAACTGCTGCGCCGCTTCATCTCCCTGCGCGGCGACGTCCTGCTTCAGGGTCACGAGTTCGGTTTCCAGTGCGGCAAAACGGATCTCCAGCGCCTCATCACCGGTCTGCACACGTTCGGCGATGGACGTCACCGCCTCATGCACATCGGCGAAACGGGCGTCATCGCTCTGTTGCTTGCGGCTGAAAATGGTTTTCACGGTGTCGGTCAGCTTATTGAGCAGGGTCTCAGGCTGGTCTTCAAACTCCAGCTCGGCGAGGGTCGCCACCGAAAACAGGTCGCCCGGCTGCTCTTTCTTGCCGTTCAGCGGGTTCGCCGTGGCGCGGCTGCAAAATTCGAGGTACTCGGTGCCGAGGCTCGCCGGGTCATCGGTGACGGCCAGCCCGGTGAGGTAGCACTTGCCGGAGTTGGCGAAGTTCGGGCGAATCTCCATCGAGGTGTAAACCTTCTGGCCTTTCGCCACCATGTCGATGAGGTTATCGAGCGGGGTGATTCTGCCAAACAGCGCCAGCTTGCCTTTCAGCACTGAGTCATCATCGATAACGTCGGCCTTCACCTCGGCAACGTCGCCATAGCGGCCGTACTGGCCGTCGGGGTTGATACTGCGGATATGTTCGAGATTAATGCGGCAACCGTAGACGCGCGGGTCAAAGGTGTCGGCCATTTCCTGAATGTCGGAAGCGCTGATGACGCGACCGTCGCAGGTGTCACCCTCGACGCCGATGCGAAACCATTTCGAGATTTTGGAGGCTTTTTTTGCCATGAGTCAGGTGTCCTGAGGTTGGGTTTTCGGGTCAGGCTTAGTTTCCCGACTCACCCCCGCAGCGGCTATCGATTGCGGATGGCGTACCCCTGACACAACAGGGCGTTAGCGATTCACCGCCCCTGTTTCTTTAGCCTTGCCCTGTATCAACCACGGCGAGGCAAACATGACCATCACCACTGAGACAACACTCCTGAGTGACCCGCGACGACAGGCGGCGCTGCTGTTCTGGCAGGGCTTTTCCGTGCCGCAAATCTCGGAGATGTTGCAGACTAAACGCCCCACGGTGCAGAGCTGGAAACAGCGCGACCAGTGGGAAGCGACCGCGCCGCTGACGCGCGTCGAAACCACGCTCGAAGCACGGCTGATTCAGCTGTATGCAAAGCCCGACCTGACGGCACACGATTTCAAGGTCGCTGATTTTCTGGCGCGACAAATGGAGCGCCTGGCACGCGTTAACCGCTACGGCCAGACCGGCAACGAGGCGGATTTAAACCCCAACGTCGCCAACCGCAACAAGGGCGAGAAGAAGAAGCCGAAAAAGAACTTTTTCAGCGATGAGGCTATCGAAAAGCTCGGGGAGATTTTCCTCGACCAGTCATTCGAGTATCAGCTCGACTGGTACCGCGCCGGGCTGGCGCACCGTATCCGTCACATCCTTAAATCCCGCCAGATTGGCGCGACGTTTTATTTTGCACGTGAAGCACTGATGCGGGCGCTGAAGACCGGCAATAACCAGATTTTCCTGTCGGCCAGTAAAACGCAGGCTTACGTGTTTCGCGAGTACATCATCCAGTTTGCGAAGCTGGCGGAGGTCGAGCTCACCGGCGACCCGATTGTCATCGGCAACAACGGCGCGAAGCTGATTTTTCTCGGCACCAACTCCAACACCGCGCAAAGCCATAACGGTGATTTGTACGTCGATGAAATTTTCTGGATCCCCAACTTCCAGCAACTGAAAAAAGTCTCATCGGGGATGTCTTCGCAGGAGCACCTGCGTACCACCTATTTTTCGACGCCTTCCTCACTAGCACACGGGGCTTATCCGTTCTGGTCAGGGGAGCAATTCAACCGCGGCCGGTCAAATGCCAGCGAGCGCGTCGACATCGATATCACGCACGCGGCACTGGCGAAGGGCGTCGCCTGCCCGGACGGCCAGTGGCGACAGATCGTCACGCTTGAGGACGCGCTCGCCAAAGGCTGCACCCTGTTTAATATCGACACCCTGCGCCGGGAAAACAGCGTCGATGACTTCCGCAACCTGTTTATGTGCGAGTTCGTCGACGATAAAGCGTCGGTATTCCCGTTCGAGGAATTACAGCGCTGCATGGTCGACAGTCTGGAGAAATGGGAAGACGTCTCCCCGTTCGCTGACCGGCCATTCGGTCACCGTCCGGTCTGGGTCGGCTATGACCCGTCATTACGCGGCGACAGTGCCGGATGTGTGGTTATCGCGCCACCAGTGGTCGCCGGGGGCAAATTCCGCATCCTTGAGCGTCACCAGTGGAAAGGCATGGACTTCGCGCAACAGGCCGAATCCATCCGCGAGCTGACACTGAAATATAACGTCGAGTACATCGGCATCGATGCGACCGGGCTCGGTCAGGGCGTTTTCCAGCTCGTGCGCTCGTTCTACCCGGCCGCGCGTGAAATCCGCTACACCCCGGAAATGAAAACCGCGATGGTACTGAAAGCCAAAGACACCATCACGCGCGGTTGTCTCGAGTATGACGTCGGCGCAACCGATCTCACGCAGTCGTTTATGTCCATCCGCAAAACCATGACCAGCAGCGGGCGCAGCGCCACCTATGAGGCCAGCCGCACTGAGGAAGCCAGTCATGCCGATCTGGCCTGGGCGACCATGCACGTCTTAATTAACGAGCCACTGACCGCCGCCAGCGGCCAGCCTTCATCCTCGATCATGGAATGGAACTGATGAGCAAACGTCACAGCAACAAGAAAAACTCGTACACCGCGAAGCCACGCCAGCATACCGCCGCGCCCGCTCAGAGCATGGAGGCGTTCACCTTCGGTGAGCCGACGGCGGTGCTCGACCGGCGCGATATTCTCGATTACGTGGAATGCGTCGATAACGGCCAGTGGTACGAGCCGCCGGTCAGTTTCTCGGGGCTGGCGAAAAGTATGCGAGCCGCCGTGCACCACAGCTCACCGATTTACGTGAAGCGTAATATTCTGGTGTCGACCTACATTCCGCACCCGAAATTATCCCGGCAGGACTTTAGCCGCTTCGTGCTCGATTTTCTGGTCTTCGGTAACGCCTTTCTCGAAATGCGCCGGAGCCTGAGCGGCAAGGCTGTCAAATTTGAAACCTCACCGGCCAAATACACCCGGCGAGGCGTCGAGGATGATGCTTACTGGTACATTCAGTCTTTCACGCAGGCGCATCAGTTCGCCCCCGGTTCGGTGTTTCACCTGCTGGAGCCAGACATCAATCAGGAGCTCTACGGCCTGCCGGAATATCTGAGCGCACTCAATTCCGCCTGGCTGAATGAATCCGCGACGCTATTTCGCCGCAAGTATTACCAGAACGGGGCGCATGCCGGGTACATCATGTACGTGACCGACGCCGCGCAAAGCAGCACCGATGTTGAAGCACTGCGCAAGGCGATGCGCGATTCGAAGGGGCTCGGGAATTTTAAAAATCTGTTTTTCTACGCGCCGAACGGCAAAGCCGACGGGATTAAAATCGTGCCGCTGAGCGAAGTCGCGACGAAAGATGATTTCTTTAACATCAAGAAAGTCAGCGCCGCCGATATGCTCGATGCACATCGCATCCCGTTCCAGCTCATGGGAGGCAAGCCGGAGAATGTCGGCTCACTCGGCGACGTTGAGAAGGTCGCGAAGGTCTTTGTGCGTAACGAGCTCAGCCCGTTACAGTCGCGCTTTATGGAGCTGAACGAATGGGCGGGCGAAGAGGTTATTCGCTTTAAAAAATACTCGCTTGAACCCGAGGACGAGTAACGATCGCAGCCGCCGAAAGGCGGCTTTTTACTGCCCCGCATCAGACGCCCACAGCAGCGCCACACGTCGACAATACACCGCGACGCCTTACGGCTCATCCGCACAGGTTACGAACTCACAGCGACGCGCTCAGACGCGAGAAAATAATTATCAGTACCACGCCGGGCGCGCAATGCTTTCCCCGCCACGCCTGCCCGCTTCAGAGGTCTGTTTTAATGCATCATTGCAATCGAGGAAAGCCACGGCCCATCAATCATCAAACTCCGTACCCAAGTAACATTTATGAATGCGATTTAATGCAACCTCATGCAAGTTGTGATAATGATCATTCAATGCGTACTACTAAGCTAATGCATAATAAGGAGATTAAAAATGTCTGGTTTTTCCCTTGACTTAACCAAGCTTACCCCTGGTGTAAATAGTGACACAGCAATTCCACCTAGAGATATATTCACAGCTCTTCCGAGCAAAGATACAAAGTTTCAATACCCCCGAGATGTGCAATCTGAGGTTTGGGAAAAATGGTATGACGCAAGGAAAAACCAAACCAATATAATCAAAATGAACACCGGAAGCGGTAAAACATCAGTTGGGTTAATAATACTTAAAAGCTGCATAAATGAAGGAGAAGGCCCGGCTGTATATGCAGTTCCTGACAACTACTTGGTTGAACAAGTTGTATTAGAAGCTAATCAACTTGGAATACCAGTAACTCAGGATGAAAGATCTCCTAAATTCATTGCAGGCAAAGAAATTCTAGTCACAAATATATTCAAACTGGTTAATGGACGTTCAGTATTTGGTGTTGGAGATGAAGGACCAAAAATCCCAATAGGCGCCATAATAATTGATGATGCTCACGCATGTCTTTCATCAATCGAAGATCAATTTTCCATTAACATACAGAAAAATAATTCTGCATACGATAGTCTTTTCAGGATATTCGAAAATTCTTTAATGACACAGGCCAGTGCAAAGACTCTAGAGATAAAATCAGGAGATAGAAATGCCTATGTCAGAGTTCCATTTTGGAAATGGCAAGAAAGTATAAATGAAATAACCAGAATATTGCTGGAAAATAAAGAACATGACGATTTAAGCTTCAAATGGCCATTAATCAAAGAGAACCTAACATTATCGAAATGTGTTGTAAGCGCTTCTAAGATTGAAATATCGCCTCACTGCATACCCATCCAAATGATACCAAGCCTATCAAATGCAAGAAGAAAAATATTCATGACCGCTACCCTGGTCGATGAGTCTATTCTCGCGAGCCACTTCGGAATCACAGATGAATCATTATCGAACCCAATCACACCCAAAACCATTGGCGATATTGGCGATAGAATGATTCTTATGCCTCAAGTTATCAATCCCAGTCTTTCCGATGTAGACATTAAAGCTATGTGTAAGGAGATATCTACCAAGCATAATGTTGTTGTAATTGTGCCCTCCGAATACAGGGCTGGATTTTGGCAAGATGTTGCAGATAGGGTATTAGATAAGGCTACGATATATCGAGGCGTACAGGAGCTGAGAGCACAGCATGTTGGTTTAGTAGTCCTCGTTAATAGATATGACGGCATCGATTTACCTAATACCGCATGCCGTCTATTGGTAATCGATGGACTTCCTGACGTTCGTAGATTGGTAGATAAAGTCACGCAAAGTTTATTGTTAGGAAGTGAAAAAACCAAAGATGAGATAATCCAAAAAATCGAACAAGGAATGGGTCGTGGAGTACGGTCAAGTGACGACTTCTGCGGTGTAATCTTACTTGGTAAGGCATTAAATGGTGCCGTTTTCCTTGGTTCCTCTTTAGATAAATTCTCTCCTGCAACAAAAGCACAAATTCAACTTTCTCAGAAATTAGTGCCCATATTACCCGATACTACAATTGATTCAATTAAAGGCGCTCTAGATTATTGCTTATTACGAAAACCAGAGTGGGCTTCCATGAGCAAAGGGGTGTTGGCTGGCTTAACAATGGAAAAAACCCAGATTGATCAGCATATAATAAACAAAAGATTGGCGTATGATTTAGCATCGCGAAATATAATGCAGCAGGCAGCATCAACATTAATAAGCGACAGTAACACAGCAGATAAAATATACAGAGGTTATTTAAAGGAACATGCAGCAGAATATGTAAACCTCTATGACAAAGCAGAGGCTCAAGTATTACTACAGTCTGCATCGAGTGATAACTACAGGGTATTAAAACCACTAATCGGCGTAACTTATAACAGGCTCAATGGTGCGGCGTTAGAACAAGCTAAAGAATGTAGCTCCTATCTCAGAAGTAGTTTTAAAACAGCGAATCAGGTCGTGGTTTATACTAATTCAATATTAGAGAGTCTTATTTTCTCTGAGGGCACATCGAACCCCTTCGAAGATGCTATTGATAAAGTGGCATATTTGATCGGATTCCGCAGTCAACGGCCAGAAAATGATACAGGGAAAGGACCTGATAACTTATGGGCAATGGGAGAAAATCATTACCTCGTAATTGAATGCAAAAATGGGGCAACCGCCGAAAGAATAAGCAAACATGATTGTAACCAATTAAATGGTTCTGGAGCATGGTTCCGAAGCATGTATGATCAAACAGCCACTTTCGACCCTGTGATGATTCATCACTCTAACTTCCCTGAATATGCAGCAACACTAAATGAAGGCTCTAGAATAATGACCATCAGAGACCTTGATAATTTTAAAGCATCTATTGTTAGCTTTATCACTGCCATTTGTACAAGTGACAAATTGCACGATGAAATATTTATAAGGGAACGTTTAATATCTTGTAAATTACGTGCATCGGATATAATTAACACCTACACACGTAAATTCCGATAAATAATGTAAAAGCCAGTACTTATAAAGTACTGGCTTTTATTTCTAGTAAATTCATGGAAGTCATTACTCTTTTTTATCACTGCCAGGCTTGACTCCACTTTTAAAAAGCCCGCTAACAACAAACCCCACCAGACCAACAATACTTACTGTCGTTGTTCCCATTAATGCGATAATGACTGTTTCTGGTGGTTCGAAATTTTTCTTAAGAACATAGAGAAATATCATACATCCTACAAAGGTACACCAGACTTTCATAAATGAGTATGTTTTGTCTGCCATTGACTTACGCAACTCATTGTCGGTGAGTACACCATCTGTTTCTGCATTTTTTCTTGCTGTTTCTGCCTGCACATCCTCAAGATTAGTTTTAAGCGCATTAACACAATGGCTTAACTCAGCAATCTGAAAATTAAGACTAGAAAGATCAAGGCGTTGCATTGCCTTACTATCTTCTTCTTCAGTTTCAATATCATCGACGACATCCTGAATAGTTTCAGGCTCGTCATCACCAAGAGGGGTTTCCTCTGCACCAGACTCTAACGCAGCGGACGCCGTGCGTAAATTGCCTTCGGCTGTTTGCAGTCGCTGGAGCAAATCAAAGTTTAGTGACGCGGAATTGTTGTTATCTTCGGACATAAAAAAACCCCATCAACAGATGGGGTTATGATAAATCGTAGTTACAACCCAATGCAATTACTATCACCTGCCAGAAGCTTTTGATAGTAATTCTGAATTAGGCCATCAGGTATGATATCGGAACTGGCTGCCATAGTTTGCTTCCAAGGAGTACCTTCACGGTGAGTAAATTCAGAAAGCTGCTCCGCTGAGTACTTCCCGTAAATGTTGAAAACATTCCCTACAAGCTGCTCAGCCCAAGGGTCTAACTCTTCAGTCAAAACCGATGGCAAAAGTATAGGCTGCTGAATTGGCGAACGGCCAAAACCTTTCAAGGAGTTGTACAACACAGGAACCACTGGTCCATAGCGCCATGCGCAAACAGGCGTAGATAGAAGCGGTTGCCCCTTATAGCCTAAGCTTATGCCATGAGCGATGTATACCAGTTTTTGTGCCTGCATTTGGGTGATTGGCGTACCGGCCTCGCAAGCAAGCTTTATAAACTTATTCGCGATATTCAACGGGCTGTACATACTCAACCTCCTTATGTTTCACAGAAACATCTTTACCAGTATGATGCTGCGAACTCTCAAATTATATCTATTCATATCAACTTATAGAGCGATGCTTGACCTGTCAATGCAATCGCGTGCGGAGTATATGTTCGATAAACCCTACAATCAATCAGCATTATCAAAAACTGCGCATTAAGCATGTATACAACGAGCAATTAACAACCAAAATACTGATCATTTATACAGTATAGCACATATTGTCTTTCAATCAACATACACCCTCAGAAACCCGGCCAATCATATGTAAGCTGATACTTGTAACTGTTTTTACCGTAGATACTCATGGCACCTCTGGCCAGAACCTCAATCTCCCAACATAGTGGAACAATGCCATGTTGCGCGAGTTCGAAACGGATTCTAGGCATTTGCTCCCGTTCAGCTTTGGTCATCCGACCCGATGGTGCAATCTGATTCTGTTTAAGCGGTTCACCGCTTCTTTGCTGCCGCATTGGTTTCGGCGCATCATGCCTTAGTGCGCCCCTGAGCACCGTCACGACTTCCGGGTCATCCCATCCAATAACTCCACTATCAACCAGATTTAACACCGCTGCGGCATGCTCAGACGGTGTAGGGGTCATAACTGGATCATCCCCGACTTTCAGCTTTCCACAGTTATTGACAGGACTCCGAGGCGCGGTGATACCGCTTTTTAAAGTCAAAGGCTCAACGGCCAAAAGCTTTGGAACAATGCGCCAGTCTGCTGACCGGGTAACGTGAATGTGATTAGCGCCGATATGCGGGGCATAAATCCCGACGATGCGCTCGATGTCTTCTTCGTAGTCGTTGACCTCATCAGTTACGTTACGGGCTACCCTGACGGTCTGGCTGTCGCGTGGCACATTCGCCCCACCCTGCGCGGCAATATATAAATCAAACTCCCCCTCATCGGCCGCAGCACGAGCCGCTTCGACGCGCTCGTCAAATTCAGAAGCGATACTGATGCCACGAGGCAGTTTGCGCAGCTCGCGATAAGCGCCCATTGTCGGCAAGCCAATCGGTTTAAATTGAGGTATGCGCCACGTCGACGCCCACGCCGTTACAGCGGCAGCGGTATCCTGTAGTGGTTTGCCGGTGTCATGATCGAGCTGGCCATCGAGGGCGTAACCGTCGATATTTTTCGCGATGTATTTTGCGATATAACCTGCCGCGCCCCCCTGATTGAGATGCTTTGCCTGAAAGCGCTGTTTCGCAGCGCCCCGCTCATCACCATCTTCTTTCAGGGCATAGCGCCGCATGATGTCGGTAATTTCTTTGCGCTGGCCGGGTTTGCAAAACAGCATCATGTGCCAGTGTGGCGTGCCGTCATGATGCGGCTCAACCACGCGCATTCCGTAAACCTGTAAATCGTTATCCTTAAACGCCGTGCGCATCAGGCTCCAGATATGGCACAGATAGCGCTGCGTATCTTTCGGGGTGTACGCCTCATCATTCCAGCCATGATTAAGCTGAACGGTTTTACTTTGCCCTTTGCCGACCTGACGAGTCGGGTGATATTTCGACGGCGCGGTCAGCGTGATAAACATCCCGACATCACCCTCACTGGCGGCATAACGCTCGATACCGGCGATAGTATTCATGAGCTCCATACGGCGGATCTCAGGGTTAGAAATACTCCCCATCACCTTACTGATGAGATCGATTCGCTCACCGGTGACTTTATTTTCGAGTTCGCAGGATTTCAGATATTCGAGGTTAGCCAGACGGCGAGAATGCACATCACGAATGGCGCTTTTGCTGGCATACGGTGAGCGGTCTTTATTCACTTCACCGGCGGCAATTAGCAACGATTCATGCCAGCGCATACGCTGCGCCTTGAATTGGTTAACCCACCACTCGTCATTGATGAGACGCGCCACGGCGGAAAATGCCTGGCGGATTGTCATCTGACCTTTGCGGTATTTCTTCCAGAAAAGTGGTGTGATATTGAATGCACGCGCCGCGCCAGCCACATGACCATAAAGGTGAGCCTGCGCCTCATCAGTAAATAGCGATTCTTTGCCGTCGTGCGCTTCCGCCCAGGCATCGCTTAATTCCTCATACATGATGAAAAGCTGCGCGGCGATGCGGGCCGCGAATTTCTTCAGCTCTTTGTCATTCATTCCCGGCAGTCGGGCGTAGTTCTCGCGCTCGGTCAGGAACAGCAGCGAAGCATCAGCATTCATTTCGTTACGCTGGTTGACGCGCTCGATGCGCGGCCATAACCGGCGCAGGAATGTCGACTTGAGGAAATACAGCCCATGCACCGGGCTTTTGTTCCGGCGTATGTAGTCATAGCGCGAGGTAAAGAGCGAGCTCAGGAAATATGGCAGGTAGTCAATCTTTGATAAAACACCTTGCACCTGACGCAGTTCGTCACGTGTAAGAGGTCTCTCGCGCCCGATGGCCTCGCGGGGCGCGTTGAACGGGTAAGCACCGACAAATGATTTGTCGGTGCTTTTGGAAAATGGCGGTGGAGGTGTAGGGGCAATGCGCCCCATTCTTTCAGCGGTCATTAACGCCAAACGCCTCCGCACACGCCTGACCGACTCGCTCAATCTGCGCCGCCAGTTCAGCGAAAGCGCGGGCTTCGCCCGTTAATGCATCATGCAACATCAGAGTCTTAACGAGCTGATCCAACTTAGTGTAATAGCCGACGACATCCAGCCATTCATTACCGGCATTTTTCCCGGTTTTGGCTATTTTCTTCTCCTGCAAAATAAACTGAAACGGGTCACTAGTGACGACATAGCGGTCGCCAATCTCGATGCGAATGCTCATGCCTGCCCCCGGTAGTGTCTGGCGTTGGCTTCCAGTAGCGATTGACAATGAACGCAGCGCAGAGCTGTCGGGTGGGCGGCGCGACGTTCAGCCGGAATTGACCGGTCACAATCAACACAAACCAAAACAGCAGCGCCACCCGATTTCAGACGTGCGGCATCGACATGACGGGCCAGTGATTCGGCCTGTAGCTCCTGAACGTGATCCATATAATCTGGCATTGTCCTGACTCCTTTATGCATTCAGCTTGTTGAGCTCAGTCCGACAGGCGGCGCTCAACTCTTCGGTTAATGTGGCAAACTCATCAAAACTGGTTATCTGCTTTAAATAGATGGCGCGTTTAAGAAGCAAATTGACCATGTCCGACAAGAGATGTAATTGGTTCGCGTAGATAGCAATAACAGCCTCGATTTTTTCGCCGGTGCCTTTATCGCGTTTAATATCCTTCAGTGCTAAATCACCGTTATCCATTACAGTGACCTTTAGCCAGTTATTCAGTAATACGGACTTGTGCGTAGCCATTAGCAGCACTCCCCACGCAACAGCCCCGCATTATGAAACTGAGTTGATTCCTGACTGAGTAACTCGACAATCTCAACCTTGTTCAGCTCACGCTCGGCGATGTGGCGAATCAGCCCGTCAAGATGAGATGAGAATTTCGTCGCAGCATCCGCCTGCGCCTCAGCTCTGGCCTGCTGTAACAACAAAGAGAACTTAGCGCACTGCTTTCCTGTTTTAGTCATAACGACTTTCTCCAGATAAAAGGAAGCCCCGCACAATCAAGTGCGTTAAAAATACGGGTAATTAATTAATGCAGATATTGCTCGGGCTTAACCGATGTCAAAATTGTTGGAGCATGTTCAAACAAGCTGAATAATTCACGCAATGCGCGGAATAACTTCTCGCGCCAATAACATGAATCCTCATCAATACGCCAGTAAGGCTGATTAAATTCTTTCTCGGTTAAACCGGCATGCATAAATAAACTGCGACGCTGGCTTACAGTTAAATAACTGATATAGGCAATTTCACTCGCCCCCACCTGACGACGTTTTGAAAATGCTGCACGCAGCTCATCAATCGCACAAGCCAAGCGTTCTCGGTCCACGTCCCCCATCTCTTCAAATCGCATAGTTGCGTGGCGCTGTTTTAACTGCGCATGAAAACAAACGGTCAGGCGCTCACGCTCCATCATCTTGTTGAAAAAATCGCAGCTTTCCTGCCAGCGCGGAGCTGCAAGATATCGACCGACCAAACCGCGCAAACCTTCCGGCTGCTGAGCAACCACAGCGAGCGTCATCACAGCCATTTCCAGAACCTCCGGGTTTTCATGAGTACGATAGCCGTGCTGATCACACTCGGCTTACGAGTGCGGATAATGATTCCTTTACGACCTCGACCGTGGGTGATGGTGAAATTAATCGGGGTTAGGCTCTGCTGGTTACGCAGAAGCTGAGCAATGCAACGAGGCTCTTTCATAGTTAGAGGCCCATCCACAAAAGCCAAGCGTCACGTTGTTCAGGCGGGCGATTATAATAGGCCTCGCGAACCCCTCGATTAAATTCCGGCACATATACCAACTTGTCACCAGCGCGAGCATTTGGCTTTGCTGGATCGCGAAGCTCAATAATTGGCAGCTTGTTAGCTTTAAGCATTTCAACCACTGCGGTGCGTGGTTTTCCTAGCAATTCCGCGAATTTATCAGGATGAACCGCATCTAGCGGATACTGGATTAAGTATTCTTTTGCTTCCATCGTTAAACCCTCATTTTTGCGCTGCCGCCGTTGTCTGGTGCCGACTTCGTGCTAACCTTTCAAGATCCAGCCCTTTAGAAACCGCTTGAGAACGCTCACGGCGGCTGGTTTCATGCCCCAAAAGGTTCTGAATGAATGACCTTTTGGTGTGAATATAGTCATTGAGTCAGGACCGTGTCAAATGAATCTTGCACAGAAGCTACGTGCCATAAGGAAAGCTGAGGGATTAACTCAAGCTAAATTCTGCGAAATCAGCGGGATTGCATTAGGAACATTAAAAAACTACGAAGGTGGTCATCAAGAACCTGGCATACAAGTTGTAATGCAAGTAACTAACTCGAAGCAGTTTGAAAAATATACGCTTTGGCTAATGACAGGTAATACCGCCCCGCAAGCTGGTCAAATCTCACCGGCTTTCGCACACATTGGGCAAGATCCAACAAAATCAGGCCAATCCGAAAAACAGACTGGCTAACACTATATAAACATTACATTTTCACCATTTGTTACCAAGACGAGATAAACAGTGCCGGAGGGCTTTCTTATGTCAATTAAGAAGCTCGATGATGGTCGCTATGAAGTGGACATTAGACCGCGCGGGCGCGAAGGACGTCGCATTCGCCGGAAGTTTGATAGAAAGGCTGAGGCTGTCGCGTTTGAGCGTTACACGCTGGCAAATGCAAGCCAAAAAGAATGGGCAGGGCAACGGGCTGATCGCCGTTTGCTGACTGAATTGCTGCAAGTGTGGTGGCAGTATCACGGGCAGAACCATGAACACGGTAAGAAGGAATTTAATCACCTGCTGAAGACGATTAACACCCTAGGCGATATGACCATCAATAGGCTGAGTAAACGAATTTTGATGGATTATCGTTCCGCCCGGCTGAGTGATGGCATCAGCGCATCAACAATTAATCGTGATATGTACCGTTTTTCAGGCATGTTCACGAAGCTGATCCAGTTGGAGGAAATGAGAGGAGAGCATCCGGTCCACGGTTTACCACCACTGGCGGAAACCAACCCAGAAATGACGTTCCTGGAAAGGTTTGAAATAGGCAAATTGCTAGATGCATTAAGCGGCGACGCTCGCCTGATAGCATTACTTGGCATAAGTACAGGTGGACGCTGGTCAGAACTGGTCACGTTAAAACCTTCTCAGGTGGTCAATTGCCGCATTACGTTCCTGAAAACGAAAAACGGCAAAAAGCGTACGGTACCGATATCGCCAGAATTGGAAAAAATGATTAAGAAGGAGGCAAGCGCGAAGTTGTTCAAAGTGGACTATGAGAAATTCTGCAAGGTGCTGCGGATGGTTAAGCCAGACATCCCGCCAAATCAGGCAACGCACATCCTGCGCCACACCTTCGCAAGTCATTTTATGATGAACGGAGGGAACATAATTGCGCTTCAGCAAATACTGGGTCACGCGAACATACAGCAAACGATGGTTTATGCGCATCTGTCGCCAGATTATCTACAAAATGCTGTTGCATTAAATCCGCTGGCCGGTGGTGTTTCGTTGTAAGAGGTTGAGCGACCCCGAGTGTCCACATCGTGTCCACACTTGGGAAACCATGAGACCCTTCAAGACCTTTGCAGCTTTTTCTAAGTGGCTGTTTTCACTTAGATTGAGAGGTAAGTTATTGATAAAAAAAACCCCCTCATCATGAGGGGGAAGACAGGGATGGTGTCTATGGCAAGGAAAACAGGGTTTATTACTGGTTACTACGGGTATTGCTACTGCTACTAAACAGCGTCGACATTGAGCCTTGCTGCATCTGTGCAACCTCCCGCAACTGATCCATTCGTTGCTGGTGTCGTTCATTTAAAATCGCTTGCTGTTCTGGCGTTAACAGACGAAACATCTGGTTGCGAACCCGGGCCATTTCAACCTGGCGGACAACTTGCTCCTGCGCCATTTTCTCAGCCTGTGCCTGCACAGCGATTTCATCAAATTTATCTGCGGTGACAAGCTTATGCATTGTCTCCATTTCGCTAACATTAACAGGGGGCTGCTGTCGCCGAGCCTGTTGCATCAGATCACGCATCTGTTGACGCTGATATTCGGTTAAACTAATGCCGTCAAACATATGGCCCTGATGACTGCTCTGCGTCGCCCCGTCATTAGGGGTCCAGTTAACGCTGGTGACGACTTCAGCAGCCTGGCTATTCGCACTTAGCGCCAGCGTTGAGGCCATGACGGCAGCGATAACATTGCGCATCAATTGCTCCCAAGTACTTTTGTTTCGCGATTCAACGAGAGACAGTCTACGATTCAGGCTGCAAACATGCGTCAGGGGGTGTAAAACAACGTAAAGTCATGGATTAGCGAGCCTTGATGACGTAATTTCTGCCTCGGAGGTATTAAATTAATGAATAAAATCCTGTTAGTTGATGATGACCGGGAGCTCACCTCCCTGTTAAAGGAGCTGCTCGACATGGAAGGCTTCGATGTGCTGGTTGCCCACGATGGGGAACAGGCACTGGCGCTTTTAGATGACAGCATCGACCTGCTTTTGCTCGACGTAATGATGCCGAAGAAAAACGGTATTGATACCCTTAAAGAGCTGCGACAGACACACCAGACACCGGTCATTATGCTGACCGCACGCGGCAGCGAACTCGATCGTGTACTCGGCCTTGAGCTGGGCGCAGACGACTATCTGCCAAAGCCGTTTAACGACCGCGAGCTGGTCGCTCGTATTCGCGCAATTCTGCGCCGTTCCCACTGGAGCGAACAGCAGCAAACCAGTGACACCAGTTCACCGAACTTAGAAGTGGATTCCCTGAGCCTCAATCCTGGCCGTCAGGAAGCGAGCTTCGATGGTACGACGCTGGAACTGACCGGCACCGAGTTCACGCTGCTTTACCTACTGGCGCAGCATCTCGGCCAAGTGGTTTCCCGTGAACATCTGAGCCAGGAAGTGCTGGGCAAACGCTTAACTCCGTTTGACCGTGCTATCGATATGCATATTTCCAACCTGCGCCGTAAATTGCCAGAGCGGAAAGATGGTCACCCATGGTTTAAAACCTTACGTGGCCGCGGCTATCTGATGGTTTCCGCTTCATGATAGGAAGTTTGACCGCACGCATCTTTGCCATTTTTTGGTTAACTCTGGCACTGGTGTTGATGCTGGTACTGATGTTGCCCAAGCTTGATTCGCGCCAGATGACAGAACTGCTGGACAGCGAACAACGCCAGGGGCTGATGATTGAACAGCACGTCGAAGCGGAACTTGCGAACGATCCGCCCAATGATTTGATGTGGTGGCGTCGGCTGTTTCGCGCCATCGACAAATGGGCACCTCCGGGACAACGCCTTCTGCTAGTGACCAGCGAAGGCCGGGTGATCGGCGCAGAACGCAACGAAATGCAGATCATTCGTAACTTTATCGGCCAGTCCGATAACTCTGATCATCCGCAGAAAAAACGCTATGGCCGACTGGAAATGGTAGGGCCCTTCTCCATTCGTGACGGGGAAGATAACTACCAGCTCTACCTGATTCGCCCGGCCAGCACCTCGCAATCTGATTTCATCAACCTGTTGTTCGACCGTCCGCTGCTGTTGCTGATTGTCACCATGCTGGTGAGTTCGCCGCTACTGCTGTGGCTGGCGTGGAGTCTCGCCAAACCCGCACGTAAGCTGAAAAATGCCGCCGACGAAGTGGCTCAGGGCAACCTGCGCCAGCATCCGGAGCTTGAATCCGGACCGCAGGAATTCCTCGCCGCCGGTTCCAGTTTTAACCAGATGGTGACGGCGCTCGAAAGGATGATGACCGCCAACCAGCGCCTACTTTCTGATATTTCCCATGAGCTGCGTACGCCGTTAACGCGTCTGCAGTTAGGCACCGCACTGCTGCGTCGCCGCACAGGGGAAAGCAAAGAGCTGGAGCGCATCGAAATGGAAGCGCACCGCCTGGACAGCATGATCAACGACCTGCTGGTTATGTCGCGTAATCAGTCGAAAAACGCCCTGCTCAGCGAAAACCTGAAGGCCAATCAGCTGTGGAGTGAAGTGCTTGATAATGCGGCATTTGAAGCGGAACAGATGGGCAAATCGTTCACCGTGGAATACCCGCCAGGCCCGTGGCCGCTGTACGGTAACCCGAATGCGCTTGAAAGTGCATTTGAGAATATCGTGCGTAACGCGCTGCGCTATTCGCACACCAAAATATCGGTGAGTTTCTCGGTGGATAAAGACGGCATCACGATTAACGTCGACGATGACGGCCCGGGCGTGAGTCCGGAAGACAGAGAGCAGATTTTCCGTCCGTTCTATCGCACCGACGAAGCCCGTGACCGTGAATCCGGCGGAACCGGTCTTGGCCTGGCGATTGTCGAAACCGCAATTCAGCAGCACCGCGGCTGGGTCAAAGCCGACGACAGCCCGCTGGGTGGTTTACGTTTGACCTTGTGGTTGCCATTGTATAAACGGGGTTGATATTTCAGCCCTCTCCCTACAAAGGAGAGGGTCTGGATGAGGGGAATCTACTTCCCCCATAACCGCCGTGAATTATCCTCGATATGCCCGCTCAAGCGCCGCTTCTGCATCGTCCTCGTCCAGCTCACCGATAACCCCGCCGCCGACAGCAAACGACGATACTCCTCATCGTCATAGGGCGTATGCCACGCAATCGCCGCCGCGTCATGCACTGACACATCGCTCAGGCGCGAAACCACCTCCAGCGGCTGCTCGCTCGACACCTTTCCCGCCATAATCACCCGATACAGCCAGCCCATTTTGCCGCTGCTTTGCATCAGGGAAGACATATCGCTAATGCCGAAATGATAATTGAGCTTAAAGCACGGCGAACGCGGCTGCGTGACCTGAATCAGCGCGTCTCCCCAACGGAAAATATCGCCGATAAACACGTTTTTTTCCGTCAGCCCAAGCGTAGATAAATTCTCGCCAAATGCCGGAGCGCAAAATAATTCCGCCTGCTCGGGAAACTCTCGCGCCCAGTCGGCATAATGTTCGCGCGGATAATGACAGAGCGCACGATCGGGACCACCGTGAATTTTCTTTTCCGCCTGCTCATCACCCACCAGGCCGCACTCGGTCAGCTCAAGCTCGCCATCCACCTGCAACTTTGCAATCGCGCTTGGGCGACTGCCCTCGTACTCCCGTACGCTGCCCGTAAATACATTTACCGGATATTGCATCTTCCCTCTCCTGTTCCCGACCCTCGTTACCGCTATTTTTGCACGTAAACTGCGCAAAATGCGACATGCGTAAAGCCGTTGCTGGACGATTCATGTTATCCATTAGTTAAATTGAAACACCATTTCACTATAAGGAGTCAACGATATGACCCAGCATCTTCGTTTTACCGGCGTCTGGTGCCCCTCGATTACCCCGATGGACAGTGAAGGACAAATTGATTACGACGGGCTGAAACAACATTTCACCCGCCTCACCGACGCACGCATCGACGTCATTCTGCTCATGGGCAGCATTGGTGAATTCGCGTCGTTTTCGCTGGAAGAACGCCTGACGCTTATCCGCAAAGCGCGGGCGATGTCATCTCTGACGATGGTCGCCAACGTCTCATCCACCTGCCTTAGCGACGTTTTCCAGATGGCGAAAACTGCTTACTCTTCGGGCTACGATGCGGTGATGGTGCTGCCGCCGTACTACTACGGCCAGACGGCAAATCAGGTGCTGAGCTATTTCCGTGAAATTGGCCAACGCCTCGACGGTAAATGGTTCGCCTACAATTTCCCGGCGCGAACCGGCTGCGATATCACTCCCGAAATTGCCGCTAATCTTGCTGCTGAATTTCCGCACTTCGAGGGCATTAAAGATACGGTCGATTGCCAGTCGCACACCCGCAACATGATCCATGCCACCAAAGCCGTACGAGCCGATTTTGCCGTGCTGTCAGGCTACGACGAATACTTCATCCCGAACCTAATGGCGGGCGGCGCTGGGGTGATTTCTGGGCTGAACAACGTCATGCCTGAGTTATTTGTTCAGGCACGGGAAGCGTGGCAGAAAGGTGATTTAACCGCATTGACGCACGCACAACGGGAGATCGGCCGCTTCATGTCAATTTACGCCATCGGCGATGATTTCGTGACCACGATTAAAACCGTCGTCTCACGCAAGTTCGGTTACTGTACACCCGTTTCTCGCAACGCGGGCGGGGCGCTCAACGCTGAACAGCTGGCAACTGTCGACCGTCAGTTCAGCATTCGCTAAAAACAAAAAAAGCCCGGTTACGCCGGGCTTGTTATGGTAGGCCCGGCGTAACCGGGCAGAATCATCGCCACTATTTCACCGTATTACGCACATCGATTGCCACCGACCTGGCTTTCACTCTGCGTGACCAGACAGACGTAATAATCGGCACCAGAATCGAGGTAACAATCACCGAGGTCGCCACCAGCGACGTCGCTGCCGGGGCCATCGGTTTAAACGCGGGCACCATTTCCGCAATTAACACCGGCGTGGCAACCGCAGCTCCCGCAGAACTGGACGCCGCAATCCCGGCGGTACCGTCACCGCCGCCAATCAGCCTATCGGCAATGATCAGCGGGATTCCCGTCACGACAATCACTGCCAGACCCAGTACAACACCCAGCACGCCGGTTTGGGCAATCACGCCTAAATCGATGGTATTACCCAGTGCGAAGGCGAAGAACGGGATCAACGTTTGCACCGCTTTGCCGAAGAACTCCCGCAATTCAGGATCAAGATTACCCAGCAGGAAACCGACCAGGAATGGCAGCACCGCACCGACAAACACGTGCGGCTCGAACGAGGCAATACCCGCCGTGCCGAGAATAATCATGGTCATCAGCGGGCCGGATTCCAGCGACATCAGCACGAACGCGCCAGCTTCTTCTTTGGTGCCGTACTGCTGCATGATAGAGGCGTACAGCCCGCCGTTGGTCATGTCCATACACGCGACAAGCGCCAGCGTGGATAGCCCGGCGAAGAACCCAGCCTCAACGCCATGCTCAGGGATAATACGTGATGCAATGGCGGCAACCACCCACGCCACAGCAATTTTGGTGACGACCAGCGTGCCGGATTTACGCAGAACCGTACCTGTCGCACTCAGCTTGATGGAAGCGCCCATACAGAAAAACCACACCGCCAGAATCGGCACCGTACCGGTGATCATCCCGTTGGTGAACGAGCCGAAATACTTACCCGCATCAGGGGAAAAGGTATGACACAGCGCGCCGATAAACAGCGGAACCAGCATCATGCCACCGGGGATTTTTTCAATGGTACGTTTGATTTGCATGTCACCACCCGTAAAAACCTGTTGTATTGGCTATGTTTTTAGCGTTTTCGTGCACTCGAGAGCGCCGCAGCAGGCAAAACAATAGTCCCTACGGGAAGAGAGAACAGTGATCTCACGAACAAATTAAAACGCAGTTTTACATTTATAGGATCAATGTTTTTATTTTTGACATTAATCACATCTCACGGCTGCAGGCATAAAAAAACCCTGCTAATCAGCAGGGTTTTTGTGCTACCAGAAGGCAACAGAGGCGCGGGGTCGCCTTATTTTTTAGCCGCGAAACGTGCAGCAGCTTCGTCCCAGTTCACCACGTCCCAGAACGCTTTGATGTAGTCCGGGCGACGGTTCTGGAATTTCAGGTAGTAAGCGTGTTCCCACACGTCCAGGCCCAGGATTGGGAAACCGGAGGTGCCAGAAACAGCTTCACCCATCAGTGGGGAATCCTGGTTAGCGGTAGAAACAACGGCCAGTTTGCCGTCTTTCAGTACCAGCCACGCCCAGCCAGAGCCGAAACGGGTAGCAGCCGCTTTCTCGAACTCTTCTTTGAATTTATCAACAGAGCCGAAGGTGCTTTCGATAGCCGCTTTCAGGTCGCCCTGCAGAGTGGTACCGGTTTTCAGGCCTTTCCAGAACAGGCTGTGGTTTGCGTGACCGCCAGCGTTGTTACGCAGAACGGTTTTCTTGTCTGCTGGCAGCTGATCCAGTTTGGTGATCAGTTCTTCAACAGGCAGGTTTGCAAACTCAGGCAGGCTTTCCAGCGCAGCATTCGCGTTGTTCACATAGGCCTGGTGGTGTTTAGAGTGATGGATTTCCATCGTCTGCTTGTCGAAGTGCGGCTCAAGGGCATCGTACGCGTACGGCAGGGATGGCAGGGTATAACTCATATTCATCTCCAATTATCATCGGGCGGCAGAGGTGTTACGCCGCGTAAGCAGTTGGTCCATTATAGTTAATTAAATGATATTGAAAATGTTTATCAATGCCGTAGTTTTAATAAGGTTATAACTTTTAGGTATGTGGCTGATTTTGTGAGCCTGCTCAAGAGGAACACGCGCTTTTTGCCAGGTATGGGGCTTGGACGGCAGCGGTCTGAAGGTTAATTAATTGACTAATTTTTACACTCGTTACGTCAGATGAAAGATTCATCGATGTAAAACATTGAGGGTAAAAAAATGAGTCACGCGATTACGATGGGTATTCTTTGGCATTTGATAGGTGCGGCCAGTGCAGCCTGTTTCTATGCCCCGTTCAAGAAAGTTAAAAATTGGTCCTGGGAAACCATGTGGGCGATTGGTGGTTTTGTCTCATGGTTGATTCTGCCCTGGGCAATAAGCGCCATGTTGTTGCCTGATTTCTGGGCGTACTACCGTTCCTTTAATGCCTCTACGCTGCTGCCGGTGTTCCTGTTCGGCGCGATGTGGGGCATCGGGAATATCAACTACGGCCTGACCATGCGCTATCTCGGCATGTCGATGGGGATTGGTATCGCTATCGGCATCACGCTTATCGTCGGCACCCTGATGACGCCCATCCTCGACGGCCAGTTCCACGTGCTGGTCGGCACCGAAGGCGGGCGAATGACGCTGCTGGGCGTGCTGGTGGCCGTGATTGGCGTGGGTATCGTCACGCGCGCCGGTCAGCTGAAAGAACGCAAAATGGGCATCAAAGCCGAAGAGTTCAACCTGAAAAAAGGTCTGATTCTGGCGGTAATGTGCGGCATTTTCTCGGCGGGAATGTCCTTCGCCATGAACGCGGCCAAACCGATGCATGAAGCGGCGGCCGCCCTCGGCGTCGATCCCCTGTACGTGGCGCTGCCAAGCTATGTCATCATCATGGGCGGTGGCGCGGTAATTAACCTCGGCTTCTGCTTCTTCCGCCTGGCAACCAAGCCAAACCTGTCGGTAAAAGCAGACTTTGCGCTGGCAAAACCGATGATCATCGGCAATATCCTATTTTCCGCCCTCGCGGGCCTGATGTGGTATTTGCAGTTCTTTTTCTACGCCTGGGGCCACGCCAGCATTCCAGCACAGTACGATTACATGAGTTGGATGCTGCACATGAGTTTCTACGTGCTGTGCGGCGGTTTGGTTGGGCTGATTATGAAAGAATGGAACAATGCCGGTCGTCGTCCGGTCGGTGTGCTGAGTCTGGGCTGCGTGGTGATTATCATCGCCGCGAATATCGTGGGCTTAGGCATGGCGAACTGATTACGCTGCTGTCTTATTACGATGACGCCACTGTCCTGGCGTCATCCCCACTTCCCGGTTAAACACCACCGAAAAGTAGTTACTGTCCTCAAAACCGCAGTGCATCGCAATTTCCCCGATCATCAATTCTGAATGCTGCAGCAGATATTGCGCGTGGCAAATCCGCAACTGGCGTAAATAGTGGTTGATGGTCATCCCCGTCTGGCTGCGGAACTGCTGACGTAGCGTGCGTTCACTGCAAGTTTGCTGTTCGCAGAATTGATCCAGCGCGAAAGTCCGGTTCAGGCTACCCGCCAGCGCGGTGAGCAGTTTATCGAGCAGCGCTTCGCTCTCCGTCGCGGCCAGATTATCCGTGGCGTATCGATGACGGCGCAGCGCCACCACCAGCTGTGCAAACAGCAGCTCAGCCATGTCGTTCGCGTGGCTGCAGGTTTTATGGCTCTCTTGTTCCAGGGCGGTGATCACCTGCCGTACCTGAGCCATGCCGCTGCTGCCAATCCGCCAGTGCGGCGTCCAGACAGTGCCATGCAGGCCGGGAATGTGCGCCGCCCAGTCCAGATTGAGCTTCAACCGTTCCGGACAATAGATAATATTCTGCAGCACCAGGTCATTCACCGAGGCGTAGGAGTGCTTGTCTTCCGCGCGAATGTAAAACAAATCGCCCCGCGTTATGCGGTACGGGCGATCGTTGAGGATGTGCAGCCCGTTGCCGCGCCACACCAGCACCAGCTCACAGAACTCATGCGTGTGCTCAGCAAACACGTTTTGCGGGTAGCGATCGGCCACCGCCACCGCTTGCTGCGGCGACGTAAAAAATTCGGCTTTTCGAAGAATGAGTGGAGCAGGCACAGCGAAACCTCAAACAGCGGATAACCGGATATTATTAGCTGTTTTTACAGCAAAAAACGGTGACTGGTCTCGCGTTACTGAAGTACGGTGTCGCGCCCCTGACGAATGTCACGCGGAGACCATTGAAACTCGCGGCGAAAAAGCGTCGAAAAGTGGTTACTGTCGCCAAAACCACAGCGAAATGCAATATCTGTGACGCTTTCGTCACTGTGGCGGAGAAGGTGACGCGCTTTGGTCAGACGAATGCGATTGAGGTAGCGCTGCGGCGTCATACCGGTATGTTGTTTGAGTTGGCGATGCAGGGTACGCAGCGACAGCGAAAATCGGTCAGCAACCTCTTCCCAGCACACATCATCGGCGAAATGGTCTTCCAGCCACGCCATCAGCAAACTCAGGCGAGCATCGTTATTGGTCGCCTCTGCCGCCAGGCTGCCTTTACGCAAATGCACCAACAGCTGCATAAACAGAATTTCGCGGTTGGCGATGGCGTGCATGTCATCCCCACTATCGAGCGCTGCCATCTGCTGTACAACCTGCCGGACTTGTTGCAACACCGCCTGATTCACCCGCCAGTGCGACGGGTATACGCCATCCTGCTCCTGCGGCAGCAGCTGTTGCAGGCCGGACAGAAACCGGAACGCGTCCGGAGACCGGTATAGCACATTGGTCAGACACAGATTGTCGGTGTGCTCATACAGATGCCGGTCGTGATCGCGCACGAAACAGACCGTACCGCCAGTGATGGTATACGGCTGGCCGTTAAATACGTGAATACCCGTGCCGTGTTCGACGATCACAATCTCATGAAAATCATGGTGATGTTCCGGGAATTCAGCCTGTGGAAGCCGTGGCTCAATGGCAACAGGTGCATGTCCTGACGGAAAAAAATCCACGCTGTGCAATACGGTCATGACGGCCCCACTAAATGAGAAAAGTTATCAGGATAATAAGCAGCCCCCGCCATTCTCACCTTGAATTTTTGACAGCAAAGCGCGCAAACCCTGTTCGTTTTTCAAGAAACGACAGGAAAAATCAGGAAATGCGTCCAGCGTCACACCCGTATGAAACGGCATCATTACTGGAAACTGTGAAGCCCCTCACGTTCATCTTTGCTTTCTTGCCAGCCACCATTTAGAGCTGTCAGTGGCGAGAAGGTAGCAAATTCGGCGGTGACCCAGACTGTCAGCAATGACTATTAGAAGGACCCTGCCATGAGTTTTCGCCATTGTGTGGCGGTGGATTTAGGAGCCTCAAGCGGACGCGTAATGCTTGCCTGTTACGACCGCAAAGAAAGGACTCTGACACTGCGTGAAATCCACCGCTTTATGAATACGCTCCAGAAAGTGGACGGCACCGACTGTTGGGATATCGACAGCCTGGAAGCTGAAATCCGCTGCGGGCTGAAGAAAGTTTGCGACGACGGCATTCTTATCGACAGCATCGGCATTGATACCTGGGGCGTGGACTATGTGCTGCTGGATAAAGACGGCAACCGTGTCGGGCTGCCGATTTCCTACCGCGACAGCCGCACGCAGGGCGTGATGCAACTCGCTGAGAAAGAGTTCGGACGCGCCGATATTTACCGCCGCAGCGGCATTCAGTTCCTGCCGTTTAATACCCTTTACCAGTTCCGCGCCTTCGCGGAACAACAACCGGAAGCGGCAGCCAGCGTCGCCCATGCGCTGCTGATCCCCGACTATTTCGGCTACCGCCTGACCGGCAAAATGAACTGGGAATACACCAACGCCACCACCACCCAGATGGTGAACATCAACACCGATAACTGGGATGAAGACCTGCTCAACTGGGCGCACGCCCCACGTAGCTGGTTTGGCACGCCAACGCACCCAGGCAATGTGGTCGGGCACTGGATTTGCCCGCAGGGCAATCAGATCCCGGTAGTTGCCGTCGCCAGCCACGACACCGCCAGTGCAGTGATTGCCTCACCGTTGGCAGGCAAACACGCGGCCTATCTCTCTTCCGGCACCTGGTCACTGATGGGCTATGAAAGCAAAACGCCGTGTACTAGCGATAGCGCGCTGGCGAACAACATCACCAATGAAGGCGGGGCGGAAGGCCGCTATCGGGTGCTGAAAAACATCATGGGCCTATGGCTGCTGCAACGTGTTCTGAAAGAGCAAAACGTCAGTGATATCGCAAGGCTTATCGCCCAAACACAGACGCTGCCTGCCTGCCTGTTCGTTATCAATCCGAACGATGACCGCTTCATTAATCCCGACAACATGAGCGCCGAAATTCAGGCTGCCTGCCGCGAAAGTCAGCAGCCGGTGCCGGAAAGCGTAGCCGAACTGGCGCGCTGCATTTTCGACAGTCTGGCGCTGCTGTACGCCCGCGTGCTGCACCAGCTCGCTGACCTTCACGGTCACCGCTTTTCACAGCTGCACATCGTAGGCGGCGGCTGCCAGAACGAACTGCTCAATCAGCTCTGCGCCGATGCCTGCGCCATTACGGTTATCGCCGGGCCGATTGAAGCCTCCACGCTTGGCAATATTGGCGTGCAGTTGATGACGCTTGATGAACTCAAGGACGTCGATGATTTTCGTCAGGTGGTGCGCGGCAACCACGCCCTCACCACCTTTAATCCGGATCCGAACAGTGAAATTGCACGCTACGTCGCGCAGTTTCAGCCACAACAAACGAAGGAGCTTTGCGCATGACCACTCAACTTGAACAAGCCTGGGAACTGGCTAAACAGCGTTATGCCTCAGTGGGTGTCGACGTCGAGGAGGCGCTGCGTCAGCTCGACCGTCTGCCAGTCTCAATGCACTGCTGGCAAGGCGATGACGTGGCCGGGTTTGAAAATCCAGGCGGCGCACTGACCGGCGGCATCCAGGCAACCGGTAACTATCCGGGCAAAGCGCGCAATGCGACTGAACTGCGAGCCGATCTGGAGCAAGCCCTGAGCCTGATCCCTGGCCCAAAACGCCTGAACCTGCACGCCATTTATCTGGAATCAGACCAGCCGGTTGGCCGTAACGAAATCAAACCCGAGCATTTCAAAAACTGGGTACAGTGGGCGAAAACAAACAAGCTGGGTCTGGATTTCAACCCGTCCTGCTTCTCACACCCGATGAGTGCCGACGGCTTTACCCTGGCCCACGCCAACGATGAAATCCGCCAATTCTGGATTGATCACTGCAAAGCCAGCCGCCGCGTATCCGCGTATTTTGGCGAGCAGTTGGGCACCCCGTCGGTGATGAACATCTGGATCCCGGACGGCATGAAAGACCTGACCGTCGACCGCTTCGCTCCGCGCCAGCGTCTGATGAACGCGCTGGATGAAATTATCAGCGAAAAACTGAGCCCGGCGCATCACATCGATGCTGTAGAAAGCAAACTGTTCGGCATTGGGGCTGAAAGCTACACCGTCGGCTCTAATGAGTTTTACATGGGTTACGCCACCAGCCGCCAGACCGCGCTGTGCCTGGACGCGGGCCATTTCCATCCGACCGAAGTGATTTCCGACAAAATCTCAGCCGCGATGCTGTTTGTGCCGCGCCTGCTGTTACACGTAAGCCGCCCGGTACGCTGGGACAGCGACCACGTGGTGCTGCTGGACGATGAAACTCAGGCTATCGCCAGCGAAATCATCCGTCACGACCTGTTCGACCGTGTACACATTGGCCTCGACTTCTTCGATGCCTCGATTAACCGCATCGCCGCGTGGGTGATTGGCACACGCAACATGAAAAAAGCCCTGCTGCGCGCACTGCTGGAGCCGACGGCGGAGCTGCGCCAGCTGGAACTCGACGGCGATTACACCGCGCGTCTGGCGCTGCTCGAAGAGCAGAAATGTCTGCCGTGGCAGGCAGTATGGGAAATGTACTGTCAGCGTCACGATGCGCCAGCAGGCAGCCAGTGGCTCGTCAACGTTCGCGCTTACGAGAAAAACGTTTTAGCGAAGCGTAAATAACAGAGATGCCCGGCGATGCTTTTTGCTTGCCGGGCATCTGCGTGAAAGAAAGGTCGGGTCAGCACAGCGCCACCCGGCAACATGAAGGAAAAGAGAAAAATGCAGACCATTACCGACTCCTGGTTCGTCCAGGGCATGATCAAAGCGACCACCGACGCCTGGCTGAAAGGCTGGGACGAACGCAACGGTGGCAACCTGACCCTGCGCCTCGACGACGCCGATATCGCACCGTTCGAAGCGGATTTCCATGCGAAGCCACGCTATATCGCTCTGAGCCAGCCGATGCCTGCTTTGGCCAATACGCCGTTTATCGTCACCGGTTCCGGCAAATTCTTTCGCAACGTGCAGCTCGATCCGACCGCCAATTTAGGCGTGGTGAAAGTGGACAGCGACGGTGCGGGTTACCACATTCTTTGGGGGCTGACCCACGAAGCGGTGCCAACCTCTGAGCTGCCAGCGCACTTCCTTTCCCATTGCGAACGCATCAAGGCGACCAACGGTAAAGACCGCGTGATCATGCACTGCCATGCCACCAACCTGATTGCCCTGACCTACGTGCTGGAAAATGACTCAGACCTTTTCACCCGCAAACTGTGGGAAGGCAGCACCGAGTGTCTGGTGGTATTCCCGGACGGCGTCGGCATTCTGCCGTGGATGGTGCCGGGCACCGATGAAATCGGCCAGGCAACCGCCACCGAAATGCAGCAGCACTCACTGGTGCTGTGGCCGTTCCACGGCGTGTTCGGCAGCGGCCCGACGCTCGATGAAGCGTTTGGCTTAATTGATACCGCCGAGAAATCGGCAGAAGTTCTGGTGAAGGTCTATTCGATGGGCGGCATGAAACAGACCATCACCAGAGAAGAACTGATTGCACTCGGCAAACGTTTTGACGTAACCCCGATGGCATCAGCATTAGCGCTCTACGCATAACGAAAGATATTGACCCTAAATAATTCGAGTTGCATCGAAGCGGCAAGGTTGTGAAGCCCCAGAAGCATAGATAACTATGTGATTGGGGTGAACAAACGTAGCCAATGAAGAGGCCGCTTGAAGTATGCCGGGTATAACAACATCGCGCCCCGCTCTTTGAGACGGGGCGAACACACACCTGCAATCCCTACAACTAACTCGAAGTGGAGTAAAAGCAATGAAAATAAAACTAAGCTTGATCCTCACCGTTGCCGCACTGGCGTTTTCCGGTTCTGCTTTAGCTGAAGTTAAAATCGCCCTGGTGGCAAAATCGCTGGGAAATGGATTTTTTGAAGCAGCCAACGTTGGCGCGCAGGAAGCGGCAAAAGAGTTAGGTGACGTCAAAGTCATTTATACCGGCCCCACCACCACCACCGCCGAAGCACAGATCGAAGTGCTGAACGGGTTGATCGCGCAGGGCGTCGATGCGATCGCCATTTCCGCCAACGATCCGGATGCACTGGTGCCGGTACTGAAAAAGGCGATGCAGCGTGGTATCAAAGTGGTTTCATGGGATTCCGGCGTGGCGCAGGCAGGCCGCCAGATCCACCTGAATCCTTCCAATAACGCGCTGATCGGTGAAACCAACGTCAAGCTGGCCGCCGATGCGCTGAAGGCACTGAAAGTAGACAAAGGCGATGTCGCCATTCTGAGCGCCACGCCGACCTCCACCAACCAGAACATCTGGATTGCGGAGATGAAAAAAGTGCTGCCGCAGTATCCGTCGATCAATCTGGTGACGGTCGCCTACGGCGATGACCTATCCGATAAAAGCTACCGCGAAGCGGTCGGTTTGCTGAAAACCTATCCTGACCTGAAAGTGATTGTGTCGCCGTCATCGGTCGGCATCGTGGCCGCGGCGCAGGCCGTAAAAGATCAGGGCAAAATCGGTAAAGTGTACGTCACCGGTCTGGGCCTGCCGTCTGAAATGGCAGGGGCAATCAAATCCGGCGCCAGCAAAAGCTTTGCTATCTGGAACCCTATCGATCTGGGTTATGCGGCAACGTACTTAGCGGACGATCTGGTCAAAGGCAGCGCCACTAAAACCGAAGCGAGCATGGGTAAACTCGGCAAAGTGACGCTGGATGCCGACGGCAACGGCGCGATGGCGAAGCCGTTCGTTTACGATGCCAGCAACATTGATAAGTTCTCCAAAATTTTCTGATCCTAATACCCTCACCCCGGCCCTCTCCCTAAAAGGGAGAGGGGGAAAAACGCACCGGACAATCCCCTCTCCCTTGTTGGGAAAGGGGGAAAAACGCATCGGACAATCCCCTCTCCCTTTTAGGGAAAGGGGGAAAAACGCACCGGACAATCCCCTCTCCCTTTTAGGGAAAGGGGGAAGAACGCACACCGGACAATCCCCTCTCCCTTGTTGGGAAAGGGGGAAAAACGCACACCGGACAATCCCCTCTCCCTTGTTGGGAAAGGGGGAAAAACGCACCGGACAGTCCCCTCTCCCTTGTTGGGAAAGGGGGAAAAGCGTTCCGGACAGTCCCCTCCCCCTTGTTGGGAAAGGGGGAAAAGCGTTCCGGACAGTCCCCTCCCCCTTGTAGGGAAAGGGGGAAAAACGCACCGGACAGTCCCCTCTCCCTTGTTGGGAAAGGGGGAAAAGCGTACCGGACAGTCCACTCTCCCTTGTTGGGAAAGGGGGAAAAACGCACACCGGACAATCCCCTCTCCCTTTTTGGGAAAGGGGGAAAAGCGCACCGGACAGTCCCCTCTCCCTTGTAGGGAAAGGGGGAAAAGCGCACACCGGACAATCCCCTCTCCCTTTTAGGGAGAGGGTTAGGGTGAGGGTAATCTTGCGGAGAACCATCATGAACGAATCCACCCCATTGCTCCAGCTCACGGGCATCAGCAAATTCTTCCCCGGCATGCGCGCCCTGGAGAATGTGCAACTGAGCCTGTGGCCCGGAAAAGTCACCGCGCTAATTGGCGAAAACGGTGCCGGAAAGTCCACGCTGGTCAAAGTGATGACCGGTATTTATCAGCCCGACGAGGGCGACATTCTCTATAAAGCGATCCCCATTCAGCTGCCCACGCCGGATTCTGCCCACAAAGTGGGGATCACCGCGATTCATCAGGAGACCGTGCTGTTCGATGAACTGTCGGTCACCGAAAACATTTTCGCCGGGCAGTACGTCTGTAAGGGTTTACTGAAGACACTCGACTGGTCGGAAATGCACCGTCGCGCCCAGGCACTGCTCTCTCGGCTTGAAGTGCAGATTGACCCACGCGCCACGCTGAAAACGCTGAGTATCGCCCAGCGTCATATGGTCGCCATTGCACGCGCATTGTCGTTTGACGCGCAGGTGGTGATTCTCGACGAACCGACTGCGGCCCTGTCTCAGCATGAAATTCTGGAGTTTTATCAAATCGTTGAGCGCCTGAAACAGGACGGTAAAGCTATTCTGTTTATCTCGCACAAATTCGACGAAATCTTCGAATTGGCCGATCACTACACCATTCTGCGCGACGGCATGTTCGTCGGGGCAGGCAACATTCATGACATCACCGAAGAGCGGATGGTCGCCATGATGGTGGGCCGCGCCATTACCCAGACCTTCCCAAAAGTGGCGTGCGAAACCGGCGACACAGTGCTGGAAGTGAAAGACTTATGCCATCCGACTGAATTTGCGCATATCAATTTCACCCTGCGCAAAGGCGAAATTCTCGGCTTTTACGGACTGGTCGGCGCAGGACGTACCGAGTTAATGCAGGCGCTGTCCGGTGTGACGCAGCCGTCGTCCGGCGAAATTGTCCTGAACGGCCAGACCGTACACTTCCACCAGCCCGCCGATGCTATTCAGGCCGGGATTGTTTGCGTGCCAGAAGAACGGCAAAAACAGGGGGCGATCATTGCACTGTCGATCGCGCAAAATATCAGCCTGCCACAGCTGCGGAAGCTCAATCCGAATGGCGTGTTACACGAAGAAAGGGAATGGAGACTCGCGGACGACTACGCTAAACGCTTGCAGGTCAAAGCCTCCAGCTGGCATCAGGCGGTGGAAACCCTCTCCGGCGGTAATCAACAAAAAGTGGTGATCGGCAAATGGCTCGCCACGCATCCCGAGGTGATCATCCTCGACGAGCCGACCAAAGGCATTGATATCGGCTCGAAGGCCGCCGTGCATCAGTTTATGTCTGAACTGGTGGGGCAAGGTCTGGCGGTGATCATGGTGTCATCCGAACTGCCTGAAGTGATGGGCATGGCAGACCGCATCATCGTGATGCATGAAGGTCTGATGGTCGCGGAATACCGCGCGGGCGACGCGACGGCGGAAGTGATTGTCAGCGCCGCCAGCGGTGCAGGCAGGGAGGCGGCGTAATGTTGAAATCTCTGCTTAAACACCGCGAGGCCCTGCTGGCTGCGGTGATTGTCCTGTTGGTCGCCGCCATCGGCAGCCGCACGCCGTCGTTCATCGCCCCGGGTAATCTGGTGGAAATGTTCAATGACACGGCAATCCTGATCATTCTCGCACTCGGCCAGATGATGGTGCTGCTGACCAAAGGCATCGACCTGTCGATGGCTGCCAATCTGGCGCTCACCGGTATGATTGTGGCCCTGCTCAATTTCCACCATCCGGACATTCCGGTTGTTGCGCTGCTGGCGCTGGCCACCCTGCTTGGCCTGCTAATGGGCATCATCAACGGGCTACTGGTGTGGAAACTGGGTATTCCGGCAATTGTGGTGACGCTCGGCACGATGAGCATTTATCGCGGGGTTATTTTTCTACTGTCCAACGGCGGCTGGGTGAACTCCAACCAGATGAGCACTGATTTTCTCGGCCTGCCGCGCGCCGCTTTTCTCGGGCTACCAGTACTGAGTTGGTGTGCCATCGCCGCGCTGTTTGTGGTCGGCTATTTCCTGCGTTACAGCCGAACGGGACGTTCACTTTACACCGCGGGCGGCAACGCTACTGCGGCGTATTACACCGGCATCAACGCCGGAAAAATGCAGTTCGTCAGCTTCTGCCTCTCTGGTGCGCTCGCCGGTTTCTGCGGCTATTTGTGGATTTCACGCTTTGCGGTGGCGTACGTCGATGTCGCCAACGGCTTTGAGCTACAGATTGTCGCCGCCTGCGTGATCGGCGGGATCAGCACCATGGGCGGCACCGGGCGCGTGCTCGGCTGTCTGTTTGGCGCGCTGTTCCTCGGCGTTATCAACAATGCCTTGCCGGTCATCGGTGTATCGCCGTTCTGGCAGATGGCGATTTCCGGCGCGGTGATTGTGATTGCGGTGGTGCTCAACGAGCGCGGCAACAAACGCAAAGGTCGCCTCATCCTGCGCGATGCGGCGCTAGCCCGGCAAAAACTGGCGGTGAAACCATGAGCAAAATGCTGACTTCTGAAGCTGTGCAAAACGCGTCACCCGCCCCGTCATTTTTCCAGCGCCTGGCGTGCTGGGAAGGCTTTCTGCTGGCGGTCACCCTGGCGGTCTTTGTGGTGAACGCGTTCGCCTCGCCCTATTTTCTCAACATCTGGAACCTGTCGGATGCCACCTTCAACTTCACCGAAAAAGCGATCATCGTGCTGCCGATGGCGATGCTGATCATCGCCCGTGAAATTGACCTCTCGGTGGCGGCGATTATCGCGTTGAGTTCCACGGCGATGGGATTTTGCGCCGTAGCGGGAATGGATACGCCGCTGTTGGTATGCGTGGGGCTGGGCGTGGGCGTGTTGTGTGGATTAGTGAACGGGCTGTTGGTCACCCGACTGAATCTCTCTTCCATCGTTATCACCATCGGCACCATGAGCCTGTTCCGCGGCATTTCCTACATCTTGCTCGGCGATCAGGCACTGAATCACTATCCGGCGAGCTTCGCATGGTTCGGTCAGGGCTACGTCTGGGGCGCGCTGTCGTTTGAGTTCGCGCTGTTTATCGTGCTCGCCGCGGTGTTCACCTTCGTGTTGCACAAAACCAACTTTGGTCGCCGCACCTTTGCCATTGGCAATAACCCGACCGGCGCGTGGTTTTCGGGCATTAACGTCAAACGCCACAACCTGATGCTGTTTGTGCTGGTCGGGCTGATGTCCGGCCTTGCTGCGGTGCTGCTGACGTCGCGCCTGGGCAGCACGCGACCGACTATTGCGCTTGGTTGGGAATTATCAGTGGTGACGATGGCCGTACTCGGCGGGGTCAATATTCTTGGCGGTTCCGGGAGTATGGTCGGCGTGATTATCGCCGCCTTCCTGATGGGGCTGGTGACCTTTGGTCTGAGCCTGCTCAACGTGCCGGGCATCGTGATGTCGATCATCATCGGCGCGATGCTGATCGTGGTGATTTCACTGCCGATTATCACCCGCAGAGTGCTGCAACGAAGACGGAATTAACGCCAGATGGCGGGTGCCATCGGGCAGTAAAATCAGCAATATTAAGGAGAATAAGCATGAGTTTTATGTTGGCACTGCCGAAAATCAGCCTGCACGGCGCGGGCGCAATTACAGATATGGTTGAACTGGTGGCGGGGAAACAGTGGGGTAAAGCGCTGATTGTCACCGACGGACAGCTGATAAAAATGGGCCTGCTCGATTCCCTGTTTATCGCGCTGGATGCGCACCAGATGTCCTATCACCTGTTCGATGACGTGTTCCCTAACCCGACGGAAGCGCTGGTGCAAAAAGGCTATCAGGCCTATCAGGACGCCAGTTGCGATTTCATTATCGCCTTTGGCGGCGGCAGCCCGATTGACACCGCCAAAGCAGTCAAAATTCTCACCGCCAACCCAGGCCCTTCCACAGACTATTCCGGCGTAGGCAAAGTGAAGAACCCCGGCGTGCCGCTGGTGGCGATTAACACTACAGCCGGAACCGCCGCCGAAATGACCAGCAACGCGGTGATCATCGACAGCGAGCGCCAGGTGAAAGAGGTCATTATCGACCCGAATATCATCCCGGATATCGCCGTGGATGATGCCAGCGTGATGCTTGATATTCCGGCGTCCATCACGGCGGCAACCGGCATGGACGCGCTAACACACGCCGTTGAAGCCTTTGTTTCCGTGGGCGCGCATCCGTTGACCGACGCCAACGCGCTGGAAGCGATTCGTTTGATCACACTGTGGCTGCCAAAAGCGGTAGATGACGGGCATAATCTCGACGCGCGTGAACAGATGGCGTTCGGCCAGTATCTGGCAGGGATGGCATTCAACAGCGCCGGGCTGGGGCTGGTACATGCGCTGGCGCACCAGCCGGGCGCAACGCACAACCTACCACATGGGGTGTGCAACGCCATTCTGCTGCCAGTTATCGAAAACTTTAACCGTCCGAACGCCGTCGCCCGTTTCGCTCGCATAGCGCATGTTATGGGCGTCGATACCCAAGGCATGAGCGACGAAGCTGCGAGCATGGCAGCAATTCAGGCGATTCGGGACCTGAGCACTCGCGTCGGCATTCCGTCTGGTTTCAGTCAACTCGGCGTCACGAAAGCCGACATTGAAGGCTGGCTGGACAAAGCCCTTGCCGACCCGTGCGCACCGTGTAACCCACGCACCGCCAGCCGCGACGACGTGCGCGAGCTGTATCTGGAGGCATTATGATCCGTAAAGCGTTTGTCATGCAGGTTCACCCGCATGCACACGAAGAATATGAACGTCGCCACAACCCGATCTGGCCCGAGCTGGAAGCGGTGCTGAAAGCCCATGGCGCACACCATTACGCCATTTATCTCGACAAGGCCCACAACCTGCTGTTTGCGACGGTCGAAATCGAGTCAGAAGAGCGCTGGAACGCTGTCGCCAGCACCGATGTGTGTCAGCGCTGGTGGAAATACATGGGTGAAGTGATGCCATCGAATCCGGATCACAGCCCAGTGAGTGCGGAACTGAAAGAAGTGTTCTGGCTGGAATAAGCCCCTCTCTAAGCCCTGGCATCTATATTCCAGGGCTTTTCAAACTTCCCTTTCCCGATAGTCAATTCTGTGATTAATCTCGCGCTGCGCGATTTCTCTATTATGTTATGTTTTTCATTAACTGGCATATGCCAGTTACACATGGAGAACAAAGCAATGGAAAGACTCAAAGTGGTCACGCTCGGCGGTGGCTCAAGCTATACGCCGGAATTAATCGACGGTTTTATCAAAAGACATGCTGAATTCCCGGTCAGTGAATACTGGCTGGTGGATATTGAAGAGGGTCGCGCAAAACTGGAGATCGTCGGCGGGCTGGTACAGCGGATGGTCAAAAAATCGGGTATCCCGATGACAGTCCATTTGACAACCAATCTGGATGAGAGCCTACAGAACGCGGATTTTGTTACCACTCAAATCCGTGTTGGGCAGCTTGATGCCCGTATTCAGGACGAAAAGATTCCGCTGCAATACGGTGTGCTGGGACAAGAAACGACGGGGCCAGGCGGATTTATGAAGGCCCAACGCACCATTCCCGTTTTGCTCGATCTGTGCCGCAAAATGGAAAAGGTATGCCCTGACGCCTGGCTGATTAACTTCACCAATCCGGCCGGGATCGTGACCGAGGCTATCGAAAAATATAGCAGCATAAAATCATTGGGCATTTGCAGCGGTGCTAATAGCATGATGATGGATATTGCCAATACTTATGGCGTGGAACGCCAGGTCGTTTCCGCCCGGGTAATGGGGCTAAACCATCTTATTTTCGCCGATCGGATTACGCTCAACGGCGAAGATATAAGCGCTGATTTTATTGCGCGCCTGGCAGACGGCAGCGGTAAACACGCGCTAAAGAACGTGCCGGACTTAGGGTTACCCGCCGAATTTATTAAGGCACTGAATTTATATCCGCTGTCCTATCTGAAGTATTTCTATCTTAACCGCGAAAGCGTGGCCAAAGAGATAGCCGAAATGCAGCAGGACGGCACACGTGGGGAGCGGTCTAAATCCATCGAAAAGCAGTTATTTGAGGAGTACAACAACCCCGACCTTGCAGATAAACCCAAGGCGCTGGAAAGCCGCGGCGGAGCTTGGTATTCCGATACCGCCTGCTCCATCATCAGCTCAATTTACAACGATAAAAAAGAAATTCACGTAGTGAATACGGTGAATAATGGCACCACGCGGGATCTCCCGAACACCAGCGTGATTGAAACCAACGCAGTGATTGATAAGCAAGGTGCGCACCCACTGACCTATGGCCCACTTCCGACGCCTGTCCGCGGCCTGATTCAAAGTGTGAAAGCCTATGAAGAACTCACCGTAGAGGCGGCCGTCACGGGCAACTATCATACGGCACTGCTGGCGCTTGCGACACATCCTCTGATGCCCTCGGTCGATATTGCAGAGAAAATCCTCCAGGACTACCTGGCAGCTAACCGCCATTATCTGCCTCAATATCAATCAAGATAATGGGCCTGATCCGATTCAAGGATAACGTCATGATAAAATTTCTGGAGAGTCGTATTGTCCCGATATTAATTAAAGTCGGAGAGAATACTATTCTGGTTGCCGTGCGCAACGGGATTGCCTTTACCTTACCGTTTATCATTGCAGGAAGTATTTTCTTAATTATCGCTAATCTGCCTGTTCCAGGCTGGAATGAACTGCTGGGCGATTTTGGCAGTGAATTGAGCGTCCCCGTGGCGGTCACCTTTGGCGCAATAGGGCTTATTGCGGCGATGGGGATTAGCTACAACCTGGCGAAGCAGTTAAATCTGGATGGGTTAAGCTGTTGCTGTATCACGGTGGCGGTTTTTTTAATGGCACAACTGGATGACGCCGGGCATATCAGTACCGAGCATTTCGGCGCTTCGGGGCTTTTTTCGGCCATCATTCTGTCGATATTTACGGTCTATGTGGTCCGTTTTTTTATTCGGCACAATATTTATATCAAACTGCCGGACAGCGTGCCTTCTGCCGTATTGCAATCCTTTGTCAGCCTGATCCCGGCGACCGTGTGTCTGGCGCTGGTGTGGTTTGTCAGGGTTATCCTCAACTTTGACATCAATGCGTTTTTCACACTATTACTGAGCCCTCTTGTCATCGGACTGGACACGTTGCCAGGCATGTTGTTACTGGTTTTATTAATTTCCCTGCTGTGGTTTTGCGGCATTCATGGAACCAATGTGTTGTCAGGGATCACCAGCCCGATATTTTTGAAATTTATCGCGGAAAATACTGAAGCCTTCGTGAATCATCAGCCTGTCCCGCATATTACCGCCGAAGGGTTTTACACCTTCTTTATTTGCGCGGGTGGATCGGGTGCGACCATGGGCCTGGTGCTGGCGATGATGTTATCCCGCAGCCGTTATTACCGTTCGCTTGGAAAGATGTCATTTGCTCCGGCTATTTTTTGCATTAACGAGCCGGTCATTTTCGGTGTGCCGGTGGTACTCAATCCGCTAATGATGCTGCCGTTAATCGCCACGCCGCTGGTGCTGTGTACTTGCTCTTATCTGCTGATGGACCTGAATATTATTGGCCGACCGGTGTTTCAGATCCCCTGGACGATGCCGCCTGTCCTGAACGCGTATTTCGCCACTGCAGGCAATATCCCGGCCGCTATCTGGTCTGGCTGTATGGTCATTATCTCGACGGTGATTTACTACCCCTTCTTCAAAATGATGGAGCGTACACAACTGCTAAAAGAGGCTGAAGAGCGCGTCAGCCTGCACGCAGCCACCCACCCGTAAGGCCTGCGGATGACAGATGCCAGTAACATGTTACACTGACATCTGTCGTTTTCCGGGAACCAACCAGACCATGGTCGCTCGTTATATTGAAATAAAAAACAGTATTAAAGAGGCAATCCAGCAGCAACACTACCTGCCCGGCAGTAAAATCCCCTCAGAAAGAGAACTGGCCACCCGCTATAACGTCACCCGCGTCACACTCCAGAAAGCAATGCATGTGCTAGAACAGGAAGGGTTTATTGAGCGCATTCATGGGAAGGGCATGTTTGTCTCTGGCGCGATAGCGGATAATGTTTTTCTGCTCAATAATGGTGCCAGTGATTCGATTCTTGGGTTTTCCCGCGAGTTTGGCCAACAGGCAAAAATCACCAGCCGGCTTGTCAGCCAGAATATCATTCCCGCCCCAGCAAGCGTCGCGCAGGCGTTGAATTTGGCACAAGACCAACCGGTTCATGCCATCCGTCGCGTGCGTTACATTGATAATGAGCCGGTGCTGGTCGAAGATTCATGGGTCATTTGCGCCGTGATCGCGACTATCCCTGATGTCGTGCTCGATAAGGGCTCGCTTTATGAATACATTGAGCGCGTCACTGCCAAGAAAATTAAATTCTACAATTCGGTTATTGAAGCCGACTTATTTGATGAAACCTTCACGGCTTTATTGTCAGTCGCCCCTGGCACGCCAATGCTCAAGGTCACTGGCATCACCAAACTCGACGATGGCACCCCATTTAACTACTCGTGTAGCTATAACCGGGCGGATAAATTCAAAATTAAGAATAACTGGGTTGGAAACTAAAAAGCGCCTGATATCAGGCGCTTGATGGCGATTAACAACTTAGAAGAAGTATTTAAACCGCACGCGGCCACCGTAACGATCGTCATCACTGCCGATATCGCTATCCCCTTGCAGTTTCGACCAGTAGGCCCCAAGGTAGATATTAAAGTTCTGCATATTCATGACATTTGGGATCTGATACGAGGCATGAATGGTGTGAATATCGTAGGTGCCAGCTTCATCAATCCAGCAGTCGTCATCACAGATGACACCGGAATATTCGTCAATCTTGTTATGCGCATAGATGTAGCCCAATTCGAATCGATGCCATAAGGCATTCACCCCGGCGCTGAAATCTTTTTCATCGGAAGCATCGAGATAAGCGGTATTAAGATTAAATACCACGCCATCATCTGGATCATTCTTCAGGCCGTTCCAGGTCATGGTCATGCCATAGCCGGTCCGGCTGGACTGGTCGACAAACTGACCGTCAGTATCGTAATAGCCGTAGGCATTATTGACCAGGTTACTTTCCATTGCTGCCGCCATGGAAAATGCGCCTTCAGACCAAGAGACAACCGGGCGCAGATAAGCCACGTTCTTCTCTTGCTCCATATCGCGGCCGTGATACTGCGTGTCGGAAAATAGCGCAGTACCGTCTTCAAGCAGGGTGTTCAGTTCGAAATACCAATTATCAATCTGTTTGTTCATCAGGAAGTTGCCGCCGGAGTCCGAACGACCACGCCCTTCTTTCATCATGTAAATATACCCATGACCGTCGTCATACAGATCGTTGGCGGTATTTCCGGAGTGCTCAACAAACGTATCCTGATTTAACGGGAACATATCGTAGGCTTCGAAGCGGCCGACTTTAATTTTCCAGTCATTTTCACGACCAAAGAAGAAGACGGCATCATCGAGATCCATGGAACCGGTCATATCGGCCAACGGTTGGGCACTAAACCCGGCAAAATAACCGTTATCCAGTTTTCTCATTCCATCAAGGCCTAACAGGATACGGCCATTTAAATCCCAGCGTTCATTACTGTCATCACTATTCGAAATTAAAGCACCCTTGCGGCTTTCTGCGTCCATATTGAATTCGACGTCACCGTAAATTTTCAGGTCACCATAACCGGAAAGCGATAATGCAGGGCTGGCGGTATTTTTTGCGGTTTCCGTTGCCGGGGTCTCGCTTTTGACCACCACGCGTTCCTGTACCTCTTTGATCTCCTTGCGGTCTGTGGTTTGCTGGGCTTTCAATACCTGGACTTCTTGCTCTGCTTTTTCAGCCCGGTTTTCAGCAGAAACAAGTCGGTCTTCAAGCAGTTGAAGACGTTGTTCAACGGAGAGCGGGGTTGATTTTGCCGTAGCCGAATTTGCCACCAATAAGCATCCGATAGCAACTGCGATTGCCGTTCTTTTCATATACATCGTTCCTTGAGAAAATAATAAGGCGGGTATATCTTTCCGCCATGAATATATAGCTGCGATTGATTGTTTATATTTATAATTTATCGATTCAAGTAAATAACCTGCCTTCATTCAGCTTGATTTCGGCTTTGTTGAATAAATCGAACTTTTGCTGAGTTAAAGGATCAGATCACGCATCATCCGGCAACACGGGTCGTCCCATGGCAAAACAGAAGTTTAAAGTCACTAACTGGCGCAATTACAACAAAGC
>NZ_JALIGG010000047.1:0-116089 GCF_024764965.1 Scandinavium tedordense | reverse complement strand
CCTGGCGGCAACAGCGCGGTGGTCCCACCTGACCCCATGCCGAACTCAGAAGTGAAACGCCGTAGCGCCGATGGTAGTGTGGGGTCTCCCCATGCGAGAGTAGGGAACTGCCAGGCATCAAATAAGCAACAAAGCCCTGTGTGAAAACACAGGGCTTTGTTGCGTTTATTCGTATTGGTTTTTTGTCGATCTGATAACCAAGGCCGTCAGATATCACCCCGCTCACTCATGAAACTTTCTCACCTTTCACATGCGGACTCGACATTTTACTTATTCTTGGTTATCTTCAGCTATCTGGATGTCTAAACGTGTAAACGTATGCTGTGAGGTAATTAGGTTATGCCGATTCGGGTGCTGGACGAGCTACCTGCCGTCAATTTCTTGCGTGATGAGAACGTCTTTGTGATGACGGCATCGCGTGCCACCCACCAGGAAATTCGCCCGCTGAAGGTGCTGATCCTTAATCTGATGCCGAAAAAGATCGAGACGGAAAATCAGTTCCTTCGTCTGCTGTCGAATTCACCACTACAGGTTGATGTCCAGCTGCTGCGCATAGATGCACGTGAATCCCGTAATACACCGGTCGAGCACCTCAATAATTTCTACTGCAATTTCGAAGACATCTGTGACGACAATTACGATGGTCTGATTGTCACCGGCGCACCACTAGGCTTGGTTGAATTCAACGATGTCGCCTACTGGCCGCAGATCCAACAAGTGCTCGAGTGGGCAAAAGATCACGTTACCTCAACGCTGTTCGTCTGTTGGGCCGTTCAGGCTGCACTGAATATTTTGTATGGTATCCCCAAACAAACCCGCTCTGATAAGCTTTCTGGCGTATATGAACATCACATCCTGCATCCTCATGCATTGCTGACTCGCGGTTTTGATGATTCGTTCCTGGCCCCGCATTCCCGCTACGCTGATTTCCCTGCGGCGCTGATCCGTGATTACACAGACCTTGAAATACTGGCTGAAACGGAAGAGGGGGACGCTTATCTGTTTGCCAGCAAAGACAAGCGGATTGCTTTCGTAACCGGACATCCGGAATACGATGCACATACCCTTGCCGGTGAGTTTTTCCGTGATGAGGAAGCGGGGCTTTCCCCGGAAGTGCCGTACAACTACTTCCCTAAAAACGATCCACAAAATAAACCGCGAGCGACCTGGCGTAGCCACGGCAACCTGCTGTTCATCAACTGGCTCAACTATTACGTCTACCAGATAACACCATACGATCTGCGTCATATGAATCCGACGCTGGAGTAATCTTCGGTCTATGCGATCGTAAAGCGATTCAGCACACCAGAACAGGCACCTACGGGTGCCTTTTTTATTTCCGAAAACATAACCAAATAGTGAGAAAACTTTAAATTCAAAGTTATCAATATGTTAAGTTTGATTTAATTAAAAAATGGAAATTGTTTTTGATTTTGGATAATTATTGCGTAGGCTTAATTGAACTGAACGAAAACCAGACAACGATCATTGTTCGTTTTTGGGAAGTGACTTTGGATCAACGACGAGGAGCCGCGCAATGACACAACAGGCAACAACCGCAGAAGAACTGGCCTTTAGCCAGCCGTTTGGTGACCAGGAACAGCAGATCCTGACCCCAGAAGCGATCGAATTTCTCAATGAACTGGTTACCCGGTTCACGCCAAAACGCAACAAGCTGCTGGCCGCACGTATTCAGCAGCAGCAAAATATTGATAACGGACAGCTGCCAGATTTCATTTCGGAAACCGATTCCATTAGAAATTCAGAGTGGAAGGTTCGCGGTATTCCTCAGGATCTGCTCGACCGCCGGGTGGAGATCACCGGCCCCGTCGAACGCAAAATGGTCATCAATGCGCTGAATGCCAACGTAAAAGTGTTTATGGCGGATTTTGAGGATTCGCTGGCTCCGAACTGGGACAAAGTCATCGACGGACAAATCAACCTGCGCGATGCGGTTGACGGCGTTATCAGCCACACCAATGAAGCCGGGAAAATTTATCAGCTGGGGCCGGATCCTGCGGTGCTGGTATGCCGGGTTCGCGGACTTCATTTACCAGAAAAGCATGTGACCTGGCGTGGAGAGTCCATTCCAGGAAGCTTGTTTGATTTCGCACTCTACTTCTTCCACAACCATAAAAACCTGCTCGCCAAAGGCAGCGGTCCTTATTTTTATCTACCGAAAACCCAGGCCTGGCAGGAAGCGGCCTGGTGGAGTGAAGTGTTCAGCTTTACTGAAGACCGTTTCGACCTGCCACGGGGCACCATCAAAGCCACGTTGCTGATTGAAACGCTCCCGGCGGTATTCCAGATGGACGAAATTCTGCATGCGCTGCGTGACCATATCGTGGGTCTGAACTGTGGGCGCTGGGATTACATTTTCAGTTATATCAAAACGTTGAAGAATCATCCAGACCGTGTGCTGCCTGACAGACAGATGGTCACGATGGACAAGCCTTTTCTCAGTGCTTACTCGCGTTTGTTGATCAAAACCTGCCATAAGCGCGGAGCGTTTGCGATGGGCGGCATGGCGGCGTTTATCCCAAGCAAAGATGCCGGGCGCAATACACAGGTGCTCAATAAGGTGAAGGCGGATAAAGCGCTGGAGGCCAACAACGGCCATGACGGCACATGGATTGCGCATCCTGGCCTTGCAGATACCGCGATGGCGGTATTTAACGAAGTGCTGGGCGACAACCCAAACCAGCTGTTCGTGACCCGCGATGAAGACGCACCGATTACTGCTGAACAGCTTCTGGCGCCATGCGATGGCGAACGTACGGAAGAGGGCATGCGCGCCAACATTCGTGTGGCTGTGCAGTACATCGAAGCGTGGATCTCCGGCAACGGCTGCGTGCCGATTTACGGTCTGATGGAAGATGCCGCGACGGCAGAAATTTCCCGCACCTCTATCTGGCAGTGGATCCATCACCAGAAGACGCTCAGCAACGGTACCCCAGTGACCAAAGCACTCTTCCGCCAGATGCTGGCTGAAGAACTGCGGGTTGTGCAGGACGAACTCGGCGAACACCGCTTCAGCAGCGGTCGCTTTGACGAAGCGGCGCGCCTGATGGAGCAAATCACGACCTCCGAAGAACTTGTCGATTTCTTAACACTGCCCGGCTACCGCCTGCTGGCCTAGCCCACCCAATAATAAAAATGGAGCATCTGCCAATGAAAACCCGTACCCAACAAATCGAAGACATTAAACAGGAATGGACCAACCCGCGCTGGGAAGGCATTCGCCGTCCGTACACTGCAGAAGAGGTAGTGAAATTACGCGGCTCGGTAAACCCGGAATGCACACTGGCGCAGCATGGTGCGGCGAAAATGTGGCGCCTGCTGCACGGCGACGCGAAAAAGGGCTACGTGAATAGCCTCGGGGCGCTGACTGGCGGGCAGGCGTTGCAACAGGCGAAAGCGGGGATTGAAGCCGTGTATCTGTCCGGCTGGCAGGTTGCGGCAGATGCTAACCTGGCCTCGAGCATGTACCCGGATCAATCTCTGTATCCGGCTAACTCTGTGCCGTCGGTGGTGGATCGGATCAACAACACGTTTCGCCGTGCGGATCAGATCCAATGGGCATCGGGCATTGAACCAAACGATCCTCGCTATATCGACTATTTCCTGCCGATCGTCGCTGATGCGGAAGCCGGATTTGGCGGCGTGCTCAATGCGTTCGAACTGATGAAGTCGATGATTGAAGCGGGCGCGGCGGCCGTTCATTTTGAAGATCAGCTGGCCTCGGTGAAAAAATGCGGGCACATGGGGGGCAAAGTACTGGTGCCAACCCAGGAAGCGATTCAAAAACTGGTTGCCGCGCGTCTGGCTGCCGACGTACTGGGTGTGCCGACGCTGTTGATTGCCCGTACCGATGCCGACGCCGCAGATTTGATAACCTCCGACTGCGACCCGTACGACAGCGAGTTTGTCACCGGTGAGCGCACCAGTGAAGGTTTCTACCGTACCCGTGCGGGCATCGAGCAGGCAATCAGCCGCGGACTGGCCTACGCGCCGTATGCCGATTTGGTGTGGTGTGAAACCTCCACACCGGACCTTGATTTGGCTCGCCGCTTCGCCGACGCAGTCCACGCGAAATATCCGGGCAAACTGTTGGCCTACAACTGTTCGCCGTCATTTAACTGGAAGAAAAATCTGGACGATAAAACCATCGCCAGCTTCCAGCAGCAGCTGTCGGAAATGGGCTACAAATACCAGTTCATCACCCTCGCGGGCATTCACAGCATGTGGTTCAGCATGTTCGATTTGGCCCACGCCTACGCGCAGGGCGAAGGGATGCGCCACTATGTCGAAAAAGTGCAGCAGCCTGAATTTGAATCGGGTAAACAGGGCTACACCTTTGTCTCGCATCAGCAGGAAGTGGGCACGGGTTATTTCGACAAGGTCACGACCATCATTCAGGGTGGCGCATCCTCCGTCACTGCACTGACGGGATCGACCGAAGAATCGCAGTTCTGATTTTTTCGTCTCTTCCTGCGGGGAGAGAGGAACCCACACCGGAGATGCAGATGACGCGTGGCCTCGAACTGTTAATCGCTCAAACTATTCTGCAAGGATTCGACGCGCAGTATGGCCGCTTTCTGGAAGTCACTTCCGGGGCGCAGCAGCGTTTCGAGCAGGCAGACTGGCACGCGGTACAACAGGCGATGAAACAGCGTATTCATCTGTACGACCATCATGTGGGCCTGGTAGTGGAACAGCTGCGTTGTATCACGGAAGGTAAAAGTCCTGATGCGGCTTTTTTACTGCGGGTGAAAGAGCATTACACCGCGCTGCTGCCTGATTACCCTCGCTTTGAAATTGCCGAAAGCTTTTTTAACTCTGTGTATTGCCGGTTATTTGACCACCGCTCGCTGACTCCCGAGCGGCTTTTTATTTTCAGCTCTCAGCCTGAGCGCCGCTTTCGCGCCATTCCTCGCCCACTGGCGAAAGATTTTTACCCGGATAATGGCTGGGAGGCGCTGCTCAATCAAATGCTGACAGACCTGCCGCTGCGCCTGCCGTGGCAGGATAAAGCGCGCGATGTGGGATATATCGTGGCGCATCTGATAGATGCATTTGGGGCAGACGTTTTACGCGAATCGTATCTGCAAATGGCGAACGAACTGTTTTATCGCAATAAAGCGGCCTGGCTGGTGGCTAAGTTGCACACGCCCGAAGGCATCGTGCCGCTGCTGTTGCCGGTGCATCGTAGCGATGAAGGCCAGTTATTCGTTGATACCTGTCTGACGACCAGCGCCGAGGCCAGCATTGTCTTTGGTTTCGCTCGTTCCTATTTCATGGTTTATGCGCCCCTCCCGGCGGCATTAGTCGAATGGCTGCGGGAAATACTGCCGGGCAAAACCACCGCTGAACTGTACATGGCGATTGGCTGCCAGAAGCATGGCAAAACGGAAAGCTATCGCGAGTATCTGACCTATATTCGCCAAACAGAAGAGCAGTTTATCGAAGCGCCGGGTATTCGTGGCATGGTGATGCTGGTCTTTACGCTCCCCGGTTTTGACCGGGTATTTAAGGTCATCAAAGACAGGTTTGCGCCACAAAAGGAGATGAATGCGGCGCACGTGCGGGCCTGTTATCAGTTGGTCAAAGAACACGATCGCGTTGGGCGAATGGCCGACACGCAGGAGTTTGAAAACTTCGTGCTGGAAAAACGGCAAATATCTCCCGCGCTGCTCGCCCTACTGTGGCAGGAAGTCCCGCAGAAAATCACCGATCTCGGGGATCGCATCGCCATCAGTCATCTCTACATTGAGCGGAGGATGGTGCCGCTCAATATTTGGCTGGAACGGGTCAACGGCCAGCAGTTACGTGATGCGGTGGAAGAATACGGAAACGCTATTCGTCAGCTGGCGGCGGCCAATATTTTCCCCGGCGACATGCTATTCAAAAACTTCGGCGTCACGCGCCACGGGCGGGTCGTATTTTATGATTACGATGAAATTTGCTACATGACGGAAGTGAATTTCCGCGACATCCCGCCGCCGCGTTACCCGGAAGATGAGCTCGCCAGCGAGCCGTGGTACAGCGTCTCACCGGGGGATGTCTTCCCTGAAGAGTTTCGTCACTGGTTATGTACGGATGCGCGTATTGGCCCGTTGTTTGAGGAAATGCACGCTGAACTGCTGCGCGCAGACTACTGGCGAGGCCTGCAAACGCGCATTAGGGACGGACATGTGGAAGATGTTTTTGCCTACCGTAAGCGACAACGATTTAGCGTGCGGAAGTAAAAACGGCAACCTCAAGGTTGCCGTTTTTACTGTTTTCGCCGTGTCACTGTAGGTTGGGACATCAAACCGTACTCGCCTTAACGCGTTCCACCAAACGCCAGCGTCACTTCTTTCGCCGCCTTAATCACCAGCGCCCCAAGCTCGGTCACGCGATCGTCGGTCACACGGGAAATTGGCCCTGAAATAGAGATGGCGGCAAACGGTTCGCGGTGTTCATCGTAAATACACGCCGCCACACAACGCAGGCCCAGCGCGTGCTCTTCATCATCAAACGAGTAACCGCGCTTGCGAATCTGCGCCAAATCTTCTTTTAGATGTACCGGCGAAACCAGGGTCGCGTGCGTGTAGGCGTGCAGCCCTTTCCGGTGCAGCAACCCGCTCACCTGCTCGTCAGTCAATTGAGATAAAAATGCCTTCCCGGCGCCTGATGCATGCATCGGAAGCTTGCCGCCGATCGGCGCGGACATGCGCATCAGCTGCGTACACTGTACCTGATCGATGATGATCGCTTGATGGTCGCTCTGGTCGAGCACTGCCAGGTTTACCGTTTCTCCGGAGTCATCCATCAACTTGCGTAGGATTGGATGTACAATCGCCAGCAGGTTACGGCTTTGCAGGAAACTGCTGCCCACGATGAAAGCGTGCGCGCCGACCGTCCAGTGGCCGAGATCGCCGGTCTGACGAACAAAGCCCTGCTGCTGCATGGTGGTCAACAGGCGGTGAGTGGTGGAGTTCGGCAGGCCAGCCTGCTGCGCCAGCTCGGTCAACGCCACGCTGCCATGGGATTCTGCAATCGACTCCAGTAGCTTCAGGCCGCGTGTCAGCGACTGTACCTGGCCGGTGGGCTGTGGGGCTGCTGCGGCAGGGGCGGGTTTTCTGCCACGTTTTGCGGGAACAGTTGCAACCATGACGAGCTCCTTATTCTGTATCGTGGAAATCATTTTCGTTTTATTTGATTATAATGCAACCGTTATCAGAACTGATCGGAGCAGTGGCAGTGAACATCTCTCATGTTCCGCCTGGCTCTCTTTTCCACGGTAGTTGAATATGCCACTATGGCATGTTGATAAGAGCGTTGTCGGGAGTCCGCGTGAGCACCATCGAAAAGCAGCTGAAGCAGCAATTAAAAGATAGAATCCTGGTTCTGGACGGGGGCATGGGCACCATGATCCAGAGCTATCGCCTGAACGAAGAAGATTACCGTGGCGAACGCTTCGCTGAATGGTCGAGTGACCTGAAAGGCAACAACGACCTGCTGGTGCTGACCAAACCGGACATCATTGCAGCCATCCATAACGCCTATTTCGAGGCCGGGGCGGACATCGTTGAGACCAATACCTTTAACTCAACGACCATCGCCATGGCGGATTACCATATGGAATCGCTGTCGGCGGAGATCAACTTCACGGCGGCAAAGCTGGCTCGCGCCTGTGCCGATGAATGGACGGCCCGCACGCCGCACAAACCGCGTTATGTCGCCGGAGTACTTGGCCCGACTAACCGCACGGCATCTATTTCTCCCGATGTAAACGATCCGGCATTTCGTAATGTCACCTTCGATCAGCTGGTGGTCGCCTACCGTGAATCCACCAAAGCGCTGGTGGAAGGGGGCTCAGACCTGATTCTTATCGAAACCGTTTTTGACACCCTCAATGCCAAAGCCGCGATTTACGCGGTGAAAGAGGAAATGGAAGCGTTAGGCGTTGATCTGCCGATCATGATTTCCGGCACCATCACCGATGCTTCCGGCCGTACGCTTTCCGGGCAAACTACGGAAGCGTTCTATAACTCGCTACGTCATGCGGATGCGCTGTCGTTTGGTTTGAACTGCGCGCTGGGGCCAGATGAACTGCGCCAGTACGTACAGGAGCTGTCGCGTATTGCGGAGTGCTACGTTACGGCGCACCCGAACGCAGGTTTACCGAATGCCTTCGGCGAATATGACCTCGATGCCGACACGATGGCGGCGCAAATTCGTGAATGGGCGCAGTCCGGATTTCTGAATATCGTCGGCGGTTGCTGCGGCACCACGCCGGAGCACATTGCGGCGATGAGCCGTGCGGTGGAAGGTCTTGCGCCACGCCCGCTTCCTGAACTGCCGGTTGCCTGCCGTCTGGCGGGCCTTGAGCCGTTGAATATCGGCGCTGAGAGCCTGTTTGTGAACGTCGGGGAACGAACCAACGTCACGGGCTCAGCCAAATTTAAGCGTCTGATAAAAGAAGAGAAATACGCTGAAGCGCTGGACGTTGCCCTTCAGCAGGTGGAAAGCGGCGCGCAGATAATCGACATTAACATGGATGAAGGGATGCTCGATGCCGAAGCGGCAATGGTGCGCTTCCTGAACCTGATTGCCGGTGAGCCAGACATCGCCCGCGTGCCCATTATGATCGACTCCTCGAAGTGGGAGGTTATAGAAAAAGGTCTGAAGTGTATTCAGGGCAAAGGCATCGTTAACTCCATTTCGATGAAAGAGGGCGTCGAAGCCTTCGTCGCTCACGCCAAAAAAGTCCGTCGTTACGGCGCTGCCGTGGTAGTAATGGCGTTTGATGAAATTGGCCAGGCCGATACCCGCGCGCGCAAAATCGAAATCTGCACCCGTGCCTATAAAATTCTGACCGAAGACGTGGGCTTCCCACCGGAAGACATTATCTTCGACCCCAATATCTTCGCCGTTGCGACCGGCATCGAAGAGCACAACAACTACGCGCAGGATTTCATCGGCGCGTGCGAAGACATCAAACGCGAGTTGCCTCACGCGCTGATTTCCGGCGGCGTTTCTAACGTCTCCTTCTCGTTCCGCGGCAACGACCCGGTGCGCGAAGCCATCCACGCCGTGTTCCTCTACTACGCGATCCGCAACGGGATGGACATGGGGATCGTCAACGCCGGACAACTGGCGATTTATGACGATTTGCCCGCTGAATTGCGCGACGCGGTGGAAGACGTAGTGCTCAACCGTCGTGATGACAGCACCGAACGTTTGCTGGATCTCGCAGAAAAATACCGCGGCAGCAAAGCCGATGACGCGGCCAATACTCAGCAAGCTGAATGGCGTAGCTGGGAGGTGAAAAAACGCCTCGAGTATTCGCTGGTCAAAGGCATCACAGAATTTATCGAGATCGATACCGAAGAAGCGCGCCAACAGGCCTCGAGGCCAATCGAAGTTATCGAAGGACCGCTGATGGACGGCATGAACGTGGTCGGCGACCTGTTCAGCGAAGGCAAAATGTTCCTGCCGCAGGTGGTGAAATCCGCCCGCGTGATGAAACAGGCGGTGGCGTACCTTGAACCGTACATTGAAGCCAGCAAAGAGAAAGGTTCCACCAACGGAAAAATGGTCATCGCCACCGTGAAGGGGGACGTGCATGACATCGGCAAGAATATCGTTGGCGTCGTGCTGCAATGTAACAACTACGAGATTATCGATCTTGGCGTGATGGTGCCGACCGACAAAATCCTCAAAACCGCGCGCGAAGTGAATGCCGACCTGATTGGCCTCTCCGGGTTGATTACCCCGTCGCTGGACGAAATGGTCAACGTGGCGAAAGAAATGGAGCGTCAGGGTTTCACCATTCCGTTGCTGATTGGCGGCGCAACGACCTCGAAAGCGCACACGGCGGTGAAAATCGAGCAGAACTACAGTGGCCCGACGGTGTATGTGCAGAACGCCTCGCGCACCGTGGGCGTGGTTTCTGCACTGCTCTCGGCGACGCAGCGTGATGCGTTTGTTGCCCGCACGCGTCAGGAATATGACACGGTGCGTATCCAGCACGCGCGTAAAAAGCCGCGCACGCCGCCGGTGTCATTACTGGCCGCCCGCGATAACGATTTGGCCTTCGACTGGGCAAGCTACACGCCACCGGTCGCGCATCGCCTCGGCGTGCAGGCGGTCAGTGCCAGCATCGAAACGCTGCGTAATTACATCGACTGGACGCCATTCTTCATGACCTGGTCGCTGGCGGGAAAATATCCACGCATTCTTGAAGATGAAGTGGTGGGCGAAGAGGCCAAACGCCTGTTTGCCGATGCGAATGAAATGCTCGATAACCTCAGTGCGAACACATCACTGAACCCGCGTGGCGTCGTGGGCTTGTTCCCGGCGAACCGTATCGGCGACGACATTGAAATTTATCGCGATGAAACCCGTACGCACGTGCTGGCGGTCAGTCGTCATCTGCGCCAACAGACGGAAAAGGTGGGCTTCGCTAACTACTGCCTGTCTGATTTTGTCGCGCCAAAAACGTCCGGAAAAGCGGATTATCTCGGTGCCTTTGCGGTCACCGGTGGACTGGAGGAAGACGCGCTGGCCGATGCGTTTGATGCGCAGCATGACGACTACAACAAAATCATGATCAAGGCGCTTGCCGATCGTTTGGCGGAAGCCTTCGCGGAATACCTGCATGAACGCGTGCGCAAAGTGCACTGGGGCTACGCCGCCAATGAAAACCTCAGCAATGAGGAACTCATTCGCGAAAACTATCAAGGTATTCGCCCGGCGCCGGGTTACCCGGCGTGTCCGGAACATACCGAAAAAGCCACCATCTGGCAGTTGCTGGATGCCGAAACCCACACGGGTATGAAACTCACTGAGTCTTACGCCATGTGGCCAGGCGCCTCGGTTTCGGGCTGGTACTTCAGCCACCCGGACAGCAAGTACTACGCCATTGCGCAAATTCAGCGCGATCAGGTGGAAGACTATGCCCTCCGCAAGGGAATGAGCGTCGCAGAGGCCGAACGCTGGCTAGCGCCGAATCTGGGATATGACGCTGATTAAGTCATAAATCTGTCATCTTTCCTTACAACAAACGAGGCGCCCTAACGGCGCCTTGTCTCTTTATTGCACGTAAACCCTTATACTGAAAGGGGGTGAGGATACATATCCCATATAACGATAAGGAGAAAAATAACCCGTGCTCACTTTATTACACCTGCTATCCGCTGTGGCGCTCTTGGTCTGGGGCACACATATCGTCCGAACCGGCGTTATGCGCGTTTTCGGCGCCCGTTTGCGCACCGTGCTGAGCCGCAGCGTCGAAAAGAAACCGCTCGCCTTCTGCGCGGGAATTGGCGTCACTGCACTGGTGCAGAGCAGCAATGCCACCACCATGCTGGTCACCTCGTTTGTCGCGCAAGATTTAGTGGCGCTGACGCCTGCGCTGGTTATCGTCCTCGGTGCCGACGTTGGTACCGCGCTGATGGCCCGTGTGCTGACCTTCGATCTTTCCTGGCTGTCGCCGCTACTGATTTTCGTCGGCGTTATCTTCTTCCTCGGGCGTAAACAAACGCGCGCTGGGCAGTTGGGGCGTGTGGGGATTGGCCTCGGGCTCATCCTGCTGGCACTGGAACTGATTGTTCAGGCCGTTCACCCGATAACCCAGGCCAATGGCGTACAGGTAATTTTCGCCTCGCTAACCGGCGATATTATGCTCGATGCGCTAATTGGCGCACTGTTCGCGGTCATCACTTACTCAAGCTTGGCCGCCGTGCTGCTGACCGCGACCTTAACGGCTACCGGCGTGATTTCGTTCCCGGTCGCGCTCTGTCTGGTAATAGGTGCGAATCTGGGGTCTGGCCTGTTGGCGATGCTGAACAACAGCACCGCCAATGCCGCCGCGCGTCGCGTAGCACTCGGCAGCCTGCTGTTTAAGCTGGTGGGCAGTGTTATTGTTCTGCCGTTCGTGCACATACTGGCGGACGTGATGGCCCGCCTGCCTGTGGCAAAATCTGAACTGGTTATCTATTTCCACGTGTTCTACAACCTGATCCGCTGCCTGGCGATGGTGCCGTTCGCTGAGCCGATGGCCCGCTTCTGCAAGCGCATTATCGTGGAAGTACCGGAGCTGGATGCGCGGCTGAAACCGAAACATCTCGACCCAACGGCGCTGGATACACCGACGCTGGCGTTGGCTAACGCCGCCCGTGAAACGCTGCGTATTGGTGATGCGATGGAAAACATGATGGCGGGCCTGCACAAGGTCATTCACGGTGAGCCGCGCGAAGAGAAAGAGCTGCGTAAAATCGCTGACGACGTCAACGTGCTCTACACCGCCATCAAGCTGTATCTGGCGCGGATGCCGAAGGACGAGCTGGCAGAAGAGGAGTCCCGACGCTGGGCAGAAATCATTGAGATGTCGCTGAACCTCGAACAGGCTTCCGACATCATCGAGCGCATGGGCAGTGAGATTGCCGATAAATCCCTGGCCGCGCGCCGGGCCTTTTCCGTCGAAGGGCTGAAAGAACTGGATGTTCTTTTCGAGCAGCTGCTCAGCAACCTGCAACTGGCGATGTCAGTGTTCTTCTCCGGTGACGTCGACAGCGCCCGCCGTTTGCGCCGTAACAAGCACCGTTTCCGCATCCTGAATCGTCGCTACTCACATGCTCATGTCGACAGGCTGCATCAGCAAAACGTGCAGAGTATCGAAACCAGCTCGCTGCACCTGGGGCTGCTCGGTGACATGAAACGTCTCAACTCCCTGTTCTGTGCGGTGGCGTACAGCGTGATGGAACAGCCGGACGAAGACGACGACCGCGACGATTATTAATCTGCAACACGCCACATCCGCAGGCCGATAGCTGTTTTCTAAGGCTATCGGCCTTTGCTATAGTTCGCCTCTACAGGAGAAACTATGCTGCCGACTCAATCAATCCGATTAAACAAATACATCAGCGAAAGTGGCATCTGCTCACGTCGTGACGCCGACCGCTACATCGAACAGGGCAACGTGCTCATCAACGGTAAACGCGCCACCATTGGCGATCAGGTGGTGTCAGGCGACGTCGTGAAAGTTAACGGCCAGCTCATCGAGCCGCGTCAGGAAGACGATTTGGTGTTAATCGTATTGAACAAGCCGGTCGGTATTGTCAGCACCACTGAAAACGGCGAGAAGGATAACATTGTCGATTTCGTCAACCACAGCAGCCGCGTTTTCCCGATTGGCCGCCTGGACAAAGACTCGCAGGGCCTGATTTTCCTCACCAACCACGGCGACCTGGTGAACAAAATCCTGCGTGCCGGCAATGACCATGAAAAAGAGTATCTGGTCACGGTCAACAAACCGGTGACGGATGAATTTATCGCGGGTATGGGTAAGGGCGTACCGATCCTCGGCACGGTGACGAAAAAATGCAAAGTGAAAAGAGAAGCACCGTTCACTTTCCGCATCACCCTGGTTCAGGGCCTGAATCGTCAGATTCGTCGCATGTGCGAACATTTCGGGTTTGAAGTCACCAAGCTTGAGCGTACGCGAATCATGAACGTCAGCCTGAAAGGACTGCCATTAGGCGAATGGCGTGACCTGACCGATGATGAACTGATCGAACTGTTCAAGCTGATTGAAAACTCGTCCTCGGAAGCCAAACCGGCAAAAGCGAAGGCTAAGCCGAAAACTGCGACCACTCCGGCAAAGAAACCTGCCAGCAGTGGCGCAAAAAACATGGCGAAAACCCCGGCAGAACTGGCAAACCGTAAGCGTTTTGCCTCACCAGGACGTAAAAAGAAAGGGCGGTAATCTGCTCTGAGTTCAAAAGAAAAATGCCGGGAGATCCCCGGCATTTTTTGTTCTTTCGCAGGCTTTTAGTGCTTAGCGTTTTCCTCGCGGCCCTGCGCTGGCAGTCCACGTGAATGTTGCTGTTTTATCGACTTTATACGCCTGGTTTTTCTTTAACTGGCGGGCTTTCTTGGCTTCTGCTTCCCGCTCTACCATCAGTTTGTCGATGTACTCTTTTTTGACGCTGTTATTTTCTGCATTGGTCAACGGGCGGCCATGGGCGATGCGGGCGCGGTCGAGGAGGGTTTTCAGCTCGCGTTGTTCTTTCTCGGTCATGTCCTGCTGGGTCAGACGTGAAATTGCCATGCTGTATACCTCTGGTATTAGAAACCGTGTGCTGCAACGGAAGGCCTTAAGTATTCTTGATTGTCAGCCCAAAGCCCAGTGCTTTCATCACCGCCAGCGTAGTTTTTGGCGCATTAACTCTCTTTTGCAACCGACACTTTCTGTTTCTCTACAGGTTTACCTGACCAGTATCCCGCCAGCAGCGAGCCAGAAAGGTTATGCCAGACAGAGAACAGCGCGCCAGGCAGCGCGGCGAGTGGGCCGAAGTAAATTTTGCCCAGAGCAGCCGCCAGGCCGGAGTTCTGCATTCCGACTTCAATTGCCAGCGTGCGGCAGGTCGATTCGTCGAAGCCGAACAGGCGACCGCCCCAGTAACCGCCGAGCAGGCCAAGCGTGTTGTGCAGAATAACCGCTACAATCACCACGAAACCGACCGAGGCGATATGCGAGGCCGAACCCGCAACGACGGCGCTGATGATCGCCAGAATGCACAGCATTGAAAACGCAGGCAGGTACGGTTCGACCGCTTTCACCACGCGCGGGAGCAGGTGATGCACCACCAGGCCGAGCGCAATCGGGATAACCACGATTTGCAGAATGCTGAGCAGCATACCCATCACGTCGACTTGAATGTGCGTGTCGACGTACAGGCGTGTCAGCAGCGGCGTAGCTACCACGCCGACCAGCGTGGAGACCGACGAAATGGTCACGGACAGCGCCACGTCACCCTTTGCCAGGAAAATCATTACGTTTGACGCCGTGCCGCTAGCGACGCTACCAACCAGCACCATCCCGGCAGACAGTTCCGGCGGCATGTGGAACAACAGCGCCAGCAGCCACGCGGCGAGTGGCATCACCAGATAGTGCAGGAAAATCCCGGCAGCAACTGGGGCAGGGCGTGACAGCACCCGCTTGAAATCGTCAATTTTGAGATGCACGCCCATACCGAACATGATCAGCATCAGCAGCGTGGTCACCCACGGGCCAATTGCCGTGAAAGTGGTCGGGACTTTGTACGCCAGTACGGAGAGCAGGACGGCCCAGAGCGGGAACAGCCGCGTGAGGATAGCGAGCATGATAGATTCCTTGCGATAGTGTTGTGTTTTATTTATAGGTATAAAAAAGCCGGGTTCGAGCCCGGCTATAGGTATTGTTTATCCTGCTAAGGATAATTATTCAAACAGATTATGATGAAGTTTTTGCACGACCTGCTCGGCTTCGTCTCCGGGCACCAGGAAGCACAGGTTGTGGCTGGACGCGCCGTAGCAAATCATGCGGATGTTGAACGGTTCGAGCACGCCGAACACCTCTTTTCCCACGCCGCAGGCTTTCGACAGATCGTTCCCAATCAGCGCAACCAGCGCGAGGTTCTCTTCCACTTCCACGCGGCACAGGGCCGAAAGCTCAATCAGCAGCGACTGCGTCAGCAGGGTGTCGCTGGTGGCAGTTGAACCGGTGGTGTCGAGGGTCAGGGCGATACTCACTTCTGACGTCGTTATCAGATCGACAGAAATATTGTGACGGGCAAGAATGCCAAATACTTCTGCAAGAAAACCGCGGGAGTGCAGCATGTTCAGACTGTGCAGTGTCAGCAGCGTTTGCTTGCGTCGTAAAGCCAGCGCGCGGAACAGCGGTGGGTTTTCAGTTTTGTTGCACACCAGCGTGCCACCGGCTTTCGGATCTCTGCTTGAGCCGACAAACACTGGAATGTCGCTGCGTACCGCAGGCAGCAGCGTGGCAGGATGCAGCACTTTCGCGCCGAAGGTCGCCAGTTCAGCGGCTTCTTCAAACGCAATTTCATCGATGCGATGCGCGGCAGGGACCACGCGCGGGTCGGTGGTGTAGATGCCCGGTACGTCGGTCCAGATATCAACGCGAGCCGCATGCAGCGCTTCACCCAGCAGTGCCGCGGTGTAATCGCTACCGCCACGGCCAAGCGTCGTGGTGCGGCCTTTGGCTTCGCTGCCGATAAAGCCCTGAGTGACCACCAGGCCCTCTTCCAGGCGCGGGGCGAGCTGTTGGCTGGTCAGTTCAGCCAGCGCGGCGATGTCCGGTTCGGCGCGGCCAAAGCGGTCGCTGGTGCGCATGACTTTGCGGGCGTCAAACCACTGGGCCTGGATATTACGTTCGCGGAGGATTTCGACAAACAGCAGCGTCGACATCAGTTCGCCATGGCTTACCAGTTCGTCGGTCAGTGCCGTTGACGTCGCCAGCGAAGCGGCTTCCGCCAGGGTGGTGATATTTTCCAGCAGACGTTCGACTTCTTCGCGGATAACGTTGGGATTGTGCAGGCGCTCGAGAATATCGAACTGAATTCGGCGCAGCGCGTCGAGTTTAACGAAACGTTCTGTGGATTCGAGACCTTCCGCCAGCGCAACCAGCAGATTCGTCACCCCCGCTGAGGCGGAAAGGACCACCAGGCGAGCGCCAGAATCAGAAAGCACAACGTCGGCGCTGCGGTTCATTGCATCGTAATCGGCTACGCTGGTGCCGCCAAATTTGGCTACGACGAGCGGAGATACTGGGTGTGTCATAAAAACCTCGTGTCAGGGAGCCTGGCTTCTTAAGACTATTTTTCTTGTCCTTTTGAACCTGGGCAGTGCTCACATCCTCACGTACTTCGTGTACGTTGCGGTGCTGGGCGCTGTCTGTGTCCAAACTGACTGCGACAATAACGTCTTAAGGAGCCAGGCAAAATTCTCAGCCTTGGCACAAGGAAAGAGCGGAAGGGTAGACGTAGAAAGCTACAGTTCACCCAGAAGCGCTCCACCTTGTGAAGCGCCCGACTGCGGGTCACTTCCGGTGACAGCCCAGAGGATTCAGCCTCTGTAGCCGATAGTGAACACTGCCAGATGTTCCGCTATCTCGGCATCGCTCCCCATAAGATGTTGTCGCAGGATTGGCTCCTCGAACACCTCGCCTGGGCGATGCTCCTCTTCTGGCCTGCGCACGAATGCGCAGGTAGGGTTTTATAAATAAAGGGTTCGGGGGGGTGTTGTCAATGTTACGATGATGTCGATTTTTCATTTTCAACAATCGCCACTAATGTACACGGTAGCGGCGGAGTCAGATGGCTGTTCATTGTCATCAAAACGCCGTCCTCTTTCTGGGCGAACAGCGGCGTTGCGCCTGGATTCGCGTTAAGATAATCCTCCCAACCAAAATTCTCATTCAGTCGGGTGACCTTCACTGCCGCACCTTTGGCGAGCAGACTGCTGAGCCGCGCCCACGTCACATCTTTGTCGAACAGGCGCTCATGCCGCGTTTCTTTTTCACTACGGCCTTTGGTTTCCTGGCCGGTACGAATCGAGAACACCCGGTTTTCGCCGAAGATGTGCTTGAAATGAAGCACCGCGAGTGCATTTTGATGGCGATTCGGTGAAAGGGCGATGACCTGACGCGTATCGCTCAGGTTCAGGTAGTTCTCTGCATGTTCCGACCAGACGTTGCCGTAATAGGTCGGCAAACCGTCCATTCGCGCCAGACGATAATATTCCCAGCTGTTGTCGCTGAGCTGCACCGGAATATCGAGTTTTTTCAGTGCCAGCGCTAGCGTGCGGGCCACGGTATTCGCGCCGACAATCAAAATGCCGCGCGGTTTACGCTGTTGCACGCCGAGCATTCGCGCCAGCCAGCCGCTGGTGAGGCTTTGCAGCACCACCGTGCCGATGATAATGGCGAACACCACCGTGACCAGCTGATCGGCGCCGTCGTAACCGTCTTTCTGTAGCGTCAGGGCGAACAGTGAACTGACCGCGGCGGCGACAATCCCGCGAGGCGCAATCCAGCACAAAAGCAGTTTTTCGCGCCAGCTCAGGGATGAGCCGTACGTTGAGGCCAGAATACACAGCGGTCGCGCGACAAACTGCACCACCAATAACAGACCTAATAGCGGCCAGCCCATCGCCCACAGTGCCTGGATGTCGAGCCGTGCCGCCAGAATGATAAACAACGCCGAGAGCAGGATCGCGGAGAGCTCTTCCTTAAACTCGACGATATCCGTCGTTTCGACTTCCTTCATGTTGGCTAGCCAAATACCGAGCACCGTCACCGCCAGCAGCCCGGATTCGTCCGCCAGGGCGTTCGACAGCCCGAAAGTCAGCAGCACAATCGCCAGCACCGCAAAGTTTTGCAGATAGCCGGGCAGCCAGCCACGCTTCAGGGCATTGCCGATCAGGAAGCCAAATATCGCGCCGCTGGCAAGTCCCACGGCCAGCGTCTGCGCCAGCGTCATCAGCAGATGGAATCCGCCAGAGGAGGTTTCGTGCGCGGTGATAAATTCAAACACCAGCAGGGTAAAGATCGCACCGACCGGATCGATGACGATACCTTCCCAACGCAGCACCTGGTTGATGCCCGCCGTCGGGCGTACCACGCGCATTAGCGGGGCGATAACCGTCGGGCCGGTGACCACCGTTACCGCGCCAATCAGCGCCGATATTTGTGGCGTAAGCCCAAGAATACCCCAGCAGGCCAGTGAAATGACCGCAAAGGTAATCAGCATCCCGACGGTGACCAGATTGCGCACCACGCCACCGAGACCGCGGATTTCGTCAAAACGCAGCGTCAGTGCTCCCTCAAACAAAATGATGGCCACCGCTAGCGACACCAGCGGGAACAGCAGCGGGCCAAACAGCAGATCGGGTTGTAAAATATGCAGGACCGGGCCGAGCCCGACGCCAATCAGCAGCAGCGGCAAAATGGCGGGAATGCGTAAACCCCATGCCAGCCATTGGGCCAGCAGGGAAGCGATGGCGATGATCACCAGGAGAAACGGGACCGGCAGTTCCATTTTTTCTTTTTTCCTTAGTCACGTGGAGCAAATCATTTTGCGAAATGGCGCATGTGTAGATTATAAGCAGCTGTGATGAGTTCAGGATAACGAAGGCTGAGCTGAAAGTTCTCAATAACACAAAAATCATCACAAAAAGCGTCGCAGGCGCTACAATCGACCGAAGTCACATTTTTCAAATCAGAAGAGTATTGCTATGAAAAACATCAATCCAACGCAGACCTCTGCCTGGCAGGCATTACAGAAACATTATGATGAAATGAAGGACGTGTCGATTGCCGACCTGTTCGCGAAAGATGGCGACCGTTTCGCCAAGTTTTCTGCAACGTTCGATGATCAGATGCTGGTGGATTTCTCTAAAAACCGCATTACTGAAGAGACGCTGAACAAGCTGCAAGCGTTGGCGAAAGAGACTGACCTGGCGGGTGCCATTAAGTCCATGTTCTCTGGTGAAAAAATTAACCGCACCGAAGACCGCGCGGTACTGCATGTTGCCCTGCGCAACCGCAGCAACACGCCGATTATCGTTGACGGCAAAGATGTGATGCCGGAAGTGAATGCGGTGCTGGAAAAGATGAAGCACTTCTCAGAAGCGATAATCTCCGGCAGCTGGAAAGGCTACACCGGCAAAGCGATTACCGACGTGGTGAACATCGGTATCGGCGGCTCCGACTTGGGTCCATTCATGGTGACCGAGGCGCTGCGTCCGTACAAAAATCACCTGAATATGCACTTTGTGTCTAACGTCGATGGTACTCACATCGCGGAAGTGCTGAAAGACGTGAACCCGGAAACCACGCTGTTCCTGGTTGCTTCTAAAACCTTCACCACTCAGGAAACCATGACCAACGCCCACAGCGCGCGCGACTGGTTCCTGAAAACCGCCGGTGACGAAAAGCACGTAGCGAAACACTTCGCCGCGCTGTCCACCAACGGTAAAGCCGTGGGCGAGTTCGGTATTGATACCGCGAATATGTTCGAATTCTGGGACTGGGTTGGTGGTCGTTACTCTCTGTGGTCCGCGATTGGTCTGTCGATCATTCTGTCCGTTGGTTACGACAACTTCGTTGAAATGCTTTCTGGCGCACACGCGATGGACAAGCACTTTTCTACCACCCCTGCTGAGAAAAACCTGCCGGTCCTGCTGGCGCTGATCGGCATTTGGTACAACAACTTCTTCGGCGCTGAAACCGAAGCAATCCTGCCGTACGATCAGTACATGCACCGTTTCCCGGCGTACTTCCAGCAGGGCAACATGGAATCCAACGGTAAATACGTTGACCGTAACGGCAACGCGGTGGATTACCAGACCGGCCCAATCATCTGGGGTGAGCCAGGTACCAACGGTCAGCATGCGTTCTACCAGTTGATTCACCAGGGTACCAAAATGGTTCCTTGCGACTTTATCGCTCCGGCTATTACCCACAACCCGCTGTCTGACCACCATCCGAAGCTGCTGTCTAACTTCTTCGCTCAGACTGAAGCGCTGGCGTTCGGTAAATCTCGCGACGTGGTTGAGCAGGAATACGCCGACCAGGGTAAAGATCCGAAAACGCTGGAACACGTTGTGCCGTTCAAAGTGTTCGAAGGAAACCGTCCAACCAACTCCATCCTGCTGCGCGAAATCACGCCGTTCAGCCTGGGTGCGCTGATTGCGTTGTATGAGCACAAAATCTTTACTCAGGGCGCGATCCTCAACATCTTCACCTTCGATCAGTGGGGCGTTGAATTGGGCAAACAGCTGGCAAACCGTATCCTGCCAGAACTGACCGATGATAAAGACGTTAGTAGCCATGACAGCTCGACTAACGGCCTGATTAACCGTTATAAATCCTGGAAATAAACCAGCAATAAACGACAAAAAGCCTTCTCTTTGAGAAGGCTTTTTTTATGTTTTCACCCGCTTCCCGTAGGAGAGGGCCGGGGCAATAACTCATTCTACCCGCAAACTCTCCACCCCCAACAGCTTCGCAATCACCTCTATTTTTTCCCCAACGTGACCCATGCCAATGGCGCAATGGTGTGCCGGGCCGCCTTCGCACCAACGACGGGTAAACTCCCGGGCCGATAACGCAAAACGATAATGGCTGTTGGTATTGCCGATATCCAGGGCCTCGCCAGGCACCGCTTCTCCTTCGGCGAACTGAAGCGTGACGCGACCATCCCGATGTTCCACCACCGACAAAAAGGTCACCGGACCCGGCGCGACGGTCATCTGAATCGACACCCCTTTGCCCGGTTTGCCGTGGTACAGCGGCAACGGCACCAGCCTGACTTTCCCTTCTGACATCAGTGGATGTGCCGGGCCGTCGTGGCCCCACTGCACGGTGTCGGCTTCGAAATCCATGCCGTACGGCTCGGAGAACGAACCGCCTGCTTTCAACAGGCTGAGAATTTTCATGGCGAGCACATTCTTGATTTCACACTCTCCGGCCACCGGGATGTCGCGCTCGGTTAGCAGCGTATTGCCGAGAATGACCGAGGTGATGATATTTTCCTGCGCTGAACCGGACGCGCCTTCGTAGTAATAAGCCATTGCCCCCAGCTGATGGTGGGCAACCAGCTTATCCAGCGCCACCGAGGTAGTTATCGCCCGCTGCAGTTCAAACGCCTCGCACGCCGGGTCGACGTTCAGCCCGTCGAACACCTGTTTGCGTTTTTGCTCATGCTCCCCAGAGGTTATCGACGCCAACGAATCCGCCAGTTCGCAAATCTCCAGCACCCGGAAGCGCACGCCGAATTTCGCCGACAGATTAGTCATATCTGAGTAGACGTCGTACATGCCGTTGTAATAGTGGCCGAGCACGCCAACGTTGGTAGTTTTAAGGGCATGAACCGTTTGGGCGGCCGCCAGCCAGTTGTCGATTTCCCGCCACGCCTGGGGATCGTCGAGATAGCCCGGCACCAGGGTGTAACCGATGTTTGCCCGCTGGAATACATTCACCAGTTCCGGGGCGCTACAGGCCTGACAGTGCGCCAACCATTGGCCGGTGCGTACGCCGCGATCCGGATGCTGATTAATCGTGATGCAGGGGACTTTTTTCTCCGGCTGCAGCGCCAGGATAATCACCGGGACGTTCAGCTGCTGCACCAACGGCAGGACGGTGGAACTGAGCGCATAAGTGGTGATGTACAGCACCAGCGCATCGATATTTTTTGCGGCGAAGTTCGCGGCGGCGGCATCCATGGTGTGCGGATTATCAATCAGACCGGCATTCACTACCGCCACTTCGCGGCGTTGTAATTGCTCGTCAACCCGGCTCAGATAGCCTTCGAGCTGTTCGCGCAAGCCGTGAAACTGTGGCCAGTAAGTATCAAGCCCAATGCCAAACAGACCAACGGTGAACGTTTTCATGATGGAGCCTCAGACAAGCGTGACAGGATGTCATCACTTTACGCACCAGCAGGCGGGAAAACCTGCGCCTGATGGACATGCCTGAACCAGAGTTGGCATTTGAATCGAGGAACGGAGAATGTGGATCGCAGAATATCGATCCCGTGCGGAACGCATTTGCACGAGGCAGAAATCTTGCTATTTATTTCCCATTAAAATTACAAGGAATAAAGAAGCAGGAGCCACAAGGCTATTCTATTCGTCCGTTCAGGTTAATCCTAAAAACCATTGTGACCGGCAATGCATAATTCGTTTTTTAGGATTTTCTTGAGGCTGTTATTTTCAATTGCAATTGAATTTTAAGGGTTTTATTATTTTTACTGATTCTGAAATAACGATTTTCTCTCATTGTCCTAAAACCCGCCTGCTTATTTCCTGAGCCCTAATTCGTCAGCTTTAGTTGTGTATACTCGATATCGCCTGAATTTCTCAGGTGAAACTCCATTCATTCAATCAATGAAGGGAAATAGTAATGAAAAAAGTTATGTATGGCATTTTTGCCATTTCTGCGTTTGCGGCAACTTCTGTCTATGCAGCCCCGGTGGAAACCGGTGATGCGGCAGGAACAGCAGCGACGTCTGTGTCTGCGGGCAGTTCCGCCGCAACCAGCGCCAGCGCCGTAAGTTCGGCCGTGGGGGTCGCACTGGCGGCGACCGGTGGTGGTGATGGCTCCAATACCGGAACCACGACCACAACAACCACAAGTACCCGCTAAGTCTCACGGGTCATTAACCCTAACCACACTTCGGTGTGGTTATTTTGCCCCTTCGGAGAAGAGTCGTGAAGCGACCTATTATTTTCACTCTTTGCCTGCTGCTTCAGGCCTGTTCGGCCAGCACGGAAGGGCTCGGCAAATCGTTGTGGCATAGCCTTTTCGGCACGCAAGGCGTACAGCTTACCGCCGACGATATCCAGAATATGCCGTATGCCAGTCAGTACATGCAGCTCAATAACGGCCCGCAGCTGTTTGTGGTCCTCGCGTTTTCAGAAAACGGTCAGCAGAAGTGGGTGACGCAAGATCAGGCCACGGTGGTGACGCAGCATGGGCGCATCGTGAAAACATTGCTCGGCGGCGACAACCTGCTCAGCGTGAATAACCTCGCCGACGATCCACTGACAAAACCTAACCAGATTATCGATGGCGCAAGCTGGATCCGCACTCTGGGCTGGACGGAACACAAACAGGTGCGCTACGCCACCGCCCGCTCTGAATTCCACTGGCAGGGCACCGACACCCTGACGCTGGCGGGAGAATCCACCATTGTGCGTGTGCTGGTGGAAGACGCGAGTAGCGATCAGGCGAGCTGGCAGAACCGCTTCTGGGTGGACAGCGACGGACAAATTCGTCAGTCAGAGCAGTATCTCGGCGCGAATTTCTTCCCGGTGAAAACCACCCTGATCAAGGCGGCGAAGCAATGAAAAAATGCACCCTGACCGCAGTGATGACGCTGTTTGTTGCCCCATTCGCGCTGGCCGCAGGCACCGTCGACGTTTATATCAACGGCGCAAAAGAAGCAAAAACCCTGACCGAGGCCGCCCATCTGGCGGATTTAGTGGCGCAGCCGAGGCTGGAAAACAGCTGGTGGCCAGGGGCGGTTATCGCTGAAAAACAGGCCACTGCCGTGGCCCAGCAGCAAAAACAGACGCTGATGGCGCAGCTTGGCGCGCTGGCGGCGGACGAAAGTGATGACGATGCCATGGCCATTAACGGCATGCGCCAGCAGCTGCAAACACTGAGCATCACCGGTAGACAGTTTATCAGCCTCGACCCTGATCGCGTGCGGCTTGGGCGTCGCGCGAACCCACCGTTGGAAGGCCAGTACAGCCTGTGGGTTGGCCAGCAGCCGACCACCGTCAGCATGTTTGGGTTGATCAGCCGTCCGGGTAAAACCGCGTTTGTCCCTGGCAAAGACGTGGCGGCGTATCTTGATGAGGTGAGCCTGCTGAGCGGCGCGGACCGCAGCTATGCCTGGGTGATTTATCCCGATGGACGCAAAGAAAAAGCGCCAGTGGCGTACTGGAATAAGCGTCACATTGAGCCGATGCCCGGCAGCATCATTTTTGTCGGTTTCGCCGACTCACTTTGGACGAAGAAGTATGACGATCTGAACGCCGCACTTCTTCGTGCCCTTGCACAGCGGATCCCGGAATAATGAAAAAAAGATTTCTCTACAGCCTGCTGGCGCTGGGCGTCAGCGCGGCCTGCCATGCGGAAACGTATCCGGCGCCGATTGGCCCGTCGCAGTCAGATTTTGGTGGTGTCGGCCTGCTGCAAACGCCAACGGCTCGCATGGCGCGGGAAGGGGAGATGAGTCTCAACTATCGCGATAACGACCAGTACCGTTACTATTCTGCCTCAGTGCAGCTTTTCCCGTGGCTGGAAACGACCCTGCGTTATACCGACGTGCGAACCCGAGAGTACAGCAGCGTAGATGCGTTCTCGGGTGATCAGACTTACAAAGATAAAGCGTTCGACCTCAAGCTACGTCTGTGGGAAGAGAGCTACTGGCTGCCACAGGTCTCTGTGGGGGCGCGTGATATCGGCGGGACCGGGCTGTTTGATGCGGAATATCTGGTCGCCAGCAAAGCCTGGGGACCCTTTGATTTCAGTCTGGGCCTCGGCTGGGGCTATCTTGGTACCAGCGGCAACGTCAAAAATCCGTTCTGTAGCTACAGCGACAAATATTGCTATCGCGACAACAGCTACAAACAGGCGGGATCGATGGACAGCAGCCAGATGTTCCACGGCCCGGCCTCGCTGTTTGGCGGCGTGGAATACCAGACGCCGTGGCAGCCTCTGCGTCTGAAACTGGAGTATGAAGGTAATAACTACAGCGAAGACTTCGCTGGAAAGCTCGAACAAAAAAGCAAGTTTAACGTCGGCGCCATTTATCGCGTGACCGATTGGGCCGACGTTAACCTCAGCTACGAGCGCGGTAACACCTTCATGTTCGGCGTGACCCTGCGCACCAACTTTAACGATCTGCGTCCGTCGTATAACGACAACAGCCGACCGAAATACCAGCCGCAGCCGCAGGACGCCATTCTGCAGCACTCGGTGGTGGCGAATCAGCTGACGCTGCTCAAGTACAACGCCGGTTTTGCTGACCCGAACATTCAGGTTAAAGGTGACACGCTGTACGTCACCGGCGAGCAGGTGAAATACCGCGATTCTCGTGAAGGGATTGAGCGTGCAAACCGCATCATCATGAACGATCTGCCGGACGGCATCAGCACCATTCGCGTGACTGAAAACCGTCTGAACATGCCGCAGGTGACCACGGAAACCGACGTCGCCAGCCTGAAGCGACATCTGGAAGGTGAGCCGCTGGGTCAGCAGACCGAACTGGTGCAGAAACGTGAAGCGCCAGTGGTGCCGGACAAAACCGAGCAGGGTTGGTACATCGACAAATCACGCTTTGATTTCCACGTCGATCCGGTGCTCAGCCAGTCTATTGGTGGGCCGGAAAGCTTCTACATGTACCAGCTGGGGGTGATGGCCACAGCCGACTGGTGGGTGACCGACCACCTGCTGACCACCGGCAGCGTGTTTGGCAACATCGCCAACAACTATGACAAGTTCAACTACACCAATCCACCCAACGATTCGACGCTGCCGCGCGTGCGTACTCACGTGCGTGAATACGTTGAAAACGACGTTTACGTGAATAACCTGCAGGCCAACTATTTGCAGTATCTGGGCAATGATTTTTATGGCCAGGTGTACGGTGGCTATCTGGAAACCATGTACGGCGGCGTGGGTGGAGAAGTGCTATGGCGTCCGGTCGACAGCAACTGGGCGTTTGGCGTCGATGCCAACTACGTGAAACAGCGTGACTGGACCAGCTCTCTGGACATGATGAAGTTCACCGATTACAGCGCCAAAGTAGGGAATTTGACCGCCTACTGGACCCCGTCGTTCGCACAGGACGTACTGGTGAAAGCCAGCGTCGGGCAATATCTGGCGGGCGATAAAGGCGGCACGCTGGAAGTGTCGAAACACTTCGACAGCGGCGTGGTGGTGGGCGCGTATGCGACGATCACTAACGTGTCGGCGGATGAGTATGGCGAGGGTGATTTCACCAAAGGTGTGTACGTCTCGGTGCCTCTGGACTTGTTCTCATCCGGTCCGACCCGCAGCCGCGCATCGATTGGCTGGACACCGCTGACGCGCGACGGCGGCCAGCAGCTCGGTCGTAAATTCCAGCTGTATGACATGACCAGCGATCGCAGTCAGAACTTCCGCTAAGTTTTCCCCTCACTCTGACCCTCTCTCCTGCGGGGAGAGGGTCACCCTATGTGCGAAATATAAGCAAAAATGTAGATCTCCGTCACATTTTTGCGTTATACAAGGGATTCACCACAACGAAGGAGAAGCTGTATGACGTCGCTGACTCGCCCACGTGTAGAGTTTATCTCCACCATTTTGCAGACCGTATTGAACCTGGGTTTGCTGAGCCTGGGGCTGATCCTGGTGGTTTTCCTCGGTAAAGAAACGCTCCATCTGGCCGATGTGCTGTTTGCGCCAGTACAGACCAGCAAGTACGAACTGGTGGAAGGGCTGGTGGTCTACTTTCTCTATTTCGAATTTATCGCGCTGATAGTGAAGTACTTTCAGTCCGGCTTTCATTTCCCGCTGCGTTACTTTGTCTACATCGGGATCACCGCCATCGTGCGGTTGATCATCGTTGATCATAAATCTCCTCTCGACGTCCTGATCTACTCTGCGGCGATCCTGCTGTTGGTTATCACGCTGTGGCTGTGCAACTCTAAGCGCCTGAAACGTGAATAAAAAAATGGCGCTCCAGGGAGCGCCAAATCAACAGTCACAAGTACAAATTGAGGATAACAGTGGCATTACAGTGGCATTACAGTGGCATTGCCCGTCATCTTTCGGGTTATGGCAGCGTTGAGCTTCTTCACTCATCCCAGTCACTTACTCAAGTAAGCTCCTGGGAATTCGTTCAATCACCGCCTTGCCCTAACCCGAAATCTTTAGGGCAGGTATAACAATGAAACTTAACCTTTCACCCCGCCCGACGTCAGGCCGTTAACCAGCCAGCGCTGGGCCAGCAGGAACACCAGGGTGATAGGGATAGCAGACAACACGGCCGCTGCGGCAAAGTCGCCCCACAGGTAATTTTGCGGGTTGAGGTACTGCTGCATTCCCACGGCCAGGGTGTAACTGTTCACGTCGCGCAGTAGCAAGGACGCGACCGGCACTTCGGTAATAGCGGCGATGAATGACAGAATAAAGACCACCGCCAGAATCGGTACCGACAGCGGCAACAGCACCAGGCGGAACGCCTGCCACGGGGTGGCGCCATCCAGCGCGGCGGCTTCTTCCAGTGAACCGTCAATGGTTTCGAAGTAGCCTTTGATGGTCCAGACGTGCAGCGCGATGCCACCCATATAAGCAAAGATAACGCCGCCGTGTGTATTCAGGCCGATGAACGGAATGTACTGGCCGAGGCGATCGAACAGAGCATACAGCGCGACCAGTGACAGCACCGCCGGGAACATCTGGAAAATCAGCATACTTTTCAACAGCGTCGCTTTGCCCGGAAACTTCATGCGGGCGAAGGCGTAAGCGCAGGTGGTGGAAAGCGCCACGATACCGACCGCAGTGATGCCCGCAATTTTGATCGAGTTCCACAGCCACAGCAGTACCGGGAACGGCGGCGGCGTGATGCGGCCATCGGCGTGTTCGACACTAAAGCCCAGCGCCAGTTTCCAGTGTTCCCAGGAGATTTGCTCCGGGATAAGACTCCCGGTGGCGAAGTTACCTTCACGCAGCGAAATGGCGATAACCATCAGCAGCGGGAACATGATTGCGGCGATGAAAATCAGCAGCAACAGGTGCGTGGTGAATAAACGCAGCTTTTGAGATTTCGGTTGAACCATAGCCATAAAATGAATCTCTCCTTAACACTGCTCCAGGTTATTTTACTTGCCATTTTGAACCTGGGCTGTGCTCAAAATCCTCACGTACTACGTGTACGCTCCGGTTTTTCCGCGCAGTCCATGTTCAAACTGGCTGCGCCAATAACGCCTGGTCTTTTAGGCTTAATCGAATTTCATGCGCGTGGCTTTGAGGTTGATAATCGCAAGCAGCCCTACCAACAGGAAGATCAGCGTGGCAATCGCCGCCGCCAGACCGAAGTCCTGACCACCGCCGCCTTCGAAGGCGATACGGTAGGTGTAGCTCACCAACAGGTCGGTATAGCCTGCCGGAGTGGTGGTGCCGAGTCTGTCCGGGCCACCGTTGGTCAACAGCTGGATAAGCACGAAGTTGTTAAAGTTAAAGGCGAAGCTGGCGATCATCAGCGGTGTCAGCGGCTTGATCAGCAGCGGCAGCGTAATCTTAAAGAAGTTCTGGAACGGGCCTGCGCCGTCCATCGCCGAGGCTTCGTATAAATCGTCCGGAATCGCCTTCAGCAGCCCCATGCACAGGATCATCATGTACGGGTAGCCGAGCCAGGTGTTGACGATGATAATCATCGAGCGCGCAGTGGTCGGGTCGCTGAACCACGCCGGTTTGATGCCAAACAACGCGCTCAGCATCATGTTGATTTCACCAAAGCTCTGGTTGAACAGACCTTTGAAGATAAGGATCGAGATAAACGATGGCACGGCGTATGGCAGAATCAGCAGTACGCGGTAAACGGCTTTCCCTTTCAACGATTCCCACTGCACCACGCAGGCCAGCACCATGCCCACGGCCACGGTCAGCAGTACGGTCAGTACCGAGAAAATCACGGTCCAGACGAAGATAGCGAAGAACGGTTTCTGAATGCCTTCGTCGGTGAAGACGCGGGTGAAGTTATCCCAGCCGATGCTGACGGTGTAGCCCGGACTTAGCTTTTCGTCGCCCCAGTTACCATCAGCGTTTACCGCCTGATAAAAACCCGTCTGGTTATTCGGGCGATATTTCACGCCGCTCTGATTATTGGTCAGTTCGCCGCTTTGCTCTTCGGTGTAGAGCGGGCGCGTGCCGGAAAACTGGCGCAGAGAACTCATAATCACTTTGCTGTCATCCGGCAGAATCGCGGTCAGCTGGTTCAGCGCCTGACGATTTTGCGTGATGATGCGCAGGTTGCCACGCTCGCCTTCCGGCAACGCATCGGCTTCTTTCAGGGTGATTTTTTGCTCTCCGCCAAACGTGAAGGCGTCGGAGACATAATTTTTACCACTGTCACCGTCGGTCAGCACCAGCTTCCACGCATCGCCCGCCGGGTATAACCCGAAGTTATAGGTTTTGCCCGCCTGATAAGAACGATCCATCAGCACCTGCTGCGCGCGTTCCTGGGTCAGCTGGTTGGTGCTGCTGTAGTTAGTGAAAGCGATGGCGATGGTGCAGATAAGCGGAAACAGGACGAACAGCCCCATGCCGGCCACACCAGGATAAACATAGCGCCACGCGTAGGCTTTGCGATTGGCGAAAATATACAGGCCAGCAGAGCTTAAAATCAGCGTCATGATGGCGAACAGGTACTCCCCCTGGGCGTACATTAAAACAACAAGGTAGCCGACCAGCAGTCCCAGCAGTCCGACAACGGACCACTTCAGCGTTTCGCTCTGCCACCAGTGACTCTTTTTAACGGCATCCATGGGGTCTATTCCTCTACAACGTTACTTTTCCCCTCTCTCCATCGGAGAGAGGGGTCGTGCGGTATTACTTGGTAATACGTCCCTGCGCATCTTTCAGCGCAGCGTCTACGGTCTGGCGACCGCTGGCAGCGTTGATGACTGCGGTGCGGGTGGCGTACCAGAAGGCGGCCATCTGCGGGATGTTAGGCATGATTTCGCCTTTCTGGGCATTGGCCATGGTGGCAGCGATGCGTGGATCTTTTTCCAGCTGTTCCTGGTAGGATTTCAGCGCAACGGCACCCAGCGGTTTATCCTTGTTCACTTCCGCCAAACCGTCGTTGGTCAGCAGGTAGTTTTCGAGGAACTCTTTCGCCAGTTCTTTGTTCGGGCTGGCGGCGTTGATGCCCGCGCTCAGCACGCCCACGAATGGTTTAGACGCTTTGCCTTTGAAGGTCGGCAGCATGGTGACGCCGTAGTTGATTTTGCTCTTGTCGATATTCGACCACGCCCACGGACCGTTGATGGTCATCGCGGTTTCGCCTTTATTGAAGGCAGCTTCTGCGATGGAGTAATCGGTGTCGGCGTTCATGTGTTTGTTCTTGATAAGGTCAACCAGGAAGGTCAAACCTGCTTTCGCGCCTGGGCTATCAACGCCCACGTCTTTAACGTCATATTTGCCGTTTTCAAACTTGAACGCGTAACCGCCGTCGGCGGCAATCAGTGGCCAAGTGAAGTACGGTTCTTGCAGGTTGAACATCAGCGCAGATTTACCCTTCGCTTTCAGTTCTTTATCCAGCGCCGGGATCTCTTCCCAGGTCTTCGGCGGGTTAGGCACCAGGTCTTTGTTATAGATAAGCGACAGCGCTTCTACCGCGATTGGGTAGGCAATCAGCTTGCCGTTGTAACGCACGGCATCCCAGGTGAACGGGTACAGCTTGTCCTGGAACGCTTTATCTGGGGTCACTTCAGCCAGCAGACCAGACTGCGCGTAGCCACCAAAACGGTCATGCGCCCAGAAGATGATGTCCGGGCCATCGCCAGTGGCGGCAACCTGCGGGTATTTCTCTTCCAGTTTATCCGGGTGCTCAATGGTCACTTTGATGCCGGTGTCTTTTTCGAATTTCTTACCGACTTCAGCAAGGCCGTTATAGCCTTTATCGCCGTTGATCCAGATAACCAGCTTACCTTCTTCGATTTTGGCGAAGGCAGAGGCGGAAAACATCATCGTGGTCAATGCAGACAGCGCGAGGATACGTGCGCCAGTTTTGATTTTCATATATCCCGTCCTATTTGGTGATGTACTCGTGGATACGCCTGGTGGCTTTTACAACGCAGAGTTTCCTTTCTTAGCAACCTCTTTCCATCCTCCCCGACCCTACGCCCCACCCCCCGTTTATGTGATCTCTGTTACATAGTTTTAAGTTATGGGTTCTGGCGCACACAATATGACGCTGAATTTTGACGTGCCCATCACGCTTTTAGCCAAGCCACGCCACGAGCGGGCTCAGACCTGCTCTTCTCATCCTCCCGTCTCCTCCCCCATGAAAAACCCAAGGGGTGGAGGATTCACGAAAGTTATTGGTCGCGCATAGTCAGCCGCAGATGAATATTTCTTTTAGTGACGAGTTGTAACGAAGGGAGAAGGGGATGGCGAGCGTACAGCTGCGAAACGTAACGAAAGCCTGGGGTGACGTGGTGGTGTCGAAAGACATCAATCTCGACATCCATGAGGGGGAGTTTGTGGTGTTTGTCGGGCCATCGGGCTGCGGCAAATCTACGCTGCTGCGAATGATCGCCGGTCTGGAAACTATCACCAGCGGGGAACTGCTGATTGGTGAAAAACGCATGAACGAGACGCCGCCTGCGGAACGCGGCATCGGCATGGTGTTCCAGTCCTATGCGTTGTACCCCCATCTCTCTGTTGCAGAAAATATGTCTTTCGGCCTCAAGTTAGCTGGGGCAAAGAAAGACGTCATTAACCAGCGCGTGACTCAGGTGGCCGAAGTGCTGCAGCTGGCTCACCTTCTGGAACGTAAACCGAAAGTGCTTTCAGGCGGTCAGCGTCAGCGTGTGGCCATTGGCCGTACGCTGGTGGCCGAACCGCGCGTTTTCCTGCTCGATGAGCCGCTGTCGAACCTCGACGCCGCCCTGCGCGTACAGATGCGTATTGAGATTTCCCGTCTGCACAAGCGTCTGGGCCGCACGATGATTTACGTCACCCACGATCAGGTCGAAGCAATGACCCTTGCCGACAAAATCGTGGTGCTGGATGCCGGACGCGTCGCGCAGATTGGCAAGCCGCTGGAACTCTATCACTACCCGGCCGATCGCTTTGTCGCGGGCTTTATTGGCTCGCCGAAGATGAACTTCCTGCCGGTGAAAGTCACTGCCACCGCCATTGAGCAGGTGCAGGTTGAATTGCCTAACCGTCAGCAAATCTGGCTGCCGGTTGAAAGTACCGGCGTGCAGGTCGGCGCCAATATGTCGTTAGGTATTCGTCCTGAGCATCTTCTACCGAGTGACATCGCCGATGTCACCCTCGAAGGGGACGTGCAGGTCGTCGAGCAACTGGGTCACGAAACGCAAATTCATATCCAGATCCCCGCCATCCGTCAGAACCTGGTGTACCGCCAGAATGACGTGGTGTTGGTAGAAGAGGGAGCCTCATTCGCTATCGGTCTGCCGCCAGAGCGTTGCCATCTATTCCGTGAAGATGGCTCTGCATGTCGTCGGCTGCACAAAGAACCGGGCGTTTAAATCCCATAACAAAAGAAAAGCAATGGTCTCAGGAGATAGAACGATGATTACTCTGCGCAAACTTCCAGTGGCAATCGCTGTGACAGCAGGCATTTTGTCTGCACACGCGGGCGCCGTAGATTTTAAAGGTTATGCCCGTTCGGGTATCGGCTGGACCGGTAGCGGCGGCGCACAACAGTGTTTCCAGGCAACTGGTGCACAAAGTAAATATCGTCTCGGTAACGAATGTGAAACGTACGCCGAGCTGAAATTTGGTCAGGAAGTGTGGAAAGAGGGCGATAAGAGCTTCTACTTCGACACTAACGTAGCGTACTCCGTTGCGCAGCAGAACGACTGGGAAGCGACTGACCCGGCGTTCCGTGAAGCCAACGTGCAGGGTAAAAACCTGATCGACGCACTGCCAGGTTCCACCATCTGGGCCGGTAAGCGTTTCTATCAGCGTCATGACGTTCACATGATCGACTTCTACTACTGGGATATCTCCGGTCCGGGCGCTGGTCTGGAAAACGTGGACGTTGGCATCGGTAAACTCTCCTTCGCAGCAACGCGTTCAACGGAAGCGGGTGGTTCTTCTGCCTTCTCCAGTAACAACCTGCGTGATTACACCTCTTCAACTGCCAACGACGTGTTTGACATTCGTTTGGGCCAGATGGAAATCAACCCAGGCGGTACCCTGGAGCTGGGTGTTGACTACGGTCACACCAACGTCAATGACGATTACTACCTGCAGCCACAGGCGTCTAAAGATGGCTGGATGTTCACCGCTGAACACACCCAGAGCATGCTGAAAGGCTTTAACAAATTCGTGGTTCAGTACGCCACTGACTCCATGACCTCTCAAGGTAAAGGCCAGTCTCAGGGCGCAGGCATTGGTATCGGCAACAGCGATACCGATGGCTCACTGTACGCGTATGGCATCAACAACAACGGCCACCTGCTGCGTGTTATCGACCACGGTGCAATTTCCCTGGGCGACAGCTGGGACCTGATGTACGTCGGTATGTACCAGGACATCAGCTGGGATAACAACAACGGTACTGAGTGGTACACCGTGGGTGTTCGTCCGATGTACAAATGGACACCAATCATGAGTACCTTGCTGGAAGTGGGCTACGACAACGTCAAATCCCAGAACACCGGCGACACCAACAATCAGTACAAAATTACCCTCGCGCAACAATGGCAGGCAGGCGACAGCATCTGGTCTCGTCCGGCACTGCGTGTGTTCGCAACTTACGCGAAATGGGATGAGAAATGGGGCTACGACACTGCTGGCAACCCGAACACTCAAAGCGCGAACTACAACTCTAACTTCGGTATGCAAACCTCTGGCCTTGGCCGTGGTGATACCGATGAGTGGAGCTTCGGTGCCCAGATGGAAATCTGGTGGTAATGTGCAGTTAAGTTAACCCACTGTTATGCCTGATAAAGAGGGGTGAAAGCCCCTCTGTTTTAGACTCAGCGCGCTATTGCCTGGCTACCGCTGAGCCCTGTCTTTGAGGTCAATAAAATGAAAATGAACAAAAGTCTCATCGCGCTATGCCTCTCCGCTGGCCTGCTGGCAAGCGTACCGGCAGTCAGTTTCGCTGACGTCAATTTCGTGCCGCAGAATACCACTGCCGCCCCGGCTATCCCGGCTTCTGCCTTGCAGCAGTTGGTCTGGACGCCTGTTGATCAATCTAAAACCCAAAGTACCGATCTTGCCGGAGGCGGTCAGCCGCTGAATGTGCCCGGCATTACCGGCCCGGTGGCGGCCTATAGCGTCCCGGCTAACATTGGTGAACTGAGCATTACCCTCACTAGCGAAGTGAACAAACAAACCCACGTTTATGCGCCGAACGTGCTGATCCTGGATCAGAACATGACGCCATCAGCGTTCTTCCCAAGTAGCTATTTCATCTACCAGGAACCGGGCGTCATGAGCGCCGACCGCCTGGAAGGTGTCATGCGCCTGACGCCTGCGTTAGGGCAGCAGAAAATTTACGTGCTGGTGTTCACCACGCCGCAAGATTTGCAGCAGACCACCACGCTGATTGACCCGGCGAAAGCGTATGCCAAAGGTATTGGCAACGCGGTGCCAGATATTCCGGACCCGATTGCACGCCACGTCTCTGAAGGCACCCTGAAGCTGAAAGTGAAAACGTCGTCTGCCTCCAGCGTGCTGGTCGGCCCACTGTTTGGCTCTTCTGGCCCAGGTGCTGTCACTGTGGGTAACACGGCGGCACCAGTGTACGCAGCACCTTCTGCGGCACCTGCAACGGCTGCAGTTGTTGCAGCTCCAGTTGCGGCTTCAGCGGCATCTTCGGCACCTGCCGCGAAAAGCGAGCCGGTTCTGAATGACACCGAAAGCTATTTCAATACCGCGATTAAACAGGCAGTTAACGAGGGCAACATCGACAAGGCCCTGAAACTGTTAAACGAAGCCGAGCGCCTCGGTTCGACTTCGGCCCGTTCCACCTTTATCAGTAGTGTAAAAGGCAAGGGGTGATAGTCTCCCCACATTGCTGATGTTTGGCCCAGGCCATTCGGTGCGTCCTTTTGGGCGCACCGTTTTTTCTGGCGCAACAGCGGTCGTTACATGGCTGTTGCGCGGTGGGTCGTATATTGACGTTTCTTCCTCCCGCGAACCCTTTTCTACGATACAATGCCGATAAGTTATGTATCGGAGAGCCTGGTATGTCACACCCTGAGCTGGCGCAACTGCGTGCGCTACGCTATTACACCACCCTTCCGGAACTCGATGCGGCACAGCTTGACTGGTTGCTGCTGGAAGATTCCATGACCAAACGCTTCGAACAGCAGGGCAAGCGTGTCACTGTGACGCTTATCCGCGAAGGTTTTGTCGGTCAGGATGAGATTATTGCAGAGCAGGCATTGCTGCCTGTTGAAGCGCGCTACTGGCTGCGTGAAATTTTGCTGTGTGCTGACGGTGAACCCTGGCTTGCCGGGCGCACGGTTGTGCCTGAATCCACCCTGAGCGGGCCCGAGCTGCAACTGCAACAGCTGGGCAAAACGCCGCTGGGGCGCTATCTGTTTACGTCATCCACTTTAACCCGTGATTTTATTGAAATTGGTAAAGATGCAGAGCTGTGGGGGCGTCGTTCCCGTCTCCGGCTGAGCGGAAAACCGCTGCTGTTAACCGAGCTGTTTCTGCCTGCGTCACCGCTGTACTGAGAGGAAGTGAATTATGGAGAGGAGTCTGACGCAGAATAAGCTGCAGGCTTATAGCCGTCTGATGAGAATTGATAAGCCAATCGGCTCGCTGCTGCTGCTTTGGCCGACATTATGGGCGCTGTGGGTGGCGATGCCTGGCGTGCCGCCGCTGTGGATCCTCGCGGTGTTTGTGGCGGGCGTCTGGCTGATGCGCGCCGCCGGTTGCGTGATCAATGATTACGCGGACCGCAAAATTGACGGACATGTTAAACGCACCGCACATCGCCCGTTACCCAGCGGTGACGTGAGCGAGAAAGGGGCACGTACGCTGTTTATCGTGCTGGTGGTGCTCTCGTTCCTGCTGGTGCTGACCCTCAATAAGATGACCATTCTGTTGTCGGTAGCAGGGTTAGCGCTGGCGTGGGTGTATCCGTTTATGAAGCGCTACACCCATCTGCCGCAGGTCGTGCTGGGCGCAGCATTTGGCTGGTCGATTCCGATGGCCTATGCCGCGGTGAGTGAATCGCTGCCCCTGAGTTGCTGGCTGATGTTCCTCGCCAACATTTGCTGGGCCGTGGCGTACGACACTCAGTACGCGATGGTCGACAGAGACGATGACCTCAAGATTGGCGTGAAATCGACCGCCATTCTGTTCGGTAAACAGGACAAACTGATCATCGGTATTTTGCAGGTGGCCGTGCTGGCGCTGATGGCTGCCGTGGGCTGGGTGAGCGGCTTAAATTGGGAGTTCTACTGGTCGATATTTGTCGCCGGTGCGCTGTTCGTTTACCAGCAAAAATTGATTAAAGACCGTGACCGTGATGCCTGCTTTAAGGCGTTTTTGAACAATAACTACGTGGGGCTGGTACTGTTTATCGGTCTGGCGATGAGTTACCTGATTTAATTTTTCCCCGGCGGCGCATTGCTTGCCGGGCATGATCACCCGGTAACAAAAAAAAGGCGGAACCATGTGAATGGCTCCGCCTTTTTTTATGCGCTTAGATCACGCGTCCTGACTGGCGCTCTCGATAGTCAGACGGACATCCGGTGCCAGCAGTTCGGCCAGCAGCTGATAGACTTTCATCGTCTCAGCCGGTTCGGCATCGCCACTGTCGCTGATGTAGCCTTCGTCACGCAGGGTCAATACCAGAGTACTGAACACCGCTTTGTCGAAGAACTCTGGCGCGTTGATGCCGTGCAGCACCGACAGACGCTGAGCCACGGTACGGCTCTCTTTTTCAAGCGTGCTACGGTTGATGGACGGATTAGCGCTCAACAGCCAGAAGGTTATCGCATAACGTTGCAGCGTTTCACGCGCCCCGGCCGCCAACAGCTGCAGGGTGCGGGAATGCGACGGATTAATGCGAACATCGTCGTTCTCGATGGTCACCAGCCCCTGACGCTGCATTTCTGCTAATAGCTCGTCAATAACGCCCGCCAGCTCTTCTTTTTCCCAACGCAGGAACAGTTCGGATTTCAGCATCGGATACAGCATCTCCACATGACGGACCATCTCGGTGCGCGAGATAGTGCGATGCTGCGTAACGATGGCCGCCAGCAGGGACGGGATCATCAGCATGTGGGTGATGTTGTTGCGATAGTAAGTCATCAGCACCGCCTGCTCGCGCGGCAGAATGATGATATCGCCAATGGTGTCTTTCTCGACCTCGAACTTGTTCATCTGCAATGCGTGGTCAATCAGCGCGCTGGCAGTGACAGACGGCACGGTGGCATCAGCCGCGTAGGGCACATTACGCATCAGCTGCAGGTAGCATTCCAGCTGTTCGGTCAGCTGTTCGCGGGTCAGAGAGCGTTGACGTGATGCCAGCAGCGCGGTACAGCACAGGTTCATGGCGTTAGCCGCGCCTGCGTTGTTAATACGCACCATCAGATCTTCGGCGATGTTATTCACCGTTGGCGTCAGCCATGCCGGGCGAATGGATTCAATCGGATCGATAGATTCGCGCCATTCCGGCACATGTTGGTTCAGGTAAGTCATCAGTGGCAATGGCTCGCCAAAGTTGACGTAACCCTGGCCGAGATTGCGCAGCTTACTTAACCCGCGCAGCATCTGCGGCAGGCTCTCTTTCTCTTTGGTCGCGCCACGCAGTTCTTTCGCGTAAGTCCCCACTTCCATCACGTGCTCATAGCCGATGTAGATTGGCACGAGGGTGATTGGACGAGTGCCGCCGCGCAGCATCGCCTGAATAGTCATCGACAGGGTGCCGGTTTTCGGGTCCAGCAAACGACCGGTACGGGAACGACCGCCTTCCACGAAGTATTCAACGGAGTAACCACGGCTGAACAGCTCACCGAGGTATTCACGGAACACGGTGGAATAGAGCTTGTTGCCTTTGAAGGTACGACGAATAAAGAACGCGCCCAGACGACGGAAAATCGGGCCGGCTGGCCAGAAATTCAGGTTGATGCCCGCGGCGATATGCGGCGGCACCAGCCCCTGGTGATAGAGCACGTAGGACAGCAGCATGTAGTCCATGTGACTGCGGTGGCAGGGGACATAAACAATTTCATGGCCGTCGTGAGCCAGCTGGCGCACGCGCTCGGCATTATTAACGTTGATCCCCTGGTACAAACGGTTCCAGGTGAAGCCCAGCACGCGATCGGTGAGGCGAATCATTTCGTAAGAGAAATTCGCTGCAATCTCTTCCATCAGGGCGACGGCGTTTTGCTGCGCTTTTTCATGGGAAATTTTCTTGCTGCGCGCTTCGTCTTCCACCGCGCGTGCAATCGCTTTGGACGCCAGCAGCTTGTTGAACAAGTCCTGACGCGCAGGCAGACGCGGGCCGACGGCAGCCAAACGCTGACGGGCAAAGTGAGTTCGTGCCACACGTGCCAGCTTTTGTGCAATAATTTTGTCGGTACCGTGCTCGGTGGCCATGCGGCGCAGCGAAACGGACGGTGAGAAACGCACGAAGCTGTCGCGACCGAGCCAAGTCACGGCAAAGAATTTCTGGAAGCCATTCATCATGCGCAGCGGTGGGTTTACTTCGCCTTTTTCGCGGCCCGGGGAACGTCCAAACATCACGGACACCGGTACCATCTGCACATCGAGCTCTGGGTTGCTGCGATGCAAATCCAGATAATTGTGGAACAGCTTGATAGACTCTTCTTTCGGCGTGTAATACGTAAATGCGCGCGGCCCGCCGTGAATGAACACGTAACGCGGCAGCTCGGTGCCGTCGATTTCGAGCGGCTCCAGCGGATCCGGAAGACCATGCGCCAGACATTGGGCGCGTAAAGTCAGCAGATCTGCCTTCGAGTTATACGGCAGAACGTACATAATAGGGCGTGAGGTATCGAGTCCCAGTTCCTCAGCAGGATTTGCCGGGATAGACTTACTTTTTACCAGCACGCTTAATGGTAAATTCAGTAATTTGTAGTAAATTCGTGGCCAGCCAGACATAAACGATGTAAAGCCTCTGGTTAATCATGCAAATGCGCCGCAAGGATAACAGAAAGTGCACAGAATATCTGTTCTACCGCGTCAGGCGCGCAGTGACATTGATGCTAAATAATGTAAAAGGTTCTTTTGATGGCAAATGATACCACCGGGTTAACCCGAATCGTCAAAGCAGCAGGTTACTCCTGGAAGGGATTTCGCGCTGCATGGCAAAACGAAGCCGCTTTTCGCCAGGAAGGCGTTGCTGCTGTTGTCGCCATCATTCTCGCCTGTTGGTTAGATGTGGATGCCATCACCCGAGTGTTACTGATTGGCTCAGTGCTTCTGGTGATGATAGTGGAAATTATCAACAGTGCGATTGAAGCGGTGGTTGACCGCATCGGGACGGAACGTCACGAATTGTCGGGTCGTGCAAAAGATATGGGTTCTGCCGCGGTGTTTCTGGCAATTGCTATCGCCTTATTCACCTGGGTAACGCTGCTGTGGTCGCATTATCGATAACGCCCGCAGAATTACGCAAACGTCTGGTTTTTTGTGCGTTTTGCGGTTCCAAATTCGCCATTAACTGTATATACTCACAGCATAACTGTATATACACCCAGGGGGCGGAATGAAAGCGTTAACGACCAGGCAGCAAGAGGTGTTCGATCTCATCAGGGATCACATCAGCCAGACGGGCATGCCGCCAACGCGTGCGGAAATCGCGCAGCGCTTGGGGTTCCGTTCCCCGAACGCGGCTGAAGAGCATTTGAAAGCGCTGGCACGTAAAGGTGTGCTCGAGATTGTTTCCGGTGCCTCACGCGGCATTCGTCTTCTGGTAGAAGAAGAAACCGGTATCCCGCTGATCGGGCGTGTTGCGGCGGGTGAACCTCTGCTGGCACAGCAGCATATTGAAGGCCACTACCAGGTCGACCCGGCGATGTTCAAGCCGAGCGCCGATTTCCTGCTGCGCGTCAGCGGAATGTCGATGCGTGATATCGGTATTCTCGACGGTGATTTGCTCGCGGTTCACAAAACGCAGGATGTGCGTAACGGTCAGGTCGTTGTCGCCCGTATCGACGATGAAGTGACGGTTAAGCGGCTGAAAAAACAGGGCAGCACTGTTGAGCTGTTACCTGAAAATAGCGAGTTTTCTCCGATTGTGGTCGATCTGCGTCAGCAGAACTTCTCCATCGAAGGGCTGGCAGTTGGCGTTATTCGCAACGGCGAGTGGCTGTAACGGGCTTTAGAAATCCTCAATAATTCACATGGCTTTCAGGCGTCCAGCGCCAGCACATTAGCCACGTAATCTTTGACGGGAAGAGTGGCGCTATTCTGGCGCCACTTCGTTTTACGCATTCACAATCACAGGTTTTCTCATGTCGCTCTTCACCACTGCAGACAAGGCATTGTGGCGTCTCGCGCTGCCGATGATTTTCTCAAATATCACCGTGCCGCTGTTGGGTCTGGTGGATACGGCGGTCATCGGTCATCTTGACAGTCCTGTTTATCTCGGCGGCGTGGCGATCGGTTCCATGGCGACCAGTTTCCTGTTCATGCTGTTGTTATTCCTGCGCATGAGCACCACCGGCCTCACCGCACAAGCCTACGGCGCTAAAGACCCTGTACGTCTGGCTCGCGCGCTGGTGCAGCCCTTGCTGCTGGCGCTGGGAGCGGGCCTGGTGATTGTTGTGCTCCGCACCCCTCTGATTGACTTGGCGCTGCATATTGTCGGCGGCAGCGATGCCGTACTGGAACAGGCGCGGCGTTTCCTCGAAATCCGTTGGTTAAGCGCGCCTGCGTCCCTGGCAAACCTGGTTCTGCTCGGTTGGCTGCTCGGTGTTCAGTACGCGCGCGCGCCGGTAATTTTGCTGGTGGTCGGCAATGTCTTAAACATCGTGCTCGATTTATGGTTGGTGATGGGCCTGCATATGAACGTGCAGGGCGCTGCGTTGGCGACGGCATGTTCCGAATACGCGACATTTTTCATTGGCTTGCTGATGGTGCGGCGCGTGCTTCACCTGCGTGGCATATCGCTGGATATGCTCAAAGAGGCCTGGCGCGGCAATATCCGCCGCCTGCTGGCGTTGAATCGCGACATCATGTTGCGCTCGCTGCTGCTGCAGCTCTGTTTTGGTGCGCTCACGGTATTTGGCGCGCGACTGGGCAGCGATATCGTCGCCGTGAACGCGGTGCTGATGACGATGCTCACCTTCACCGCCTACGCGCTGGATGGTTTTGCTTATGCGGTGGAAGCGCATTCCGGGCAGGCTTATGGCGCGCGGGATGACAGCCAGCTGTTGGACGTCTGGAAAGCGGCCTGCCGTCAGTCCGGAATTGTTGCTCTGGCCTTTGCGCTGATTTATTCCGTGGCGGGGGAGCACATCGTCGCCATGCTGACATCGATTACCCAGCTGCGCGAACTGGCCGATCGTTACGTCATCTGGCAGGTGGTTTTACCGGTGATCGGCGTGTGGTGTTATCTGCTCGACGGCATGTTTATCGGTGCGACGCGCGGGGCGGAAATGCGTAACAGCATGGCGGTGGCGGCTGCCGGTTTTGCCCTCACGCTGTTGACGGTGCCGGTGTTGGGCAATCACGGATTGTGGCTGGCGCTGGCGGTATTCCTGGCGCTGCGCGGGCTGTCTCTGGCATGGATTTGGCGACGTCACTGGCAGCAAGGAACGTGGTTTTCGTAACGACTTTATTTCAGTCGGTGGTTAAAGATTCTGAATAATCCCCGGATGGCGAAATGCTTACCTATACTCTTTATCACGTCCAGCAGAAAACGGTGTTAACGGACGACGTATCTTCACTCTGCACCACCGAACTGATGAGGAATAGATCATGAATAAAGACGAAGTCGGCGGCAACTGGAAACAGCTGAAAGGTAAAGTGAAAGAGAAATGGGGTAAGCTCACCGATGATGACTTTACGGTTATCGAAGGTAAGCGTGACCAGCTGGTCGGGAAAATCCAGGAGCGTTACGGATACGCAAAAGATCAGGCCGAGGACGAGGTCAAAGACTGGGAAACCCGCAACGATTATCGCTGGTAAACAAACGCACTACCCGTGCGTACAAGGAAGTACAACCCTCGGGGCGGCTTAAGGCCGCCCACTCTTTTTGTCGCGCTTACTTTTGACCGGGCTTTCGTTTGATTTGAATTGTATGGTCATGACCACAGCAGTCCTGCGTGCGGCAAGCTTCCACTTCAACACACCCTAAGCACAGCCCATGCGCTTCAATCACATTATGACGCAGCGCAAACCCCATGCGGGCTGCCAGCGTATGCATAATGTCTTCCACTCCGTCAGCCGCTTCTTCCTTCACCACGCCACAGCGATCGCAAATAAACATCGCCGACGTATGCGACGGTTTATCAAACAGATGGCACAGCACGTAGCTATTGGTCGATTCCACCTTATGCACAAACCCTTGCTCGAGTAAAAACTCCAGCGCGCGATAAACGGTGGGCGGCTTCGCCTGCGGCTCACTGACTTTCAGCAGGTCCAGCAGGTCGTACGCGCTGATTGCACCTTTTTGTATGGTCATCAGGCGTAATACTTCGAGGCGTTGCGGTGTCAGACGAACGCCACGTTGTGCGCAAAGCCTTTCGGCCTGCACGAGCATGTCTTGTGGAGTGGTCTGGTCCATAGGCGCCTCGAATCGGGTGTAAAGTAAACGCCTACTTTATCATGTTATGGCCGAAACGCCGATAACCTGCAGGGTATGCTATACCTGACGCATCACTACCTGAGGGAACACCATGAAAAGACCAGACTGTATTCGACACTGGCGCGAGCTGGAAGAGCCTGATAACGCCGGTTATCCCGATAGCAAAGAGCTGTTTTCCGTTGGCGCGCCGCTGGCTCGCAAGCTGGGCCTGATGCGTCTTGGCATTCACCATGAACGTCTTTCACCCGGCCGACGTACCTCTTATCCCCACGCCGAAAGCGATGAAGAAGAGTTTATTTATGTGATTGAAGGCCGCCCTCAGGCGTGGATCAACGGCTACCTCTGGCAGCTGGAACCGGGCGACAGCGTGGGATTCCCGTCAGGCACTGGTGTCTGCCACACCTTCATCAATAATACTGAGGAAGAGGTGGAGTTACTGGTCGTCGGAGAAGTGAATAAAAAGCACAACCGGATATATTATCCGCTGAATCCAGAGTATGCCGCGACACGCCAGGATCGATGGGTGGACCATCCGCCACAGTTTTTTGGTCCACACGATGGGAAACCTTCACGGAAATAACAATCTCTTCTATAAATATTGAGGGGCGACGCATATTCCAACGTTATCACAGCGCCCCTTAACGCAAATCACCCTAATTGGCTGCTTTTTATATCGTTATTCACAGCAATAGTTCGACCCTTTTTGGCGGATAACTGAAAGGGGATTAACGTTCATCTGCAAATAACGAGCAAACCGTGAAAAAAAATATCAAATATTCTGTGGTGTCTGCGGCTGTCTCCCTGTTTATGGCAAATCAGGCGGGAGCGGCCAATACGTGGTCAGAAGCAAGAAATGATGCCATGGGGGGAACCGGCGTGGCGTCGGCGAACTATGGGAGTGCGGTGCTGATCAACCCCGCGCTACTGGCGAAGTCACAACCGGATGATGATGTCTCTGTCGTTATTCCATCTGTGGGCGCGCAGATTACCGACAAAGACAATCTTCGTGATCAAATTGATGATATCAGCAATGAGATCGACCACTACAAAAGCGTACTCGATAACCTGACGCCGCAAGGGATCCTGATGGATCCTGGCGGTACATTAAATCAGTTCCAGAGTGCGGCGGGGGATCTGGCCGGGCAACTGGACGATCTGCGTGGTAAAACGGCGCGGGCAAATGCTGGCGCTGGGATCGCGGTGAGCGTGCCGACCTCGGCGGTCTCGCTGGCGTTCGTTACCAAAGCCTACGCCCATGCTCGGGTCAGTTCGAACATCGATCAGAGCGATATCGACTACCTGCGCAACATTCAGAATTCTGACGGGTTTGCCGCCAGCCAGGCTGCCAATGCGGTGCTGAACGGTAGCGATCAGATAACCAATAACCTGAACTCTACCGCGTCGGGGAAAGCGGCGATTGTGTCCGATTACGGCATCGCTATTGCGCGTCAATTCGATATCGGCGGCGTGCCGGTGTCGCTCGGCGTGACGCCGAAACTGCAACAAACCTGGCTCTATAACTACACCACGTCTATCGACGATTATCACAGCGATGACTGGAAGGACAGTAAGTACCGTAATGATGACACCGGCTTTAACGTTGATGCGGGTATCGCGGCGGACTTTGGTGAAAACTGGACTGTCGGCCTGAGCGGGCAGAATCTGATGTCTCGCGATATCGACACCAAAGACGTGCGCATCAAGAACAACGCCACCGGGGTGACTACCAATTACAAAGATACGTACCAAATCCGACCGTTGGTGACTGCGGGCGTAGCGTGGCATACCGATTTGCTGACGCTGACCGCCGACGGTGACCTGACGGAAACCAAAGGCTTCAAAACCGAAGACGATTCGCAATACGTCGGTGTTGGGGCAGAAGTGACGCCATTAAGCTGGCTGGCGGTGCGTGGTGGTTACCGGGCGGATGTTAAAGGTAATGACAGCAATGTCTTCACCGCCGGGGTCGGCTTCGCACCAATGAACACGGTGCATATCGACCTGATGGGGCTGTACGGTGAGGATGAAACCTGGGGAGCCGGTGCGCAGTTGAGCCTGACATTCTGACAATTGCGGAGGCCATGCGCCTCCGCTTTTTCTTTGTGCTATAGTAGCGCCCCATTTTCCACCGGATGCTCATTACTTCGCCATGCTGCCAGAAACACAATCCTCCGCTTATCCTGCGCACCGTTTCTCCATCGCACCGATGCTCGACTGGACGGACAGGCATTGTCGTTACTTCCTGCGTCTGTTATCCCGCCACACGCTGCTGTACACCGAAATGGTGACCACCGGAGCGATTATTCATGGCAAAGGTGACTATTTGGCCTACAGTGACGACGAGCATCCGCTGGCCCTGCAGTTGGGTGGCAGCGATCCGGCCGCGCTGGCACATTGTGCGAAACTCGCGGAAGAACGTGGCTATGATGAAATCAACCTCAATGTGGGTTGTCCGTCGGATCGCGTACAGAACGGCATGTTTGGTGCCTGCCTGATGGGTAATGCGCAACTGGTCGCCGACAGCGTTAAAGCGATGCGTGACGTGGTGTCGATTCCGGTTACGGTCAAAACCCGTATCGGCATTGATGATCAGGACAGCTACGAATTCCTCTGCGACTTTATTAATACGGTTTCCGGCAATGGCGAATGTGAGATGTTCATTATCCACGCGCGTAAAGCCTGGCTTTCCGGCCTCAGCCCGAAAGAAAACCGTGAAATTCCACCGCTGGATTATCCTCGCGTTTATCAGCTCAAGCGTGACTTCCCGCACCTGACGATGTCGATTAACGGCGGCATCAAATCGCTGGGCGAAGCCAACGAGCATTTGCAGCATATGGATGGCGTAATGGTGGGCCGCGAGGCGTATCAGAACCCGGGTATTCTGGCGTCAGTCGACCGTGAAATTTATGGTATTGAAGGCGTCGATCCGGATCCGGTAGATGTCGTTCGCGCGATGTATCCCTACATCGAACGAGAGCTGAGCAACGGTACTTATCTCGGCCACGTGACGCGTCACATGCTCGGTCTGTTCCAGGGCATTCCGGGCGCACGGCAGTGGCGTCGCTACCTCAGTGAAAACGCGCATAAAGCGGGTGCCAATATTGACGTGCTTGAACAGGCGTTACAGCTAGTGGCGAATAAGCGTTAAGAAATACGCTAAAAGTTAGTCTGATTGACCACGCCTCGCAATATTCTGCGGGGCGTTTTCGTTTAAAATCAATGAAATATACTTTGGCATGATTTTTGTAATAGCAAAGGAAGTGGGTTATTTTTTAAGGGGAAAAGCCATGCTGGAACTGTTATTTATCATCGGATTCTTTGTGATGTTGCTGGTTACCGGAGTCTCCGTGCTGGGCATTCTGGCAGCGATAGTGGTCGCGACCGCGCTGATGTTCGTCGGTGGCCTGTTTGCCATGATGATCAAATTGTTGCCGTGGCTGCTGCTTGCCGTCGCCGTGGTGTGGATTATCCGGGCGGTCAAAACGCCGAAGGTCCCGGCTTATCGACGTCGTTATTAAGGGTTTGCGGAGTTCGTCACAACCTGAGAAAGGCAGCGTAGGCAGTAGGTCATAAATCTGTCACTCTTAGCGCGATAACGAATTCATCGCGCTGTACCCTACATACAGCGAACGATAAAAAAAGAAAGGGCTTCCGAATGGAAGCCCTTAGCTTTTTCTCAGGCGGGAGAATCACGGCAGCAGCAAACTTGACCCTTGTGTCGCGCGGCTTTCCAGCGCTTCATGTGCTTTTTGCGCATCGTGCAATGCAAATTTCTGGCTATCGGCCACGTCCACTTTAATTACGCCGCTGGCGATCAGCGAAAACAGCTCGTTGCTGGCTTCCTCTAACTCTTCGCGGGTGGTGATATAACCCTGAAGGGAAGGGCGGGTGGCGAACAGCGAGCCTTTCTGATTCAGAATACCCAGATTTACGCCGGTGACCGCGCCGGAGGAATTACCAAAGCTGACCATCAGGCCGCGGCGCTGCAGGCAATCGAGCGATGCTTCCCAGGTGTCTTTCCCCACCGAGTCATAGACCACGCGCAGCTTTTTACCCTTGGTTATCTCTTTCACGCGCTCCACCAGGTTTTCTTCCCGATAGTTAATCACCTGCCAGGCGCCGGCTTGTAACGCGCGCTGTGCCTTTTGCGCTGAGCCAACGGTACCAATCAGCTGAGCACCCAACGCTTTCGCCCACTGGCAGGCGATAAGCCCTACACCCCCGGCCGCCGCATGGAACAGGAATGGTTCGTTCGGCTTAATTTCATAGGTTTTTCGCAACAGGTAGAACACTGTCAGCCCTTTGAGGAAAGAGGCGGCGGCTTGCTCATAGGAAATTGCGGAGGGCAGAATGGCGGCTTTATCGGCGGGCACGTTGTGGACCGAGCTGTAAGCGCCGAGCGATGACTGCGCATAGACCACGCGGTCGCCTGCTTTAATGTGCTTCACACCGCTGCCGACTTTGCTGACCACGCCTGCGGCTTCTGTTCCCAGACCGCTCGGCAAAGAGGGCGGCGGATACAGCCCGCTGCGGATGTAGGTATCGATATAGTTAATGCCGATGGCCTTGTTTTCCACCTGAATCTCGTTCTCTTTCGGATCCACGGGGGTAAACTCCACGGCGTTGAGTACGTCAGGCCCACCGTGCTGGTGAAATTCTATTCGCGTTGCCATGCTTCCTCCTGTTGGTTTTGGGTGGGGCAAAACACACACTTATGCTACTATTTCGACCCAATCTCTATCCGGTATCTTCATTCACTATGGCAGGAAATAAACCCTTCAACAAACAACAGACTGAGCCACGTGACCGCGATCCAATGGTCTCCGGGCTGAAAGTACCCCCGCACTCGATTGAAGCGGAACAGTCGGTGTTGGGTGGTTTAATGCTGGATAACCAGCGCTGGGATGACGTTGCCGAACGCGTCGTAGCAGAAGATTTTTATACCCGTCCGCATCGCCATATTTTTACCGAAATGGCGCGTTTGCAGGAAAAAGGCAGCCCGATTGACCTGATTACGCTCGCGGAATCGCTTGAGCGGGAAGGGCAGCTGGACACCTGCGGCGGCTTCGCCTATCTGGCCGAACTGTCAAAAAACACGCCAAGTGCGGCGAACATCAGCGCTTATGCTGATATTGTGCGCGAACGCGCAGTCGTACGGGACATGATCTCGGTGGCGAATGAAATCGCCGAAGCCGGTTTTGACCCTCAGGGCCGCACCAGCGAAGACCTGCTGGATTTGGCGGAAAGCCGGGTGTTCAAAATCGCGGAAAGCCGCGCCAATAAAGACGAAGGCCCGAAAAATATCGCTGAAGTGCTCGACGCCACCGTGGCGCGAATTGAGCAGCTTTTCCAGCAGCCGCACGACGGCGTCACGGGCGTGAACACCGGTTATGACGATCTGAATAAAAAGACCGCCGGGTTACAGCCGTCGGATTTGATTATCGTCGCGGCGCGTCCGTCGATGGGTAAAACGACATTTGCGATGAATCTCGTCGAAAATGCGGCGATGTTGCAGGATAAGCCAGTACTTATCTTCAGTCTCGAAATGCCCTCCGAACAGATTATGATGCGTTGCCTGGCGTCGCTGTCGCGCGTCGACCAGACCCGCATCCGTACCGGCCAGCTTGATGATGAAGACTGGGCGCGCATTTCAGGCACCATGGGCATTTTGCTCGAAAAACGGAATATCTACATTGATGATTCCTCCGGCCTGACGCCGACGGAAGTGCGCTCCCGCGCACGCCGTATCGCTCGCGAACATGGCGGCATTGGCCTGATCATGATCGACTACCTGCAGCTGATGCGCGTACCGTCGCTGTCGGACAACCGTACCCTGGAAATTGCCGAAATTTCACGCTCTCTCAAGGCGTTAGCGAAAGAGCTTCATGTGCCGGTGGTGGCCCTGTCGCAGCTTAACCGTTCCCTGGAGCAGCGTGCAGATAAGCGTCCGGTTAACTCCGACTTGCGTGAATCCGGCTCCATCGAGCAGGATGCCGACTTAATCATGTTTATCTACCGTGATGAGGTTTATCACGAGAACAGTGACCTGAAAGGTATCGCCGAAATCATTCTGGGTAAACAGCGTAACGGCCCGATCGGCACTGTACGCCTGACCTTCAACGGACAATGGTCGCGTTTTGATAATTATGCGGGCCCGCAATACGACGACGAATAAATCTCCGTCATCCTTCGCGCTGCTGGTGCGTTGACTGTACTCGCTCGCCCAGGTCGCTTAGTTGACTAAGCTCCCGGGGACTCGCGGGCTTGTCGCCTGCCCGCAACACGAATGATTTAGGAGATTCGCTAATTAAGGAATTCACATGCAAGCGGCAACTGTAGTCATTAACCGCCGCGCTCTGCGACACAATCTGCAACGCCTGCGCGAACTGGCTCCCGCCAGTAAGCTCGTTGCGGTCGTGAAAGCGAACGCTTACGGACACGGTCTTCTGGAGACCGCGCGAACGCTCCCTGACGTCGATGCCTTTGGCGTCGCCCGCCTGGAAGAAGCCGTGCATCTGCGAGAGGGCGGCATTACGCAGCCGGTTTTGCTGCTGGAAGGTTTTTTCAATGCCCACGATCTGCCGCTGATTTCCGCTCAGGGTTTCCACACTGTGGTGCACAATCCCGAACAGCTAGAAGCGCTGGAGCAGGCTGATTTGCCTGAGCAGGTCACCGTCTGGATGAAGCTGGATACCGGTATGCACCGCCTGGGCGTGCGCCCGGAAGAAGCAAATGCGTTTTATCAACGCCTGAGCCAGTGCAAAAATGTGCGCCAGCCAGTGAATGTTGTCAGCCACTTTGCCCGTGCGGACGAGCCAGATTGCGGCGCGACCGAACAGCAGCTCGATATTTTTCTGACCTTCACCGAAGGTAAACCGGGGCAGCGTTCAATTGCCGCATCCGGTGGGATTCTGCTGTGGCCACAGTCGCATTTTGACTGGGTGCGTCCGGGGATCATCCTGTACGGTGTATCGCCACTCGAGAATAAACCCTGGGCCGACGATTTTGGCTTCAAACCGGTGATGTCGCTGACTTCTAACCTGATTGCCGTGCGCGAGCACAAAGCGGGTGAACCGGTGGGCTACGGCGGTACCTGGTCGAGCGAGCGCGACACCCGGCTCGGTGTCATCGCCATGGGCTACGGGGACGGTTATCCGCGCGCCGCGCCGTCTGGCACACCCGTACTGGTGAATGGCCGGGAGGTAACGATTGTTGGTCGCGTGGCGATGGACATGATTTGCGTCGATTTGGGGCCGGAATCCACCGATAAAGCGGGTGATTCGGTCATTTTGTGGGGCGAAGGACTGCCGGTTGAACGCATTGCTGAAATAACAAAAGTGAGTGCTTACGAACTTATCACGCGCCTGACTTCGCGGGTTGCGATGAAATACCTCGACTGAAATGTCTGATATCACCCTCTTCGTTACGGAGAGGGTGAACGCCTCTGTTTGCTTTCCCTTAACATCCCCTCGATCTTCCTTCGCATCCGGTTTATTGTGTTTATCCCTGCCCTGTATGACATCTGGAGAATCATCGCGTGTTTCAGAACGTTGACGCCTACGCTGGCGATCCCATCCTTTCGCTGATGGAAAAATTCAAAGACGATCCCCGTAGTGACAAAGTGAATCTCAGCATCGGCCTTTATTACAACGAAGATGGGATTATCCCGCAATTACAAGCCGTTGCCGAAGCCGAAGCGCAGCTGAATGCGCAGCCGCACGGTGCGTCGGTATACTTGCCGATGGAAGGGTTAAACGCTTATCGCAACGGGATTGCGCCGCTGCTGTTTGGGGCTGAGCATCCGGTGCTGCAACAAAAGCGCGTGGCGACCATCCAGACGCTTGGCGGTTCGGGGGCGCTGAAAGTCGGGGCCGATTTCCTGAAAAACTACTTCCCGGGTTCAAACGTGTGGGTCAGTGACCCGACCTGGGAAAACCACATCGCCATATTTGAAGGCGCTGGATTCGAAGTAAGTACTTACCCTTGGTTTGATAAACAGACTAACGGCGTGCGTTTCGAGGCGCTGCTGGAAAAACTGAATACGCTGCCAGAAAAGGACATCGTGCTGCTGCATCCGTGCTGCCACAACCCAACCGGGGCTGATCTCACCAACGCCCAGTGGGATGCGGTAACGGAAGTGCTGAAAGCGCGCAACCTGATCCCGTTCCTCGACATCGCCTATCAGGGCTTTGGTGCAGGCATGGAAGAAGATGCGTACGCTATCCGCACCATTGCGAGCGCCGGTCTGCCAGTACTGGTCAGCAACTCATTCTCCAAAATCTTCTCGCTGTACGGCGAGCGCGTTGGCGGCTTGTCGGTGGTTTGTGAAGACAGCGAAACCGCAGGGCGCGTGCTGGGCCAGTTGAAAGCGACTGTGCGCCGTAACTACTCCAGCCCACCGAATTTCGGTGCGCAGGTGGTGTCGGCTGTGCTGAACAGTGCTGCGCTGAAAGCCTCGTGGCTGGCCGAAGTTGAAGCCATGCGTACCCGCATCCTGGAGATGCGTCAGGCGCTGGTAAACGTCCTGAAGCAGGCGATGCCGGACGGTAATTTTGACTACCTGCTGCAACAGCGCGGCATGTTCAGCTATACAGGCCTGAGCGCCGCTCAGGTTGAGCGTTTGCGCGAAGAGTTTGGCGTGTACCTGATTGCCAGCGGTCGCATGTGCGTGGCAGGCCTTAATTCCCGAAACGTGCAGCGTGTGGCGCAGGCGTTTTCTGCTGTAATGTAAGTACTCGCTTACTTTTGGCTCTCTCGTCGTCGCGGGAGAGCCAAATGACACTCTATTGGGTGCGTTTTTTAGTGAGTGTGATCATCACCTTTTTCTATGACATTCCTTCCAGATATTCCTTTCCTTCATTACTTTTCGCGGTTATGGTCAGAATGCTTTTTTGACTTCCCATTTACCTTTTAGTGATAATAGTCTGATTTTTAGGGATAAATATGCGCAAGGTTTCATTAGCGCTCAGCGCTATCTGCTTGTTGTTTACGATAAACAGCACCGTGGTTGACGCTCATGCGTCGTCGCCATCTCCGCTCTATATTGGTACAAATGTCGCGAAGCTCGCCGAACAGGCGCCGATCCACTGGGTATCTGTGGCGCAGATTGAAAATAGTCTGCTGGGCCGGGCACCCATGTCCGTCGGATTTGATATTGATGATACCGTGCTGTTCTCAAGCCCAGGCTTCTGGCGCGGTAAAAAGACCTTTTCTCCAGACAGTGAAGACTACCTGAAGAACCCGGAATTCTGGGAAAAGATGAACAACGGCTGGGATGATTTCAGCATTCCGAAAGAAGTGGCGCGTGCGTTGATTGCCATGCACGTCAAACGCGGCGACAGCATCTGGTTTGTTACTGGTCGCAGCCAGACCAAGACCGAAACCGTCAGCAAAACGTTGCAGGATGATTTCCTGATCCCGGCCGCCAACATGAACCCGGTTATTTTTGCTGGTGACAAAGCCGGACAAAACACCAAGGTTCAGTGGCTGAAAGAGAAAAATATCAAAGTCTTTTACGGTGATTCCGACAATGATATTACCGCCGCCCATGACATTGGCGCGCGTGGCATCCGCGTATTACGGGCTTCAAACTCCACCTACAAACCGCTGCCAAACGCCGGGGCGTACGGGGAAGAAGTCATCGTCAACTCCGAATACTGACAGCAAAAAAAACGGTGGCTCCCAGAGGTTGCCGTTTTTTTAATCAGAACCGTTTCCACTTTCCGCCGACTTGTTGCACACTAAGAAAAGACTCATTTCGCGTTCCTTCAGGGGGAATAAAGATGACCATTTCGGAGTTGCTGCAATATTGCATGAACAAGCCAGGCGCGGAACAGAGCGTTCATAGCGACTGGAAGGCCACGCAGATTAAAGTGTCTGATGTGTTGTTCGCGATGGTGAAAGAGGTGGAAGGCCGTCCGGTGACGTCGCTCAAAACCAGTCCGGAGCTGGCAGATTTATTGCGTCAGCAGCACAGCGATGTGCGCCCCAGCCAGCATCTGAATAAAGCACACTGGAGCACGGTGTATCTCGACGGTTCACTGCCGGATTCGCAAATTTACTATCTGGTAGATGCCTCTTATCAGCAGGCGATGGGGATGCTGCCGGACGAAACCCGACAGCAGCTTTATGCTTTGCCCTCCAGGCCGTAGCGGCGCTGACCACCCCTGTTCACCCCAGTCTCTTAGTTAGCTAAGCTCCTGGGATTCACAGGGTTGTCATCTGGCTACAACCCGGATATCTCGCCTAAAGAAATCAGAGAGTTAGAGCATTGGTTTGAGGAAGCGCGCGGTATGCGAGGTTTCGCACTCTGCGACCGTTTCCGGCGTACCGGAGACGAGAATTTCCCCGCCGCCGCTGCCGCCTTCCGGGCCGAGATCGACAATCCAGTCCGCCGTTTTAATCACGTCCAGATTATGCTCGATAACCACGATAGTATTGCCCTGATCGCGCAGCTTATGCAGCACGTCCAGCAGCTGCTGGATGTCGGCAAAATGCAGACCTGTGGTCGGTTCATCGAGGATATACAGCGTCTGCCCGGTGCCGCGTTTGGACAATTCACGTGCTAACTTCACGCGCTGGGCTTCACCACCTGAGAGCGTGGTCGCCGACTGGCCGAGACGAATGTATGTCAGGCCCACGTCCATCAGCGTTTGCAGTTTACGCGCCAGTGCCGGAACGGCATCAAAGAACTCACGTGCTTCTTCGATGGTCATATCCAGCACTTCGTGGATGGTCTTGCCTTTGTACTTAATCTCGAGCGTTTCGCGGTTATAGCGCTTGCCTTTACACTGGTCGCACGGCACGTAGATATCCGGCAGGAAGTGCATTTCCACCTTGATAACGCCATCGCCCTGGCACGCTTCGCAGCGGCCGCCGCGTACGTTAAAGCTGAAACGCCCCGGCGTATAACCACGCGCACGCGATTCTGGCACGCCCGCGAACAGTTCACGCACTGGCGTAAAGATGCCGGTGTATGTCGCCGGGTTAGAGCGCGGCGTACGGCCAATCGGGCTCTGGTCGATATCGATAACCTTATCGAAATGCTCGAGGCCCGTGACATCGCGATACGGCGCGGGCTCCGCGATGGTTGCGCCGTTGAGCTGGCGCTGCGCAATCGGGAACAGCGTGTCGTTAATCAGCGTTGATTTACCGGAGCCGGATACGCCCGTCACGCAGGTGAAGAGGCCAACCGGCACCGTCAGCGTGACGTCTTTCAGGTTGTTGCCACTAGCGCCGGTAAGCTTCAGTACCTTTGATGGGTCGGCAGGAACGCGATCTTTCGGCACGGCAATTTTGCGTTGACCGCTCATGTACTGGCCGGTCAACGATTCTGGTACCGCCATAATGTCTTCCAGCGTACCTTCCGCCACGACTTCGCCGCCGTGCACACCGGCACCAGGGCCGATATCAATCACATGGTCAGCCGCGCGGATCGCGTCTTCGTCATGCTCTACCACAATCACTGTGTTACCGAGATTGCGCAGATGGACCAGCGTGCCGAGCAGGCGTTCGTTATCGCGCTGATGCAGGCCGATTGACGGTTCATCCAGCACGTACATCACGCCGACAAGACCGGCGCCAATCTGGCTTGCCAGACGGATACGCTGGGCTTCGCCGCCGGAGAGCGTGTCCGCCGAGCGGGAAAGCGTCAGGTAGTTCAGGCCGACGTTGACCAGGAACTTCAGGCGATCGCCAATCTCTTTCAGTACTTTTTCAGCAATTTGAGCACGTTGTCCGGACAGCTTCATGTTAGTGAAGAAGTCTAAAGCATGGCCGATACTCATGTCGGAAATGGTTGGCAGCGGGGTGTTTTCAACAAACACGTGGCGCGCTTCGCGGTTCAGACGGGTACCGTTACAGCTGGTGCACGGACGGTTGCTGATGAATTTCGCCAGTTCCTCGCGCACCGCGTTAGATTCGGTCTCTTTGTAGCGACGCTCCATATTATGCAGCACGCCTTCGAACGGATGGCGGCGCACGGATGTGTCGCCCCGGTCGTTCATATATTTGAACTCAATCGACTCTTTGCCTGAACCGTACAGCACCACTTTGTGCACATTGGCGTTCAGGCTGCCCCACGGAGCTTCGATATCGAATTCATAATGCTCCGCCAGCGAGCGCAGCATCTGGAAATAGTAGAAATTACGGCGATCCCAACCACGGATTGCGCCCCCGGCAAGGGAAAGCTCCGGGTTCTGGATGATGCGGTCCGGGTCGAAATACTGCTGCACGCCCAAGCCGTCACAGGTCGGGCAGGCTCCGGCCGGGTTGTTGAACGAGAACAGACGCGGTTCGAGTTCACGCATGCTGTAGCCGCAAATCGGACAGGCAAAGTTGGCGGAGAACAGCAGTTCATCGGCTTTCGGATCGTCCATATCTGAGACGATCGCTGTCCCGCCGGAGAGATCCAGCGCGGTTTCAAACGATTCGGCCAGGCGTTGGGTCAGATCTTCACGCACCTTGAAGCGGTCAATCACGACTTCGATGGTGTGCTTCTTCTGCAGCTCAAGCTTTGGGGGATCGGACAGGTCGCAAACCTCGCCGTCAATGCGAGCGCGGATATAACCCTGACTCGCCAGGTTTTCCAGCGTTTTGGTGTGCTCGCCTTTACGCTCTTTAATCACCGGCGCCAGCAGCATCAGGCGCTTGCCTTCAGGCTGTGACAGCACGTTATCGACCATCTGGCTGACGGTCTGCGCTGCCAATGGCACATCGTGATCCGGGCAGCGCGGTTCGCCAACGCGGGCAAACAGCAAACGCAGATAATCGTGGATTTCAGTGATGGTCCCGACGGTCGAACGCGGGTTGTGAGACGTTGACTTCTGCTCGATGGAAATCGCGGGCGATAGCCCTTCGATGTGGTCAACGTCAGGTTTTTCCATCAATGACAGGAACTGACGTGCATAGGCGGAGAGTGACTCAACGTAGCGCCGCTGGCCTTCGGCATACAGCGTATCGAACGCCAGCGAAGATTTACCTGACCCAGAAAGCCCAGTCACGACAATAAGTTTGTCGCGAGGGATGACGAGGTTGATGTTTTTGAGATTATGGGTGCGGGCGCCCCGAACTTCGATCTTATCCATTCACCTTTCCCGGTAGAGACTCGGAATGCCTGGTTTGTTAGAAGGACAAACGGCGGAAACGGCTAATTATGACACAGATTGACCTGAATGAATATACAGTACTGGAAACGTGCTTCAGCGCTTCGCTGCAACGACAATTGTCCACAACGGAATCCTGGAATACGGCTCGCAAACTATCAAATCGGCACTTTGTAATGCTACAATCCCCCGTTTACACTATTAAGAAATGTTTTCAGGAGACACGATCATGGCCAGCAGAGGCGTAAACAAGGTGATTCTCGTCGGTAATCTGGGTCAGGACCCGGAAGTACGCTACATGCCGAGTGGTGGTGCAGTTGCCAACATTACGCTGGCTACTTCTGAATCCTGGCGTGATAAAGCGACCGGCGAAATGAAAGAGCAGACTGAATGGCACCGCGTAGTGCTGTTCGGCAAACTGGCAGAAGTGGCCGGTGAATATCTGCGTAAAGGTTCTCAGGTCTACATCGAAGGCCAGCTGCGTACCCGCAAATGGACCGATCAGGCCGGTGCTGAAAAATACACCACTGAAGTGGTTGTTAACGTAGGCGGCACCATGCAAATGCTCGGTGGCCGTCAGGGCGGCGGCGCACCAGCAGGTGGTGGTCAGCAGCAGGGTGGAAGCTGGGGTCAACCACAGCAGCCACAGGGCGGTGGTAATCAGTTCAGCGGCGGCGCGCAGTCTCGTCCGCAGCAGCAGCCAGCAGCAGCACCGGCTCCATCTAACGAACCGCCGATGGATTTCGACGACGATATCCCGTTCTAACGTATATTGTCTGACAGAAACGTCACGCATTAAAAAAGCGCTTCCCGTAAAAGGAGGCGCTTTTTTTATTCTGCGAACTCATGCGGAGTCGCTGAAATCAGGTCATCATCATTGGCCATTCTGGCGGGGTCTGGCTCATGACTTCCATCATCACGTCTTTGATATTGTTCCAGACCAGCGTCAGGTCGAGCAGGGTAATCCCCAGTAAACCCGTGGCGAACCAACAGGAGGCCGCAACGCCAAAGAGGCTGCAAATAACCGCCAGCCCGGCATAATCGGATTTACGGAACTGAATTTTTAACGTGCTCGCCAGAAACATCAACACAGCGCTCGTGAGTGGCCAGCGGAGGAGAACAACGCCGGTGGTGACAGACATCATGAAACGTACCCTCTGAAAACGGAGCCAAGGATAGCGCGGCGTTGCTCATCAGGGGCATCACACTCTGGCTATCGACAGGCTTCGACCAATGTAATGAAACACTGTTTTGTGTTTCATGAGATTGTGTGAACTATATCACATTCGCTGTTTTATTCGCCACTGGTATGGTGAAATTTTACATACAGAGAATCGCGGTATCAGGACGACACATTGATTTGAAGAATATATTCTTTGCGGTATTGGGTGGGGATTTCAGATATTTCAGTGAGATAGAAAATCGATACGATAGTTTAGTACTTATACAATATTTACATTATAAATTACTTGGCCTATGCTTTCGGACAAATAAATTTACTTGCGATCAATTAATCATCTATTGATTTTATTGACTATTTTAGTATTTGTAATTTTTTTAAGACAACACAGTGTGTTTTGTTACTTAGAACGTACACCTTCATGATTAACCTGTGCTTAATCATGTAAATCAGTATCTGATTCATTCATTGCGGGTTTTTTTCCTCAACGAACCTGTGATTGAAAAAATGAAAAAAGAGCGATTACACACAGCAATTAACGATGCAGAACTCTGCCTGCATCGTCTGGCCAAGCTGATGCCCGGTTTGTCCGCACATCGCACGTTGACCGATGTCTTGCAGCTCATTCATGGGGTGTTTGACGCGCGGCTTTCCTGGATAATGCTGGAAAGCGAGGACGTGCAGCATATAGAAGTGCTGGGTGACCCGCTGTATGCCGAGGAAAGCGCCCGACACTTACTCGCGGCGCTACACCTGCAACAGGCGCCCTGGCGAGTGAAGTGTTGGCATCGGGATGTGGGGCGGTTGCTTTATCCGGACGCGCATCCGCTGGCGCAGGAATTACAGTGTGGCGTGCTGTGCCGAATATTCCCGCTACAGGACGATGTCCGGGCTTTTCTTTTTCTCGCGTTCGACCAGCCTTTATTGGCGCCAGGTGTATTACGCAGCGTAGCGCTGATAATCGCGGAAAAATTACATGACGCGATGACCGAATTAATAACCCGCGAGCGCACCGCCGTTGAATTGAAAAATATCGTTAATCAATATCGAATTCTTTTCGATCGCGCGCCGGTATTAATGAATTCCTTTGATAAACATAATCGCTGCATATTATGGAACGGAGAATGTGAACGGGTATTCGGCTGGACGCTGGATGAAATAAATCGTCAGCCGGACCCGCTGGCGCTGTTTTATCCCGATCCTGAAGTGCGTCGCGGGGTGCGTGAGTCGGTGAACTACTCTCCTACGCTTGAGATGCATGAATGGTATCCGCGCCGACGTGACGGGGAGGTGCTGGCCACGCTGTGGTCAAATATCATGTTACCCGACGGTGAAATAATGAATATCGGGGTGGATATCACCGAGCGTAAACGCGCGGAAAATCTGCTGGCCTTTCAGGCCACTACCGACGCACTGACCTGCTGCTATAACCGGCTGGCAATCCTCGACCATTTACAGCAAAGCCTCGATAATTGTCATTCAGAACAAAATGATACGCATTTTGTAATGGTCATGATTGATCTCGACTACTTCAAACAAATTAACGACCGCTGGGGGCATGTGGCAGGTGATGATGCGCTGGTCTACTTCTGTCAGCGGGTCCGTGAACAGTGCGAGGGTCAGACAAGGCTGGGACGATTAGGCGGGGAAGAGTTTCTGCTCCTGCTCCCGTTTGCTGAAACCGGCGAAGCGGTTGCGTTTACCGAGCGGCTGCGGGCGCAACTATGCTCTGTGCCTTTTGCGGTCGGCGATGTCTCAGTGGTGATGTCCTTTAGTGCAGGCGTGATGGGGGTCCGTGAAAATAATACCGAACGCGCGGTGCTATTAACGCTGGTCGATAACGCACTTTATGATGCCAAACGCACCGGACGCGGCAAAACGGTGGTGACTTCATTGATATCTTAACTCTACAACGGGCAGCAATTTTTATGCTGCCTGCTATTGTTATTAGATTTTACTTAATTCTATTGCGTCTGTCTTTTAAACAACATGATCAACGGTTGCTTAATAAATAGCAGGCTTAATAAAAACGTTGGCACAACTTTTAGTTTGCCTTACGGACAAATATTATCGTCATCATCAAATATTCGATTTTTGAATGTAAAAGACGGTTGCTAATGTTGAATGATTCATGCAACTTTATCACCTGTCATAAAGCATCCAGCCTGAGCGTCAGGCACATTAAATGCAGGGATATCAGGCTGAATATGAATCAGAGTGCGCGAAGCAACGTGCAGAGGGGCTTGGGGGTGATCATCGTCGTGCTCTTGCCGATGATGCTTGCGCTTTGGTTTTCGCACCTCAGAGCCGAGTCTGAAACCCACAGCCAGCTGACTACATTCGCCCATATAGCGCTGAATAAAACAGAACTGGTTATTCACCAAGCCGATTTGGCCAGAGATGCAGCCGAACATTACACCGGCGCACTTTGCTCGCCAGAACATCAGAAGCAGATGTTAAATATCGTTCGCGGGCGCCTGTACGTTGAAGATTTAATTTACGCCCATGGCGATCAGTTTGTCTGCTCCACGTCGGTGCATCCAGGTAAAGCCTGGTTGATGCCAGAGCCTAATTATCGCCGCAAGCCTGATATTTCTATTTATTATTATCGCGATACTCCGTTTTACCCCGGCTATAACATGACGTATATGCAGCGCGGGAATTATGTTGCGGTGATTAACCCGCTCTCCTATGGTGAAATCGTGACGGACGACGACAGCCTCGCGTTTGGCGCTTACGACACTAAAACCAATACCTTCTTTTCGGTTAGCGAAAATGCCAGTCTGAATACATTAAAAACACTTATTCATCACAGCGCGTCTGCGTTTCAACATGATGGTCGTTTTTATACCATCGCGCTTTCTGAACGTCGGCCGATTGCTATTATTATTTCGTCATCGGATGCGCGTTATTTCCAAAATTTCCGCCATCAGGCGATGCTGACCCTGCCGCTGGGATTCATTTGCAGCATTCTTATCCTGATAGCCTGGGCCCGCAGCCGTCAGCGATTTAATTCACCGAAGCGCTTGTTACAGCGGGCGCTGAATAAGCAACAGCTGCGTCTGCACTATCAGCCGATTATTGATATCAAAAATAATCAATGCGTTGGAGCCGAAGCGCTGCTGCGCTGGCCGGGATTTGACGGCCCGGTGATGAGCCCGGCTGAATTTATTCCGTTGGCGGAAAAAGAAGGTTTAATTGAGCAGGTGACGGATTACGTAGTGGAAACGGTGTTTGCCGATTTAGGTGATTTTCTACAGCACCACCCGCAGTTGTATGTTTCCATTAACCTGTCGGCGTCTGATTTCCACTCTTTACGTCTGATTGGGATGATTTCTGACAAAGCCCAACAATATCGGGTTCGAGCCCAGCAAATCAAAATTGAGGTGACGGAACGCGGGTTTATTGACGTACCCAAAACGACGCCAGTTATACAGGCGTTTCGTCAGGCGGGCTATGAAGTGGCTATTGATGATTTCGGCACCGGCTATTCCAATCTGCACAACCTCTATTCGCTGAACGTCGATATCCTGAAAATCGATAAATCGTTCGTCGACACGCTCACCACCAACAGCACCAGTCATTTGATTGCAGAACACATCATTGAAATGGCGCAAAGCCTGCGGCTGAAGATCATCGCTGAAGGCGTCGAAACCGCCGAGCAGGTCAACTGGCTTCTTAAGCGTGGGGTACAGTTCTGTCAGGGCTGGCATTTTGCGAAAGCCATGCCGTCGCAAGAGTTTGTTGAATGGCAGCAAGGCTCAATGCAGTGGGCGAGTCATCAGGTATCTCACGCCGAGATTTGATGGCGGTAGTCAGTCGGGGTACGGTCGAACTCCCGGCGGAAGACGCGCGAAAAGGTCTGCTGCGACACGTAACCCAAATCCATCGCAATATCAAAAATCGGACGCTGCGTAGTGCGCAGTGCTTCTGCCGCCATTAGCAACCGCCGCTGGCGAATGTATTCACCCAACGTCTGGTGCATCACTGCGCGAAACATCCGCTGTAAATACCATTTTGAATAACCCGATTTTCTGGCGACCACGTCAATGTTAAGTGGTTGATCAATATGTTCATCAATCCATTCAATCAGCGTTTCTATGATGTCGTGATGGGACATAAACAGCCTCTCTTTCACAATTTCGGTTCGTCGATTCGTCTGCGGGCGAGTATAATTCCTCAAGTTAACTTGAGGTAAAGTGCTTTATGGAAAAGAGATCTCCTCGTATTAAAACGCTACTGACGCCGGGCGAAGTGGCAAGGCGTAGTGGCGTGGCCGTATCGGCGCTACATTTCTATGAAAGCAAAGGATTAATAGAGAGTACGCGTAATGATGGCAACCAGCGTCGATATCGTCGCGATGTGCTGCGCTATGTGGCGATTATCAAGATTGCCCAGCGAATAGGCATTCCGCTCTCGACCATCAGCGATGCGTTGGGCGTGCTGCCAGAAGGGCATAACCTGAGCCCCAAGGCATGGAAACAGCTGTCGTCACAGTGGCGCGAAGAGCTGGATAATCGTATCCACACGCTGGTCGCTTTGCGCGATCAGCTTGATGGCTGCATCGGCTGCGGCTGCCTGTCGCATCGTGACTGTCCGCTACGTAACCCGGGCGATATGCTCGGCGAGAAGGGGCCTGGCGCACACTTCCCGGACGATAACGATTAAAAAACTAAAGCGCCACAATTGGGCGCTTTAGTTGTTTTCCGGTCTTTGTCTTTCTCTCTATCCCGTTGGTTCACAGGAGGGTTTCCCCCGACATCAGCACGCCTCATTGGATCAAAAGTGGTTGGAGGTTCCGGTTTGTACTGACACTTTAATTGTAAGTCGCAACTCGAGTTTCGCCAGCGGGAATGACGATTATTTCGCCAAAATTTTTCGCGCCTTTCACCACAGTTCCTATAGTTATTTTGAACAACTCACAGGAGACCGCCATGCTGACGGTGCATCATCTTAATTTGTCGCGTTCCCAGCGCGTGCTTTGGGCCTTAGAAGAACTGGAATTGCCCTACCAGATAGTGCGCTATCAGCGCGAGCCGACGATGCTGGCGCCTGAGGCGTTGAAAAAAGTGCATCCGCTAGGTAAATCACCGGTGCTGGAGGATGACGGTCTGATCCTCGCCGAGTCGGGCGCAATTCTGGAATATTTACAGGAGACGCACGATCCCGGACAAACGCTAAAACCCCTGAACCCGCAGGACCGTATTCAGTACCGTTTCTGGCTGCATTACGCCGAGGGCTCACTGATGCCGTTCCTGTTAATGAAACTGGTGTTTGCTAACCTCGGTAAACCGCCGGTGCCAATGGGTCTGCGAACGGTGGGAAAACTGCTGGGGCAGGGCGTGCAAAAGGGATATCTCAATAAACAGCTGGCAACTCATGCGGCGTTTATTGAAGCGCACCTGGCGCAAAACACCTGGTTTGCCGGGGAGCAGCTCACTATGGCCGATATTCAGATGAGCTATCCGGCGATGGCATTAATGGCGCGTGGAGGACAGGGAGCACTGCCGAATCTGACGGCGTGGACAAAACGCGTTGAAAACCGTCCTGCCTGGCAGAGAGCCATTCAACAGGGCGGCCCACTTGATTTTCCCGGCAGCTGATTCATCATCACAAAAACCGATGACCCGGCGAAATGAAAACAAACGTTCGCAAAAATGTTAGCAGATTGCGCATGGACGATAACGTTTGCGCACACGTTGTCTATTTCTTCGCCGTCATAAGGGAAAATTAGTGAAATGGCATAAACATCAGTTGAAAAGGGCAGTATAAAAGCCAGATAATCGTTTGCCTTTTTTTACCGATGTTTTTTGGGTCGCTTTTTGTTGGCTGTTTTTGCTCACCCCGGTCACATAGTTATCTATGCTCCTGGGGATTCGCGCAATTGCCGCCGCAATGCAACCCGAAATCCATGCGGTAAAAATCTGTTCCGCCGTGAAGGACAGGAGCAGGTTACATTGCACACCGTTTTTGTTTGCGTGAAGCTAATCGTTTGCTTTTTTTGCGACCCCCCTTCGTCGCGATATCGCACAGGGAAAAGTACATGGCATCTGAATGATGTTGTGTATAACGCTTGGCTGGCAGTGGATTGTCCATCACGCGGACGGACGAATGATAAAAATTCTCAGGGGATGTTTTCTATGTCTACGCCTTCAGCGCGTACCGGCGGTTTGGACGCCTGGTTCAAAATTTCAGCTCGTGGCAGCACCGTACGCCAGGAGATCCTTGCCGGTTTAACCACCTTCCTGGCAATGGTGTACTCCGTTATCGTCGTACCGGGTATGCTCGGTAAAGCGGGCTTCCCACCGGCGGCCGTTTTCGTGGCGACCTGTCTGGTGGCGGGTGTCGGTTCTCTGGTCATGGGCCTGTGGGCGAACTTGCCGCTGGCGATTGGCTGCGCCATCTCGCTGACCGCGTTTACCGCTTTTAGCCTGGTGCTTGGTCAGCAGATCAGCATTCCTGTGGCGCTGGGTGCGGTATTCCTGATGGGTGTACTGTTCACCATCATTTCCGCCACCGGCATTCGTAGCTGGATCCTGCGCAACCTGCCGCAGGGTGTTGCGCATGGCACCGGCATTGGTATCGGTCTGTTCCTGCTGCTGATCGCAGCGAACGGCGTTGGTCTGGTTATCAAAAACCCGCTGGACGGCCTGCCAGTGACTCTCGGTCACTTCGCAAGCTTCCCTGTTATCATGTCGCTGATTGGCCTGGCGGTGATTATCGGTCTGGAAAAGCTGAAGGTGCCGGGCGGCATTCTGCTGACTATCGTTGGTGTGTCCGTTGTCGGGCTGATTTTCGATCCGACCGTGCATTTCTCCGGTATCTTCGCCATGCCTTCTCTCAGCGACGAGCACGGGAATTCGCTCATTGGCAGCCTCGATATCATGGGCGCGCTGAATCCGGTTGTTCTGCCAAGCGTGCTGGCGTTGGTGATGACTGCGGTGTTTGACGCCACGGGCACCATCCGCGCAGTCGCCGGTCAGGCAAACCTGCTGGATAAAGATGGGCAGATCATCAACGGCGGCAAAGCGCTGACCACTGACTCCCTGAGCAGCGTATTCTCTAGTCTGGTGGGTGCTGCGCCTGCAGCGGTTTACATCGAATCTGCAGCCGGTACTGCCGCTGGCGGTAAAACTGGCCTGACAGCCATCACCGTCGGCGTATTGTTCCTGCTGATCCTGTTCCTGGCCCCGCTCTCTTATCTGGTGCCTGCCTACGCAACTGCCCCGGCGCTGATGTACGTTGGCCTGCTGATGCTGAGCAACGTAGCGAAAATCGACTTCGGTGATTTTGTCGACGCGATGGCTGGGCTTATCACTGCGGTGCTCATCGTCCTGACTTGTAACATCGTGACCGGCATCATGATTGGTTTCGCCACGCTGGTGATTGGCCGCATCGTATCGGGTGAGTGGCGTAAGCTCAATATCGGTACCGTGGTTATCGCCCTGGCACTGGTGGCCTTCTATGCGGGTGGCTGGGCGATTTAAGCCAGGTCAGCGCAGTAAAAAACGGGTGGCGTTTGCCGCCCGTTTTGTTTTTTAGGGCACATCCTGCCGTTCTTTGCGATAAGCTTGAGAGCGTATTATATGAGGTTCAGTAATAAGACATCGCAAACAGGGATAGCATGGAAATTTTCTTCACAATACTGATCATGACCCTTGTGGTCTCCCTTTCCGGGGTCATCACCCGCGTCCTCCCTTTTCAGGTTCCACTGCCGCTGATGCAGATTGGTATCGGCGCGATGCTTGCGTGGCCGACGTTCGGCTTACACGTCGAGTTTGATCCGGAACTGTTCCTCGTTTTGTTCATTCCGCCGCTGCTGTTTGCTGACGGCTGGAAGACGCCCACGCGTGAATTTCTTGAACATGGGCGAGAGATTTTTGGTCTTGCGCTGGCGTTAGTATTGATAACGGTGGTCGGCATTGGCTTCCTGATTTATTGGGTGGTACCCGGTATTCCGCTGATCCCGTCGTTTGCGCTGGCGGCTGTGCTGTCGCCAACCGATGCCGTGGCACTGTCCGGTATTGTTGGTGAAGGGCGCATCCCGAAAAAAATCATGGGCATCTTGCAGGGCGAGGCATTGATGAATGATGCGTCCGGCCTGGTGTCACTCAAATTCGCCGTTGCGGTGGTGATGGGCACGATGGTGTTCACCGTCGGTGGGGCCGCGCTTGAGTTTGTCAAAGTGGCGACCGGCGGCATCCTGGCCGGGTTTATTGTCAGCTGGTCGTACGGTCGTTCGCTGCGTTTCCTCAGCCGCTGGGGTGGTGATGAGCCAGCGACACAAATTGTGCTGTTGTTCCTGTTGCCCTTCGCGTCTTACCTGATTGCCGAACACATCGGCGTATCGGGCATTCTGGCAGCCGTTGCCGCCGGGATGACCATCACCCGTTCCGGCGTGATGCGTACTGCGCCGCTGGCCATGCGTCTGCGTGCCAACAGTACCTGGGCAATGCTGGAGTTTGTGTTTAACGGCATGGTATTCCTGCTGTTGGGCCTGCAGTTGCCAGGAATACTCGAAACCTCGCTGGTGGCCGCAGAAGCCGATCCAAACGTCGAGACCTGGATGCTGTTCGCCGATGTTCTACTGATTTATGCCGCGCTGATGCTGGTGCGTTTTGGCTGGTTGTGGACCATGCAGCGCTTCAGCCTGCGCTTCCTGAAAAAGAAACCGATGGAGTTTGGGAGCTGGAGTACGCGCGAGTTACTGATTGCCTCATTTGCAGGCGTGCGTGGGGCGATCACCCTTGCAGGTGTGTTGTCTATTCCGCTGTTACTGCCCGACGGCAATGTCTTTCCGGCTCGCTATGAACTGGTATTCCTCTCAGCGGGCGTTATTTTGTTCTCGCTGTTTGTGGGTGTAGTGATGCTGCCAACATTGCTGCAGCATATTGAGATCCCAGACCATTCCCAGCAGCATAAAGAGGAGCGTCTGGCCCGCGCGGCAACGGCTGATGTTGCGATTGTCGCGATCCAGAAAATGGAAGAGCGCCTGGCGGCAGACACCAAAGAGAATATCGATAACCAACTGCTCACTGAGGTGAGTTCACGCGTGATCGGTAACCTGCGGCGTCGGGCGGACGGGCGAAAAGATGTGGAAACCACGATGCTGGAAGAGAGTCTTGAGCGCCGTTTTCGACTGGCGGCGCTGCGCTCCGAGCGTGGTGAGCTTTACCATCTGCGCGCTACCCGGCAAATCAGTAATGAAACGCTGCAAAAGCTCCTGCACGATCTCGATTTGCTGGAAGCGCTGCTGATTGAAGACCAATAATATTCTGTTCACTCACCGGTGAACGGTTGTTGATAGCAAAACGCCTGAATTGATATCAGGCGTTTTTGTTTTCGATCTCGTGAAAACCAGGGAGAGAGGCAGGCCAAAGAGTGGCAGACCTTCTGCTACATCGGTTGGGTATTGATATCCATATTACATTTGAAGAATAAAATGTAATCTTTGCAGTGAACCGTTGCGGTGCTGGTGACCATGACACTTTTTTGCGTTGGACTCACTGGAATAGCGACCGATTTCGAAGTGCCAATATTGACGCAGCCTTGTAATAACAGTGAGGCAATCGCTAATGTCATATAACCGAGCTTTCTCATTACAAGCCTCTCAAAATTTCACTGCGTTTAACGTTATATTCTCTTGAACTGATCAGTTCCTGTGATTTTAATTTATCCAGTTCTTCAAGCCGTGAGGTTGTCGTCTCTGTTACAACCGAGGGGGTGGTTGCCAGAGCCACGGTTTGTGTTGAGGTGTCCATCCCGCCGACAGGCATCATCTCGAGGTTTACTTTACAGGAGATGATAAAGAAAATGTCTTTGCAACGGGCGGTTGCATTGCTATTAATGACGATATGGTCGAGACCCGGTTGTGGCGTAACTTGAATTGTCTTTGTGGTTGAAACCGTTGCACACCCTGCCAGCGCAATCGGTAATAATAATAGTAATAAATAGCGCATGTAATCCTCATTTAAACTGTATACCCATCAAGCAAAATGAATGACAGGGCTTACAAGAAAGCAGGGAAACAGACAGTAAGGATCAATAAAATAAGCTTCGATTATCGACCGTTATTATTTGCGTAAGAAAAGTCTTACTGCTGCAAATGGTGTCACGAAGGATAATTAATCCTCATAATGGCTTTTTGATCTCCATCACACTTTTTGCCGATAATCAGTGCCGGAACGGGCGTCATGGAGAAAACGACAGCCCTAACTCACTTTGCGGGACGATGGGCCAAAACATAAAAACCGCCTTCATGGAAGGCGGTTTAAAGAGGAGAGGGGTCCTTGGTATCGTTATTGTAGATCGACGTTTTTACTGCCAAAGAACCAGGTTAATACGAAACCTGCAAGATACGAAATCAGGATCCCCGCCACGTAGACTGCCATCCCGGCGAAAATACCCTGTGCAGAGGTCATCAGTGGAATCGACACCAGGCCAGACGGGCCGAAGACGGTGTTCAGGCCCACGGGCAGACCCAGCCACGCAATCAGACCAATGAAGAAGCCACCCACCGCACCGCCGAGACAGGCCGTCACGAACGGTTTCAGGCGGGGCAGCGTCACGCCGTAAATCAACGGTTCGCCAATCCCCAACAGGCCTGGGAAGATGGCGCCTTTAATCTGGGTGCGTAACAGCGAGCCGTGTTTGGCGCGGAAGTACAGCGCCAGTGACGCACCAACCTGTCCGGCACCGGCCATCGCCAGAATCGGGAACAGGGAGTTGAAGCCCTGAGCGTCCATCAGCGCAAAATACACAGGCACAAAGCCCTGATGAATGCCGAACACAACGGCTATCAGGAACAGACCGGCCAACAGTGCGGTGCCAAATGGGTTGCCGTTCAGGTGAAGGAACAACCACGACATGCCTTTAAACAGCTCGCCGCCAATCGGCATAATCACCGTGAAAGTGATGGCTCCGGTAATCAGCAGTGTAATGGCTGATGTCAGGATCATATCCAGTGAATCATGAATAAAGCGTCGCACCTGGCGCTCAATCCACGCCCCGAGAATACAGGCCAGCAGAACGCCAATAATGTTGCCGCGAGGGTCGATAACCAGCCCGAAAAAGTCCTGCATTCCCGCGTAATAGCCGACGGTGCCTTCCGGCACATAGCGCAAGATGAACAGAGAAGCGATGATGGCTCCGTTCACGCCCGAGCCACCAAACGCTTTTTGGGTATTGAAACCGATAAGAATGCTGAGGAAGGTGAACAGGCCGATGCTGAACACCTTCATGTAGGCCGTCATGTCCACGAGCCAGGTCGCCGGTGATGCGCTGTCGTTGATGAAAATTTGCTGCAACAGCGTCGCGATACCGAGCAACAGGCCCGCAGCGATAAAGCCTGGAATTAGCGGCGTAAAGATGGTGGCAAACTTGGTCAAAAAGTTATGTACCGCGCTGTTCTGCTTGCCTTTCATCTTCGCTTTATTCTGACTGGCCTGGTTTTTCAGGTCGGCGACTGACGCTGGTACAGCGGTTTCAGCCCCCTCTGATTTCAGCAGGTCATTCATCATTTCGCTGGCAGTTTGCGCTTTACCCGGCCCGAGGATAATTTGCAGTTGGTCGTCGCCGTTAATAACGCCGAGGACGCCGGGCACCGCTTTGAGCTGTGCGATATCGGCGGCATCACGGTCGACCAGCGTCAGGCGCAGGCGCGTCATGCAGTTGCCACACACACTGATGTTCGTCGGTCCTCCCGTCAGTCGCAGAAGTTGCTCGATCATCGAGCCGGTTATCTTCGCCATAATTACTTGCTCCCGATGCCCTGTAGGGCGCTGCGAATGAAGCCGTTGTTGTTGTTTAGCATCGCGCTGGCATCGGCGGCGCTGACGCCCGCCAGAACCATCACAATGGCGGTTTTACAATGACGATCGCAGGCGTTCAGCGCAGCTTCCGCCGTCGCCGGATCGCATTCGGTCGCCTGTACCACGATGTTCACCTGGCGCTGCAGCAGCTTGGCATTGGTGGCTTCCACATCGACCATCAGGTTGCCGAACACTTTGCCGGAACGGATCATCGCCCCGGTAGTGAGCATATTGAGTACCAGTTTCTGGGCGGTGCCCGCTTTCATGCGTGAAGAGCCGGTAACGACTTCCGGGCCGACCATAGGTTCGATGGCGATGTCGGCAATCTTGCCAATTTCACTGCCACGGTTGCAGGCGATAGCCCCGACGGTCGCACCCACGCTGCGTGCGTAGTTCAGGGCGCCAATCACATAGGGTGTGCGCCCACTGGCCGCAATGCCGATGACCACGTCGCGTTCGTTCAGGGCCAAATCACGCAGATCCTGCTCGCCCATGTGTGGGCTGTCTTCGGCGTTTTCGACCGCCTGCAAAATGGCGGTTTTACCGCCCGCAATCAGGCCAACCACCCTTTCGCGTGGCGTGCCGTAGGTAGGCGGGCATTCGCTTGCGTCCAGAATACCGAGGCGACCCGAGGTGCCCGCGCCGCAGTAAATCAGGCGTCCGCCGCAGGCAAAAGCTTGCGTAATTGCATCGACGGCCTTGGCGATGGCAGGCAGCTGTTCTTCAACCGCCAACGCGACCTTTTGGTCTTCTGCATTAATGACTTTCAGCATCTCCAGCGTCGACAGGGTGTCAATGTTCTCACTTGCCTGGTTGCGGCTCTCTGTAGCCAGTGCGGATAAATCAATTTTCATAACGACCTCGATGAATTGCGTTCTCTATAATTTGGAATAATATATTCCAGTTATTGATGTAAGAAGTAATATTTTATCCCAGATCCTAATCTGTGATCGGACGCAGTCTGCACCGGCAAATGAGCGATAGGGAAAGGGCAAAAACATGCAGGCGGAGTGTAACTAGTCTTCCGGCAGCCAAAATCCTTCGCAGCACTGGAGCCAGGCCTGGGCGCTATGCGAAAGGTAGGTGCCTTCGCGCCAGATCATGCCCAATTGCCAGTGCAGCTTGCTGTCGAGCGGGATCCAGCGCAGGGTGTTTTTATCGAGCCGCTGGCAAATCGGTTCCGGTAAAATTGCCACACCAACGCCCGCCTGCACCATCGCCGCCAGAAAATCCCACTGGCCGCTGCGAACGGCAATGCGCGGTTTCACGTCATGGCATAGTGTAATGTATGTATGTGTATTACTCGCCCCAAAATCCTTTGGAATGGATGGCTTGGCACATGGCAGGATCTCGGGCAAAGTAAGCAAATGACTTAGTATTTGGCAAATCACATAATGTATAATTTGATAAGTTGATTACGATCCAAAATATCACTGTGCAAGCTATCCCTAGAGCCAATGAGGCAACTGCAATCACTGATGTGATAAAATGCAATGAAACTGGGAATTGAAGTATTTTACTTCCTTTGTGGAATAAAGCAGCGCAGAAAAAAATCATCACTATTAAAAATAGTGGCAATCCGGAAATACACATTATTGCTGCCTTGCTGTATTCAATTATATCGCCCCATGCCAAAATTGATTTAAATTGCCTCATGGGGAATCCACAAATAATTACGTAGAAAAATGAGGAGAAAAAAAATAGAGCGAAAATACATATGAGTTTTGTTTTTATTAGTTCAAGGTTTATCATGACACTTCCATTTTTTTAGTATCTTAATAAAGAGTTGGAATGCAGGCTATCAAACATATTCTTACGCAGCTCAATGTAACCTCTGTACCGAAGTTCATGCCTGATGTTATTTTTCAGGGCTTGAGATAACTCAAGATTATCATCAGTAATATTTAGTCCAATATTTAATCCAATACCGACGAAAACTAAGATTGTGGTAGTAAATACTATCGGAAGACTGATTAATGTCAGGAGCCCAGCGGCAACACCAATCACTACACTCGAAACCAAAATTTTCACCACATCCATACTGACATCAACCAGGAAATCAGTCAGATGGTAATCCGATTTAAAAATAAGCTCGATCGCCCGCCAGGCAAGTGAGGCATAAATACAGTATTTCGTGCCGATAGTTATGCTGTTTTTGATGCCGATTCTGCCGATCGCCATTTCGAGCATCTGTGGGTTACTTGACGCATAACGGGTACCAGTCAGAATGCGTCGCAGACCAGGGTACCCAGTGATTTTAATATAGGATTTACCGCCGACTTTGTACTCAATGGCCCGTACCTTAAGGATATTTAAATTAAACACCAGCTGCTGAGCCGGGTTGTACCAGGTGGTCAGCTTCGAGAGGTTACGAAAGGCATTCAGACCATCTTTCATATTGCCTGGTGCTGCAGTGTAGGAGAAAAATCTATCGATGCCACCCATGAGGTCGTCCACAACCTGCTCGGCTTCTTCAAGAGTGAGAAGCAGGATGGCGTGACTTTTGACGATAGGGCCGCCATTCATGAAATCCATATCGCGCTGAAGGGGATTCATTGAGGTCCAGACGTTTTCGCCTGACAGTGCGTCTGCCTGAAACTCGCTGAAGTCGCCATTACGTAAAAACATGTTATTCCTTATCTACAATACTCATTATTGCCATTTCATCCGTTAGAAAATCCTGTCTTCCCACAGGCTGTAAGCACTGGTACTGGCCATACAATGTTTCCAGCTTATCGATTCATAGATAAATGAAATTCGTTCCTGTGCTTCATTCCCATTTTCAATAATATTGTGGGGAACGATGGTTTCTATATGAGATATATGTGCCTTGATAAGTTTTATTTTGTAATAAGCCTCCTGTAGCCCCAATGGATTGACCCTGTAGAGGTAAATTTCACACTCCAGTTGTTCATTATCATTTATGGCTTTATTTAACAGAGGTGATGAACGGTCAATGGGTTTAATAATTTGCATTTCGTGGTGGTTAACGTTTTGCTGCCTTTCAGTTTTATGATTAAGACCATAAATCATGATCTGATCTAGATGGCTGACCTGAGATTTATTGCCGATGGAGTTTCTTGAACCACAATTTACCGATATGCGGCCTTGTAAATTCCCCGTGAGGGTCATCCATGATAAGTGTGACATATTAGTCCTTGAGAAACATTCGCCTGATTTATTATATCGATAAATATAATATAGAGGTGGCATCTTTAAATTTGTCGTATCAATCTCATTATTTTAATTTTCTTGTCTCAAGTACAATAAATACGTGGAGGTGAGGGAATTATTTGGCTAAAGCAGAGAATTCGTCAAACGTTCTGCCGTTTATTACATCAGAACAGTTTGACGACAATGGAACTAGTTTTCTGGCAGCCAAAATCCTTCGCAGCACTGGAGCCAGGCCTGGGCGCTATGCGAAAGGTAGGTGCCTTCGCGCCAGATCATGCCCAATTGCCAGTGCAGCTTGCTGTCGAGCGGGATCCAGCGCAGGGTATTTTTGTCGAGCCGCTGGCAAATCGGTTCCGGTAAAATTGCCACACCAACGCCCGCCTGCACCATCGCCGCCAGAAAATCCCACTGGCCGCTGCGAACGGCAATGCGCGGTTTCACGTCGTGCTCGGCAAATAAGGTCATCAATTGGCGGCTGAGCGCAAAATCTTCGTTATAAATCAGCAGTGGATGCGCGGCTAACTGTTCCGGACTAATGGAATCAACGTGTAGCCATTCGCCAGATTTCGGCACCAGCACGCACAGCGGATGGCTGAACAACGGCATCGTCGACAGGCCGCTTTCTTCATCCACGGGCAGGGCAGTCATCGCCACATCCAGCTCGCCGTTTATCACTGCCTGTTGCACTGTCAGGCCACCGAATTCGGCAATTTTGAGTTCCACCCCGGGGTAGCGCTGGCGAAACAAGCTGATTGGGCCGGCCATTAACATGCCAACCATTGGAGGAATTCCGAGACGGAGTAGCCCTTTTTGCAGGTGATTGATATCACTCAGTTCCGCTTCCAACTGGCGGAATTCGGCCAGGATCGCCAGGCCACGCTCAAACACCACGCGTCCGGTATCGGTCAGCAGCAGCTTGCGCCCGTCGCGGATGAGCAGCGTACAGTTAAGGTCATCTTCTAAATTTTTCAACATCTTACTGATGGTAGGTTGTGTGACAAACAGCTTCTCTGCCGCACGGGTAAAGCTCTGTTGCCGGACCACTTCAACGAAATAGCGCAGCGTTCTTATGTCCATGATTATTCCTCGAAACTATACCTTCAATGATTTTAATTCATTTCAGTCACACTCGGCGGTTCTCTATACTGAGCGCCTTCATCTTTTTCAGGAATTCCTTTCATGGCTGTGGCCTTAGGGCGCGTAACGCCTGCTGTCCTGCACCATCTTCAGGTCCCGGTGCAGGTGGTGTTGTACGCCGGATTGTTTGTGCTGGCGGAATATCTGGTGGCGTGGGGCCATCTTCCGCTGCCTGCCAATCTGGTCGGTTTAGTGCTGATGCTGGCGCTGATTGTCTGCCGTATTTTGCCGCTCAACTGGGTACGCGCCGGTTCGCGCTGGCTGCTGGCGGAGATGCTGTTGTTTTTCGTTCCGGCGGTGGTGGCGGTGGTGAATTACGCGCAACTGCTGATGGTCGACGGTTGGCGCATTTTTCTGGTGATTGCATTGAGTACGCTGATGGTCCTCGGCGCGACCGCCTGGGTGGTCGATAAAGTGTATCGCTACGAGCTAAGCAGGATGAATCGTGAATAGTCTTGCGTTAAGCCTGCTATGTCTGGCTGTTACCCTCGGACTTTATTACGCCAACAAACGCCTGTATCGCCGCTTTCGCAAACTGCCGCTGATGCCGCTGGTGTTCACCCCGCTGTTACTGGTGCTGATCCTGGTGTTCGGCCACATCTCTTATCAGAATTACATGGGCGAAGCGCACTGGCTGCTGTGGCTGCTTGGCCCGGCGACCATCGCCTTTGCGGTACCGGTGTATGACAATCTGGCGGTGATCAAACGCCACTGGATGTCCCTCAGCGCGGGTGTTGTGACGGCCAACGTAGTGGCGGTGTGCAGCTCGGTCTGGCTGGCACGCCTGTTTACATTGTCGGATGAAATTCAGCGTAGCCTGGCGGTGCGTTCAATTACCACGCCGTTTGCGCTCGCCGCTGCGAAACCGCTCGGCGGGCAGCCGGAGCTGGTGGCGCTATTCGTGGTGATTACCGGTGTGTTTGGCATGGCAGTTGGCGATATGCTGTTTTTGCGTCTCGCCATTCGCGAAGGCATGGCTAAAGGCGCAGGCTTTGGTGCCGCATCACACGGAGCAGGCACTGCGCGTTCCTACGAACTTGGCCCGCAGGAAGGGGTGATTGCAAGCCTGGTGATGATGCTCTCCGGCGTCACGATGGTACTGTGTGCGCCGCTAGTTGCGTGGGCGATGTTCTGAGACATCCCCGGCCGGAAGACCGGGGATAAAGTGCTTAGTGTGCCCGGCCCTGGTCGATGCCAATCCCGGTTTGAGAACGAATAAACTGCGCGCGGAACAGCTCGCGTTCGCGCATTCCGGCTTCGGAGTTGTCCGTGGCGGAGAATACCCAAATCCCGATAAATGCCACGGCGATGGAGAACAGCGCCGGGTACTCATATGGGAAGATGGCTTTTTCGTGGCCAAGGATCTGCACCCAAATGGTCGGGCCGAGAACCATCAGCACAATCGCCGTTAGCAGACCCAACCAGCCGCCAATCATCGCCCCGCGCGTCGTCAGTTTCGACCAGTACATCGAGAGCAGGATTATCGGGAAGTTGCAGCTCGCAGCAATCGAGAACGCCAGGCCAACCATGAAGGCGATATTCTGCTTCTCAAACAAAATCCCCAACAGAATGGCGACCACCCCGAGGATCAGCACGGTGATTTTCGACACCCGCAGCTCATCGCGTTCGGACGCGCCTTTACGGAACACGTTGGCATAAAGGTCATGGGACACTGCAGAAGCGCCTGCCAGCGTCAGACCCGCAACGACAGCCAGAATGGTGGCGAATGCCACGGCTGAAATGAAGCCGAGGAACAGGTTGCCGCCTACCGCATCGGCCAGATGCACCGCCGCCATATTGTTACCGCCAATCAGCTGGCCCGCCGCGTCTTTAAACGCCGGGTTCGCCCCGACCAGCATGATCGCGCCAAAACCGATGATGAAGGTCAGAATGTAGAAGTAACCCATAAATCCGGTGGCGTAGAACACGCTTTTACGCGCTTCACGTGCATCGCTGACGGTGAAGAAACGCATCAGAATGTGCGGCAGACCGGCAGTGCCGAACATCAGGCCCAACCCTAACGACAGTGCAGAAACCGGGTCTTTCACCAGTCCACCCGGACTCATGATCGCCGCGCCTTTCGGGTGAACCGCCATCGCCTGGGTAAACAGGTTATTGAAGCTGAAGCCCACGTGCTTCATGACCATAAATGCCATAAAGCTGGCGCCAAACAACAGCAGGACCGCTTTGATGATTTGTACCCAGGTGGTTGCCAGCATGCCGCCGAACAGGACGTACATCACCATCAGCACGCCGACCAGCACCACGGCGACGTGGTAGTTCAGGCCGAACAGCAGTTCGATGAGTTTCCCGGCGCCGACCATCTGTGCAATCAGATACAGCGCCACGACGACCAGCGATCCGCAGGCCGCCAGAACACGAATCGGCCCTTGTTTCAGGCGATACGAGGCCACGTCGGCGAAGGTGAAGCGCCCGAGGTTACGCAGGCGTTCGGCTATCAGGAACAGGATAATCGGCCAGCCGACGAGGAAGCCGAGAGAGTAAATCAGGCCGTCGTAGCCGGAGGTATACACCAGCGCGGAAATACCGAGGAATGACGCCGCAGACATAAAGTCTCCGGCAATCGCCAGCCCGTTCTGGAAACCGGTGATATTGCCGCCTGCGGTGTAGTAATCGTTACGCGAGCGGACGCGTTTAGAGGCCCAGTAGGTGATGTACAGCGTCAGCAGCACAAAAATCAGGAACATGATGATCGCCTGCCAGTTGGTCGGCTGGCGCTGCACTTCACCACTAATGGAATCGGCAGCGTTCGCCGCCAGCGGCAGCAAGGTGGCCAGCGCCGTCAGTCGTTTTTTCATGGAGTCTTCACCTCACGCAGAACGGCCGTCGTCAGCCGGTCGAATTCACCGTTTGCCCGCCAGACGTACACGCCGGTAAGCACGAAAGAAATGATGATTACGCCAATCCCGATGGGAATGCCGCGCGTGACGCTGGTGCCCGCATGCAGCGGCGTACCGAGCCAGCCGGGCGCAAAAGCAATTAACAGAATAAAACCGACGTAGACCACCAGCATGATGATCGACAGGAGGGTGGCAAACCGTTGCCGTTTTTCGACGAGCTCCCTGAAATGCGCACTGTTTTCTATCTGCTGACAAATATCTTGATTCATCACCGCGTCTCCAGAGGTTCCCCTTCGTCTTTCACGGCGCAGGTGCGTTGGCTGTACACGGTCGCCCCAGCCACATAGTGTTCTATGCTGTTGGGGAGTGTCGTGCTTGCCGCCCGCCTGCGTCACGAAATCCATTGGGGAGGTAAGGTATTGTTTTTATGTAAAAGCACCGTACTGTTCCCTCGCCCCTAAAGGGAGAGGGTTAGGGTGAGAGGAATAATGTACGGCTCAATCCGCTCACCCGACCCTCGCCTGAAAAAGCGAGGGGCACATCACATCAAGAAGGCATTGAGATGGACTGCTTCTCTTCGAGCAGTTTTTCCACCACGCCCGGATCGGCAAGCGTTGAGGTATCACCAAAGTTGCTGGTATCCCCGGCGGCAATTTTGCGCAGAATGCGGCGCATGATTTTGCCGGAGCGGGTTTTCGGCAGCGAGTCGGTCCAGTGCAGCACGTCCGGTGTCGCCAGTGGGCCAATCTCTTTGCGCACCCAGTTACGCACTTCGGTATACAGTTCCGCGCTCGGCTCTTCGCCGTGGTTCAGGGTGACGTAGGCATAAATCGCCTGGCCCTTAATGCTGTGCGGAATGCCGACCACCGCCGCTTCGGCGATTTTCGGATGTGACACCAGCGCTGATTCAATCTCTGCGGTGCCCAGACGGTGGCCGGACACGTTCAGTACGTCATCAACGCGGCCCGTAATCCAGAAATAACCGTCTTCGTCACGGCGTGCGCCGTCTCCGCTGAAGTACATGTTTTTGAAGGTCGAGAAGTAGGTCTGCTCGAACCTGTCGTGATCGCCAAACAGCGTGCGCGCCTGGCCCGGCCAGGAATCGGTGATCACCAGGTTGCCTTCGGTCGCCCCTTCCAGTACGTTGCCTTCGTTATCGACCAGCGCTGGCTGTACGCCGAAGAACGGACGCGTCGCGGAGCCGGCTTTCAGCTCGGTCGCACCCGGCAGTGGAGTGATCATGAAGCCGCCGGTTTCGGTCTGCCACCAGGTGTCTATCACCGGACATTTTTCGTTGCCGATTTTCTTCCAGTACCACTCCCAGGCTTCCGGGTTGATAGGCTCGCCCACGGAACCGAGAATGCGCAGAGAAGAGCGATTGGTGTCCTGAATTGCCTTATCGCCTTCGGCCATCAGGGCACGAATAGCGGTCGGGGCGGTGTAGAGAATGTTCACTTTGTGTTTGTCGACCACCTGGCTCATGCGCGCAGGCGTCGGCCAGTTCGGTACACCTTCGAACATCAGCGTGGTCGCGCCGCAGGCCAGCGGGCCGTACAGCAGATAGCTGTGACCGGTGACCCAGCCCACATCGGCGGTGCACCAATAGATATCGCCCTGATGGTAATCAAAGACGTATTTGAAGGTGCTCGCCGCATACACCAGATAGCCGCCGGTGGTGTGCAGCACGCCTTTTGGTTTGCCGGTAGACCCGGAGGTGTAGAGGATAAACAGCGGGTCTTCCGCGCCAACTTCAACCGGTTGATGCTTATCGCTGGCTTTTTCAACCAGCTCGTTCCACCACAGATCGCGGCCTTCCTGCCAGGCGATAGTCCCGCCGGTACGTTTCAGGACCACTACGTGTTCCACGGTGTTGACGTTCGGGTTTTTCAGCGCGTCATCGACGTTTTTCTTCAGCGGAATGGAACGGCCTGCGCGCACGCCTTCATCGGCGGTGATCACCAGGCGCGAACTGGAATCGATAATGCGTCCGGCGACGGCTTCCGGTGAAAAGCCGCCGAAAATGACTGAATGTACAGCCCCAATACGCGCGCAGGCGAGCATCGCCACTGCTGCTTCAGGCACCATCGGCATGTAAATCGCCACCACATCGCCTTTATTTATGCCGAGCTCGGTCAGCACGTTGGCGAAGCGGCACACGTCGGCGTGCAGTTCTTTGTAGGAAATGTGTTTGCTCTGGGTGGCGTCGTCGCCTTCCCAGATGATGGCGGTCTGATCGCCGCGCTCGGCCAGATGACGGTCGAGGCAGTTCGCCGCCAGATTCAGGGTGCCGTCTTCGTACCATTTGATTGAGACGTTACCGGGGGCGAAAGAGGTATTTTTAACGCTCTGATAGGGCTTCATCCAATCGAGGATTTTTCCCTGCTCGCCCCAAAAGGCGTCAGGATCGCTCACCGACTGTTGGTACTTCGCGGCATACTGCTCCGGGTTGATCAGGCAATTTTCCGCAATGTTTGCGGGAATAGAATGTTTGTGTATTTGGCTCATGCTTTTTTTCTCCCTGCACTTTGTTATCAATATGTCAATATAGTGTTAAGCGTGAGGTGAGTGGTGATTTTGTTCGCTCTTTGGGCGGCAGATCACGCATTGATTACCAGGAAGAACATGGGCTTGCCGAAACCGCGAGAGAGATATTTATCAAACTCACTTACGCGAAAAACTAAATAATAAATTTATCCTATTCAATTTATCAGAATTAAATTAATAATTAACGGAAATAGATCTTCTATCTATAAAATTCACAATATGAATAGATGGTAATGAGGTTTCGCTCTTTATGCTATGCAGTGGCATATTTATAGAGATTATAGCGATATTTTAGTTTGCAGACATTCATTATATGAATGAATTGTAATTTATAAGTCTGTGGCATATAGCCATGATGAATTGATAAAAGGATTGTTGTTGATTAATATCAGCCATGTCTTACCCTCTAGATATATTTTATATAAATGTGTTTCCTTGTAGTTAATACATAAAGGATTTGTATTATGAAATTAAAATCACTCAGCCTGATGATTGGACTCAGTATTATGGCCGCAGGTGCATCATCGGCAGCTTTTGCGCAAGTGGTCGCGAATGATGATCTCAACCGCCTCGAAGGGACCAATGGCAGCGCCATGATGCGCTCCATTGATAATGGGGAATCCTGGCTGGCGCTTGAAACTACTGACACCGGGGTAAATAATAATTTCCCGGGCATTCAGAGCGTTATTGTCGCTAATCAGCTGCCTCAGGTGATGACCACGCCGACATGGGATGCGAGCCAGTCTTATGGTACCGCCAATACCCGCGTACGTTATCAGGGGTATTTTTGGACCAACCAGTGGTGGGCAAATCCCGGTGAAAAACCCGGTGTGAACTCAGTATGGCTGAAAGGTGAAGCCACAAACCTGCAACAGAATATTTTGGGCACATTTAATTTCACCCCGTGGACCGGTGACGTCGCCCAACAGTATCAACAGGATCAAAAAAAGAGTGTGGCTGAACAGCGTAAAGTCGTGGGCTATTTCCCGGAATGGGGTGTTTATGATGCGCACAATAATTTCACGCCGGATAAAGTCAATCCCAAACTGGTCTCCCATTTAAACTACGGCTTTGCGGTCGTTAAAAATGGCGTCGTGACGCTGCACGATAGTGAGAAAGGTCCTTCGCTGATGAAAGACCTGGCGTCACGAATGGCACAGAGCGGCGTGAAATTTATGATTTCCATCGGCGGCTGGGATAACTCTGCTGAAGGTGCGTTTGAAGCTGCGACGGCCACGACAGCAGGTACCGAGCGTCTGGCGCAGAGCATGGTTGATTACATGCTGAAGTGGAAATTCGACGGCATTGATGTCGACTGGGAATACCCGGACACTGAAAGTGAGAAAAACCAGTTTACCTCACTGATCCAGATGCTGCGCAGTAAGCTCGATGCTCAGGGCCTGAAAGACGACAAATATTACCAGCTCTCGTCTGCGGTAACGACCAATCATAATAATATTCAGTATATTAACCCAGAAGTGACAGCTCCGCTGCTGGATAGCGTTAACGTGATGGCTTATGACATCCACGGCGCCTTTGATCCGATCACCGGCCATAATGCGCCGCTTTATGCCAACAGCAAAGATGCCGATCAGAAGCTGAACGTGTCCTCGACCATGCAGGAATATGTTAATACCTGGCGTGTACCGAAGAATAAATTGCTGATGGGTGTGCCTTTCTATGGTCGTGGTTGGGGTAATGTTGAACCAACACAGATTATCCCGGGCCTGCCAGGTCTGTTTGCACAAGGCTCAGCAACCGTTAAGGGCGCGTGGGATGACGTCGGACAGTTTACCGGTACCAACCCATGGTATGTGCTGAAAGATAAACTGTCTAAAGGCGGATTTACCCGTTACTGGGACAGCGAATCACACGTACCGTATATGTACAATGCAGCAACCAAAGAACTGCTGACCTATGATGATCCACAGTCCGTGCGTGAAAAAGTGGATTATATTAACCAGCAAGGGTTTGGTGGTGCGATTATTTGGGATATCAGCGGTGATACTCCGGATTATGAACTGGGCAAACTGGTTGGAAAAGTACTGGATGCTGATGTTAACCCGCAATTTGTCAAATCACTGAGCATTGTCAGAGGTGCAGACGGCTATCCACATATGAGCCTGACGGTAGATAAAGACATGTATCATAAACAAGATATTGTCGCGCACCTTCAACCTTTAGGCGGCCAGCATTATTATCCGTGTACCGTTTCTAAGGGCAATGCATTTGATTGCAAGCTGACTGAAGATGCAAATGGCAATTTGGTTATGGATAAAGCCCTTAACTATTTGAAAGCGGGTGATATTCTTACTATCGAAACCAATGATAAAGCCAAAACGGTACTGGCAACGATGACCGTCACTGCGGATATGGTGAATATTGTAAAGAGCGAAGATATTCTGAATATCAGCTATACAAAGACATCTTACTGGGCCACGAAAATTGATATTGCCCGGCCTGCCTGGATCGGCGCAAGCACGATTTCTTACTATATCAACTCGGAATATATTGGGTCATCCTCAACCAGTAAATCCTATGGCGCCGTGAGTCGTCAGCTAACAAGCACCAAAGCCACGGTGACTATTGCCCGCGATCTGAAGGCAGGAGATGTTGTTTCCGTTGTACGTACTGATGGCATTACAGCAAAAAGTAAAAAACTGGAAGTACTTAAGACACTGACAATCAAATAACTGTTGTCATTTAAGAAAATGAAAACGCCAGCACCGATATCGGGCTGGCGTTTTTTTTACGCACCTAGCGCACTTTCTCGTAACCGGGACTTCAGCTTATTATATTCATCAATAACGTACTGCTCAGCCTCAGGCTGGTCGGTAATTCGCTCGACCCTAACGGCGCAGTACTTGTACTCCGGCGTCTTGGTTATCGGGCTTAGGTTTTCCGTGACCAGCTCATTACAGGCGCCAATCCACCACTGATAGGTCATGTAAACCGCCCCGACGTTCGGGCGATCGCTGACCTGCGCGCGGGTAATGATTTTGCCTTTACGCGAAGACACCCACACCAGCGCTTCGTTCTCAATACCGAGCCTTGCCGCGTCAGCGGTATTAATTTGTGCGTAACCCGGTTCATCGGCCAGGGCGGCCAGCGCGGCACAGTTACCAGTCATCGAACGACAGGAGTAGTGGCCGACTTCACGCACGGTGGAGAGCACCAGCGGATACTCTTCGGTGAGTTTATCGATAGGCGCGACCCAATCGCAGGTGAAGAACTGCGCCAGACCGTTCGGCGTATCGAACTTCTCCGCGAACAGGTACGACGTACCCTGATCGGCGTCTGACTCATCACGGCACGGCCACATTACATAGCCAAGCTCACCCATTTTTTCGTAAGTGGCCCCGGTAAAGCTCGGACACAGATGACGCAACTCATCCCAGATTTCCTGAGTGTTGTTGTAGTGCATCGGATAGCCCATCCGGGTGGCGATTTCGCTGATGATTTGCCAGTCGGTTTTCAGGTCCCACTGCGGCTCAACCGCTTTGAAGAAGCGCTGGAAGCCACGGTCTGCGGCGGTATAAACGCCTTCGTGTTCGCCCCAAGAGGTGGACGGCAAAATGACGTCGGCCGCCGAGGCGGTTTTGGTCATAAAGATGTCCTGCACGATAACCAGCTCAAGGTCTTCAAACCCTTTGCGCACCGCAGAAAGCTCAGCGTCAGTTTGCAGCGGATCTTCGCCCATGATGTAGGCCGCGCGCACTTCGCCATGCGCCGCACGGTGTGGCAGCTCGCTGATGCGATAGCCGGTATGCGCAGGCAGGTTTTCCACGCCCCAGGCTTTGGCGAATTTCTCGCGGTTGGCCGGATTGTTGATGTATTGATAGCCCGGATAGGTATCCGGCAATGCGCCCATATCGCAGGCACCCTGCACGTTGTTCTGCCCACGAACCGGGTTAACGCCAACACTTGGCCGACCCAGATTGCCGGTCAGCATCGCCAGGCTTGTCAGCGAACGCACTGTTTCCACGCCCTGATAGAATTGAGTCACGCCCATGCCCCACAGGATCGCGGCGGATTTTGCACCCGCGTACATCCGCGCACACTGGCGAATTTCCTGCGCACTCACGCCGGTTATCGTTTCCACGGATTCTGGCGTATAGCCTTCAACGATTTTGCGATACTCCTCGAAGCCTTCGGTACGGCTGGCGACAAACGCCGTGTCGTAGAGATTTTCTTCGATGATCACATGGCCAATGGCGTTCAGCAGCGCGATGTTCGAGCCGTTTTTTAAGGCAATATGCATATCGGCAATACGCGCGGTTTCAATTTTACGCGGATCGCAGACGATGATTTTCGCGCCATTACGTTTGGCGTTAATCACATGATTCGCAACGATAGGGTGCGAATCAGCCGGGTTGTAGCCGAAGATAAACACCAGGTCGGTGTTATCAATCTCTGTGATGGCATTACTCATAGCGCCGTTACCGACCGATTGGTGCAGACCTGCAACCGAAGGGCCGTGTCAGACGCGAGCGCAGCAGTCGACGTTATTGGTGCCAATAACGGCGCGCGCAAATTTTTGCATCACATAGTTGGTTTCATTCCCTGTCCCGCGCGACGAACCGGTGGTCTGGATAGCGTCCGGGCCGTATTTGGCTTTGATGGCGCTCAGGCGGTCGGCGACATAATTCAGCGCCTCGTCCCAGGAGACGGACTCCAGTTTGCCGCCACGCTGGCGACGGATCATCGGGGTTTTCAGGCGCGGGGTGAGGATTTGGGTATCGTTGATAAAATCCCAACCGTAGAACCCTTTCAGGCACAGCGTGCCCTGGTTAGTTTTCCCCTGCGCCGCTTCCGCCCGGATTATTTTGCCGTTATCCACCACCAGGTTTATCTTGCAGCCCGATGCGCAGTAAGGGCAAACCGTGACGACTTTTTTCATCGGTTTCGCTCCAGTTTAACAGTCGCATAAATGCGTTCAGCGCTCGTTAATGCAGGTTTTATGCCACTCTTTACGGTATGGGTATTGGCGGGTTTCAGCGTTGGCGCAGCTGACGAAAGAGGGCGGCTCGTCAGTTTTGACGTGTCGAAAGCCATCGGGATGTGACAGCGGTTATAAATTCGTCACCCGGCGCTGGAATTGGCTGGAGCACGCCCCAGAATCATCCAGACTTACTCCATGGCGTTCAGAGCAGGGGCTGATGATGAAACCGGTCATACTGGTGATTGATGACGACACGGCAATCTGCGAACTCCTTCGGGATGTGCTCGCCGAGCATGTGTTTGACGTGGTGGTGTGCCATTTGGGTCAGCAGGGCGTAGCGACGGTGGCGCAGCGGCCAGATATCGCGCTGGTGCTGCTCGACATGATGCTGCCGGATATCAACGGCCTGCAGGTGCTGATGCAGGTGCAGAAAATACGCCCGGAGTTACCGGTGGTCATGCTCACCGGAATGGGCAGCGAATCGGACGTGGTGGTCGGGCTGGAAATGGGCGCCGATGACTATATCGGCAAACCGTTTAACCCGCGGATTATGGTGGCGCGCCTTAAAGCGGTATTACGCCGCAGCGGTGCGCTGGCGGTGGACGTGCGCAGCGGGCAGGGCGGCGGAATCACCTTTAACGGCTGGCGGCTCGACACCGAACGCTGCGAGCTGTTCGACCCCACGCAAAACGCAGTGGCGCTAACCCAGGGCGAATACGGATTGCTGCTGGCCCTGGCGCAAAACGCCCGGCGCGTGCTCAGCCGGGAACAGCTGCTGGAGCTGACTCACAGTGAAAGCACCGAGGTGTTTGATCGGACAATAGACGTGCTGATCATGCGCCTGCGCCGCAAAATAGAATGCAATCCGCACCAGCCGACGCTTATCAAAACCCTGCGTGGGCTGGGCTATGTCTTCGCCGCTGATGTGACAGAGGCTGGTGTCGGTCCGTGCAAGCGCAGCGCCGCCGGGCAATTCTGACGGCTCACACGCTGTTTTCGCTGATAAACAAGGTCAACTCATCAAGGGATTTCGCCCCGTCAATCGCATTGGCGCACAGCAGACTGGCGCGCGCACAGGCGTGGGCCAACTGCACGCTTTGGCGCAGCGCCCAGCCTTCGTGACAACCGTACAGGAACCCGGCGCAAAAGGCATCGCCCGCGCCGACGCTGCCGATAATCTCATTTTGCGCCAGCTGCCAGGACGGCACCCATTCGCCCGGCTCACCGGGCGCTTCGCACCACGCGCCTTCAGGGCAATGGATAACCACCCGCTGTTTCACGCCTGCCGCCAGCAGCAGCGCCGCAGCCTGGGCGATGTTGTCGATTATTGGCTCACCGTTTTCGATACGGATCGGCAGCTCGCTAAACTCCCCGGCTTCCAGTTCGTTAATCACTAAGTAATCGACATAAGTCAGCGCCGGACGCACCAACGGCTGATAACGCGGGTCGCCTTTGCGTGACACCAAATCCAGCGACGTTTCGTAGCCTTTCTCGCGCATCTGCGCCAGCAACCGCGCGGCCCGCGTGCCGTACTCTTTGTCCGCCAGATCCAGGCTGTCGAGCAGCAACAAATAGCCGAGATGGAAGATCTTCATCGATCCTTCCAACCGATCAAAGGCCGGAAGATCCAACAGCCGGTTCGCGCCGGGAGAATGGAAAAAGGTACGCTGCCCGTCGGGATCAGTCATCACCTGGGACATCGACGTCGGTGCAAACGACGTGCGCTGCACGTGCTGGCGATTGACGTGATACTGGTCGAGCATCGCCATGATGTAATCGCCGTCCGCATCTTCGCCAATCAGCCCCACCGCCTGCAACGGCATATGGTTGCGCATTTTAGCCAGCGTCAGCAGCACGTTCAGTGGCGCGCCTCCGGTGGATCGTTCACTGTGAGTGATCTCCGCCAGCCAGCCGCGCTCCGGCCATTGCACGATGCGATGCACGTGATCAACCAGCATATTTCCGGCGGCAATAATGCCCTGGCGTTCCATCAGACTTTCCCCGCGCTGCCGAAAATCCGCATCTGTTCGGCGACGGTATCGGTAATGGCGGTTTCGATGCCCAGCAGTAGCTCGGCAAACTCATCATAAATCGGCTGACGCTGCGTCATGCGTTGCTCAACCGCGCCCAGCGCCGCCTGCGACATGCCGGTGTAGAAATTGATTTTGTGAATACCAAGCTCAATGGCGCGACGAAAATCTGCATCGCTAATGCCCGACCCGCCGTGCAGCACCAGCGGTAAACCCGTTTGCTGACGAATCGCGTCGAGGCGCGCGAAATCGAGTTTCGGCTCGCCTTTGTATTTGCCATGCGCGTTGCCGATGGCGACGGCAAGCGCATCAATGCCAGTTCTGTCGACAAATTCGCGGGCCAGATCCGGGTTGGTGAAGAAGGCTTCATCGGCGTGACCGTACAACGCGCCACCTTCATCACCGCCGACTGCGCCGAGTTCAGCTTCCACCGACACGCCCACCGCGTGGCACATCTTCACCACTTCGCGGGTCTGGCGGATGTTTTCGTCGTAGTCGAGGGTCGAGCCATCAAACATCACCGAGCTGAAGCCCAGGCGCAGGGCGCGCACCACCGCCTCAAAATGCAGGCCGTGATCGAGATTCAGCACCACTGGAATGTCGTGGCGAGCGGCCTCAAAACGTACCGCCTCCACCAGCGATTCCAGCGACAGATATTTGAAATGCACCTCGGCGATATTGATGATGAACGGCGAACGCTCCTGCTCTGCTGCGGCAAACAAGGCTCGCAGGAAATGCGAGTCGAGCACATTAAACGCGCCCAGCGCATAGTGGTGTTCCCGGGCGTGGGCCAGTCCTTCGGCAAGAGAAATCATCGGCATAGCATTCTCCTTCAGCAGCGAAACAGTCGGTATTCATTGCACAGCACCAGATGGGCCGGCTCGTCTTCTTCAATGTTGTTATAGCGGTCGAGAGGCGTCAGGAAGTGATTATCGTGTTCGTCATCGTTCACCGTCGACACTTCGCCCACCAGCACGTCGCCAAAGCCCGGCTCACCCCAGAAGCTGTGATACAGCCCCGGTGGCAGGCAAATGCTTTCGCCTGGCGCTAAGCGCAGCTGACTGCCTGCGGCATGGGTCTGACGACAGCCATCCAGCGTCACTGTTACGTCGCTGCTTTCCGTTTGTTCCTGGGTATTGGCGTTCCACAGCTCGACAATCAAATTGCCGCCGCCGCGATTGATGATGTCTTCCCGCTTACGCCAGTGGAAATGCATCGGCGTCACCTGTCCGTCGCGCACGTGCATGATTTTTTCAGCATAGCTCTTTTCGTAGGGCATACCGTTTGGCGAGCCGTTGCGGAAGGTAAACAGGGTCAGTCCCTGGGCGGCGAAATTGTTGCCGCCAAAGGTGGTGACGTCCCAGCCGAGTTTGAGGGCAAACACTTCGTGCCAGGTATCGGGGTCAAGCTGCTGCCATTGCGTCGGAGGAAAGCTGGCGAACGGCGGAAGGTGCATGTCATGCATGGAGAAAAATTGCCGCGTCTGGCCGAGTATGTTGTTAATTTCGGAGCGTTTCATTGGGTCTCCTTCGCTGTGTTTCCCCCTCACCCTAACCCTCTCCCCATAGAGGAGAGGGGACCGTTCGGTTTTCCCCCTTGCCTCAAAGTGCGGAGGGGACCAGTTGGTTTTCTCTTTCGCCTCAAAATGGAGAGGGGACCATTTGGTTTTCCCCCTCGGCTCAAAGTGGAAGAGGACCGTTCGGTTTTCTCTTTCGCCTCAAAATGCAGAGGGGACCATTCGGTTTTCTCTTTCACCTCAAAGTGTAGAGGAGACCGTTTGGTTTTCCCTCTTGCCTCAAAGTGCAGAGGGGACCGTTTGGTTTTCTCTTTCGCCTCAAAGTGCAGAGGGGACCATTTGGTTTTCCCCCTCGGCTCAAAGTGGAAGAGGACCGTTCGGTTTTCTCTTTCGCCTCAAAGTGGAAGAGGACCATTCGGTTTTCTCTTTCGCCTCAAAATGGAGAGGGGACCATTTGGTTTTCCCCCTCGGCTCAAAGTGGAAGAGGACCGTTCGGTTTTCCCCCTTGCCTCAAAGTGCAGAGGGGACCATTTGGTTTTCCCCCTCGCCTCAAAGTGGAAGAGGACCGTTCGGTTTTCTCTTTCGCCTCAAAGTGGAGAGGGGACCAGTTGGTTTCCCCCCTCGCCTCAAAGTGGAAGAGGACCGTTTGGTTTTCTCTTTCGCCTCAAAGTGCAGAGGGGACCATTCGGTTTTCTCTTTCACCTCAAAGTGTAGAGGAGACCGTTTGGTTTTCCCCCTCGGCTCAAAGTGGAAGAGGACCGTTTGGTTTTCTCTTTCGCCTCAAAGTGCAGAGGAGACCGTTTGGTTTTCCCCCTCGGCTCAAAGTGGAAGAGGACCGTTTGGTTTTCCCCCCTCGCCCCTTTGGGGAGAGGGCCGGGGTGAGGGGAGAAGGCAAATTACTTAACCGTCCATCCCTTATACGACCCGACGCTTTTCTTGTCGATCATCGTCACCGGAATCAGCACCGGTTCAGTTGGCGCGGGTTTGCCCTGCAAAATGTCATAACCAATTTCCACCGCTTTCGCCGCCATGACCTGCGGATCCTGGGCAGGCGTTGCCACAAACAGTGAATTTTGGCGCTTCAGCGCTTCTTCCCCGTCCGGTGAGCCATCCACGCCAACGATAAAGAACTCTTTACGTTGCGCCTGTTTCGCCGCCAGATCGGCACCGATCGCCGTCGGATCGTTAATCGCAAATACCCCGTCGATCTTCGGATTCGCCGCCAGCAGCGACGTCATCACTTCCAGCCCGCCTTCGCGACTGCCTTTGGCGTTCTGGTTATCAGACAGCACTTTGATATCCGGGTGTTTTTTGAATTCTGACTGACAGCCTTCGACGCGGTTTTGCACCGCTGACACCGGCGGTCCGTTGATGATGACCACATTGCCTTTACCGTTCAGGCGGTCGGTGATGTATTTACAGGCCATCGCGCCCGCCTGGGTGTTATCGGAAGTGATGGTCGCATCGGCTCCTACGGCCGCCACGTCAACCGCCACCACCACAATTCCTGCCTCTTTCGCGCGCTTCACCGCCGGGCCAATGCCCTTCGAATCCGCGGCGTTGAGGATAATCATATCGACCTTGGCGGCGATAAAATTATCAATCTGCGATACCTGCTGACCCAGATCGTAGCCGCTGGAAACCAGCGTCACTTTGACGTTATCTCCGGCGAGCTTGCGGGCCTCCAGCTCAGCCCCTTTGGTGATTTGTACGAAGAACGGGTTGGCGAGGTCGCCCACCGTCACACCGATAGATTTCAGCTCTTTTGCCTGCACAAACGGCGCGGCGGCGAGCAGAGTGCCAGCACAGAGTGCAATGGCGATTGGCTTCAAACGCATGTTGTTTTCCTCACAGGTAAGATGTTGTTGTTATGCACTTTGATGGTGTCGGGTACGGTATTTGTCGATCAGAACCGCAATGATGATCACCGCCCCTTTGATCACCAGTTGCCAGAAATAAGAGACGCCCATCAGCGTCATGCCGTTGTTGAGGGTGGCGATGATCAGCGCCCCCACCAGCGTCCCGGTGATGGTGCCGATGCCGCCGACGAAGCTTGTCCCGCCGAGGATAACGGCGGCAATGGCGTCCAGCTCATAGCCCATGCCGAGGTTGCCGTTGGCGCTATAAAGCCGCGAGGCGCTCATTACCCCACCCAGCCCCGATAGCAGGCCGCTCATGCCGTAAACGAACAGCAAAACCAGCCACACTTTGATGCCGGTCAGGCGCGCCGCCTGCATATTGCCGCCCACCGCATAGATATGAACACCAAGCGTGGTGCGACGCAGAATGAACCAGCACACCGCGATCACCGCCAGCGCAATCACCACCAGCCACGGGACTGGCCCGAGGTAGTTGTTACCTATCCATTCAAAGCTGATGTCGGAGTTAATCACCGTGGTGCCGTCTGCCAGTAGATACGCCGCGCCGCGTAGCGCCGTATAGGTGCCGAGCGTGACGATAAAGGGCGGTAGCCCGGCAAACGCCACCAGCGCACCGTTGAACAGCCCGAGAATCAGCCCCAGCATCAGCGCCGCTGGAATGGAAAGCAGAGCGAATTGCGGAATGAGCGACACCACCATCGCTGCCACCGCCGTGGTGCCGAGAATCGAGCCAACGGAGAGGTCTATCCCGCCGGTCAAAATGATGAACGTCATCCCCGCCGCCAGCACGATGTTGATCGACGCCTGACGGGTAATGTTCAGCAGATTGCTTTCGGTGAAAAAGTTCGGCGTGATTAAGCCAAATACCGCCACAATCAATATCAGGATCGGCAGGATCCCCACGGTTTGCATCAGATCGCCCATCAGCATTTTTCGGGCAGACGCCTTAGCAACCTGCTGCGGCGAGGGCACGGAATTTTCTTTTTGCGTGGTCATGGTTGCACCGCCTGGTGATGGGATTCGTTTACGCCGGTTGCCAGCGTCATAATATTTTCCTGAGTGATGTCATGGGCCAGCAACTCTCCGGCAATGCTGCCTTCTCGCATCACGTATACCCGATCGCTCATGCCGACGATTTCTGGCAATTCGCTGGAAATCATCAGGATCGCCACGCCCTGGCGCGCCATCTGATTCATGATGCGGTAGATTTCACTTTTGGCCCCGACGTCCACGCCGCGCGTGGGTTCATCGAGAATCAAAATGCGCGGGCCAATCGCCACCCAGCGGGAAATCAGCAGTTTTTGCTGATTGCCACCGGACAAACCGCCCGCGCGCACTTGTGAATGCGGGACGCGGATATTCAGCAGCTTGATGGCATCATCAGAAATGGTCTGGGCTTTTTTACGGTCGAGCATTCCGAAGTGTGAGTCGCGTTCCAGCGTCGCCATGGTGATGTTTTCCTGCGCCGCCAGTTCGAGGAACAGGCCCTGTTCTTTGCGGTTTTCCGTTAAAAAACCGATACCTAAATCTATGGCTTCCCGTGGGGAATGAATCAGCACCGGTTCGCCGTCCACTTCAATCACCCCGCCGGTGGCCTTGCGCACGCCGAAAATCAGCTGCGCCAGCTCGGAACGTCCGGCCCCGACCAGCCCCGCCAGTCCGACGATTTCGCCAGAACGCACCAGCAGACTGCACGGCTGCACTTTGCCCCCATCGGTCAGGTGGTGAACATTCAGACGCGGCTGGCCGTGTGGGATATCGCGCTCTTTGTTGAACAAATCGCTTAACGGGCGGCCGACCATCATCCGCACCAGTTCGGAGGCGTTGAGCTTGTCGCGGGTCAGGCTGCCGACGTACTGCCCGTCGCGCAGCACGCTGACGCGGTCGGACAGCTCGTACACTTCCGCCATGCGATGGCTGATGTAGATAATCGCCATCCCTTCGTCGCGCAGGCGCAGGATCAGCTCAAACAGGCGCTGGGTTTCACGGGAGGAGAGGGCTGCGGTGGGTTCATCCATCACCAGAATGCGGCTATTGCGGTGCAGTGCGCGGGCGATTTCGACCTGCTGCTGTTCGGCGATGGTGAGCTTCATTACCCGGTCGGTGGCTTTGAACTGCGCCCCGAGGCGGTTAATCACTTCCTGCGCCTGAAGCACCATGGTTTTGCGCTGTACTAGGCCGCCGCGCGACAGTTCGCTGCCGAGGAAAATGTTTTCGGCGACGGTGAGATTGGGCGCGAGCTGCATCTCCTGATAAATCAGGGTGATGCCTGCGGCCAAGGCGTCTTTCGGGCTTTTTATGGTATGGGGTTTGCCGTCAATCAGGATCTCACCGCTGGTGGCGGTATAGGCACCCGCGAGAATTTTCATCAGCGTGCTTTTTCCTGCGCCGTTCTCCCCCATCAGCGCGTGGATTTCTCCGGGAAAGACCGTCAGGTCGACCCCTTTCAGCGCATAAAACTTGCCAAAGGCCTTGGCGATGTTGTGCATCTCCAGCACCGGCGTCTGACTCATGGCTGCACTCCTGAGGATGGTCGATATCAGCAGTCCATCACAGGAAAGTAAATGCAAAATGTCAGAGGCCGTTCATATTTGTCATAGTGCTGAAAATTTGATTTTCCTCACCGTTTCCCCCTCACCCCGGCCCTCTCCCCGGAGGGAAGAGGGAGAAAACCGTCGCCTCGACCAGTGGGAGAAGGAGACGCCAGCTCGAACAATCCCCTCGCACAGTGGGAGAAGGAGACGTCAGCTCGGAACAGTCCCCTCGCCCCTTTGGGGAGAGGGAGAAAAACCGTCGCCTCGCCCAGTGGGAGAAGGAGACGTCAGCTCGGAACAGTCCCCTCGCCCTTTTGGGGAGAGGGAGAAAATCGTCGCCACGTCCAGTGGGAGAAGGAGACGTCAGCTCGGAACGGTCCCCTCGTCCAGCGGGAGAAGGAGACGCCAGCTCGGAACGGTCCCCTCGCCCCTTTGGGGAGAGGGTTAGGGTGAGGGGAAACACACAACAGCCGGAGCCATTATGCCCATACGCCGTCCTTCGTTTTTCGCCAGTGCGCGCGGCCGCCTGCTGTTTTTCAATCTGTTGGTGGTGGCGGTCACGCTAATGGTGAGCGCGGCAGCGGTGCTCGGTTTTCGACATGCGAGCCAAATCCAGGAACAGGTGCAGCAGCAAACTTTCGACGACATGACCGGCAGCATGAATCTGGCGCGTGACACCGCCAACGTCGCCACTGCCGCGGTCCGGCTATCGCAGGTCGTCGGCGCACTGGAATACAAAGGCGAAGCAGAGCGCCTGCAGGCCACACAGCAGGCGCTGAAGCATTCGCTCGATCAACTGGCCACCGCGCCACTGGCGCAGCGTGAACCGGAACTGGTGCAGCGCATTATCCAGCGCAGTAACGAACTTCAGCAAAGCGTGGCGGGCATGTTGCAGCGCGGGCAGCAGCGCCATCTGGAGCGCAACGCGCTGCTCAGCTCGCTGTATCAAAATCAAAGCTACCTGCGTCACTTACAGGAGATTAACCGGCGTCAGGGAGAAGACTCGCTGGATGGACGTCTGCTGCTGGAAATGGACCGGCTGATTACCGCGGCGATTGAAACGTCGACGCCGCGCTCGACGGTACGTCAGATTGACACTGTGATGCACGCGCTGCCAACGGAAAACGCGGATCCGACAATCGCCTTCATATTGCCGGATTTCAATGCAGAACTGCGCAAACTCGCCCCGCTTTCCCAGAGTCTGGAGCAAAGCGATTTGGCGATCAGTTGGTACATGTTCCACATCAAGGCGCTGGTGGCGATCCTTAACGGCGACATTAACCAATACGTGGCGCAGGTGGCACAGGCGTCTGAGCAGCGGGTAGCGCAAAGTCATCGTGAACTGGGGTCGATTATCGACTTAATTCTCAGCTTCGCCCTGCTGGCGCTGGTGATCACCGGGTTTGCGGGCTGGTATATCTATCGCAATCTGGGCTGGAACCTGACCGCTATTTCTGACGCGATGTCGCGGTTGGCGCATGGCGAACAGGACGTCTCGGTTCCTGCATTGCAGCGACGCGATGAGCTGGGGGAACTGGCTCGCGCGTTCAGCGTTTTTGCGCGTAATAAATCGACGCTGGAGCACACCACCCGGCTGTTGAAAGAAAACACCACTCAGCTGGAAACTGGTCGCATCGAGCGGCAGGGGCTGGAAGAAGCGCTGTTGCACAGCCAGAAAATGAAGGCCGTTGGGCAGCTGACGGGCGGTCTGGCTCATGATTTCAACAACCTGCTGGCGGTGATCATCGGCAGTCTCGAACTGGTCAAACCCAATGAGGCTGATGCGCCGCGAATATCCAGAGCATTGCAGGCTGCTGAGCGCGGGGCGCTGCTGACTCAGCGTCTGCTGGCGTTCTCGCGTAAACAGTCGCTGCACCCTCACGCGGTGGAGATGAAAGGGCTGCTGGAAAACCTCGGTGAACTGATGCGCCACTCGCTGCCCACCACGCTAACGCTGGAAATCGAGGCGCAATTCCCGGCGTGGTCGGCATGGATAGATGTCGGGCAGCTCGAAAATGCCATCATTAACATGGTGATGAACGCCCGCGATGCGATGGAAGGCCAGGCTGGCGTCATCAAAATTCGCACCTGGAATCAGCGCGTGAACCGCAGCGACGGGCGCAAACAGGACATGGTTGCGCTGGAGGTGATCGACCATGGCAGCGGTATGTCGCAGGCGGTAAAAGCCCAGGTGTTCGAACCGTTCTTCACCACCAAGCAGACCGGCAGCGGTTCCGGACTGGGCCTGTCGATGGTGTACGGTTTTGTGCGCCAGTCCGGCGGGCGGGTGGAAATCGAAAGTGCGCCAGGGCAAGGCACCACGCTCCGGCTGCAGTTGCCGCGTTCAATTTTGCAGGCGGTTGAGCGTGCGGATGAAAGGGTGGTCGACGACGAAATGCCCGCCGAACGGCTGGCGCTGGTGCTGGAAGACGAAGCCGACGTGCGCCAGACCTTGTGCGAACAGCTGCATCAGCTGGGCTGGTTAACGCTGGAGGCAAGCCGTGGCGAACAGGCGATTGCGATGCTGGATGCATCGGAGGATATCGCGATGCTGGTCAGTGATTTGATGTTGCCAGGCAGGCTCAGCGGCGCGGAAGTGGTCAATCACGCCCGCACACACCATCCGCAGGTGGCGGTGCTGATTACCAGCGGCCAGGATTTACGGCCAGCGCATAACCCACAGCTGCCGGACGTCGTACTGCTGCGCAAACCCTTTACCCGAGCGCAGCTGGCGCAGGCGCTTCGTCATGCACAGACAGGTCAGGTGTCGCCGCGCGAACAGCGGCGCAATTGAGATTCCTCCGCTACCCGCCTGCACGGCCGTTGATTACGCTGAGGTCAGTCCAACCCAGAGTCTGACCCGATGAAAAGACCCGCAACGGCGTTACTGTTTGGCACGCTTGCCCTGGCAAGCCAGCTGGCCCATGCCGATATTATTGATGACGCGATTGGCAATGTTCAGCAAGCCATCAGCGATGCCTATAAGCCAAATAGCGATAACGTCTATCATGACGATCGCGACGATAATGATGACGATGCTGAGAGCCGCCGACAAGATGCAGAGCGCAGTCGCCAGTACGACGACCGCTATCGTCAGCTTGAAGACCGTCGGCGTCAGTTAGACGACCGTCAACACCAGCTCGATCAGGAGCGTCGCCAGCTTGATGATGAAGAGAGCCGACTGCGCGACGACGCTGATCGCTAACATGGCTCTCTGAGCTTAGATGGCAGGGAATGGGCAGGGAATGTCTGTATCACTGTAGCCCGACTGATAACCGGCAATATGTATATCAGGGGATGTATAGCGGTATGGATAATCCCCGTCAGTACGGTTATCTCTATTTATCCCAACGTTGATCTTAACTTTTTTGTTATTTTTAGTTTAAGATTTAGTGATAAAAAACCTCCGGCGCTGAACTAATATTGATGATAACCCGAAGTTAATTAAGGGTGTGAAGCTTGGTCTGTTTATATTTTATTTTATCAGGTGGTTAGACGATGAAATAAGAAATGAAACAGATTAATAAAGCAATCTCAGATAATTAAATAAAGGTATTCATGATGAAAAATAAAATATTAATTCTTGCTACGTTAATGACAATTAGTTCTTTTTCATTCGCTGCCACAGAAATTCGTGATTCACAGATGACTGATATGCATCAAAAAATTGGTAACGTCTCGGTCAATGTTAAAAATGGCACCTTTGAAGAAGCGATGAACGCACTGAGCAAAGAGGCCGATATGAAGGGGGCAGCTCATTATCATATTACCTCTTTAGAGCGTGCCGGGATGAGTGCCGATGTCAGGGCCACAGCGATTATCTATAAATAAAAATCTTTCCTGTCGTAACGTTGAACTGTGATATATCCCGTGTAGATAATCACAGTTCCTTTTTTTACACATGCGTTAATCCAGCACAATTGTCATCCCGTCATAGCCCGCTTCAACGCCTTCTGGCAGAGGGTTGTTCATCATCCACGCATCAAACTGATGACTGATATGCGTCAGGATAACCCGCGGACAGCGCACGATCGCGTTGATCGCCAGCACCGTGTTCAGATCGCAGTGGCTGCGCGGCGGTTCGGCTTTTGGCTCGTGGCTGCAGTCGATGATCATCACCTGCGGATGATTGTTCAGCAGAAATTTCAGCGTTTTATCCGGCAGCCCGGCGGTATCGGACAGCCATGCCACGCGGCTGTGGGCGGATTCCAGCAGATAACCGAAGGTCAACTTTGAATGGGTGAGCGGCAGCGGCGTGACCTGCAAACCCTGCAATTCGAACACCACAAACGGTTCAACGGTATGGCTGAAATCGAGCAGCCCGGGGTGTTTGAATAAATCATCGCAGCCTTGTTCATCAGGCGGGCCGTAAACCGGGATCTTGTTCCCCACGCCCCAGCGCAGCGGGAACAGGCCCTGCACGTGATCCATATGATAGTGGGTGAGTAAAAACTGCTGAAAACTGCCCGCCGGGTGGTGGTCCATCAGGTCAGGAATGCCTGCGTCCAGCAGCGTCAGCGCGTTGTTGTAGCGCACTTCACCGCTGCAAGGGCGACGGCGGTGGGTTTCGTCCTGTCGGGCGCGACGACACGCCGCACAGTCACAGCCAAACACCGGCACCAGCTGTGCGCCACCGGTGCCGGTCAAGCGTAAGGTCAGGCTCATTTTTACCTCGTCACTCAATGTGCCCGGCAGCACTGCCTTTGCCGGACCTACAAACCCCGGACTTATAGGGTCTTTTTGAAACGGAAATGGCTCTGCTGATAGCCTTCGCGCAGGTAAAAGCGGTGCGCGTCGGTGCGAACTTTACCGCTCGACAGCTCCATCAGGCTCGCGCCGCACTGACGGGCTTCCTCTTCCGCCCAGTTCAGCAACTGCTGGCCGATGTTCAGGCCGCGCATCTGCGGCAGAATAACCAGCTCCTGAATTTCACCAATCCAGCAATTCAGGTTCAGCGGAAACATCATTTGCAGGCCAATCAGCCCAACGATTTCGCCGTTCACCCGTGCCAGCTGGTAGCGCTGACTCGGGTTATTCAAACTCGCAGCAAAGCCTGCTGCGAAGGTCTGTCGGTCGTATTCTTTCTGTTTTAGCTCGCAGATAAGCCCGTACACCGCATCGGTGTCAGCGGGCGTGGCTGGGCGAAGTTCACAGGACATGCTGGCTCTCTTTCTGGTTACCGTGGACGCGGATCAGGCGCATAAAGGTTTCCACAGACTGTAGCAGACTGCCATCGTTGTTCAGCATCAAACCGTCGCTGAGCGGATAACGCGCGGCCCGGTCGAGACGCAGGGCAATCTCTTTTTCCGTTTCACGCCCGCGCTGCTCCAGGCGCTGGCGCAGCACATCCGGCGAAACCTGCAGACACACTGGCAGCAGCGCGTCGGCGTAGCGGGCTTTGGCCTGCGCCAGATGCGCGCGTGAACCGTTGACCACCACGTCAAATCCGGCGTGCAGCCAGACGTCGATTTCAATGCCGACGCCGTAGTACAGCGCGTTGGCGTGCCAGCTCAGGGCGAACAGCTGGCGTTCCGCGCGGGTGAAAAATTCATGTTCGCTGAGCGCAATATGGTTCTCACTCCCGGCGTTGGCCGGACGGGTGATGTAACGATGTGCGACCAGCATTTGTGCGTGCTCCCGCTGGCGAAGCGCGGCCAGCAGGCTGTCCTTCCCGGACCCGGACGGGCCGACCAACCAGATAATTCGTCCCGTCATCAGAAGACCCTCTTGCCCTGGCGCCACACGTGGTCGATATGCACGTGCTCGCCTTTACGATGCACCAGTACCAGGTCAGCGCGTTTGCCCTCAGCGATTACGCCGCGGTCAGACAAGTTCAGTGCCCGCGCCGGGTTGCGCGTCACCAGATGCACGGCCTGTGCGAGACTGTAGGCGTTGCGCTCGTCGTCGGCTATACGGAAGGCCGCATCAAGCAGGCTGGCGGGGTAATAATCCGAGGAGAGAATATCCAGCAGCCCGCGTGAAGCGAGGTCATGCGCCGCGACGTTGCCGGAATGCGAACCGCCGCGCACGATGTTCGGCGCGCCCATCAGTACGTTCATCCCGTGCAGGCGTGAGGACTCTGCGGCTTCGAAGGTGGTAGGAAATTCGGCAATCACGCTGCCAATATCAAAGGATTCGGCAACATGTTCGTGGGTGGCGTCATCATGGCTTGCCAGCGCGATGTTGCGCGTGCGGCAGGTCTGTGAAATCGCCATCCTGTTCGGCTGCGACCATTCGGCTGCCAGCGCCAGCTGCTCTTCTTCAAATGTGTTCATCTGCTCGTTGGTCAGATGGTATTTGCCCTGATAGTAATCGCGATATTTGGAACGGTCGGCGTATTGACGCTGGCCCGGCGAGTGATCCATCAGTGATACCAGCGACACCAGTTCGCGGTCGACCAACTTTTCAAACAGCGGCAGGGTGGTGAAGTGTGGCAGTTCGCAGCGCAGGTGCAGACGGTGCTCGGCGCGGTTGATACCACGTTTTTCCGTGTCTTCTACCGCGTTAATCATCTTCTCTAAGTTTTCCAGACGATCGCCGCCATCGCGCACATCGCCAATCGCCACCGCGTCCAGCACCGTGGTGATGCCGCTCGCCACCATCAGCGCGTCGTGGCTGCTCATGGCGGAATGCGCAGGCCAGTCTACTTTCGGGCGCGGGGTGAAGAATTTATCCAGATTATCGGTGTGCAGCTCAATCAGCCCCGGCAGCAGCCAGCCGCCTTCGCCGTCCATCGCCTGCGGGCTTTGGCTCTGGGTTTCGGCAAACGTGCGAATAACGCCATCCTGTACGTCGACCGAGCCGTGAACCACTTCATTTTCGAGCACTAATTTCACATTGTTGATAATCATGCTGCGGCTCCCATCGGGTGCAGACGGTCGGCGACGCGATTTCGCACCGCTTCATCATGGAAAATGCCGACGATGGCCGCGCCACGCGCTTTGGCTTCGTCGATAAGCTCAACCACGGCTGCGCTGTTTCTGTCATCCAGCGAGGCGGTGGGTTCATCGAGTAGCAAAATCGGGTAGTCGACCACGAAGCCGCGGGCGATGTTCACACGCTGCTGTTCCCCGCCGGAGAAGGTCGACGGCGCCAGGTGCCATAAGCGTTCCGGTACGTTGAGGCGCGTCAACAGGCTGGCGGCTTTGGCGCGGCATTCTTCTTTGGAAACGCCGAGATCCAGCAGCGGCTGCATCACCACATCGAGGGCGGAGATGCGCGGGATAACGCGCAGGAACTGGCTGACCCAGCCGATGGTGCCTTTACGGACTTCCAGCACTTTACGCGCCGGGGCGGTAACGAGATCGACCCATTCATCGCCATGTTTGATGTGGATATGGCCTTCATCTGGCAAATAGTTGGCGTACAGCGAGCGCAGCAGCGTCGATTTTCCACTGCCGGAATGGCCGTGTAGCACCACGCATTCCCCGGCGTTCACCGTCAGTTCCGCTTTGTACAACACCGGCAAATTGATGCCGTTCTGGTGATGCAGGACGAAGGTTTTACTCAGATTTTCAACGCGAATCATAATCAGCTCCTTAATTCTGCAAAACGGAGGAAACCAGCAACTGGGTATATGGATGAAGCGGGTCGTCGAGCACGCGGTCGGTTAATCCACTTTCCACCACCCGGCCTTCCTTCATCACCATCAGACGGTCAGCCAGCAGGCGAGCGACGCCCAAATCATGGGTGACAATGACTACCGCCAGATCCAGTTCCACCACCAGGCCGCGCAGCAGATCGAGCAAACGTGCCTGCACGGACACATCCAGGCCGCCGGTCGGCTCGTCCATAAAGACCAGCTTCGGGTGTGTCACCAGGTTGCGGGCGATTTGCAGACGTTGCTGCATGCCGCCGGAAAAGGTGGTCGGCAGTTCATCAATGCGCGACGGTGGGATTTCCACCGCCTCAAGCCATTGCGCGGCGGTTTCGCGGATGTTGCCGTAATGGCGCGCCCCGGTGGCCATCAGGCGTTCGCCGATGTTGCCGCCCGCCGAAACCTGACGACGCAGGCCGTCCATCGGATGCTGATGCACCACGCCCCATTCGGTACGTAGCAGGCGGCGGCGCTCGCCTTCCGACATGCCGTACAGCGACTGGGTTTCGTAAACCACTTCACCCTGCTGCGGCGTGAGACGTGCGGAAATCGACTTCAGCAGCGTGGTTTTGCCGGAGCCGGATTCCCCGACGATGCCCAGCACTTCACCTGGCCACAGGTCGAACGACACGTCGCTGAAGCCTTTGCCCGGCGCATAAAGATGGGTCAGGTTATTGACCGAAAGTAACGGCTGATTCATTGGCTTAACGCCTCGCTCTGTTGGCGGCAGTAATCGGTATCGGAACAGACAAACATCCGTGTGCCGGTGTCATCGAGCACCACTTCGTCGAGATAGCTGTGGCGCGAACCGCAAATGGCGCAGGGCTCATCCCAGGCCTGAACCGTGAACGGGTGATCGTCGAAATCGAGGCTTTCCACTTTGGTGTACGGCGGCACGGCGTAAATGCGTTTTTCACGCCCGGCCCCGAACAACTGCAGTGCAGGCATCATGTCCATTTTCGGGTTATCGAATTTCGGGATCGGCGATGGATCCATCACGTAGCGATCGTTGACCTTCACCGGATAGGCGTAGGTGGTGGCGATATGGCCGAAACGGGCGATGTCTTCGTACAGTTTCACCTGCATCACGCCATACTCTTCCAGCGCGTGCATGGTGCGGGTTTCGGTTTCGCGCGGCTCGATAAAGCGCAGTGGCTCCGGGATCGGCACCTGGAAGATCAGGATCTGATCTTCGGTCAGTGGCGTTTCGGGGATCCGGTGACGGGTTTGGATCAGCGTCGCATCTTCGGTTTTTTCGGTGGTGTTCACGCCGGTGACGCGTTTGAAGAAGTTGCGAATCGATACGGCATTCGTCGTGTCATCGGCGCCCTGGTCGATCACTTTCAGCACGTCAGCCTCGCCGATAACGCTGGCAGTGAGCTGAATACCACCGGTGCCCCAGCCGTAAGGCATCGGCATTTCACGCCCGCCAAACGGTACCTGATAGCCGGGTATCGCGACGGCTTTCAGGATGGCGCGGCGGATCATGCGCTTGGTCTGTTCGTCGAGATACGCGAAGTTATAACCGCTGAGATTAGCCACGATTGCGCTCCTGTTGCAGGCGTTTGAGCAGTTCCAGTTCGGCCTGGAAATCGACGTAGTGAGGTAGTTTGAGGTGCGAGACGAACCCGGCGGCTTCGACGTTATCGGCGTGGGCCAGCACGAACTCTTCGTCCTGCGCGGGACCGGCGATGTGTTCGTCGTAGTCCGGGGCTTGCAGCGCGCGGTCCATCAGCGCCATTGCCATCGCTTTGCGTTCGCTCAGGCCGAACACCAGGCCGTAGCCACGGGTGAAGTGCGGGGCCTGCTCGTCAGGTGAGACGAAACCGTTCACCATTTCGCATTCGGTCATCAGCAGTTCGCCGACGTTCACTGCAAATCCTAACTCTTCAGGCACAATTTCCACGTCAATGTGACCGCTGCGGATTTCCCCGGCAAAGGGGTGATTGCGCCCGTAGCCGCGCTGCGTGGAGTAGGCCATTGCCAGCAGATAGCCTTCGTCGCCGCGCATCAGTTGCTGTAAGCGGGAAGCACGGGAGCACGGATAAACCGGCGGCATGCGGGTGATGTCGTCCGGCGTTTCGCCGGTGTCTTCTTCCACCTTCGCCAGTCCCTGGCGAGTCAGCAGGCTGAACACATGCGGTGACGCGGTGGGTTGCTCATCGCTCTTGGCAACCTGTGGCGTCTCACCGTTGGCGAGCAGCGTAAAATCGAGCAGACGGTGGGTGTAATCGTAAGTCGGGCCGAGAAGCTGGCCGCCGGGTACGTCTTTATAGACCGCTGAGATCCGGCGTTCGAGACGCATTTCTGCGGTGTTAATCGGTTCGCTTACCGCCAGACGCGGCAGGGTGGTGCGGTAGGCGCGCAGCAGAAAAATGGCTTCGACGTTATCCCCGCTGGCCTGTTTCAGCGCCAGGGCCGCCAGCTCGCGATCGGCGATGCCGCCTTCGGTCATGACGCGGTCGACGGCGAGATTCAGCTGTTGTTCAATTTGCGCGACGGTAAGCTCAGGCAGCTGCGCGTCGCCGCGGCGTTTTTGTTCCTGTAGGGCGTGTGCGGCGTCGATAGCCTTTTCGCCCCCTTTGACGGCGACGTACATCAGCAAACCTCCACGTGAGTGGTGCGCGGAATAGCCAGCAGACGGTCGCCGCAGGTCAGGATCAGATCCACGCCCAGCGGGAACGGGTGCGGACGTTCGGTCAATTCATGAAGAATGCATTCCGGCAACTGCGGGGCAATCATCCGCTCTTCATTGATACCGGCCCCGGTCAGGCGCAGCATCCGGCCCCCGCTCAGGCTGCTGAGCTGCACAATCAGCGTGGCGCTGGTTTCTGGCGCAACCGCACTGCCCGCCGACAGGGCGTTCAGCTGTTCGGTGCTGACAGACACGTCGGTGACGGCAAACAGCGCGTGCTGCGGCTGCTCGACCAATGGAGCGTTGGTGTGAAAACGCAGGTTCTGACGCGCGATGTCGTTATCAACTGAGGCTGACAGCCACACTGGCGTGTCGTTATCCACCAGGGTCAGCAGCACGCTGGTAGTCGCCGGGGAGAGCGGCTGCCAGCCGTGTTTATGCTGATGCATCGACACAATCACGCCCGGCTCGCTCATGGCTTTCAGCAGACGACGGAAACTGTGCTGGGCATCCTGTACCGGATGAGGGAAGGCGGTCTTTAATTCTGAAGAAAAGGTCATGCGTTGTCTCCACGCACTAAGGTAAAGAAGTCCACCCGGCTGGCGTTCACTTCGGCGCGGCGCGCGGCAATGCGGGCCTCGCGCTCGGCTTCCAGCGGGGCAATCAGGGTTTCCATCAGGGTCTGAAAATGGGCATGCGTTTGCAGCAGGGCGTCTATTGCCGCGCAGCGTTCGGCGTGGGCTTTATCGCGACCCAGTACCCAGCTGTAGCCCAGCGTGCCGTCGTTCAGTTGCACGGTGGCGCGGGTCAGGGTGGCGTCTCCAGCGAAGAATCGTGAACCGGTAGCGCCCATCCGGGCCTGGATTTGTACCAGGCCACTTTCTGGTGCGCGGAGGATTTCATATTCCGGCGAGAGCTTCAGGGCCTGCATACGGGCGGCAAGTTCGGCAGGCTGGCTGTGGGCCAGCGTCGACATCCAGCGCTGACGAGTGGCGGTATCGAATGGCATTCAGTGCTCCATTGTGAATTCAATCATGTCGGCGCGAGTCAGGCTGACGGAGTATTCCGCCGCGTTAACTTCGCCTTCACGATGGTTCAGGGTGCGCACGCAAAGCAGCGGCGCCATGTTCGGGATTTCCAGCACCTTGCTCTCTTTGGCCTGAGCACGGCGGGCGCCTACCCGCGTTTGCGTGCGAGTCAGTACGAGGGCCAATTCTTCACGCAGAAAATCGTGCAGCGAGCCGCTGTTAAAGCGCTGAAGGGCGGGCCAGAAACGCATGTCGGCAAAGTAGTGATCGATGATGCACAGCGCGATGCCATTGACGCGGCGCAGGGTGCGCAGGTGGATGACGTTGTCGCCCTCCTGAATACCCAGCGCGTCGGCCACGTGACCGGATGCCGGGCGCAGTACCGAGAGCAGTTTTTCGCTGGTCGGGTGGCTACCCTGGTCGAGCAGATTCTGGCTAAAACGTGTCTGGGCATTGAGCGGGTAATCGAACGGACGCATCAGCACCAGCACGCCGACGCCCTGACGACGCTGCACCCAGCCTTTTTCCACCAGTTGGTCAATGGCGCGGCGCAGGGTGTGACGGTTAACTTCAAAGCGCGCGGCAAGCTGATGTTCGGCGGGAAGGTAGTCGCCGCAGCGATACTGGCTGCGCAGTTCCTGCTCGAGCCTGGCAGCAATCTCCTCGTAGCGCGTCGGGTAACTGGTCGGATGTCTGGACAAGTGCATCATTTGGAAGACCTCTTCAACGTCAGTATCGTGTGTGACCCTCACCCTAACCCTCTCCCTAAAAGGGAGAGGGGACTGTCCGGGGTATCCTTTCTCCCTCGCCCTTTTGGGAAGAGGGGGCTGTCCGGGACAGCTTGGGTATCCTTTCTCCCTCGACCCTTTGGGAAGAGGGGGGCTGTCCGGGACAGCTTGGGTAATCCTTTCTCCCTCGCCCTTTTGGGAAGAGGGGCTGTCCGGGACAGCTTGGGTAATCCTTTCTCCTCGCCCTTTAGGAAGAGGGGACTGTCCGGGACAGCTTGGGTAATCCTTTCTCCCTCGCCCTTTTGGGAAGAGGGGGCTGTCCGGGACAGCTTGGGTATCCTTTCTCCCTCGCCCCTTTGGGGAGAGGGGACTGTCCGGGACAGCTTGGGTAATCCTTTCTCCCTCGCCCCTTTGGGGAGAGGGGGCTGTCCGGGACAGCTTGGGTAATCCTTTCTCCCTCGCCCCTTTGGGGAGAGGGTCGGGGTGAGGGGAGAAACTGCCGATAGAGTGACGCGACAATATGACACTCCGGTTAAGGTGCGGTGACTGAACGATGAAGAGTTGGAGTAGGGTGTGTGACAGGGCGGAGCGGACCGCCCTGGGGAAATTACTGCGGCTGTTTGACGACGTTGATCATCCACGGCACGCCGAATTTATCGGTGACTTTGCCAAATCCGTGGGCCCAGAACGTTTCCTGCCAGTCCATTTCAATCTTGCCGCCCTCGGCAAGGGCATCGAACCAGCCTTTCCCTTCGTTGACGTCTTGGGTGTCGAGTACCAGCGTAAAACCGGAATAGCTGACGCTACCGGTCATACCGTCGCTCATCATTATCTCGCTGCCCGCAATGCGGACGTTGGAGTGGGCGATAGCATCGGGTGGAAAGACCATCCCGGAGGGGCAGCCTTCTTCGCTATTTTGATCGGATTTTGGCATTTCGCCGAAGGTGATTTTGTAGCCCAGTTCAGCGTTTAATGCCTGTTGGTAGAATGCATGGGCCTCGGCGCAGTTGCCGGAAAAAGAGATATAGGGACTTAACGGCATAACCATAACCTCGGAGAGTGGATACCCAGATAATTATAGTTACCATGAGTTAATATAACCAAGCGGTTGTATTTTTCCCGGCGGCGTAAAGTTGGCCGGGCCTACAAACGCTTATCGCATGTAGGCCTGGCAAGCGAAGCGCCGCCGGGCGATATGGCGAGGGGTTAGTTCTTTTTAACGAACTCAGATTTCAGCTTCATTGGGCCAAAACCGTCAATTTTGCAGTCGATGTTGTGATCGCCTTCAACGAGGCGGATATTCTTCACTTTGGTGCCGATTTTCAGCATCGAAGAGCTGCCTTTAACCTTCAGATCTTTCACGACGGTCACACTGTCGCCGTCAACCAGCAGGTTGCCGTTGGCATCTTTCACGATAAGCTCGTCACCGTCATTAGAAGGCTCTGCGTCGTTCCACTCGTGGGCGCACTCAGGGCAGATGAACATGCCGCTGTCTTCATAGGTGTATTCGGAATTACATTTTGGGCAGTGTGGCAGAGACATAGTAACCTCGTAATAATTGAAAATGCGCCACAGACCGTTCAAACCGCCGCTGAGCGCTAAAAGTATGACTCATTATACCGCATGTCCTTACGGTTGTCGGGACTATTTATCCCCCAGCCTGTACCGCTTACGTAAAACTGTACAATTTTTTAGGTTTCGAAATTGCCGAGTAATGTAGTTTGCGTTATGTTGAGGATCGTATTTCTGATTATTACCCAGCGCTATCTTATTCACTGTATTTTGGCAGGTAATTTATATGCAATATATCCTGTCGAATGCTGCTTATGGCGCTAATCTGTATATCTTTTGGTTTTCTTACGTCCTGCATTTTCTATGGTAGTACAGATCATTATATAAAAATAAAATCCGGATATAAAAAATCTGACAAATAAAAAGTTATAAAATTTGCGTTAAGGGAATACTTTAACCATGTACACACAGACAATATTTGAATTGAGTCAGGAAGCAGAGCGCTTGCTGCAGCTGGCATTACGACATCTCGATACCGTGAATGGGCTTCCGGGTAACATGCTGAGCGGTGCTCAGGCTATGCCTGATGGGCCTGGTGGCTCGCATGGCCGTAATCCGGGAAGCCATTTATTGACGACGCAACAGGACACGCTGAATAACGAGCTGCGTAAAATTACCGGTCTGGAAATGGTACTGGCGATTGTTGGCACAATGAAAGCGGGTAAATCCACCACCATTAATGCCATCGTTGGAACGGAGGTTTTACCTAATCGTAACCGGCCGATGACCGCATTACCCACGCTTATTCGCCATACCCCGGGTCAGAAAGAACCGGGTCTTAATTTTATTCACGTTAAGCCCATTGAACGCTTAATGCATGAATTGCAGGATAAACTTCGTCACGTCGACCGTGCAAAGCTTGCGCTCAAGCTTGAAATGGATAAAGACATGAATGCCCTGCTCGAGCGTATTATCGGCGGCGTTGCTTTTGAAAAACATTATCTCGGGGCGCAACCCATATTCCAGTGTTTGAAAAGCCTGAATGATTTGGTTCGTCTTTCCCGAGCAATGGACGTCGACTTTCCCTTTGCCGATTACGCTTCCATTGAACATATTCCGGTAATTGAGGTGGAGTTCGTGCATCTCGCCGGACTGGGCGAAAACGCAGGCCAGTTGACGCTGCTGGACACGCCGGGGCCGAACGAAGCCGGGCAGCCGCATCTGCAAAAAATGTTTAATGAGCAGCTCGCCCGCGCCTCGGCGGTGCTGGCAGTGATGGATTACACCCAGCTCAAATCCATTTCCGATCAGGAAGTGCGCCAGGCGATTACCGCGGTCAGCAAGTCAGTACCGCTGTACGCGCTGGTGAACAAATTCGATCAGAAGGACCGAAACAGCGACGATGAGGATCAGGTGCGGGCGATGATCTCCGGCACGTTGATGAAGGGTTATATTCATCCGGGACAGATTTTCCCGGTGTCGTCGATGTGGGGTTATCTCGCCAACCGCGCGCGCCATGAACTGGCCCTTCATGGCCGATTACCCGACCCGCAGGAGCAGCGCTGGGTGCAGGATTTTGCCGAAGCGGCACTCGGACGCCGCTGGCGCACCGCCGATTTGGCTGACGTGATCCACATTCGCCACGCCGCAGATTTGCTGTGGGAAGATTCGCTGTTTGAAAAACCTATCAATATGCTGCTGCACGCCGCACACGCCAACGCCTCGCTGTTCGCCCTGCGTTCCGCTTCGCACAAGCTGCTGAACTATGCCCAAAGCGCCCGGGATTTTCTTGAGTTTCGTTTGCAAGGGCTGACCGTCGCCGCCGAGCAGTTGCAGGATAATATCGTTCGTCTCGAAGAAGATATGGCGCAGTTCGAGGTGCGCCAGCGGGTGGTGAGCGAAGAAATTAGCCATGAAGTGGGGCAGGCTATGGACGCCGCAGAATCGTTTATCACCGGGCAGAAAAGTGAGATTTTAGCGCTGATCGACAGCAGCTTTAGCGCGGATAATCTGCTGCGGATGAGCCTCGCCAACGGCGCGGATTTGCAATGGTCGCAGCATGATGACAGCGGCGAAATCGTGCTCGATGATGAGGAGCAGGCTAACCGGCTGCTCAGCATTATTCGTGCTGACTGTGAAGGCATGGTGTTTGCCTGTCAGCAAAGTATTATTCGTGAGCTGTCGCTGCGTTTTGGCCAGCTTGAAACGTCGCTCAGCCGAACGCTTGATGACGCGCTGAAGCCGATTGAATCTCATGTGAAGGAAGAGCTGCACCGCGCTGGGTTCCACACGCGAATAACGCTGCCAGTCTTTCAGTCCGGTTCGCTGCAAATCACCATGCCGCAGTGGTTTAACGGGGCGATTGCTACCGAAGATCTGCCGTTGGGTAGCCAGCGCGGCGGGATGCGCGATTCCATTAGCCGCTGGCTGAATAATCCCGGCTGGGGCTGGGATGATTATGTGATGACCAAAACGCGTTACATCATTGATGTGAATGCGATTAAGGAACGCATCATCGTGAGTATTTCGACCTTCTGCTCACAAATCCTTAAAGCTTTAGCTGCGCAAGTCGATGTCTCTGTTACGGCGGGAATGGTGACCTTCTTTGCGGAGTTTTCACAGAGCCTCAGTGGCTTGCAGAAAAATTTGCAGGAGAGTCTCTCTTTGCGCCAACAGCATCAGTCCACGGTTAACGCCCTTTGCTTGCAGCTTGCTCAGTGCCTGGCCACGGTACGCTGGATTGAAGAGGATGCGCGCATGTTGCGCGATGATATTCAAACCCTTTTTGCGGCTGAACAGAGATGAACACGCGATTGCTGGAGGGCCCAGGCCGGATACTGGAATCGCTCCATGCCCGATTTATGGTGGACCTGGTGTTGGGCATTGAAAACCCGCGTCAGCATACATTAGCCCCGCAACAGCAGCAGTTTCGCGAACGCCTGATGAATGAAATCGTGGCGCAAACACAGCTGCGCCCGTGGTCGGTGGCGGGCCTGTTTAGCGATAACCCGGCGATGCGCCTCGGGTTGGCGGAAAAACTCGCCAGTCAGTTTGACCCTGGTCATCTGGCGCTGACGCGTATGAGCCGATACCTGCAACAGTTACAGAGCAAAAGCCATAGTTCGCCGGAGCTCCGCCATCAGTTTGGTCTGGTGAGTGAACAGTTCAGTCAGCGCGCGGAGCATAAGCAGCGGGCGCTGACGCAGCGTGGGCTGATGGTGGAATCCGGTTCGCACAGCGATGAAGTGTTCACCCGCTGGCACGCCGGGCAGTACGACGGCTGGTCGCTGGCCGGGCGTTGTTACATTGCGCTGGAAGAGCTGCGCTGGGGCGCGTTTGGCGATGCATGGCGGCTTGCAAACGGTGAAGTGCGAGGCTTGCTGAAAGACAGTTTGCGTTCGATGACGGCTCAGTATCTGGCGCAAGGCATCGGTGCTGCGACGGAAACGCGTCATTCTTATCATCAGTGGCTGGCGTCGCCGACGACATTAGGCTTGATGGATCACAAGGAGATGTTGGCCTGGCTGGGCAGCAGCTCTGACGCGGTGCGTCAGCCGGTGTGCTGGTCAGTGACGCAAACCTGGCAGCCGGTGGCGCTGGGAATGCCGAGACTGTGTTCTGCGACCAGGCTGGTTGATGGGATGCTGGAAGAGTTGTTTACCGACGAGACCTGATGGCCCCGCCGGTCAGTGAACGATTAATGATGTAAGGATTCGACCGGCACGGGTTCAGGCTGTTTCGCCTGAACGTTGCCAAAGCGCTTGGCATACAGCGCGGTGATAATCGGCACCAGAATCGCCGTCACAATTACGCTGGCCGCCACCAGCGCCGTTGCTGATGCGGCAACTGATTCGAAGGCCGGGTTAATCTGCGCGATAATCACCGGGTTCGCCACCGCAGCACCCGCTGCCGACGACGCCGCCACACCTGCTGTACCGTTCCCGCCACCAATCACGCGGTCCGCAATAATCAGCGGGATACCGGTAATGATGATTACCGCCACGCCCAGCACGATACCCAGCAGGCCTGTGTCCATAATCACGCTCAGGTTAATGGTGTTACCCAGCGCGAAGCCGAAGAACGGGATCAGCACCGGCGTCGCTTTGCTGAAGAAGGTGCGGAAATCGTGGTCGAGGTTGCCGAGGGTGAAGCCAATCAGGAACGGCAGCACGGCGCCAATAAAGTGGTGTGCTTCAAAGGAGGCGAGGCCTGCGGAACCGAGGATAACCATGGTCATCAGCGGACCAGACTCCAGCGACATCAGCACGAATGCGCCGGATTCTTCTTTTGAGCCGTATTGATTCATCAGGCTGGCGTACAGCCCGCCGTTGGTCATATCCATCGCTGACACCAGTGCCAGCACCGACAGTCCGGCGAAGAAGCCAGTCTGAATGCCGCCGTCAGGAATAAAGGTGGCGGCGAGCATCGCAACGGCCCACGCGACAGCAATTTTTGTGAGCACCAGAGTGCCAGATTTGCGCAGTACTGTGCCGGTCGCACGTAAGTCGATCGACGCCCCGATGCAGAAAAACCAAACCGCCAGGATTGGCACCGTACCGCCAATCATTCCTTTGGTGAACGAGCCAAAATAATTCCCTGTATCAGGTGCGAGCGTATTTAACACGGCGCCTAATAGCAGCGGAACTAACATCATTCCACCGGGGATACGTTCAATCGTGGCTTTGATTTTCATTTTCTATCCTCGCTTCCCACAGCGCTCCGCACTGGGAAGACATAAAAGAATGCGGTTCAACAAATTGACTGACGGTTTTTCAGGTATCTATCTGTTTATACGAGTAAATTTAAGCTGAATTGGCCTGGTTGCTTTCTCTTCATCAGTGGAGGGCTGATGCGTTGGGGCTATAATGCGATCAATGGAATATTGACTCAATGAAAATAAAACAGTGTTTTAGTTATTTAGATCACATATTTAAAGGAAAGGATTGCGAGGCTTTAAATAATCAACGGGGTGTGAATTGGATGTAAAGAATTGTCGACAGAAAATCGTTAGCAAATAAATAATTTCCAGGCTTATTTTTGTTTAATTGGCTGGCGTGGTTAGCATTTTTCTTATGGCTGAGGAGAATCTGGATTAAGAGTGTACTTAGCGCCAATATGAACTTATTGACGTTTCATGAACCAACTTAACAGTAAGCATTATTTTCCGTGAAGTTGATCACACATATAAACACTGTTAGGGTAAGAAAGGAAAGTATGGAAAATATCACTCTGCTTTGAGGGTTTGGTCAGAATCTTTTACTGCCAGAGCAGGCGTCAACAGGTTCGGTTGTACAGGCTGTGACCAGCCAGTGTAAGTAAACCTGCTACGCTTGAAATGAGGAGCACAGCAATTCGCCGCTCCCTAACCGCACACAAGCGAACCTTCGTGTTTGCCTCCCCCTGTGTGCGCTCACGGCGATAGTTAACGAGGACAAAATGCTAAAAAGGAAAAAAGTTAAGCCGATCACGCTACGTGATGTCACCATCATCGACGACAGTAAGCTACGCAAAGCGATTACCGCTGCGTCGCTCGGTAACGCGATGGAATGGTTTGACTTCGGCGTTTATGGTTTTGTGGCCTACGCCCTTGGTAAGGTCTTCTTCCCGGACGCTAACCCCAGCGTTCAGATGATTGCTGCTTTGGGGACCTTTTCTGTTCCCTTCCTGATCCGTCCACTGGGTGGCCTATTCTTCGGGATGCTCGGCGATAAATACGGTCGTCAGAAGATACTCTCTATAACCATCATCATTATGTCGATCAGTACATTCTGTATTGGTCTAATACCCGGATATGCCACCATTGGTATTTGGGCCCCGATTCTGCTGCTGCTGTGTAAGATGGCTCAGGGCTTCTCAGTGGGCGGGGAATACACCGGAGCGTCTATCTTCGTTGCGGAATACTCACCTGACCGTAAGCGCGGCTTTATGGGCAGTTGGCTCGATTTCGGGTCGATTGCGGGCTTCGTGCTCGGTGCGGGCCTGGTGGTATTGATTTCCACCATTGTCGGTGAGGACAACTTCCTCGACTGGGGCTGGCGCCTGCCGTTCTTCCTGGCGCTGCCGTTAGGCATTATCGGCCTGTATCTGCGACATGCTCTGGAAGAGACGCCTGCGTTCCAGCAGCACGTTGATAAACTGGAGCAGGGCGACCGTCAGGGTCTGCAGGATGGTCCGAAAGTTTCGTTCAAAGAGATTGCGACCAAACACTGGCGCGCACTGTTGGTCTGCGTGGGGATGGTGATTTCAACCAACGTCACCTACTACATGCTTCTGACCTACATGCCGAGCTACCTGTCGCATAACCTGCATTATTCAGAAGACCACGGCGTGCTGATCATCATCGCCATCATGGTCGGGATGCTGTTTGTTCAGCCGATTATCGGGATGCTGAGCGACCGCTTTGGTCGTCGTCCGTTTATCCTGGTCGGTAGCGTGCTGTTGTTCCTGTGCGCAATCCCGGCGTTCATCATGATTAACAGTGATGTGGTTGCCCTGATTTTCGCTGGGCTGCTGTTGCTGGCGGTGATCCTCAACTGCTTTATCGGTGTGATGGCATCATCGCTCCCGGCGATGTTCCCAACCCACATCCGTTTTAGTGCGTTGGCGAGCGCCTTCAATATCTCAGTGCTGGTGGCCGGTCTGACGCCAACGCTTGCCGCGTGGCTGGTGGAATATACGCAGGACCTGATGATGCCAGCGTACTACCTGATGGTGGTTGCGGTGATTGGTCTGCTGACCGGTATTAACATGAAAGAAACCGCTAATCAGCCGTTGAAAGGTGCGACGCCAGCAGCGTCTGACATTCATGAAGCGAAAGAAATTCTGCAAGAGCATCACGACAATATCGAACATAAAATTGAAGATATTGATGCGGAAATCGAAGCGCTGCAGGAAAAGCGTACTCGTTTGGTTGATCAGCACCCGCGTATCAACGAGTAATCTTTTCTCTTTGCTCGGGCTGTAGCAGGGCAAAAAGATGACTATTCAACGGTGTCCTTGACGGGCACCGTTTTTTTTTACCAGAAACAAGAGTTGTGGCGCAGGAAAGCGGGGCGATGTCGATAATTTGATGCAGAGGCATCAATGGGCTTAAAACATTTATGCTGGTCAAAGTGGGCCAATGATGCAGGTAACCGGGGAGCCTGGGCCCCAAGCATCGCTCCGATACCCGACGTCATTACTGTATCAGTGACCCGCTGCTGACCATCACGAGCAGCGGAAAAGTGCCTTTTTGCGCCATAAGAATAGGGTTGGTGATATTTCGATATGATGCCCCGAAATACCTGATGCCAGAAATGATGATATTTTTCTGAAAGGATAACGCCCTGGTAGAGCCGGTTGTTGGCGGTGGTAACATAGACAACATTTGATGCGAGGGCTTGACGGTAAAACTGATGTAACACCCTGACATCATGAACTTCTGCATCGGCGTCCATATAAATTCCGCCCTCGGTATAGAGGATCACATATCGGGCGATATCACTTGCGGCTGCGAGATTGTTAAATGCGCCAAACCTCTCCCTCAGAAAGATCCCCTCCAGATTAGGCAGTAACTTAAACGGTGATACGTTTCTAAACGCGGAGACAATCTGATGGATGTAAACGCCTTCCTCGAGGCAAGAAGGTGGCAGGACATAGTTTTGATCCAGCCAGATATGGTAGGTGAACGCTTTTTCGCTATCTAAACTGCGAAACCGTGACAGGTTATTAAATAAGCTTTCGGGCGGAGGGCCGCCCATCCATATCCAGTGTGCATTTAATGTTCGCATCGTGTCATCCCTGGTATCACCTTGTGTGATTACCTGCTGGTTATACCGCGACTGCTAAATGTTAGAATAAATCTTTTGTTTATTTGCGAGGTGTCCGGCACAAGTCGCTTAAAACGACGTCTGAATACCTGGCGACAAGATTAGCAACCAGCGGCGATATAGTCGCCGTTTGCGCTGATCGGAATCACCGTCAGGAACAGCACGACCGCGAACAGAATAATCAGCACTCCGCCGATGATTTTTACCGTCGGTACCAGCCAGCGCATTTGTTCGGAACCTTCACCAAACCACGCCACCGTGCGTTCACGCGCGTAACGTACCGCCAGCGATAACCCGAGAATGGAGAGCGCGGTGCCGAGCGCCATCGACATTACCGCCGCAATTCCCCAACTGACGATGCCGAGGGCGTTGGAGAACAGTAAAATCATGATCGCCCCGCTGCACGGCCGTGCCCCGATGGCAATCACAATGCCTGCGCGGGTTCTCCAGTCGGCATGGGTGATATCGGCCCCGACGCCATGATGCCCGCAACCGCAGTCGGCGCCGTGGTCATGCCCGTCATTGGACAGGGGTTTAATGCGACGAATGCTGAAGGTTTTCGGCTTCAGGCTTTTCAGGGTCTGCCAAATCACAAACATGCCGAAGCTGCCGATCAACACCGCGCTGATTTTCTCAATGTACCAGCGGCTTTCACTGAGGTCACCCGAGGCCAGATTCATCCCGACGGCGAGCACAAAGACGAACACAATGGCGCTGACGCCCTGCATCAGGCTACCGAGGAAAGGCACTACCCGCGAGGCCAGCTGACTTTCCTGATGCGTACTGAGATAGGTTGTGACAATAAATTTGCCATGACCCGGCCCGATGGCGTGCAGCACCCCGTAAAGAAACGCCCCGGCTAGCAGCCACAGCCCACCGGTGTATTGATGGTTATTGAGCTGCAACAGGTACATCACCAGATAGCGATGCAGCGTGATTTGCGTCGCCAGGCACCATTGCAGGAAGGTAGCCCAATGGGTATGGAGCTGAAAGGCAAAGGCCAGTATCACCGCAGCGAGGATAGCAGCGGCGGGAATTCGCCAGTCGCGTTTAAGAACGGATGTGGTCATAGGGAAATAATGTCGGTAAAGAATGCATGCAGACATTATAAGAGGCGCTGGCTAAGAAGGGTAACCGAAAGGGCCAGCCCGCAGGCTGGCTTTGTGTCAAATCTTGTCCGACGTTGCGGCTTTGTTCACGCGGAAAAAATCGGCGGGTCCGGAAGGCTAGTTGATAAAGCGTTGTAGCCGCTGAAGCAGCAGCCTGTTTTCCTGTTTCAGGCGCTCGTTTTCATCGAGCAGGGTCAGCGTGACGGCGATACCAGGCCAGTCGAGCGCCAGTTCACGCCGAAGACGTAGCGCGCGGTGGACGATGGTGACGGCACGATCGTCAAACAACCAGTGCGCGTCGGGGCTTTCGTCGGGCTGGATAACGCCCAGGCCGACTATCTCATCCAGCTCCTCTTCAGAGACGCCAGTATGCAGACAAAATTCGGTGACGGTCAGGGTGAAAGTGACATTAGCCATGATTTTTACCCCACTGTTGGCGAGGGTTGAAGGTGGTTTGTGCATCAGCTAACTGCTGCCACAGAATGCTGGTTTTCTCATCTGCTTTTGGTGGCATGACGATTTTAATCACCGCAAACAGATCGCCGGTGTGCTGCTTATTCACCAGACCTTTGCCTTTGATTCGCAGTCGTTGGCCAGCCTGACAGCCCGGCGGAATGGTCAGTAAAATCGACTCTTTCAGCGTCGGGACCTTCACTTTTGCCCCCAGCGCGGCTTCCCATGGGGCGAGCGGCAGCACAATTTCCAAATTATGGCCGACGATATCAAACAGTGGGTGTGGCGCGATGCGGATGATGAGCCACAGATCTCCTGCAGGGCCACCGTTCTCGCCCGGCGTGCCCTGGCCTTTAAGACGAATGCGCTGCCCGTCGCTAACTCCAGCCGGGATTTTAACGTTAAGCGATTTGGGGATTTCGTTCTCAACCATGCCGAAAACGTTGTAACGCGGCAGCGTGTAGTTGATAGGGCGGGTATGGGCTTCGAGCGTTTCTTCGAGGAAAACAGCGATTTCAATTTCTACGTCATGGCCCCGGGCAGAATGTTGCTGACGCGATTGCTGCGCGTGCTGGCCAAAAATGGAGGAAAAGATATCGTCGAACTCCTCCTGGCTGTAGTTTTGTTGTTGCGGTTCAGGCTGTGCCTGCTGACGGAACTGCGGGTCGTTGCGGTGCTGCCAGAGGGTGTCATACTCAGTGCGACGCTGTTCGTCGCTCAGCACTTCCCAAGCCTGCGCGATATCTTTAAAGCGGGCTTCGGCATCGGGTTCTTTACTGACATCAGGATGGTATTTGCGGGCAAGACGACGATATGCGGTCTTAATGGTCTTGAGATCGTCCGTCGGCTTCACGCCCATAATGGCGTAATAATCCTTTAATTCCATAGCATTATCTCTTGTGAATCACACAAACAGAACGGGTTTCCCTAATAGCTCACCTTTGTAAGTGTAGGGCAACCCCGGTGATTCGCCCGGAGAAAATGCAGCGGAATAAAGAGCGTAGGACTTAATACTTGCGAGGGGCTTGCAATTCACCAAAGTCGTCGTTAAGGCTGAACTGATAATCACACAGCTCTGCGCGGCGCTTATCGGCAGCTTTCTGGAATGCAGCCATATATTCGGGTTCGATACTATTTTCAATGCGAGCAACAATTTTTTCGAGCATCTGCTCTTCGTTCACATTTCGCAGTCGTTTCAGGTAGTTTTCAACGGTCATAGGGCAGCCTTCCGGTATCCGGTGGTAAATTTATCGACGCGTACAGCGTCAATAGTACACTGTTTAGCCAATTAATGTTTGTTCAATTGCGACCTGAATGGACTCAACTTGGATGAAACTTTCATGAAAAGGCCGGCATACCCCTGAATCAGGACGGTTTCTCTTCATGGTTGAACTGTATTGAGGGAGTGCGATTTTCAGTTTAGGGAAGGGGGCAAAAGGATTGATACGTAGAAAAGCAAATACCCGCCATAGGCTGGTTCTTCTAAATAGTGGTGCCCGGACTCGGACTAACGCCGAAGGCGTTGAACGGCGTGCTTTTGCGTTGGCCCCGAAGGGGTGAGCCGCTTGCGGCGAATAATCGAACGGAGTTCGATGGAGAGTCCATACTCCAGAAAGCAAAAAACCAGCCCTTAGGCTGGTTTCTTTAAATAGTGGTGCCCGGACTC
>NZ_JALIGG010000048.1:0-141413 GCF_024764965.1 Scandinavium tedordense | reverse complement strand
ACAGCAGCCCTGTATTTATAGAGACAGACGGGGCATTGTTGCCCCCCGGCTCTCCGGGTAATTGTCAATGAAATGTTAGTTTTATTCTCGGGTTTGATACGCGTGTTCTTGTACAAGGCAAAAAGTGGTGCTAGTGTGCATTCGTATGCGCTATTAGTTGATACCGGATGACAGTAATCCTGCATATACAGCACTTGCTGCGGGTTTACAGCAGGCTCTCTTCTACAGTGCGGTATGTGCAGGGCCGGAAAAGCGCTGTTACAGGAATTAGATGTCAGACAAACAGCATCAATACGTTTGATTGTCGATCATTTCACAGACTGAGGTTCAGATTATGCTATTAGACGAGTATCTTTCACCTACTGCTTATGCTCCGTATCGAGACCCCCGGGATTATATTCTCAGCTGGACGGATGAAATCTGGATCGAGCGCGGTATTGGGCGAATTAGGGAACACTATGCTGATGACATCAAGGTTCACTCTGCCTATGGTGAGACTTACGACATTGAGCATGTGATCCAGAATAGCGTCATGAAGATGAGCGCATTCCCAAATGGCGGTGGTGGTACAGGAGAAGATGTCGTATGGGAGCAACGTGGGGAAAATAGCTTTATATCCTCACATCGGGTTTTAAAGACGGGCACGCATAGCGGCTACTGGACATATGGTCCGCCAACGGGTCGTGACTGGGTTTCTCGTACGGTCGCCCACTGCCTGGTACGTGATGGAAAAATTGTGGAGGAGTGGCTCGTACGGGATGAATATGCTGTACTTCAGTCACTTGGTCTGGATCCCGAAGTCGTTGCAACCGAACTGGCCGCAGCGTCACCAGTAACCGGAAAATTACTTGATTTAGGCTCTGGTGGAGCATTTGTGGGTAAGATTAGCAATCCTGCGATAGAAGGTGTGTCTGGCAAGCGACCAAATCGCTATATGAAAGAATGTGAATTAATCGAAAACATGTTTGAAGAGGTTTGGAACCAGAGGCTATTTAATCGCACTTCCATGTATTGTGATCCAAAAATTGTTTCTCACACCGTCAGAATGCACAGAGAACAGACAATTGAGTGTTACCAACGTGAAATTATAAATATGCTTGCTGCTTTTCCTGACGGGAAGATTGAAGTTCGGGATATTGTCGTCAATGAGTCACCCGACCTCGGAATGCGAATTGCTGTTATCTGGGTTATGAAGGCGACTTATTGTGGTGTACCTCTTTATGGTCCACCAACATATAGCCCGGTAACAATTCTCGGAACCTCACATTATGAGATGCGAGATGGAAAAATCCTGCGTGAGTGGCGAATCTATGATGAGATAGCGGTCATGGCGCAAATCATCCGGGCTCGTAACAGCAGTCAGACAATTAATGATGCTTAATGATAAATTTATAGCGCCCTCAGCGTTCAAATAATATCATTTGACATGAGTCAGAATCTGCGCCCACATGTTATTAATGAATGAGCCATGAACTATCTTAAATTATTTGGCGTTAAGTTTTGATGAGGGCGAGCGTATTATCTGAAATACCTCATACTAATTAATATCGAGAGAGCCATGACTATTGATAAAGAAATAGCAAGAGTCAACCCAGCGTCTTATGCTCCCTATCGTAACCCACGAGAATACATTACCAGCTGGACTGATAAAATATGGATTTCTCGTGGTCTCGGTCACATCCATGATCACTATTCACCAAATGTAAAAGTTCATACAGCTTATGGTGAAACATATGGAATGGATAATGTCATTAGCAACTCGTTGCAGAAGATGGTGGCGTTTCCTAATCGCGGTGGCGGTCATGATGATGTCATTTGGGAAAAGCGCGGAGAACATGGATTTATTTCTTCACACAGAGTACTAAATAATGCAACGCACAGTGGATACTGGACATACGGCCCACCAACAGGAAAAGATTGGGTAAACCGTAGCGTCGCTCATTGTTTAGTAAAAGATAACCTAGTCGTAGAGGAGTGGGTTATTCGGGATGAATTTGCAGTTCTTGAGAATCTTGGTTTAGATCCATATAAAATTGCCTCTGATTTAGCGAAAAAATCACCGGTATTAGGAACGCCAATAAATGCAGATAACGCGTCCTTTACCTCGATCGGCAGGATTAATAATGTCCTGACGGAGGGAATATCAGGCCCTCGACCAGATATTGGTCGGGCAGAGTGTAAGAGTGTGCTGGCACTATTCGACCGCGTGTGGAATAAAAAATTTTTTGACGAGGTGACCGAATATTGCGCAGATAATATTGTTTGCCAGACCGTCCGAATGCGTCGAGTTATGGGTGTAAATGCTTATCAGATGGAAACGATGGAACTGCTATCATTTATTCCTGATGGAAAACTGGAGGTAAAAGATATATGTATTCATGATTCAGAGGATTTAGGATTGCGAGTAGCCACTATTTGGTTGTTGAAAGGGACATATTCTGGCTCTCCTGTCTATGGGCCAACCAATAATGTTCCCATAAATGTTTTTGGAGCCAGTCATTTTGAGTTTCGAAATGGAAAGATAATTCGCGAATGGCGAATCTTCGATGAAGTTGCTATTATCGCTCAGATTATTCGTAATGACACAGTGGGTAATTAATTATTAGCTCACAGCTTCCACAGCAATTAAGCTGATAACAGCCAGTTACTTTTATTGATAAGACAAGCAATTAAGTTCAATAACAGCTGATATTAAGAACAATGTTCACACATAGAAATAATGGGAACCTTTTGTTAAGGTGCCCATTATTCCTATGCTGAAGTTCGCTCGATTAGTATGCCACGAAAAAGGACGGTTTCTTCCGGTAATTCTGGTTGCGCAATTCGCCTTAAAATCAAATCAACCGCCCGTGTCGCCATCGGGACTATTTGTTGATGTATCGTCGTCAGATTATAGACCGGTCGACCAGCATCTGAAACATTATCGAATCCTGCGACTGATACATCCTTGGGAATTGTTATGCCACAATCATAGCGGCAAGCATCCATCACACCAAGTGCGAGTTGGTCGTTGACACAAAATATTGCATCAGGCAAAGCGGATTTAGCGAAAAATGACAAAAATTGCTTTCGGCCGCTCTCGTAAGAATAGTCGGCGTGGATACAGGTGATTTCTATACCACCAAGTTTGTTGATGGCTTCAAGAAACCCTTTCAATCGGGTATAGCCCACTGAATCTTCTGGCGCATCAGATGGCCCTCCGACACATAAAATTCGACGATGGCCTGACGCATGGAGTTTTGATGCCATCAATGCTGCCCCTTCGGCCTGGTCGGTTAAAATACAGTCTATTCCTTTTGAGCGAATATTCCGATTAAAGAAGACAATGGGTACTCTACGTTTACCAAACAACTGAATTTGCTCTTCGGTCATGAAGACACATGAAATAAGGCCGTCAAGAGGATAGGCAAGGGCTTCTGGTAGCGTAGCTTCTATAGAACTATCGTTCTCAACAATCATAAGTAACATGCTAATACCGGAATGTTTCAGAGCGCTGGAAATCGCATTTACCAGTTCGGGGTTGTTGCATAACGTAAACTCGGAGCAAAATACTCCGACCATATGTGAACGTTGTGTAATTAAAGAACGCGCGAGACTGTTCGGGGTATAGCCCAGATCGGCTGCAATCTTGAGTACTCGAGAGCGAGTGGATTCCGAAATATTGCTATCTTGCTTAAAGCATCTGGAAACAGTCGATTGCGCTACGCCTGCCGCTCGTGCCACATCGTAGGAGGATGCTCTTAAGTATCGCTTGTCTTCATCTGGTTGATTTTTTATTGCCATTTTGTACAGCCATTTCCTTTTGAACCCCTCACCGGGGTCAATGCCAGTCTTCAACGTCGGTGCATCATTATAATTTATTGATATCTGAGATAGTAAACTCTGGTGCTTATTTTCTCAACACTGTCGCTGCATAAGAATGCAGTGGTGGGATGTTGCTTAACCCGCAGCCATATTCGGGAGTAACAGTACAGAGTCCTTGCCATCCAAGTGAGTTGGGCTTTCCGGAAAGCCCATCGGTTTTCTTATAAACAGGTCGAAAACGAGGACAAGAAACGCCTGGCGCTTGTTGTATATATCAGGCAAGACATCTCTCTTTTTAGTGAGATACTGCCAAGGACGCTGAACTGATTTTGGGCCAAGGTCGCGAATATATTCGATTACGTTGAAGTGCTCTATAACTGACCAACCGCCACAGCCACTTAGTCAACATCAGTCCGGAAGTTGTCGAACAGGCCTCGTCGTGAGGACAGGAAATGTATATTGTCATGGGATACGCTCAGTTAAACCATTTAAAATTCAACATTATAAACACCCCAAATAATCTGCCCATTTCTGGAGCCAATACTTACACTCGCGATCATACTTATACAGATTGTATATTCCTTCGACACCTCCACGAGTATGTCCCAGGATGGCCTCGGCTACTTCATTAGGACATTGCAAACGTGATAATCCAGTACGAACGGTCCTCCTCAAATCATGTGGAGTCCAGCTCGGGATATCTAGCATCTGCCCTGCCTCGCGCATACGCCAGGCATTTTCAGTCAGGTACTTTTGCTGTATTGGTAACTTCGTTCGAGATGAGGGAAAGAGATAAACATCTGAATTAAGACGCAGAATTTTTAGGAAATCGATAGCCTGGGTAGACAACTGAACATAGCGTTCAACGCCTGTTTTAGTTTCACGTAGATGTATTGTTCCCTTATCGAGGTCAACATCCTTCCATGCCATATTGCAGACTTCACCGGTTCGACACCCCGTCCAGAGGGTAATACGCAGAACGTTTTTTATCGTTAGTGAGTATGCTGAACCTGGTAGCCATTTGAGGAATTTTGCCAACTCCGCATCGCTAAGAAAGCGAGTGCCACGACCATTAGTAAGCTTAATTCGAGTCTGGCGTAAACTGGATTTGGCTAACAGGGCTGGATTAGCGAAGGCAGCATCAAAGCGCCCTAAACCAATTGCAAACTCATAAGCAAGTGATAACTCCCTCAGCACATTGCCAGCCTGTACTGTTGCGCCTCGGGCTACAATACCATTAATCAAATCTATGACATCTTTACGGGTAATCTCTGCGGCATTCTTTGTTCCTAAACTCTTTACTGCATCACCATAAAGGGTACGCCTTACCTCAGCCTGCCCTTTCTGCTTTCTGGCACCAGAGATAATCTTCCCCTCTTTCGTTTTACGATCTTCAATGCGCTCGGTTAGATACAGCTCAACCAACCCTTGAACAGTCAATTCGGGGATCTTCTTTTCTTCAGCATCTTTGGCTTGCTGCTGCTTTTCTTGTTTGAGCTCAGTTGCCGGACACCTGCCTCCCTGGCGAATAAGTTTTAGTTCGTTGAGTTTCAGACGGGCTGCAGCAAGTGATGTCTGTGGAAAATTACCGATTTTAACCTGAGTAAGTTTGCCCGTAAGAGGACTGGTGTAACGATAGAAAAAAGTCTTCATTCCAGTTGCCCCACAAGACACTCGTAAACCACGGTTTTCACCAACATCGGCTTTATCTTTGTCACCAGGTTTCATCGTTTCTATCGTTTTAAACGCCAGAGGCTTCCCCTCTTGTTTTCCTGCCATAAAGACTCCGTTATCATGTTCTATGTACTCATGAACTATAAATGTAGGTTGTGGCTATAGCCAGCCATACTTTATCAATCTACTGCTCAGAAAGCTACACTTTGACCTACACTTAATTGTGGGATTGAATGAAATCTAATGAGATCACGTGAAGTAAAAAGAGAACAACAAAAGACACCAACTCATTAAAAACAAACAGCATTACAATCAAAGGCAAATGAAAACAATGGATGACTTAGGCAATCACACGCCAATGATGCAGCAGTACCTGAAGCTGAAAGCTCAGCATCCGGAAATTCTGCTGTTTTACCGTATGGGCGATTTTTACGAGTTGTTTTATGACGACGCCAAACGCGCTTCGCAGCTGCTTGATATTTCGCTAACCAAGCGCGGTGCTTCAGCGGGTGAGCCGATCCCGATGGCGGGCGTTCCGTACCACGCTGTCGAAAACTATCTCGCAAAGCTTGTTAATCTGGGTGAATCTGCCGCCATCTGCGAGCAGGTTGGCGACCCGGCTACCAGCAAAGGTCCCGTAGAGCGTAAAGTTGTGCGCATCGTGACACCGGGTACCATCAGCGATGAAGCGCTGTTGCAGGAGCGTCAGGATAATCTGCTGGCTGCTATCTGGCAGGACGCAAAAGGCTACGGCTTCGCCACAATGGATATCAGTTCCGGGCGTTTTCGCCTGAGTGAACCAGCAGACCGTGAAACGATGGCCGCCGAACTGCAGCGTACCAACCCAGCCGAGTTGCTGTACGCCGAAGATTTTGCCGAAACGGCGCTGATTGAAGGGCGTCGTGGCCTTCGCCGTCGCCCGCTGTGGGAGTTCGAAATTGACACCGCGCGCCAGCAGCTGAATTTGCAATTTGGCACCCGTGACCTGGTCGGTTTTGGTGTGGAAAATGCACCACGTGGCCTGTGTGCTGCGGGCTGTTTGCTGCAATACGTCAAAGATACGCAGCGCACATCCCTGCCGCACATTCGATCCATCACCATGGAACGCCAGCAGGACAGCATCATTATGGATGCGGCCACCCGCCGCAATCTGGAGATAACCCAGAACCTGGCAGGCGGTATCGAAAACACACTGGCAGCGGTACTCGACCGTACCGTCACGCCGATGGGTAGCCGCATGCTGAAGCGCTGGCTGCATATGCCGGTGCGCGATACGCAGGTATTGACCGAACGTCAGCAAACTTTAGGGGCATTGCAGGATCGCTGCGATGAACTGCAGCCGGTGCTGCGTCAGGTTGGCGATCTGGAACGTATTCTGGCTCGCCTGGCATTACGCACTGCACGTCCGCGTGATCTCGCGAGAATGCGCCACGCCTTCCAGCAGCTTCCTGAACTACGCGAACAGCTTGCGAACGTCGACAGCGCACCCGTGCAAAAACTGCGCGAAACGATGGGTGAATTTACCGAACTGCGCGAACTGCTTGAACAGGCAATCATCGATGCCCCACCGGTGCTGGTCCGCGACGGCGGCGTAATTGCGCCGGGTTATAACGCCGAGCTCGACGAGTGGCGCGCACTGGCCGATGGCGCAACCGACTATCTTGATAAGCTTGAGATCCGCGAGCGTGAACGTCTGGGCCTTGATACCCTGAAAGTCGGGTACAACGCCGTGCATGGTTACTACATCCAAATCAGCCGCGGCCAAAGTCATATGGCACCTATCCATTACGTTCGCCGCCAGACGCTGAAAAACGCTGAACGCTACATCATTCCAGAACTGAAAGTGTACGAAGACAAAGTTCTGACATCGAAAGGCAAAGCCCTGGCGCTCGAAAAACAGATGTACGACGAGCTGTTCGACCTGCTGCTGCCGCATCTGGCGGACCTACAACAGAGTGCCGCGGCGCTGGCTGAACTCGACGTGTTGGTAAACCTGGCCGAGCGTGCATATACTCTGAATTACACCTGCCCAACCTTCACCGATAAGCCAGGCATTCGCATCACCGAAGGTCGTCATCCGGTTGTCGAGCAGGTGCTGAATGAGCCGTTTATTGCCAACCCCCTGACGTTGTCTCCTCAGCGTCGAATGCTGATCATTACCGGTCCAAACATGGGCGGTAAAAGTACCTATATGCGCCAGACTGCACTGATTGCACTGCTGGCGTACATTGGCAGCTACGTTCCGGCACAGAAGGTAGAAATAGGCCCGATCGACCGGATCTTCACTCGCGTTGGCGCGGCGGACGATCTGGCCAGTGGTCGCTCGACGTTCATGGTTGAAATGACAGAAACCGCCAATATTCTGCATAACGCCACCGAGCAAAGTCTGGTGCTAATGGATGAAATTGGCCGCGGCACCTCGACCTACGACGGGCTGTCACTGGCGTGGGCGTGTGCCGAAAGTCTGGCCAATCGCATCAAAGCCATGACGCTGTTTGCCACCCATTACTTCGAGCTAACGCAACTGCCGGAGAAAATGGAAGGCGTAGCTAACGTCCATCTCGACGCACTGGAGCACGGCGACACCATCGCCTTTATGCACAGCGTGCAGGACGGTGCGGCCAGTAAGAGCTATGGCCTGGCGGTTGCCGCACTGGCTGGCGTGCCGAAAGACGTGATTAAGCGTGCGCGGCAGAAACTGCGCGAGCTGGAAAGCCTCTCTCCAAATGCGGGTGCGACTCAGGTCGACGGCACGCAGATGTCACTGCTTTCAGTGCCGGAAGAAACGTCGCCTGCCGTTGACGCGCTGGAGAATCTCGACCCGGATTCACTCTCTCCGCGCCAGGCGTTGGAGTGGATTTACCGTCTGAAAAGTCTGGTGTAATCCATCAACGTGAACAAGAAAAATCAAAGCCGAAAGCATCATACTTTCGGCTTTTTTCTTAATAACATCGCGCTTCATCTGCAAAAGGAATAACAATGAATCCCTATATCTCAGAAATCATTGATGCCCATATCGCTATCGAAAACTGTCTTGGCCAAGGGGAAGGCGACCAGGATACGCTTCTATCCCGCTTTAGCCGTGACTTTACGATGGTAGCACCGAGCGGTGTGAGCTTCGATCACGCCACACTGTGCAACTTTTTCCAGACACAATGTGGCGCACGTGCAGGGCTGAAAATTGTGGTCGAGAATATTGAGCTGTTGGCTGAATGGTCAGAAGGTGCTGCGCTGCGTTATACAGAAAAGCAAACCCTGCCAGGGCAAGCAACCACCACGCGCTGGTCGACGGTGATATTTCAACGTCAGGGAGAGAAAATAATCTGGCGTCACCTGCATGAGACTGCGCAGGTATAGCGAGACAGAAAAGAAAAAGGCCCGTCTTAATGACGGACCTTTCTGGATAGAAACTGATTTTCTCGCGGGCTGTGTTATTCGCGGAACAGCGCTTCGATGTTCAGACCTTGTCCCTGCAGAATTTCACGCAGGCGACGCAGACCTTCCACCTGAATCTGACGAACGCGTTCACGAGTCAGGCCAATCTCACGACCGACATCTTCCAGCGTTGCCGCTTCATACCCCAGTAAACCGAATCGACGTGCCAGCACTTCACGCTGTTTGGCATTCAGTTCGAACAGCCATTTGACGATGCTTTGTTTCATGTCATCGTCCTGCGTGGTGTCTTCAGGGCCGTTATCTTTTTCATCGGCCAGGATGTCCAGCAGCGCTTTTTCAGAATCGCCACCAAGTGGGGTGTCGACTGAGGTGATGCGCTCGTTGAGACGCAGCATACGGCTTACGTCATCAACCGGTCTGTCCAGCTGCTCAGCAATCTCTTCTGCACTCGGCTCGTGATCCAACTTGTGGGATAACTCACGCGCGGTACGCAGATAAACGTTGAGCTCTTTGACGATATGGATTGGCAGACGAATCGTACGGGTTTGGTTCATGATTGCCCGTTCAATGGTCTGACGAATCCACCAGGTTGCATAGGTCGAGAAACGGAATCCGCGCTCAGGGTCGAATTTTTCGACAGCACGAATCAGCCCCAGATTGCCCTCTTCAATCAAGTCCAGCAAAGCCAGACCACGATTGCTGTAACGGCGAGCAATTTTAACCACCAGACGTAAGTTACTTTCAATCATCCGGCGGCGGGACGCGACGTCACCACGCAACGCACGTCGTGCGAAATAGACTTCCTCTTCGGCTGTTAACAGTGGAGAGTAACCAATCTCCCCAAGGTAAAGCTGAGTCGCATCCAACACACGCTGTGTAGCCCCCTGCGATAACAGCTCTTCCTCAGCCACTTCGTTTTCACTGGGTTCCTCTTCTACTAAGACTTTCTCATCGAAAGTCTCTGCTCCGTTCTCATCAAATTCCGCGTCTTCATTTAAATCATGAACTTTCAGCGTATTCTGACTCATAAGGTGGCTCCTACCCGTGATCCCTGGACGAAACACACCTTACGGTTGTTTCGCCAAATTATCGCTGCGGCAAATACTGCAGCGGGTTGACGGATTTCCCCTTGTAACGAATTTCAAAATGCAAGCGTGTTGAACTGGTTCCGGTGCTACCCATGGTAGCGATTTTCTGCCCCGCCTTCACTTCTTGTTGTTCCCGGACCAGCATTGTATCGTTATGGGCGTAGGCGCTCAGGTAATCATCGTTGTGTTTGATGATAATAAGATTACCGTAACCGCGCAGTGCGTTACCGGCATAGACGACGCGTCCATCTCCGGTCGCGACGATAGCCTGTCCTTTACTGCCTGCAATATCGATACCTTTGTTGCCGCCGTCGCCGCCACTAAAGTTTTCGATGATTTTGCCGTCAGTCGGCCAGCGCCAGGAGGAGATCGGCGAACTGGTAGACGTACTGCTTGCAGTCGGTTGGGCAGTGCTCGCAACGGGTGCCGTAACAGGCGCTGTGACCGTAGTCGCAGGCTGGTTGTTAGGCAACATTTTGTTAGCACTTTGTTCACCTGAATCCTCAGAATACGTAATTGTCTGTTGAGACGCAACCACTGCGGAGGAATTTTGTGCAGGTTTTGAGGTTAACCCAGTCGAAGCGGTGCTGGCCTGCTCGCTCGCCTGCGCTACAGCGTTATTCCCGGTGATTGGCTCCCCGGAAGCATTACCCACCTGCAGAACCTGACCTACATTCAAACCGTACGGTGCAGCGACATTGTTACGCTGCGCCAGGTCGCGGAAATCGTTCCCGGTAACCCACGCAATATAGAACAGAGTGTCGCCGCGCTTCACGGTATAGGTGCTGCCACCGGCGTAGCTGCCTTTTGGAATGTCACCGTATTTGCGGTTGTAGACAATATGTCCGTCAACAACCTGCACCGGCTGCTGTGAAGCCACTGGCTGAGCGCTTTGAATTTGCGGCTGAGCAGGTGCGGTCTGAACCGGCGCAGTTACCGGCGCGGTTTGTACCGGCTGCGGTTGCGGAGCCGTCTGAGGCGCGCTGCTCATGGACGACTGTGGCGTAATTAACATTCCGGAATCGGTACTGGACGACGAACCGCCCACGGAACTGACCGGAGCAGGCGCATTGCTGGTCGTCGTGCATCCTGCCAGCCAAAGTGAAACCAGTGATAAAGCCGCAACGCGACTAACGGTGAATTTTGGGCTTCCCGCGCTCATTTATCCCCCAGGAATATGTTAACTGCCAGTGACTTAAAAACCGTGAAAGGCGACGGTAAATCACACAAAAAAAGTGTGCTCACACTACGCCAAAAGACGCGTCGAAAGAAACAGGAAAACTCCTGTATTACGCCAGTTCACCTTTGACCAAAGGCACAAAGCGAACCGCTTCCACAGTATCGATGATAAATTCGTCTCCCCGCCGACGAACACGTTTAAGAACCTGGTGTTCCTCACCCACGGGTAAAACGAGAATGCCGCCCTCATCCAGCTGCGACATGAGTGCCGCCGGAATTTCCTGCGGCGCTGCCGTGACAATAATGGCATCAAATGGCGCTCTTGCATGCCATCCTTGCCATCCATCACCGTGGCGAGTTGAAACATTATGTAAATCAAGCTGCTTGAGACGACGTCGCGCATGCCATTGCAGGCTTTTGATTCGCTCAACGGAACAGACGTGGTGCACCAGATGCGCAAGGATAGCGGTCTGATAGCCAGAACCGGTGCCGATTTCCAGCACCCGTGACTCCGGCGTCAGTTCAAGCAGCTCGGTCATTCGCGCCACCATGTACGGCTGCGAGATGGTTTGCCCCTGACCGATGGGCAATGCGACGTTTTCCCACGCCTTGTGTTCAAAGGCTTCATCAATAAATTTTTCGCGCGGCACCTGAGCAATGGCATCGAGCACATGCTCGTCCAGAATGCCCTGGTTTCGCAGTTGATTGAGAAGGCTTTGCACGCGTTTGCTTACCATTGCACACCGACTCCTACACGTTCCAGCCAGCCGGAGACAACCTCCTGCGCGCTGTGAGCAGTCAAATCAACGTGCAACGGCGTGACAGAAACGTAACCTTCATCCACCGCGGCAAAATCCGTATCCGGTCCGGCGTCACATTTATCGCCCGGCGGCCCAATCCAGTAAAGTGTGTTACCGCGCGGATCTTCCTGCGGGATAACGGTATCGGCCGGATGACGACTGCCGCAGCGTGTCACGCGGATACCTTTGATCTCCGAAAGTGGAAGGTCCGGCACGTTGATATTAAGGATACGTCCGGTGCGCAACGGCTCACGAGCAAGCGCTCTCAGAATGGAACAGGTCACCGCCGCTGCGGTGTCGTAATGCTTATGCCCATTCAACGAAACGGCGAGCGCAGGAAAACCGAGATGACGGCCTTCCATCGCCGCAGCTACCGTGCCGGAGTAAATCACGTCATCACCCAGGTTTGGCCCGGCGTTAATGCCGGAAACGACCACATCGGGACGTGGACGCATCAGGGTATTCACGCCGAGGAAAACACAATCCGTTGGAGTTCCCATCTGCACGGAGATGTCGCCATTTTCCAGAGTGAAAGTACGGAGAGAAGATTCCAGGGTCAGAGAATTAGACGCCCCACTGCGGTTACGATCGGGTGCAACAACCTGAACCTCGGCAAACTCGCGCAAGGCCTTCGCCAGGGTTTGGATCCCCGGCGCGTAGATCCCGTCATCGTTACTCAGCAATATTCGCATAATCACCTGTTGTGTTGATAAGTTCCCTTACAACACTGGTGGCAAAACTGCCTGCAGGCAGCCAGAAACGTACCTCGACGGTAACGTCATCCCACCAGTTCCAGCTCATCTGTTGCGGGTAGAGAAGCATTGCGCGGCGCGCAGCCTCGACTTTTTCGCGCAGCAATAACGACTGCAGCTGCGTTTCTTCCGCCAGCGTCTGCTGTTCAAATTCCAGGGCCGCACGCTGCGTTCCCCAGTCACCGCTGCCCGGCAGCGATGCAGTAATCATGAGCTCACGATGATCAACGCGGGACTGAAGCTCGGGCATCTCTTCATCCGTTGCCACAAACCAGCTGCCGCGTCCCGCTAATTGTAGCGCATCGCCGTCAACAACTTGATTAAAGTCCGTTTTTTTTAAACGTTCACTCACCAGCTGATTAAACAACGCACTGCGGGCTGCAGACAACCAAAAACTGCGTTTATTACGATCTCGCACCGGCGAATCGTTCTGTGCCCAGCGCAGCGCGCCAAGCAGATTACTGCCGCCAAGACCGAAACGCTGCGCGCCAAAATAGTTCGGCACGCCCTTTTCGGTAATGGCTTGCAGACGTGCTTCCGCGTCCTCGCGATCGCTGACTTCACGCAGTACCAGGGTAAATGCGTTACCTTTCAGCGCCCCGAGGCGCAGCTTGCGTTTATGGCGCGCGTACTCCAGTACCTGGCAGCCTTCCAGTTCAAATTTGCTTAAATCCGGCATCTCTTTGCCCGGCAAACGGACGCAAAGCCACTGTTCGGTAACGGCGTGTTTATCCTTTTGCCCGGCAAAACTCACTTCACGGGCGTGCACTTTGAGGAATTTCGCCAGCGCATCGGCCACAAAACGGGTATTGCAGCCGTTTTTCAGGATGCGAACCAACAGCTGTTCACCTTCATCGTCCGGTGAAAAGCCCAGATCTTCGACCACCAGAAAATCTTCCGGATTGGCTTTCAGTAGCCCTTGCCCCTGCGGTTTACCGTGCAGGTAAGTCAGCTCATTAAACATTATCATGGGCGAGCCTTGTGCAGCAGTGCCACGGCCTCGCAGGCAATGCCTTCCCCACGACCGGTAAAGCCGAGCTTTTCGGTGGTGGTGGCTTTCACATTGACGTCATCCATGTGACAGCCCAAATCTTCCGCGATAAATACGCGCATCTGTGGGATGTGCGGCAGCATTTTTGGTGCCTGCGCGATGATAGTCACGTCGACGTTGCCGAGCGTGTAGCCTTTGGCCTGAATACGACGCCAGGCTTCACGCAGCAGTTCGCGGCTGTCTGCGCCTTTGAAGGCCGGATCGGTGTCCGGGAACAGTTTGCCGATGTCGCCCATCGCCGCTGCTCCGAGCAGAGCGTCCGTCAACGCATGCAGCGCGACGTCGCCATCGGAGTGAGCCAGCAGGCCTTTTTCGTAAGGCACGCGCACGCCGCCAATGATAATCGGGCCAACGCCACCGAAAGCATGTACGTCAAAACCGTGTCCAATTCGCATTATGCCTGCTCCTGAAATCCGCAATGAGTGAGGTAAAATTCTGCCAACGCCAGGTCTTCCGGGCGAGTCACTTTGATATTATCAGCCCGTCCGGCAACAAGCTGTGGATGGAAGCCACAATATTCCAGCGCCGATGCTTCATCGGTCACCGTCGCGCCTTCGTTGAGCGCCCGCGTCAGGCAGTCAAAAAGGAGTTCGCGCGGGAAGAATTGCGGCGTCAGTGCGTGCCAGAGGTCGTTTCGGTCAACGGTATGGGCAATCGCCGTTTTACCCGGCTCGGCGCGCTTCATGGTATCCCGCACCGGTGCTGCCAAAATCCCCCCCACGCGGCTGGTTTCGCTTAGCGCCATCAGGTTCGCTAAATCATCCTGATGCAAACACGGCCGCGCCGCATCGTGCACCAGCACCCACTGCGCTTCACCAGCCTCTTTCAGGCCAGCCAGCACGGAATCGGCACGCTCGGCGCCACCTTCAACGACGGTGATTTGTGGATGGTTAGCGAGCGGGAGCTGCTGAAAGCGGGCGTCACCGTCGCTGATGGCGATAATGACGCGTTCAACCCGCGGGTGCGCCAGCAAAGCGGCGACCGCGTGTTCGAGAATCGTTTTGTTACCGATTGAGAGATATTGCTTCGGGCATTCCGTTTGCATACGGCGGCCAAATCCGGCTGCCGGCACCACGGCGCAAACGCCCGGAAAAGTGGCTGCCATGCGATTATCCTGGCTTGAGTTTATTGATTGTTCTGCCGCGACCCCTGATTCTGCCCTTGATTGCGTTTAGACGCATCCGGCACCAGACGATAAAATGTTTCGCCCGGTCGAGTCATGCTGAGTTCGTTGCGAGCGCGTTCTTCGATAGCTTCCTGACCGCCGTTGAGATCGTCAATTTCGGCGAAAAGCTGATCGTTGCGCGCTTTAAGTTTGCCGTTTGTTGCCTGCTGAGCCGCCACGTCATCGTTGACGCGACTGTAGTCATGAAGACCGTTCTTGCCGAACCACAGCGAGTACTGTAGCCAGACCAGCAATGCCAGCAACAGCAGCGTTAATTTACCCATCCTGCCCCCTGAAAAACGGCATCATCATCCCATAACTTGCCGGAGTGCTCTACCCTGGCCTGCGGACGATGCCGCATATCGCGGGGAATGTACCACATTTTGCCCGTTGAGTCGTAGGCCTCAATAGAAACGAACGTACTTCCGCCCACGACTAACCCAGCAGCCACAGGAACAGCAGGCCAAATAGCGCCGCGACTGTTATCAGTGTCACCACAATACTGTAGAGGAGTTTGCCGTTCATCAGCGAATGCAGCGCAATGCCGATAACGACGGAGACGGGCAGCAGCGCCAGGAAGAAAGGCCAGGTGTAGAGGAAGAAGAACAGCGTGTTGCTGCCGTAAAACAAAAAAGGAATGCCCAGCGCCAATAGCCATGCAACAAAACCCACGACCGCACCGGATAAAGACCAGGTGGTCTCTTCGGTTTCGATACTCATGGGCTCTGTACGAGTAATGGTAATGTTCTGGGTATTGCGCATATCAAATCCTGTTTCCTGACTAGCCGGAAGACCGGCCTGGTCTCAGGATCTGATAATATCGCCCTGTCTCAGCAGGTCTAATAATTGGTTAACCAAATTTGTTACCAATTGTTCGCCATCAAGATGAATTTCGGCCTTTTCCGGCGCTTCGTAAACCGAATCAATACCGGTGAAATTGCGCAGTTCACCCGCGCGGGCTTTTTTATACAGCCCCTTCGGGTCGCGGGTTTCACACACCGACAGCGGCGTGTCGACGAACACTTCCACAAACCGACCAGCGCCGACCCTGTCACGCACCATCTGCCTTTCAGCACGGTGCGGCGAAATAAAGGCCGTCAACACCACCAGACCCGCATCTACCATCAGGTTCGCCACTTCACCTACCCGACGAATATTCTCTTTGCGTTCGTCATCGCTGAAGCCCAAATCGCTGCACAGGCCGTGGCGAACGTTATCGCCATCCAGCAAATAGGTGCTGACGCCATGCTGATGCAGCGCCTCTTCCAGAGCGCCCGCTACCGTCGATTTACCCGAGCCCGAAAGCCCGGTAAACCACAGCACAACCCCACGGTGACCGTGGAGTTGTTCGCGCTGCTCTTGCGTTACAGGATGCGGGTGCCAGACGACGTTTTCGTCATGCTGCGCCATTACTTGCCTCCCAGCAGGTCGCGTGCGCCCCAGTGTGGGAAGTGTTTGCGCACCAGCGCATTCAGTTCGAGTTCAAAGGCACTAAAATCGCTGCTGCCCGCAACGGCCGTTTCCTGCTGCGGCTCGCGCACCATACCTGCACCGACGGTCACGTTAGTCAGACGATCGATGAAGATAAGCCCGCCCGTCACCGGATTATGCTGATATTTGTCGAGCACCAGCGGTTCGTCAAAGGTGACATCCACCAGCCCGATCCCGTTCAGCGGCAGATTCTCCACCTCACGCTGGGTCAAGTTGTTGATATCCACCTGATACTGAACCCGGTTGATACGCACACGCGTTTTCTTCCCGGCAATTTTAATTTCATAGCTCTGGCCCGGCTGGAGCGGCTGTTCCGCCATCCATACCACGTCCACGCTGGCGCTCTGCACCGCAGGCAGCGTTTCGTTCACGTCGACCAGCAGATCACCGCGGCTGATATCAATTTCATCCTTCAACACCAGGGTGATGGCTTCACCCGCAGCGGCTTCCGGCAAGTCACCGTCAAAGGTCACAATTCGCGCAACGGCAGATTCCACGCCCGATGGCAGAACTTTCACGCGCTGACCGACGCTGACCGTGCCGGACGCCAGGGTGCCCGCGTAGCCACGGAAATCAAGGTTTGGTCGGTTCACGTACTGCACCGGGAAACGCAGCGGCTGGCTTTCAACCGTGCGCTTGATCTCAACCGTTTCCAGCACTTCCAGCAGCGTTGGGCCGCTGTACCACGGCATGTTTGCACTCTGGCTGGCAACGTTGTCACCTTCAAGGGCAGACAATGGCACAAAACGGATATCCAGCTCACCCGGCAACTGCCCGGCAAACGTCAGATAAGCTTCACGAATTTCGTTAAACGTCTCTTCGCTGTAGTTGACGATATCCATTTTGTTCACCGCCACCACCAGATGCTTAATGCCCAGTAGCGTGGCAATAAAGCTATGACGACGGGTCTGATCGAGCACGCCTTTTCGCGCGTCCATCAGCAGGATCGCCAGATCACAGGTAGATGCACCGGTCGCCATGTTGCGGGTGTACTGCTCGTGGCCCGGCGTGTCGGCAATAATAAATTTGCGCTTCTCAGTGGAGAAATAACGGTACGCCACGTCAATGGTGATGCCCTGCTCACGCTCGGCCTGCAAGCCATCCACCAGCAGCGCCAGGTCGAGTTTCTCACCCTGCGTACCATGACGCTTACTGTCATTGTGCAGTGAAGACAGCTGATCTTCGTAAATCTGGCGGGTATCGTGCAACAGGCGACCAATCAGGGTGCTTTTGCCGTCATCCACGCTGCCGCAGGTCAGGAAACGCAGCAGGCTCTTGTGTTGCTGGGCGTGCAGATACGCTTCCACGCCGCCTTCGTCGGCAATTTGTTGTGCAATCGTTGTGTTCATGGCGGCTCCTTAGAAATAACCCTGGCGTTTCTTCAGCTCCATGGAGCCTGCCTGGTCGCGGTCGATCATGCGGCCTTGTCGTTCACTGGTAGTGGACACCAGCATCTCTTCAATAATTTCTGGTAATGTCTGCGCGTTCGATTCCACCGCACCGGTCAGCGGCCAGCAGCCGAGGGTACGGAAACGCACCATCTGCTGTTTGATCTCTTCGCCAGGCTGAAGATTAATACGATCGTCGTCGATCATCATCAGCATGCCATCGCGCTCCAGTACCGGGCGAGGAGCCGCCAGATACAACGGAACGATTTCAATATTTTCCAGATAGATGTACTGCCAGATATCCAGCTCGGTCCAGTTGGAGAGCGGGAATACGCGGATACTTTCGCCTTTATTAATCTGGCCGTTGTAGTTGTGCCACAGTTCCGGACGCTGGTTTTTCGGATCCCAGCGGTGGAAACGATCGCGGAAAGAGTAAATACGCTCTTTGGCGCGGGATTTCTCTTCATCACGACGGGCCCCACCGAACGCGGCGTCAAAACCGTATTTGTTCAGCGCCTGTTTTAGGCCTTCGGTTTTCATGATGTCGGTGTGTTTAGCGCTGCCGTGAACGAACGGGTTAATGCCCATCGCCACGCCTTCCGGATTTTTATGCACCAGCAGTTCGCAGCCGTAGGCTTTAGCGGTCCGGTCACGGAACTCGTACATCTCACGGAATTTCCAGCCGGTGTCCACGTGTAGCAGCGGGAACGGCAGCGTGCCCGGATAAAAGGCTTTACGCGCCAGATGCAGCATCACGCTGGAATCTTTACCGATGGAATACATCATCACCGGATTGGAAAATTCAGCCGCCACTTCGCGGATAATGTGGATGCTTTCCGCTTCCAGCTGCCGCAGGTGAGTGAGTCGTTTATGGTCCATAACCGTTCCTTATAAGGCCAGATCTAAGCCAGATTCACCACTGAAGAGTTAAACCCCTCAGTGTCTGTTGTGTGTTGAAACCAGGCGAGCTGATGATGCAACTGCACCACCTCACCCACCACCAGCAGCGCTGGCATCGGGGCGTCTTTCGCGAGGCTTTCGAGTTGTTGTAATGTGCCGACGGTCACCTGCTGATCAGCGCGCGTACCGCAGCTGATAACGGCCACCGGGGTCTGACTGTCACGACCGTGGGCGATGAGCTGTTGGCTTATCTCGGCGGCCTTCATGGTGCCCATGTAAATCGCCAGGGTCTGACGACTTTGCGCCAGGTGCGCCCAGTCAAACGGGGTGCTGTCGGCTTTGTAATGTCCGGTAACAAAGGTCACGCTTTGGGCGTAATCGCGATGGGTTAGCGGAATACCCGCGTAGGCCGTGGCGCCTGCCGCGGCGGTCACGCCCGGTACCACCTGGAAAGGTATGCCCGCTTCAGCTGCGGCCTGTAATTCTTCGCCGCCGCGACCAAAAATAAACGGGTCACCGCCTTTCAAGCGCACCACGTTTTTGCCTGCCAGCGCCGCTTCCACCAACAAACGGTTGGTTTCATGCTGAGGCACGCTATGGGTGCCCGCCCGCTTGCCTACGCAAATCAACTCCGCGTCGCGGCGCACCAGCTCACGCACGCCTTCACTGACCAGATGATCATAAAACACCACGTCGGCCTGCTGGAGAACCTGCAAACCGCGTAGCGTCAGCAGGCCAGCATCGCCCGGTCCTGCCCCCACCAGCACGATTTCACCGATCTGGCGTTCAGGCTGATTCAGCTCATCTTCTAGCGCCTGCTGGGCCGCGGCTTCATTGCCCGCTACCATCAGGCTGGCAAAACGTCCGGTAAACACGCGTTCCCAAAAACGACGGCGTTCGGCCGTGGTGTGCAAACGCGTTTGAATATGATGTCGCCAGTAGCTCGCTGCCTGCGCCATACGCCCGAGGTTAGTCGGCAACAATGCTTCGATTTTTTCGCGCAGCAGACGCGCCAGCACAGGCGCCGTTCCGCTGGAGGAAATCGCCACCAACAGTGGAGAGCGATCGACGATTGACGGGAACACAAAGGAGCACAGCGGCTGATTATCAACCACGTTCACCAGGCGCTGACGGGCATTCGCCGCCTCAAAGACTCGCTGGTTAAGTTCGCTGTCATCAGTAGCGGCAATCACCAAAAACACCGGGTCTATCTGCGCGTCGTCGAACTCGGTCGCCAGCCATTCAATAGACTGCTGATTGGCCAGTTCGGCCAGTTCAGGGGAGAGTTGTTGCGCGACGACGCGCACATTTGCCTCGGCCCGCCGTAACAGCAGGATTTTTCGGGCAGCAATATCGCCCCCGCCGATAACCAGAACCGGACGGTTTTTCAGGGAAGCAAAAAGAGGCAAATAGTCCACGGCGCTACAACTCATTCACATTCAACATAGGGGGACTATAGGGGGAGGCTCTGAGCAAATGAAATTACGAAAAGGAATGAGTAGTTCCGCAATGGAATAACAACCCGAAAATACAAATGCCAAAAAGTGCTTAACGCGCGATATTTCGCCACTTTAGGAAGATTTGAAATTGTGTTAGCCCGGTCACAGTTTCATACTATGCCGTGATTATTTGATCCCCATTGTAAGGACACACTATGTTTTCCGCCTTGTGCCGCCGCCTTGTTCCTCTGGCGTTAGGCGCATGCTTTACGGCGTCTGCCTTTGCCGCAACGACGCCCACCGGCGCCATTGCCAACCAGCAAGCCCGTTATATCGCCACTTATTTTCCCGGTCGCATGACCGGCAGCCCGGCTGAAATGCTCTCAGCGGATTACGTGCGCCAGCAGTTTGCGCAGATGGGTTATGAAAGCGATATTCGCACCTTTAACAGCCGCTATCTTTACACCCCTAAAGATAAGCGCCAAAACTGGCACAAAATCACCGGCAGCACGGTTATCGCCGCGCATGAAGGCAAAGCCAGCCAGCAAATTATCGTCATGGCGCATCTCGACACTTACGCGCCGCACAGTGATGCGGATGTCGAAAATAATCTCGGCGGCCTGACGCTGCAAGGCATCGACGATAACGCGATGGGCGTGGGCGTAATGCTGGAACTGGCGGAACGTTTAAAAAATATTCCTACCGAGTACAGCATCCGCTTTATCGCCACCAGCGGTGAAGAGGAAGGCAAACTGGGCGCAGACAACCTGCTGCAGCGCATGAGTACCGCAGAAAGGAAAAACACGCTTCTGGTTATCAACCTCGATAATCTGGTGGTGGGCGACAAACTCTATTTCAATAGTGGAAAATCAACACCAGCCTCGGTGCGTAAACTGACCCGAGATCGCGCACTCAGCATCGCCCGCAACCACGGCATTCAGGCGGCTATCAATCCGGGTCTGAACGCCAACTATCCGAAAGGCACGGGTTGCTGTAACGACGCAGAGGTGTTTGATAACGCGGGGATCCCGGTCCTTTCCGTCGAAGCTACCAACTGGTCACTCGGCAAAAAAGATGGTTTTCAGCAGCGGGCGAAATCCCGCTCCTTCCCGGATGGCACCAGCTGGCATAACGTGCGTCTCGACAACCTGCAATACATCGACAAAGCGCTGCCTGGCCGCATCGAGCGCCGCGGCCGCGACGTCGTAAAAATCTTGCTACCGCTGGTGAAGGAACTGGCGAAGGCGGGGAAAGCAGGCAAAGCGTAATCTGATTATCCGGTGGCATCGCTGCCATCGGTTCTTTATTACCCTTCGTGCAATCCACATTCCCGTTTCAGGCCAAAGAAGCGCGTTTCTTCTTCTGCCATGCCCGGCTCCCATTTACGGGAGGTATGGGTGTCACCGACGGAGAGGTAGCCCTCATCCCACAGCGGATGATATTTCAGGCCATGTTTTTGCAGGTACTGGTAAACCGTGCGGTTATCCCAGTCGATAATCGGCAGAATTTTAAACACCCCACGCTGAATAGCCAGCACCGGTAAATTTGCCCGACTGCCGGACTGTTCTCGGCGCAGGCCTGCAAACCAGGTTTGACCGTTCAACTCTTCCAGAGCACGATTCATCGGCTCGACTTTATTGATTTCGTTGTATTTCTCGATGCCCTCAACGCCCTGCTCCCACAGCTTGCCATAGCGAGCTTCCTGCCACGCCGGGCTTTGTTCTGCACGGTAAATCTTGAGGTTGAGTTTGAGCTTATCGGTCAACTCATCGATAAACTGGTAAGTTTCCGGGAACAGATAACCGGTGTCCGTGAGGATAACCGGGATATCCGGGCGCAACTGATTCACCAGATGCAGGCTTACCGCCGCCTGGATACCAAAGCTCGACGAGAGTACGTATTCACCCGGCAGATTTTCCAGCGCCCAGGCCACGCGCTCTTCCGCGCTCAGTTTCTCCAGCTGACCGTTGGTTTCCGCCAGCGCGAGCACACGCTCGACTTTTGGCAGTGCGTTAAGCGCATTCAGATTGAGTATGGACATAGACACCTCATTTGCCTGTTTTGCCGGGCGACACTGTGTTTGCCCGGCCTACAAAACCGGTAAACCCGGTAAGCACAGTGCCACCGGGCATTAAAACGTTATTCCCAGAAATCCCGGGCCGGATCGAGAACCGGACGGATGATCCCTGCACGCACGGTGAAATCACCAAAGCCTTCGTCGGCTTCGCGTTCTTTGGACCAGCGCCCTACCAGCTCATCAATCGAATCGAGAATTTCCGATTCGGTGATGTTCTCGCGATACATCCGGGGGATCCGCGTCCCCATGCGGTTGCCGCCAAGATGCAGGTTGTAACGTCCAGGCGCTTTACCCACCAGACCCAGTTCAGCCAGCAGAGCACGACCACAGCCATTCGGGCAGCCGGTAACTCGCAGGACGATATGCTCATCGCCTACACCGTGACGTTCCATCACTGCTTCCACTTTGTCGACGAATGACGGCAGGAAGCGTTCGGCTTCGGCCATCGCCAGCGGACAGGTTGGGAACGACACGCAGGCCATAGAGTTTTCACGCTGCGGTTTCACCGCGTCCATCAAACCGTGTTCCTGCGCGAGTTTCTCAATCTTCGCTTTTTCGCTTTCCGGTACGCCCGCCACAATCAGGTTCTGGTTGGCGGTCAGACGGAAATCGCCTTTATGGATCTTAGCAATCTCCAGCAGACCCGTTTTCAGCGGACGGTCCGGGTAATCCAAAATACGGCCATTCTCAATAAACAGCGTCAGGTGCCATTTCTTGTCGATGCCTTTTACCCAACCGATGCGGTCGCCGCGGCCGGTAAATTCGTACGGACGAATCGGCGCGAAGGTCATGCCCGCGCGACGTTCCACTTCTGCTTTGAACACCTCAACGCCAACGCGCTCCAGGGTGTATTTGGTTTTGGCGTTTTTCCTGTCGGTACGGTTACCCCAGTCACGCTGCGTTGTCAACACCGCTTCGGCTACCGCCAGCGTGTGCTCAAGCGGCAGGAAACCAAATTCGCTCGCGGTGCGGGCGTAGGTTTTCTTGTTACCGTGATCGATAGACAATCCACCGCCCACCAGCAGGTTAAAGCCCACCAGTTTGCCGTTTTCTGCCACTGCGACAAAGTTCAGGTCGTTGGCGTGCAGGTCGACGTCATTCTGCGGCGGAATAACCACCGTGGTTTTGAATTTACGCGGCAGATACGTTTCACCGAGGATCGGCTCTTCGTCAGTGGTCGCGACTTTTTCCTGGTCGTGCCAGATTTCGGCGTACGCACGGGTGCGCGGCAGCAGGTGTTCTGACAGTTTTTTCGCCCACTCGTACGCTTCCGCGTGCAGTTCAGACTCAATCGGGTTCGAGGTGCAGAGCACGTTACGGTTAACGTCATTGGCGGTCGCCAGCGCGTCTAAGCCCACTTCGTGCAGCATCTGGTGCGCCGGTTTGACGTTCTTTTTCAGAATGCCGTGAAACTGGAACGTCTGGCGGTTGGTCAAACGGATGCTGCCGTAAATCGTGTTGTTTTCGGCGAACGTGTCGATCGACTGCCACTGTCTGGTGGTGATAATCCCCCCTGGCAGGCGGCAGCGCAGCATCATCGCATGGCGCGGCTCGAGTTTTTGCTCAGCGCGTTCGGCACGAATATCGCGGTCATCCTGCTGATACATGCCGTGAAAGCGGATCAGCAGAAAGTTATCGCCGTTGAAGCCGCCCGTCAGGCCTTCATGCAAATCTTCCGCGATGGTACCGCGCAGATAATTGCTCTCTTTCTTCAGACGCTCGGCGTCGGACAGCTTACCTTCGACCACTAAAGGGCCGGGATGTTTTTCGCTCATTAGTAGACATCTCGCTGATAACGGCGCTCAACGCGCAGCTCACTTAAATATTCATCTGCCGTTTCGGTATCCATCGCACCGAACTCGGCAATCACTTCCAGCAAAGCCTGCTCAACGTCTTTCGCCATGCGATTGGCGTCGCCGCAGACATAAATGTGGGCACCGTCATTAATCCAGCGCCACAGCTCTGCGCCCTGTTCGCGCAGTTTGTCCTGGACATAGACTTTTTCTTTTTGATCCCGGGACCAGGCCAGGTCGATTTTAGTCAGGACGCCTTCTTTAACATAGCGTTGCCATTCCACCTGATACAGGAAGTCGTCGGTGAAATGTGGGTTGCCGAAGAACAGCCAGTTTTTACCTTCCGCACCGTCCACCGCACGCTGCTGCATGAAGGCGCGGAACGGCGCGATGCCAGTGCCAGGACCAATCATGATAACCGGCGTTTCCGGGTTCGCGGGCAGGCGGAAATTGTCGTTATGCTCGATGAAAACGCGGATTTCCCCGTCTTCTTCTACGCGGTCGGCGAGGAAGCCGGATGCGCCACCGGTACGCGCGCGGCCTTCGATATCAAAGCGCACGGCACCGACGGTGATGTGCACTTCGGTTTCGACTTCGGCCTGCGACGAGGCAATGGAGTACAGACGTGGCGTCAGCGGACGCAGCAGACCGATTAAGGCGTCAGCGTCCAGCTGGGCTGGCGAGAAACGCACCATATCGACAATCGGCGTGGTCGCGGCGTAATGCTGCAGTTTGGCTTTGTCGCCCACCAGCGGCAGCAGTGATTCGCTGCGGGTCAGAGTGGCGTAGTTTTCCACGATATTGGCGGTGTTTACCGTCAGCTCAGTGTGCCATTCCAGCGCTTCGCTCAATGGCAAAGTCTGGCCGTTGACGGTCACGGGCTCATCACCTTTCAGCCACACCAACTCTGCCAGCTCTTTCACCAGCGCCGGATCGTTCTGATACCAGACACCGAGCGCATCACCCGGCTGATAACGCAGACCGGAATCTGCCAGATCGATTTCAATATGGCGCACGTCTTTTTCAGAATCACGACCGGTGATTTTCTGGTTTACGGCAAGAGACGCGGTCAGCGGCGCTTCTTTAGTATACGGGCTGGAGTGTATGTCATTCACCACGCCGGTTGCCGAAGCGACAGCCTGGGCTGGCGTCTCTTTCGGCGCACGTGCTTTCAGCACCTCGACGATGCGTTCACGCCACTCCGCTGCCGCGGGTTGATATTCCACGTCGGTATCGACGCGATCCAGCAGGCGTTCACCACCCAGTTCGGCCAGCTTGCTGTCAACGTCTTTACCCGACTGGCAGAAGAATTCGTAGGATGTGTCGCCGAGGCCAAATACCGCAAAGGCGGTGCCGTTAAGCTTCGGCGCTTTTTTCGAGAACAGGAATTTGTGCAGCGCCACGGCCTCTTCCGGCGGTTCGCCTTCGCCTTGCGTGGACGTCACCACAACCAGCAGTTTTTCCTGGGCGATTTGTTTGAATTTATAGTCGCCCGCGTTCACCAGCTTTACGTTCAGTTTTGCTGCCAGCAGATCGTCACGCAGCTGTTCAGCCACGCGCCTGGCGTTGCCGGTTTGCGATGCAGAAATCAGGGTAATGGCTGGCGCTTCAACGGCGGCAGGCGCGGCGGTCATCACGCTGCCCGGCTGCTGATTGAGCATGCCCCAGAAATAACCAGAAACCCAGGCAAGCTGGGTCGGTGAAAGATCGGTGGTGGCCGCCTGCAGGCGTGCCAGTTGCTCCGGGTTCAGCGGAAGCAAAGCGGAAGGTGGGGCCTGTGTCGTCATGCGTCGTTATGTTCCAGTAGCAAAGCTGTTTTACATGCAAAAACAGAAAAGAGAGTTCGATTCTGGTCAAGGGTAACGGTGGCAATAATAACCACTAAATAAGGGTTGGAAATAATAAATAACCAAATGGACTAACCGCTTTTAGTTGTCATAACTATCGGCAAAACAGGTTAATTAATATTATGATTTATAAGTGTTTTTCAGCGGCCTTCGTCCCCCACTTACGCCCTCACCGTTAATGGCGGTTTTAGTTAATGCGAAAAAAGGTACTTTGCTGTAAGATTCGCCGGTTTTTTCCGCATTTTCGAGAGTTAACGATGTCCACCACCCTGTTTAAAGATTTCATGTTTGAAGCTGCTCACCACCTGCCGCATGTGCCGGAAGGCCACAAGTGCGGTCGCCTGCACGGACACTCCTTTATGGTCCGTCTGGAAATTACCGGCGAGGTGGATCCGCACACGGGCTGGATCATGGATTTTTCCGAACTGAAAGCGGCGTTCAAACCGACCTACGATCGCCTCGATCACTATTATCTGAACGATATCCCGGGCCTCGAAAACCCGACCAGCGAAGTGCTGGCCAAGTGGATTTGGGATCAGATGAAGCCGCTCGTTCCGCTGCTGAGCGCCATCACCATCAAAGAAACCTGTACTGCTGGCTGCGTCTATCGCGGCGAGTGATTTCTGCCTTTGCGGCAGGGGTCTGATTCTGTTTAATTCCGCCATGTTAGGGTTATGCGTTCTCAGGAAAAGGAGCGCAGGGTGGCGGAAGATTTTGATCTTATTATCATTGGCGCAGGGATAGCAGGTTCGACCTGCGCCCTGCTCTGTGCGCGTGCGGGATTATCGGTTCTGCTTGTCGAACGCGGCGAACAACCCGGCAGCAAAAACCTCTCTGGCGGCAGGCTCTACAGCTACGCGCTCGACAATATCCTTCCTGATTTTCATCTTTCGGCTCCGCTTGAGCGGCGCATCACTCACGAACATTTTTCGTTATTGACCGCCACCAGCGGCACCACCTTGAGCAGTCAACATCCGCTGAGCCCGTCGTGGAGCGTATTACGTGCACGATTCGATCCGTGGCTTGCAGCTCAGGCTGAAGCGGCGGGTGTGCAACTGCTCTGCGGTGTCACGGTGGACGCTTTGCATCGCGAAAAGGGCCACATCAGAGGCGTGCGGTGCGAGAGCGAAGTGTTGCGGGCAAAAGTGGTGGTGCTGGCCGAAGGTGCCAACAGCTTACTGGCTGAACAGCACAATCTCACTCCGCGCCCGACTCTGGAAAACATGGCGCTGGGCATTAAAGAAACGCTATCGCTCGACAAATCGCGGTTGCAGGAACGCTTCCATCTTGAAGATGACGAAGGCGCGGCCTGGCTGTTCAGCGGGCACATGTGTGGCACCAGACCGGCCGGAGCATTCCTTTATACCCAGCAACAGTCGCTGTCGTTGGGTATTGTTGCGCCGCTGGCCTCACTGCAAAACGGCCCGGGAACGGCCTCTTCGCTGCTGGCCAAACTGAAACTGCACCCGATGATTCGCCCGCTGATTCGTGGTGCTGAAACGCTGGAGTACGCGGCGCATCTGGTTCCGGAAGGCGGTCTGAACAGCGTGCCGTTGCAGCGGGCCGGAGAAGGCTGGTTGCTGGTCGGTGATGCCCTGCGCACCTGCATTAATACCGGCGTGACGGTCCGGGGTATGGATACCGCCGTCCTTAGCGCGACGGCGGCAAGCCAGGCCCTGACCGCACATTTTCAGCAGCCAGAGAAACCGCTGCAAACGTTGTTCGATAGCGCGCTGCAGCGTAACGCGCTATGGCCGCTGCTTCAGCGCTACCGCGACGTTCCCGCACTATTGCAGCGAGAAAGTGGGTATCACCAATGGCCTGAATTCGTTCATGCGGTGATGACCGATCTTACACGGGCCGAGGCCAGCGTGAATCCGCCGCTGTGGCGCATTTTGCTGCATCATGGGCGACGCTTCGGTTATGCGCGCCTGAGCGCAGATATCATGAGGAGCCTGAGATGCCTGTAAACGAAAGCCTGGCCCGGAATGGCTATCATCCTGCCGACGACGCACATATTGAGCTCCGGCAATTGCTCAGCGATGAGCAGGCTGCGCTGCTGGAAAAAGTTTGCCCTGCCGGGTTGTTTCAACGCGACGCAAATGGCAGGGTAAAAGTGCATTTTGAGAACTGCCTGGAATGTGGCTGCTGTCGGCTTATCGCAGGCAGCGACATTCTGCAATCGTGGCGCTATCCACCTTCGGGCGCTGGCATTACCCTGCGTTTTGGCTAATTCATCTAAGGATTTTGCGTGCCACTACTTCACCTGCTGAGACAAAACCCGGTTATCGCCGCGGTCAAAGATAACGCCAGTCTGCAGCTGGCCATCGCCTCCGACTGCCAGTTTATCTCAGTGCTTTACGGCAACATCTGCACCATCACCGGCATCGTACAAAAGATAAAGCAGGCCGGGAAAATGGCGTTTATCCACGTCGATTTACTGGAAGGCGCATCGAATAAAGAAGTGGTTATTCAGTTTCTGAAACTGGTGACGCAGGCCGATGGCATTATCAGCACCAAACCGAATATGCTGAAAGCAGCCCGCGCGGAAGGCTACTTTTGCATTCATCGCCTGTTTATCGTCGATTCAATTTCATTCCACAACATTGATAAACAGGTGGCACAGTCGAATGCCGACTGCATCGAAATTCTGCCCGGCTGTATGCCCAAAGTGCTGAACTGGGTCACGGAAAAAGTGCGCCAGCCGCTGATTGCCGGGGGCCTGGTGTGCGATGAAGAAGATGCCCGCAATGCGATTGCCGCAGGCGTGCTGGCGCTTTCCACCACCAATACCGACGTGTGGAAACTGGCGAAAACCTTGAACTAAGCCTGGCTAACGCATTCCACCAGCGCCTGCAAAACGATCTGCGCATCACCCACAATCCCGACATCCGCAGCGGCAAAAACCGGCGCTGCGGCATCGGTATTGATTGCCACGATAAACCGACTTTGCGCCACGCCTGCCATAAACGCCGAGGCACCGGACGCGCCGGCAACCAGGCAGACATTGGGCGCAACGCGTTGCCCAGAAATACCTAACATCCGTTGTTCATCGCAGCCTCCGGCCATCACCCTCTGACGGCTAAAACCCGGCTCGGCGTTGAGTGCGGTGGCCAGTTTTGCACATGCCTCATCCGTGGCCCCCTGCCCGGTCGCCAGCACGACGCTGGCGGTCTGAAGCGGGTGTGCCAGTTTATTGAGAATTTCCGGCTGCGGTAATCCGCCTTCGACAGCGACGGGAAGAATATCGTTTATCGGAAGATATGCAGGCAGCATCGCGTTTTGTCGCGTAAGGACCGGCGACAGCGACAAGCACACCGGAATACCTTCAGGGCGCAGAGTTGCCGTCAGCGCATTGCCGTACACCGCCTTCTGAACGCAGCGTGTTGCAGCGTCCCAACTTATCGCCTGACAAACCGCGCTTCCACCCAGGCGCCATGCCAGCCGGGTGGCCAATTCATCGCCCTGAACAGAAGCCGGGAAGATAACGGTTTCGACAGGTGCAGAGTGAAACGCAGACGCCAGCGCAGGCAACAGCGATTCAGCTGAAATCGTCGCCCCCTTTACCCGCCAGATAACCTGCGCCGACAGCGCGTTTTGCGCCAAAAAAAATGCCATCGCGCCTTCATCTTCTGGCGTCAGTAACACTAGCGCGATACTCACGGTATCATCCTTTCAGCCAGGTATTCACGCCACAGACGCTGTACGGCGGCCTGCGGCGTGGCCTCATCAATAATAATACCGCTGCGACGGACAATGTTACGTTCCAGCGCCAGACAGGAAAGCGCCGTCGCGACTCCCGGTTCGCATTGGCGTTGTTCAATTTCCGCTTTGGTCGCCGCCAGCCGCGCCCGCATTCCCGGTACCCGCCACGCCATCTGACCGCGGTTCTGGACTCGCAGCACCGCGGGCTGCTGAACGCGCCAGCGGCTGCGCTGCTGCACGTTTTCACTTTCGACCATCCAACCGTCACCGTCGACATTCAGCCCGCATACTGACGAAATACACGGCCAGCCAAGTATTTCCGCCAGCAACCACGCCGTCTGCCCGTTCTGCCCTTCACTACTTTGGCTGCCGAGCAGTACCAGCTTTACGTTTTGCTCTCTGACCAGCATCGCCAGCTGCGCAGCAACAAACGCCGGATTAAAACGCGCATCCTCTTTACTGAACAGCAACGTTTGTCGGGTAAACCCGAGGGCCGCCAGATGACGCAGCGCAGGCAATGCGCGTTCATCTCCCAGCGTGACGGCATTCAGCGTCAGCGCGGGATTGACATCCCGCACCTGCAGCATTAATTCCGCCGCGCCCTGTTCGTCATTGCCCATGATCAGTCGCATCAGCGATGGATCGGGCCCAAGGATGCCACGGGCCGCAGCCTGCCAGTCGGCTTCCGCCAGCATCGACAAATCTGGCTCCGCTTTAAACGCCAACAGAATGTTCATTCACCGCTTCCTGAGGCTTTGACGGCTGGTCGGCCGCCTCCACCAGCGTGAGATTTTTGGTTTCTGGCGCCCATAGTAGCGAAACAACAAAACCCACTAACAGCACGACAACCAGCACCAGAAGTGTGTGGCGCATTCCCCAGGAAAGCAGCGCCATGGGCAACAGTCCGGTCGCAATCGCCGCGCCCAGACGACTCATCGCCGTGGCAAACCCGACGCCCAACGAACGGATGTCGGTCGGAAAACTTTCGGCGGGCAAAATCCCCACCAGATTACTCGCCGCAGAAATCGTGGTGCTGAACAGAACAAACAACAACAAAATCAGCGTGGTATTACTGGCGGGAGTGAAGGCCAGCGCCGTCAACGTGGCCGCCAACAGCAGGAAACTGCTGATTAAAAACTGGCGCCGGGACAGCAACCAGGTCAGAACCAGGCCAAACAGCGCGCCCACAATCAGCAGACCGTTGAGGATCAGGCTGGCGGTTAACGCATCTTCCAGGCCGATAGTCTGGGAGATGGTCGGTAGCCAGGTGTAAATCATGAACCACGGCACGACCAGGCAGATGAAGAACAGACTGTTAAACGTCGTTCGCCGCCAGTAGCGCGCAGAAAAAAGCGTGCTGATATGACGAGTGGTGACGCTGGCGATTTCATCGCCGGGCAGGACGTTCGCCCCCAGAAAACGCCGCACTACCGCATGTGCCTCGCCGATTCGGCCCTGCCGCATCAACCAGCGTGGGGATTCTGGCGTGCCCATGCGCAGTAAAGTTATCGCCAGCGCGGGTAACGCCGCAGAGGCCAACAACCAGCGCCAGGCTTCGGGTTCGCTGTTGATCCACGCATGACCCGCCACGCTCGCCATCACATAACCAATGGTCCACACCACGCTGAATGCGCCGAGCAGCATGCCGCGATAGCGCTTCGGCGAGAATTCTGCCAGTAGGGTGTGGCCGACGGAGTAGTCTCCGCCGAGGCCGAAGCCAATCAGCACCCGCAGGAAAATCAGCTGTTCCGGCGAAGTCACGAAAAACTGGAGGAAAGACGCGAGGGTGATCAACAAAAAGCTGAAAGTGAAAATCCGCTGGCGGCCAATGTGATCGGAAACCCAACCGAGGATCAGACTACCGAGAAACAGCCCGAACAGCGCAGAACCGCCGATCAGCCCTTCCAGCAGCGGCGTCAGATTCATTTGTGTTTGAAGCGGGATAATCGCGTAGCCAATGACGCCCAGCACGTAGCCGTCGGTCAGGTGAGCCCCAAATGTCAGCCCGGCAATACGCCAGTGAAAGCGGGTTAGCGGCAGATCGTCCATACGTACGGGTGACGCGCTCATGGCTCCCCCTTCAGGAAAAGAACGGCTCCCCCAGAGGAGAAGCCGTCATAGCCGTTATTTTTCAATCGGATAGATAGTTCCGGTATTCATGATGCCGTTCGGATCGAACTGTTTTTTCAGCCCTTCCAGCAGTGTCCATGCGGTGCCGTGCTCCGCTTTACTCCAGTGCACGCGGTGTTTACCGATCCCGTGATGATGCACCATCGAACCGCCAAGGCGGATGGTCTCTTCACAGATGATTTTGTTTAGCGGGTTGTGGTACTTGTCGATTTCGTCTTCTGGCTTGCAGTCCACCACGTTGTAGTCGTACACGAAGTACATGTTGGTGCCGTTGATGTAGCTGTGAGACGAGTGACCACCGAGCATGGTGATGTCCTCCGCGTGCGGGAACTCGCTGCGGATACGCTGGATAACGCGTGCGTAAATCTGGTTGATGCTACTCCAGTCGCCGGAGACTTCAGTGGTGAAGCCCATGTTGCCGGTTTTCAGGATCTGCAGGCGTTCAGCGGCGACTTTCTCCGGACCCCAGTTGAGGTGATTGAACCAGTTTTCGATGAGTTTACTGTCTACGCGGGTGCACTGCGGATAGCGGGCCACAATCTCGGCGATACCTTCCCCGGTCGCGTGCGCCATACGCGGGTTACCTTCGGCCATGAAGATCATCACGCATTTGCCTTCGGCAAAATGGGTGAAATGCTGAGTACCATCCTCGGCGTCATACAGACGGGCAATCGACGGACGATATCCTTCCACCATCACTTCGCGGAGGATCTCAAAGCCGGTTTTCATCTCATCAAGAATATAACCGTAGAACAGATTGTTTTCTGGCGTGAATTTGAAGATTTTCACCGTCACTTCGGTGATGTAACACAGTGCACCTTCGTTCCCGATGATGATGTGACGAATGTCTGGCCCGGCTGCACGGCGCGGCACGTTTTTGATGCGGGTGATGGTGCCATCCGGCAGTACTGCTTCGAGCCCGACCACCATGTCTTCAATCGCCCCGTATAGCGTGGAAAACTGGCCGATACTGCGGGTCGCCACCAGGCCGCCCATTTGCGCCAGTGGCTTGGATTGCGGTGAGTGACCGGTGGTATAGCCTTTGGCGCGGAGGGCGTTTTCCAGCGCTTCCAGCGGTACGCCACACTGCGCGGTAGCCTGCATGTTTTCGATATCAATATCGATGATTTTGTTCATCCCGGAACCGTCGAGCACCAGCGAATTTTTGACCACCGTTTCCAGTCCGCCTTCCGTCGCGGAAGCCCCAGTGCGTGGTACGCCGTTGATCTTATGCTGATTCATAAACGACAGTACCTGCGACACCTGCTGGGTTGAACCCAGTTTAACCACCGCCGCAGGCAGGGGCAGCGTGAACACATCGTGGATATCGGCATATTTTCTGAAACGATCGACGCTGTTTTTCTTCAGCACGTTCTCGTCGGTGACCACTCGCTCAGGGCCAACGATCTCTTTGACCTGTTCAACAATTGCTTCGCGGGATAAAGACATAGCATTTCCTTTCTGATTTAAACGTAAAGAAACAGCAGAAACCACCTAATTAAGCAGGACAATTTCGTTAATCTTTGCTGATAAATTAGCGGACCAGATATCCACCATCGACGACTAATAAATGCCCATTGACGTAATCAGATGCGCGACTGGACAGATAAACCATTGCGCCCATTAAATCCTGGGTATCTCCCCAACGATTGGCAGGAATATGATCTAATACACGCTGATTCGTTTCGGGATTACTGCGGGTTGCGGTCGTTATTTCCGTGGCGTAATAACCCGGCGCGATACCGTTCACCTGAATATTGTATTGACCCAATTCATCGCAATAGGCTTTAGTGAAGCCCGCCAGCGCATGTTTGGTTGCAGAATAAGCAGGCGACCATTGGCCACCCAAATAAGAAAATAATGAACAGATATTAATAATTTTCCCGTGCTTTTGCGGGATCATGATTTTTGCCGCTTCATGGCTTAATTCAAATGCCGCCGTCAGGTTGACGTCGATCATCGGGTCCCAGTCGGCACGGCCAAAATCCAGTACTTTGTTCAGCTTACAGATCCCGGCATTGTTCACCAGAATGTCTACTGTGCCAAAGCGTTCGCAACAGGCGGCGATAATCTTGCGCGGTGCGCCTTCAGCGGTGATATCCACCTGCATAAACTCAACCTGCACACCCTGCTGTTCAATCAGTTCGCGGGTTTCACCGTTGTCCTTAATGAAGCTTGGAATAAACAAATTTGCGCCAGCTTTTGCCAGTGCCATGGCGAATGCCTGACCCAGTCCGCTGTTGCCGCCGGTGACGATAGCGGTTTTTCCCTTCAGGGAGAAGAAATCCATGGAAAATGCGTTAAGCGACTCAATAGACATATTTGGCTCCACAATCCTTTAGGCAAAAAAAAAGAAAGGTGACTTCCCCCCGACTGGAGGGAAGTCACCTTTCTCATATTCTCTGGTAACTGGAGATGATTTTTAGCACAGCCTTTAAGGTACAAACGTGACGAAAATCACAGAGATGGCATTCACCTGATAAAATAATAAATAGTGAGAAGCGTGATTATTCTCACACTCGCATCGGCGTGTCCATGTTATTTGTTATGCCAATTACTAGAGACCATGAGAAAAGTAATCCACCTGAAAGGGCGGCTTACTTTTCTCTTTTTTTTTGTCTTTTTTTCATCCAGCTAACAAGCCTTAATCATACGAGAGAGTGCTATGCAACAATCATCCTGGCGCCGTTGGATAACGCTTACCATTATTAGTTTTAGCGGTGGTGTAAGTTTTGATCTGGCCTATTTACGCTATATCTATCAAATACCCATGGCAAAATTCATGGGATTTAGCAATACAGAAATCGGACTAATAATGAGTACTTTCGGAATAACCGCAATTATTCTTTATGCCCCAAGCGGGATTATTGCCGATAAATTTTCACACCGAAAAATGATTACCTCAGCGATGATTATCACCGGCCTGCTTGGCCTGGTGATGGCGACCTACCCGCCGCTGTGGATGATGCTGCTGATACAGGTAGCGTTCGCTATTACCACTATTTTGATGCTGTGGTCGGTGTCGATCAAAGCCGCGTCGATGCTCGGCGACAGCAGTGAACAAGGCAAGATCATGGGCTGGATGGAAGGCCTGCGCGGCGTCGGCGTGATGTCGCTGGCAGTGTTCACGATGTGGGCCTTTTCTCGCTTTGCGGCAGATGACCCAAACAGCCTGAAGACGGTGATTCTGATTTACAGCGTGGTCTATATTCTGCTGGGGATCCTGTGCTGGTTCTTCGTCACTGACGGCGTGGAAAAGGGAGTTTCTGCAACAGAAACGCAGAAAAAAGCCTTCCAACTCAGCGATATCCTTTCCGTGCTGCGCATCAGCACGACCTGGTATTGCAGCATGATAATCTTCGGTGTCTATACCATCTACGCGATCCTCAGCTACTCCACCAACTACCTCACCGAAATGTACGGCATGACACTGGTAGCGGCGAGTTATATGGGGATCGTCATCAATAAAATCTTCCGTGCATTTTGCGGCCCGTTGGGCGGGATTATCACCACCTACAGCCGGGTGAAATCACCGACGCGCGTTATCCAGATCCTGTCAGTGGTTAGCGCCCTGACGCTACTGGCATTGCTGGCAACCAACACCCATCCGCAGTCGGTGGCAGTCGGAATTGGCCTTATTTTGCTGCTGGCCTTTACCTGTTACGCCTCGCGTGGACTCTATTTCGCCTGCCCAGGAGAAGCCAAAACGCCGACGTTCATTATGGGCACTACCGTCGGAATTTGCTCGGTGGTCGGCTTCCTGCCGGACGTCTTTGTTTACCCTATCGTCGGTCATTGGCAGGATACCCTGCCCGCCGCCGAGGCCTATCGTAATATGTGGCTGATGGGCCTGACCGCGGTCTGTCTGGTTATCGTCTTCACTTTCCTGTTGTTCAGGAAAATCCGTGCCGTGAGTCGTGAGTCCGAAAACGTACCGTCGCTGGCAACCGAAATGGCTGGCGAGTGACGGTGGCAATGTTAAAGGAGAAGGACAATGTCTAAGCAATACATCATTGGAATTGATGGCGGGAGTCAGAGCACCAAGGTGGTGATGTATGACCTCAAGGGAAACGTGGTGTGCGAAGGCAAAGGCCTGCTGCAACCGATGTTTACTCCGGATGCTAATACCGTCGAGCATCCTGACGACGACCTCTGGACCTCACTGTGCGCAGCTGGAAAAGATTTGATGCGCCAGTTTGCCGGTAAGCCCGAAGAGATTGTTGGCATTGGTCTCGGCTCGATTCGCTGCTGTCGCGCGTTGTTAAAAGCCGATGGCACGCCAGCCGCCCCGCTGATTAGCTGGCAGGATGCGCGCGTAACGCGTCCCTATGAGCACACGCAGAAAGACGTGGCCTATGTGACTTCGTTTTCCGGCTATCTCTCGCACCGCTTAACCGGTGAACGCAAGGACAACATCGCCAACTACTTTGGCCAGTGGCCGGTGGATTATAAAACCTGGGGCTGGAGCGACGACAAGGCGGTATTTGAGAAATTTAATATCCCACGTGAGATGCTGTTTGACGTGCAAATGCCGGGTACGGTTCTGGGCCACATCACCGCCGAAGCCGCAAGGCTGACCGGCTTCCCGCAGGGTCTTCCGGTGGTGTGCAGCACCAGCGATAAAGCGGTCGAAGCACTCGGCGCGGGCCTGCTCGATGATGAAACTGCGGTGATTTCATTGGGTACCTATATCGCGCTGATGATGAACGGTAAAGCGCTACCAAAAGACCCGCAGGCGTACTGGCCGATTATGTCGTCGATTCCGGAAACCCTGCTGTATGAGGGTTATGGCATTCGCAAAGGGATGTGGACGGTGAGCTGGCTGCGCGACATGCTCGGTGACTCGCTGATTCAGGATGCCCATTCACAGGGTATTTCGCCGGAAGATTTACTCAATCAAAAAGCCAGCCACGTGCCACCGGGCTGCGACGGCCTGATGACCGTGCTCGACTGGCTGACCAACCCGTGGGAGCCGTACAAACGCGGGATCATGATTGGCTTTAACGCCACCATGGATTACGCGTGGATTTACCGCTCGATTCTGGAAAGCATCGCCCTGACGCTGAAAAACAACTACGACAATATGTGTCACGAACGCCAGCATGTGGCGAAGCAGGTGATCATCACCGGCGGCGGCTCAAACAGCGATTTGTTTATGCAGATTTTTGCTGACGTCTTTAACCTGCCAACCAAACGCAACGTGATTAACGGCTGCGCCAGCCTCGGAGCGACTATCAATACGGCGGTGGGTCTGGGGTTGTATTCGTCTTATCAGCAGGCGGTCGACAATATGGTGCGGGTCAAAGATGTGTTTACGCCGGTAGCCGCGCACGCCGCACGTTACGAAGCGATGAATAAAGGCATCTTTAAGGAACTGACTCAGTACACCGATCCTATTCTGAAAAAATCGTACGCAGTGTTCCATGGCGAGCTGGATAAGGTCGATGCTATTCAGAGTTGGTCGAACGCGTAAGGAAGGAAAAAGCGCCGGGCAAACCCGGCGTTTTTATCAGGCGATGTTCAGGTACTTGTGCGTCTGCATAGACAAACGCCAGTTGCGGGCAATACAGGTTTCAATGCACAGACGCGTCGCGTCATCTTTTTGGCTGATCGGCTGCAATGCGATAACGCGCTGCTTGTCGTCACTCAGCGTCTCCAGCAGATCGTCCAGCGCTTCGATGTCGCGCACACGACCTACCGGGTGTTTAATCTCATCAGCGCGTTGCAGCGCCTGCGACAACACTTCATAGCCACCACGCATATTCACCTTCGGCGACACGGTCACCCAGGTGGCGTGTGAACAACGCACTTCATGGGTGCCGCTGGTTTCAATCTGGCAGCTGTAGCCATTGTGCTCGAGCAGCGAAGTCAGCGGCGTTAAATCGTGAATGCACGGCTCGCCGCCGGTGATCACCACGTGACGCGCGGTCCAACCCTGACGGGTGATAGCGGTCAGCAAGTCTTCCGGCGTACCGGCGCCCCATTTGTCGCTCTCTTTGGTTTTCGCCAGAATGCTGAACAGAGACACTTCCCGATCTTCCAGCATGTCCCAGGTATGTTTGGTATCACACCACGCACAGCCAACCGGGCATCCCTGCAGTCGAATAAAAATGGCTGGAACGCCGGTGAAGTAACCCTCGCCTTGCAGGGTCTGGAACATTTCGTTAATCGGGTACTGCATAGTCATCTCTGTGAAGGGAGTAAAGAATAAGTATCGCAGATTTAGGCCATCAGGGCGAGACAAGCGGCTGCGTGGCGCGTTTGTGATGCTCAACGTGCACTTTATGCTGAGCCTTGGTATGCCTAAGCCACCGCGTTTTACCGACTATATCGCCCGCCGCCTCCAGACCACGCAGGGAATGACAATCCCGCAGCAGATGGCGGTCGATTTCAAATAACGTCAGCCGCTTAAAACAAAAAAACCCGCCGAAGCGGGTTTTTATTAAGAGCGAAAGTCAGACTTACTGACCTTTGATCTCTTTCAGACCGTTGTACGGTGCTTTTTCACCCAGTGCTTCTTCGATACGAATCAGCTGGTTGTATTTAGCAACGCGGTCAGAACGGCTCATAGAACCGGTTTTGATCTGGCCTGCAGCAGTACCTACCGCCAGGTCAGCGATGGTTGCATCTTCAGTTTCACCGGAACGGTGAGAGATAACAGCAGTGTAGCCAGCGTCTTTAGCCATCTTGATTGCAGCCAGAGTTTCGGTCAGGGAACCGATCTGGTTGAATTTGATCAGGATGGAGTTAACGATACCTTTGTCGATGCCTTCTTTCAGGATCTTGGTGTTGGTTACGAACAGATCGTCACCCACCAGCTGGATTTTGTCGCCCAGCACTTTGGTCTGGTATGCGAAACCATCCCAATCAGATTCGTCCAGACCATCTTCGATGGAAACGATCGGATACTGCTTGGTCAGATCTTCCAGGAAGTGGGTGAATTCTTCGGAGGTGAAAGCTTTGTTGCCTTCGCCAGCCAGAACGTATTTACCGTCTTTGTAGAATTCAGAAGCAGCACAGTCCATCGCCAGAGTGATGTCTTTACCCAGCTCGTAGCCCGCTGCTTTAACTGCTTCAGCGATTACAGCCAGTGCTTCAGCGTTGGAACCCAGGTTTGGCGCATAGCCACCTTCGTCACCCACTGCAGTGCTCATACCTTTGGCTTTCAGTACTTTAGCCAGGTTATGGAACACTTCAGAACCCATACGAACGGCTTCTTTCAGGGATTTCGCGCCAACTGGCTGAATCATGAATTCCTGAATATCAACGTTGTTGTCTGCGTGCTCACCACCGTTGATGATGTTCATCATCGGAACCGGCATGGAGTATTTGCCTGGGGTACCGTTCAGCTCAGCGATGTGTTCGAACAGCGGCTGACCTTTAGATGCTGCAGCAGCTTTGGCGTTAGCCAGAGACACAGCCAGGATCGCGTTAGCGCCGAAGTTAGATTTGTTTTCAGTACCGTCCAGATCGATCATGACCTTGTCGATGCCAGCCTGATCTTTGGCATCTTTGCCAAGGATAGCCTGAGCGATTGGGCCGTTTACAGCACCAACAGCTTTCAGTACGCCTTTACCCATGTAACGGGATTTGTCGCCATCGCGCAGCTCCAGAGCTTCGCGGGAACCAGTAGATGCACCTGATGGCGCAGCTGCCATACCGACGAAACCACCTTCCAGGTGTACTTCGGCTTCAACAGTCGGGTTACCACGGGAGTCGATGATTTCACGACCGATGACTTTAACGATTTTGGACATTAGGTTTTCCTCAGTACAAGTTAAACTAAAACTCCAGACAAACAACGCCCCAAATCAGGGGCGCTGCCGTTCTAACTTTTTTACTTCGCCTGACGCTTCTGGTATTCGCTAGCGGCTTTCACGAAGCCTGCAAACAGCGGATGCCCATCACGCGGCGTAGAAGTAAACTCCGGATGGAACTGACAGGCAACGAACCATGGATGGTTCGGAACCTCGATGATCTCGACCAACTGATCATCCCCGGAACGGCCTGCAATACGCAGGCCCGCAGCTTCAATCTGTTTCAACAGCATATTGTTGACTTCATAGCGGTGACGGTGACGCTCGGTGATGGTCTCATCGCCGTACATCTTGCGAACCAGGCTGTCGTCGCTGAGCTGGCAGGCCTGAGCCCCCAGACGCATTGTGCCGCCGAGATCGCTTTTCTCAGTACGCACTTCGACATTCCCGTTTTCATCACGCCATTCGGTGATAAGGGCCACAACCGGGTACTTACAGTCTGGCACAAATTCCGTTGAGTTGGCGTTTACCATCCCGACTACGTTACGAGCGAACTCGATCAACGCAACCTGCATACCCAGGCAAATGCCCAGATAAGGAATATTGTTTTCACGCGCAAAGCGTGCGGTGGCGATTTTGCCTTCAACACCACGGTAGCCGAAGCCGCCTGGGATCAGAATAGCATCAAGGCCTTTCAGAATTTCGACACCACGTGTTTCAACATCTTGCGAATCGATAAGCTTAATGTTGACGGTCACGCGGTTTTTCAGGCCACCGTGTTTCAGCGCTTCGATTACTGACTTATAGGCGTCAGGCAGTTCAATGTACTTGCCGACCATACCGATAGTCACTTCGCCTGCCGGGTTAGCTTCTTCGTAGATAACCTGTTCCCATTCTGACAGATTAGCTTCCGGACAGTTCAAGCTGAATCGTTTACAAATATAATCGTCCAGACCTTGCGATTTCAACAGGCCCGGAATTTTATAAATGGAATCGACGTCTTTCAGTGAAATAACAGCCTTTTCTGGAACGTTACAGAACAAAGCGATTTTCGCACGTTCGTTGGCAGGAACGGCACGATCGGAGCGACAAATCAGAATATCCGGCTGAATACCGATGGAGAGCAGCTCTTTTACAGAATGCTGAGTTGGTTTGGTTTTCACTTCACCCGCAGCGGCCATGTATGGCACCAGGGTCAGGTGCATAAACAGCGTGTTTTCACGGCCTACTTCAACCGCCAGCTGGCGAATCGCTTCGAGGAACGGCAGTGATTCGATATCACCTACGGTACCACCGACTTCCACCAGCACCACATCGTGGCCTTCGGCCCCGGCGATGACGCGCTCTTTAATTGCGTTGGTGATGTGCGGGATAACCTGGACGGTCGCGCCCAGATAATCACCCCGGCGCTCTTTACGCAGAACGTCAGAGTAAATACGGCCAGTAGTGAAGTTGTTACGACGCGTCATTTTAGTGCGAATGAAACGCTCGTAGTGGCCCAGGTCCAGGTCGGTTTCAGCGCCGTCTTCAGTAACGAACACTTCCCCGTGTTGGATAGGACTCATGGTCCCTGGATCGACGTTGATATACGGATCCAGTTTCATCATGGTCACGTTAAGGCCACGGGCTTCTAGAATGGCTGCGAGGGATGCGGCTGCAATGCCTTTACCCAGAGAGGATACGACCCCGCCGGTCACAAAAATATAGTTCGTTGTCATGCTGAACCTGAGAAGTTAGGTTGGAATGATGGAATAACCAAGACGGGAAAGTAGTATACCCGAACACGGCGAGTGCCACAAACATTCATTCTCCGTCTCCATTCCAGGCTCAGACAAACATAAGGAGTGAGAAAATAGCCCCTTTTGGGTAAATGTTTTTGACGTAAATCAAGCGCTTGTCATTTTAAACATCACACAAATAGTGCTTGTTCGCAAAAAACTGTTAGAGATCAGATTCCTGCCGTTTTACCTCTTGCCATACACTTTCCATCGCTTCCAGGTCGATCCCGGTCATTTCAAGGCCTCGCTCGGCAACAATCCTTTCCACTTCGCGGAAACGACGCTCAAATTTGAGGTTCGCTTTTTGCAGCGCAACTTCGGCTTTGACCCCTAAATGGCGCGATAAATTGACCGTAGCAAATAGCAGGTCGCCCATTTCCTCTTCGACCTTTGCTTCGTCGACCACAGCCTGTTTAGCTTCATGCATCACTTCGTCGATTTCTTCATAGACTTTGTCGAGTACCGGGCCCAGCGTTGTCCAGTCAAAACCGACCGTCGATACACGTTTCTGGATTTTATGGGAACGCATCAGCGCCGGCAGGCTGTGCGGAATGTCGTCGAGAGCTGAATGCTGCGATTTCTCCGCACGCTCGGCGGTTTTGATTTGTTCCCAACGCGTCAGCACTTCAGTGCTGTTCGCGGCGGTGGCATCCGCAAAAATGTGTGGATGACGGCGCTCTAGCTTGTCGCTGATTCCCGCACAGATATCGTTGAAATCAAAACGTCCTTCTTCCTGTGCCATTTGCGCATAAAACACGACCTGGAACAGCAGGTCGCCGAGCTCACCGCGCAGATCGTCAAAATCTTCACGGCTGATGGCATCCAGCACTTCGTAGGTTTCTTCGAGGGTGTAAGGCGCGATGGTGGCGAAAGTCTGCTCTTTGTCCCACGGACAGCCGGATTCCGGGTCACGCAGACGTTTCATAATGCCGAGCAGGCGGTCGATTTGAGTCATGGTAAGTCCTTGAAAAGTAGGTCCGGCAAGCAATGCGCCGCCGAACATTTTCGTATGATGTCCGGCGGCGCAGATTGCGGAGAAAATTAACCGCCGTGCAAACGACGCGCGTCGATCACGTCCGGCACCTGGTTCAATTTACCGAGCACGCGGCCCAGCACCTGCAGGTTGTAGATTTCGATGGTCATGTCGATGGTGGCGAGCTGCTGTTTGGTATCGCTGCGGCTTGCCACGCCCAGTACGTTGACCTTCTCGTTGGCGAGGATGGTAGTGATATCGCGCAGCAGGCCACTGCGGTCGTTCGCCTGTACGCGCACCACCAGCGAATAGCCTGAGGAATAGCTTTCCCCCCAGACCGCATCAACGATGCGCTCCGGCGCGTGGGATTGCAGCTCCACCAGCTGATCGCAGTCGGCGCGGTGCACGGAAATCCCGCGCCCCTGGGTGATGAAGCCAACAATCTCGTCGCCAGGAATGGGCTGGCAGCAGCGCGCAATGTGATGCATCAGATTGCCGACGCCTTCTACCACTACGCGGCCATCATCTTTTTTACGGCTATGCGGGTTGTAGGTTTTCTGCTGCAATTGCTTCAGCGCGGCAGCATCCTGTTCGGCGGCACTCGGCTTGTTAAACTGCGACTGCAGGAAGTTCGCCATCTGGTTGAGACGAATATCGCCGCCGCCAATAGCCGCCAGCAGCTCATCGAGATCGTTGAAGTTGTAGCGCGGCAGCAGTTGCTTTTCTGCTTCCTTCAGGCTGATCCCGAGATGCGCCAGTTCGTCGTCGAGGATCTGACGTCCGGCGAGGATGTTTTTATCGCGGTCCTGTTTGCGGAACCAGGCGTGAATTTTTGAACGTCCGCGGCTGGTCGTGACGTAGCCCAGGTTTGGGTTCAGCCAATCGCGGCTTGGGTTCGGTTGCTTCTGGGTGATGATTTCAATCTGATCGCCCATTTGCAGCTGATAGGTAAATGGCACGATGCGACCGCTGATTTTCGCCCCGATGCAGCGGTGTCCCACATCGCTGTGGATGTGGTAGGCAAAGTCAAGCGGCGTAGATCCTGCGGGCAGGTCAACCACGTCACCTTTCGGGGTAAACACATACACCCGATCGTCGAACACCTGGCTGCGCAGTTCGTCGAGCATTTCGCCCGAATCGGCCATTTCTTCCTGCCACGCAATCAGCTTACGCAGCCAGGCAATGCGGTCTTCGTGACCGCGCGCGCCGCTGGACGCCGCGCCCTCTTTGTATTTCCAGTGCGCTGCCACGCCAAGCTCAGACTCTTCGTGCATCTGGCGCGTACGGATTTGAATCTCAACCGTTTTCCCCCCGGGGCCTAACACCACGGTGTGAATGGACTGATAACCATTCGGTTTCGGGTTGGCGACATAATCGTCGAATTCGTCCGGTAAATGACGGAAATGGGTGTGGACGATGCCAAGCGCCGCGTAGCAATCCTGCAAACGTTCGGCGACGATACGCACCGCACGCACGTCGAACAGCTCATCAAACGCCAGCTGCTTCTTCTGCATTTTGCGCCAGATGCTGTAGATGTGTTTTGGTCGACCATACACTTCGGCCTTCACGCCCTCCTCCTTGATGGAGGTGCGCAAGGTACCGACAAACTCGTCAATGTAGTGTTCGCGATCGATACGACGTTCGTGCAGCAGTTTAGCTATGCGTTTGTATTCTTCAGGATGCAGATAGCGGAAGCAGTAATCTTCCAGCTCCCACTTAAGCTGACCAATACCAAGACGGTTAGCTAGCGGGGCATAGATGTTGGTACATTCCTTCGCTGCCAGCACGCGTTCATCTTCCGGCGCATCCTTCACTTCCCGCAGGTGAGCAATACGCTCGGCGAGCTTGATGACCACGCAGCGGAAATCGTCGACCATCGCCAACAGCATCCGACGAACGTTATCGACCTGCTCAGAGGAGACGGAATCGTTGTGGGTGGCTTTCAGCTGGCGAATAGCGGCCATGTCGCGCACGCCGTGGATAAGCGTGACGATAGATTTACCGGCGCTTTCCTCCAGCTTTTCTTCGCTGACCACATCACTCACCACCAGCGGGAACAACAGCGCCGCCCGCAGTGAATCAATATCCATATTCAGCATGGAGAGGATTTCGACCATCTCTACGCCACGCCACAGCAGCAGTTCGGCGTCAGGATGACCCAGGGTTTGTTCGCGACAATAGGTCCATGTTTCGGCTAAGCGCTCACACGACTGCTGGCTGGATATTCCCAGGCTTGCTATCCATTTAACCGGATCAAACTCACCAGCTTTATTGAGATGTGCACTGCGTACCGCAACCATTGTCCTCTCCTTTAGAGCCTATCCCATTAGGCTATTTTATTTGCCATTTTGGCCCTGAGCAGTGCTCAAAATCTTCACGTACTACGTGTACGCTCAGGTTTTTTCGCGCTGCCCGTGTCCAAACTGGCTACAACAATTACGCCTACCGGGATAGGCTCTTCGGACCGGGCCTGTCGGATTCGACAAGCCTTGATTCATTATTTGTGCTCGAACAGCACCATCGACTCCAGGTGCCCAGTGTGCGGGAACATGTCCAGCATTGCCAGACGCTGAATTTGATAGCCCGCCGCCAGCAACACTTCGCTATCACGCGCCAGCGTTGCCGGGTTACAGGATACATATACCACTCGATCGGGGGCTAATTTTACGACATGCTGCATCACGCCCGGTGCGCCCGCGCGCGCAGGATCGAGTAAAATTTTGTCAAAACCATTTTTCGCCCAGGCCTGCAGAGTGACATCCTCTTCAAGATTTTCGTGGAAGAAGGTCACATTGTGCAGATTATTCTGTTCTGCGTTCTGCTGGCCTTTCGCAACCAGCGCGGGCACACCTTCCACGCCCACCACGCTTGCAGCGCGTTTTGCCAGCGGCAGCGTAAAGTTACCCATCCCGCAAAACAGATCCAAAACGCGGTCCTGCGGCTGAACATCAAGCCACGCCAGCGCCGTTTCTACCATCCGCTGATTCACGCCGTCGTTGACCTGAATAAAATCGCGCGGACTGAACGTTAAGCGTAGCCCTTCTGAACTGTACCAAGGCAATTCGCCATTAACTTGTTCAACGCTATCACTTTGTGGTGCCAGCCACAGGGCCAGCTGGTGTGAATGCGAAAACTGTTCCAGTTTTGCGTTATCCGCCGCCGAAAGTGGTGCGGTATGGCGTAATACCATCAGCGGACCGTTATCAGCCTGCACCAGCTCCACATGCCCTAAATGACGAACACCCGAAAGCGACGCCAGACAGTCGCGCACCGCAGGCAGAAGTGCCTCAAGAGTGGGCACCAGCACAGGGCATTGCGTGACCTCGACGATATCGTTCGAGCCTGCCTTACGAAAACCCATCTGCAAATGCTGGCTCTTCGGTTGATAATTCACGCTCAGACGTGCACGACGGCGATAGCCCCACGGCGTCGCCGAGAGTACGTCGTCCACGTCATGTTTCATCATGCGCGCCAGTGCCGCCTGCTTGCTACGCTGCTGCAGCGCCACACTGGCATGTTGCTGCTGGCAGCCACCGCATACGCCAAAATGCGGACAGCGCGGCTTTTCGCGTTCCGGGCTGTCGTTCAATCGACGTTTTACCTGTCCGCGCGCATACTGTTTTTTATCTTCGGTGATGCGAATTTCTGCACCCTCACCAGGCAACAAGCCATTGATAAACATCGTTTTACCGTTATGGTGCGCCACCCCCTGACCGAAAGGGTCAAGGTCGCTCACCGTCACGGTTATGATCTCGCGCGTCGTCACGCGGCGTTTTGCAGAGTAGAATTGCGCCATTCAGAGATTTTTCTCACACGAAGTATATTAACCCTGATTCTCCCATAACGGACCTCCATGACCAACTACAGCCTGCGTGCGCGCATGATGATCCTGATCCTGGCCCCGACCGTCTTGATCGGTTTGCTGCTCAGCATCTTCTTTGTCGTTCACCGCTACCATGATCTGCAGCGTCAGCTGGAAGACGCCGGGGCCAGCATCATTGAACCGCTCGCGGTCTCCAGTGAATATGGCATGAACTTACAAAACCGTGAATCAATAGGACAGCTCATTAGCGTCTTACATCGCCGCCATTCTGACATCGTGCGGGCAATTTCGGTGTATGACGAGCACAACAGGCTGTTCGTCACGTCCAACTACCATCTTGACCCGAGTGAGCTGCAGCTGCCGAAAGGCGCACTGATACCGAACCGCCTCAGCGTATCGCGCAGTGGTGATACGATGATCTTGCGTACGCCAATTGTGTCCGAACGTTATTCCCTGGATGAATCGCCAACTTCGGAAGCCAAAACGCCGGTCAATACGCTCGGCTACGTAGCGCTGGAACTCGATCTGCGGTCCGTGCGGCTGCAACAATACAAAGAGATTTTCATCTCCAGTGTAATGATGCTGTTTTGTATCGGCATTGCGCTGATTTTCGGCTGGCGTCTGATGCGCGACGTCACCGGCCCGATTCGCAACATGGTGAATACCGTTGACCGCATTCGTCGTGGCCAGCTCGACAGTCGTGTCGAAGGCTTCATGCTCGGCGAACTGGATATGCTCAAGAACGGCATCAACTCGATGGCGATGTCGCTGGCGGCCTATCACGAAGAGATGCAGCACAACGTCGACCAGGCCACGTCCGATCTACGGGAAACCCTTGAGCAGATGGAAATTCAGAACGTCGAGCTGGATTTGGCGAAGAAACGCGCCCAGGAAGCAGCACGTATTAAATCTGAATTCCTCGCCAACATGTCACACGAGCTGCGCACCCCGCTCAACGGTGTGATTGGGTTTACCCGACTGACGCTCAAAACCGACCTAAATTCGACCCAGCGCGACCACCTCAATACCATTGAACGCTCGGCGAACAACCTGCTGGCCATCATCAACGATGTGCTGGACTTCTCTAAACTGGAAGCCGGTAAGCTGGTTCTGGAAAGCATTCCGTTCCCGTTGCGCAATTCGCTGGATGAAGTGGTGACGCTGCTCGCCCATTCAGCGCATGATAAAGGGCTTGAGCTGACGCTGAACATCAAAAACGACGTGCCGGATAACGTCATTGGTGACCCGCTGCGACTGCAACAAGTCATTACCAATCTGGTCGGAAACGCAATTAAATTTACCGAAAACGGCAACATTGACGTGCTGGTAGAAAAACGCGCGCTGAGCAACACCAAAGTGCAAATTGAAGTGCAGATCCGCGACACCGGTATCGGTATTCCTGAGCGCGATCAGTCGCGTCTGTTCCAGGCTTTCCGGCAAGCGGATGCCAGCATTTCGCGGCGCCACGGTGGGACCGGCCTGGGCCTGGTGATCACCCAGCGTTTAGTGAAAGAAATGGGTGGCGATATTTCCTTCCACAGCCAGCCAAATCGCGGTTCAACTTTCTGGTTCCACATCAATCTGGATCTCAATCCGAACGTAGTATCCGAAAGCCTGACAACCGCCTGCCTGACGGGTAAACGTCTGGCCTATGTCGAAGCAAACGCCTCCGCCGCACAGTGCACCCTGGATATTCTGGCGACTACGCCGCTGGAGGTGGTGTACAGCCCGACCTTCTCGGCGCTGCCGGAAGACCGTTACGATATTCTGCTGATTGCGGTGCCGGTATCGATGCGTGATTTAAGCATGCACGCAGACAAACTCGGACAGGCCCATCGCATGACCGACTTCCTGCTGCTGGCGCTACCGTGCCACGCGCAGGTGAATGCCGAACAGCTCAAACAAAACGGTGCGGCGGCTTGTCTGCTGAAACCGCTAACCTCCACCCGTTTGCTGCCTGCGCTGACGGAATACTGTCGCGTGAATCAGACCCTGGCTGTTCCCAATAATCAGGCCGCGCGACTGGGTATGACGGTAATGGCGGTGGATGATAATCCGGCGAATTTAAAGCTAATCGGCGCGCTGCTGGAAGATCAGGTGCAAAACGTTGAGCTGTGCGACAGCGGTCAGGAGGCGATTAACCGCGCCAAACAGATGCAGTTCGACCTGATTCTGATGGATATCCAGATGCCGGATATGGATGGTATTCGCGCCTGCGAACTGATTCACCAACTGCCACATCAGCAGCAAACACCCGTGATTGCGGTGACTGCCCATGCCATGGCCGGGCAAAAGGAGAAGCTCCTGAGTGCCGGGATGAACGACTATCTGGCGAAGCCTATCGAAGAGAGCAAACTGCGAAACCTGCTGCTGCGCTATAAGCCAGGGCTGAGCATTACGCAGCCTGAAGTGAGCGAGCCACACCCGCCGGTGAATCTGAATACCACCCTCGACTGGTCGCTTGCGCTGCGTCAGGCGGCCAATAAGCAAAATCTGGCGCGTGACATGCTGCATATGCTGATCGATTTCCTGCCAGAAATCCGCAACAAAGTGGAAGAACAGCTGGTGGGTGAGAAGCCGGAGGATTTGGTGGACGCGATTCACAAACTGCATGGCAGCTGTGGTTATAGCGGCGTGCCGCGTTTAAAGAATCTTTGCCATTTGATAGAAGGCCAGCTGCGCAATGGCGTTCCGCCAGACGAACTGGAGCCGGAGTTTCTTGAGCTGCTGGATGAAATGGATAACGTGGCAAGGGAAGCGAAATTGATTTTGGGGTGACGGAGTACGCTGATGCCCTCACCCTGAAGGAGAGAGTTAGGGTGAGGGGGGAAACCGTCTGCCGATCTCCAACACCGCCGCCACATTGCGCGCCGTGCGCCGCACATTCTCCCGTGCGTTCGCCAGCGCATCCTCCAGCGTACAAATGCTGTAGATAACGCTGAACACCGCATCCAGACCGTGCTGATGCACAACTTCTGCGTCATCCGTCAAACTCCCGGCAATAGCAATCACCGGAATATTAAAGCGCTTCGCCACTCGCGCGACGCCGACGGGTACTTTACCGTGTACGGTCTGGCTGTCGATCCGCCCTTCGCCGGTGATAACCCAATCCGCATCTTTCAATATTTCAGCCAGATGCAGCGCGTCGGTCACGATTTCAATTCCCGGTCGTAACGTCGCCCCACAAAAAGCGAACAGCCCCGCGCCCATTCCCCCCGCCGCACCGCCGCCTTCCAGATTGAGTACCTGAATATCTAAATCACGTTCGATAAGCGTGGCGAAACGCATTAGGGCGTCATCCAAACGCGAGATCATCGCTTCCGTCGCCCCTTTTTGCGGACCAAATACCGCCGTCGCCCCCTCTTTACCGGTCAGTGGGTTGGTTACGTCACAGGCGACTTCAATCCTGCAACTCGCCAGACGCGGGTCCAGACCGCTGATATCAATCCGCTCAAGCTGCTCCAGGCCTTCTCCACCGGGCGGGATCTGCTGCTCGTCACGCGTTAGCAGTTTTGCTCCCAGCGCCTGTACCATGCCTGCACCGCCGTCATTGGTGGCGCTGCCGCCAATGCCAATGATTATCTGCGTTACGCCCGCATCCAGCGCATGACGAATCAGTTCTCCGGTTCCCCATGAGGTCGTTTTCAGCGGGTTACGCTTTTCCACCGGTACGCTTTCCAGACCGCTGGCGGCCGCCATTTCGATAAACGCCGACTGTTCATCGCCGGAGATTCCATAGAACGCTTGCACCGGAAAACCCAGCGGGCCGGTCACGTTGACCGTAATCACACGCCCTTGTGTGGCCGCCACCATCGCTTCCACGGTACCTTCCCCGCCGTCAGCGAGCGGAATTTTCACGTACTCCGCCGTAGGGAAAATCTCTCTGAAGCCCGTCTCAATCGCACTGGCAACCTCCAGCGCGTTCAGGCTCTCCTTGTACGAATCAGGGGCAATCACGATTTTCATAGGCTGTCCTTACGGGTGACGGCATCAGTTTTATTATCGCACCATGCACGGGCGCTTGTTATCAAACGTCCAGTCAGGGATCAAATACTGCATTCCCATCGCGTCATCGCGCGCGCCGAGCCCGTGCTTCTGATACAGCTCGTGGGCCTGCATCACGCGGTCCATATCCAGTTCGACGCCCAGCCCCGGTGTCGACGGCACCTGCACCATGCCGCCTATGATTTCAAACGGCTGCTTCGTCAGACGCTGATTCCCTTCCTGCCAGATCCAGTGGGTATCAATGGCGGTGACGTTGCCCGGTGCGGCCGCCGCAACATGGGTGAACATCGCCAGCGAAATGTCGAAATGGTTGTTGGAGTGCGAGCCCCAGGTGAGACCAAATTCGTGGCACATTTGCGCCACGCGCACCGACCCCTGCATGGTCCAGAAGTGCGGGTCCGCCAGCGGAATATCCACCGACTGCAACGATAGTGTGTGGCCCATCTGCCGCCAGTCGGTGGCAATCATGTTGGTGGCGGTCGGCAGCCCAGTAGCGCGACGAAATTCGGCCATTACTTCCCGGCCTGAGAATCCCTGTTCTGCACCGCACGGATCTTCCGCATACGCCAGTACGTTGCGCAGCTGCTTACCAATGTTGATGGCTTCATCCAGTGACCACGCACCATTTGGATCAAGCGTCACGCGCGCCTGCGGGAAGCGTTTTGCCAGAGCCGTCACCGCTTCTGCTTCGTCTTCACCGCTTAATACGCCACCTTTGAGCTTGAAGTCGTTGAAACCGTATTTTTCATACGCGGCTTCCGCCAAACGCACCACCGCATCCGGGGTCATCGCTTCGTCGTGGCGTACGCGATACCAGTCACATTTGTCATCCGGCTGGCTCTGATAAGCCAGTGGCGTGCGTTTGCGGTCGCCGACAAAGAACAGATAGCCCAGCATTTCGACTTCATCGCGCTGCTGACCGTCGCCCAACAGCGAGGCAACGTTTACGCCCAGATGCTGGCCGAGCAAGTCGAGCATCGCCGCTTCAATGCCCGTCACCACGTGAATGGTGGTGCGCAGATCGAAGGTTTGCAGACCACGGCCGCCTGAATCGCGATCGGCAAAGGCATTACGCACCGCAGTCAGCACATTTTTGTATTCGCCGAGGGTTTTCCCCACCACCAGCGCCGCCGCGTCTTCCAGGGTTTTACGGATCTTTTCGCCACCGGGGATTTCGCCCACGCCGGTATGCCCGGCGTTGTCTTTAATCATCACAATATTGCGGGTGAAGAACGGCGCGTGGGCACCGCTCAGATTCATCAGCATGCTGTCGTGTCCGGCAACCGGGATCACCTGCATGGAGGTCACCACTGGCGTTGAATGTTGAATCGTCATCGTGCAATCCTTTTATTGAGTACGACCGAAAACAGGGCGCTTGCGATCGAATGTCCAGCCGGGGATCAGGTACTGCATGGGCACCGCGTCATTACGCGCACCGCCGGGCAGCCGTTTGTAAGCTTCATGCGCCTTTTCCATCTGCGCCCAGTCGAGCGTGACGCCGAGCCCAGGGGCTTCCGGCACCGTGATTTTTCCGTTCTCAATTTGCAACGGGTTTTGGGTGAGTCTGGCATCGCCTTCCTGCCAGATCCAGTGTGTATCAATGGCCGTCGGTTTGCCTGGGGCCGCCGCGCCGACGTGGGTAAACATCGCCAGTGAAATATCGAAATGGTTATTCGAATGGCAGCCCCAGGTCAGACCCCAGTCATCACAGAGCTGCGCCACGCGCACCGCGCCGGAGAGCGTCCAGAAATGCGGGTCAGCCAGCGGGATATCCACCGCGTTGAGCATCACAGCATGGCCCATTTCGCGCCAGTTAGTGGCAATCATGTTGGTCGCAACTGGCAGGCCAGTCGCACGACGAAACTCCGCCATCACTTCTCGCCCAGAAAAGCCCTGCTCCGCGCCGCACGGATCTTCCGCGTAGGTCAGTACATTCTGTAGGTCTTTGCACAGGGCGATAGCTTCATCAAGCAGCCATGCGCCATTTGGGTCGACTGTGATGCGCGCGTCCGGGAAACGTTTCTTCAGCATTCGCGCGGCGTCGATTTCCTGTTCACCGGGCAAAACGCCGCCTTTCAGTTTGAAATCTTTGAAACCGTAACGGTCCTGTGCGGCCTCAGCCAGCCTGACCACGGCACTCGAGGAAAGCGCCTGCTGATGGCGCAAGTGATACCAGTCGTGACCATCTCGCCGCCCTTCAGAGTAAGGCAAATCGGTTTTGTTACGGTCGCCCACGTAGAACAGATAGCCCAGCACCGTGACCGCATCGCGCTGTTTGCCCGGTCCCAGTAATTCGCATACCGGCACATTCAGCGCCTGGCCAAGTAAATCCAGTAACGCCGCTTCAAGCGCCGCCACCGCATTAACCTTGAGTTCGAAGGTCCAGGCACCTTTCGCGAAGGTATCAAAATCGGCGGCCTGATTTCCTTTATGGACCTGCTGTACCACACGATTCATCCGCGCAACTTCCTGCCCCACCACCTGCGGGATGGCATCTAGCAGCGTCTGGTAAATCACTTCCCCGCCGGGCGCTTCACCGACGCCGGTATGCCCGGCGTTATCGGTCAGCACCACGATGTTACGGGTGAAGTAAGCATGATGCGCGCCGCCAATGTTCAGCAGCATACTGTCCTGCGCTGCCACCGGGATCACCTTCATGTCAGTAATGACAGGGCTTGCCTGAGTATTCATGATACACGCTCCGTTGCCGGTTTCAGCTCAATGCGTTTGATATCTCCGACCAGTACCAGATAGCTCAGGACCGCAATCAGCGCGTGAATGCCGACATAAATCAGCGCCCAGTTAAACGAGCCGGTGGTTGCCACGATATAGCCGATGGCAATCGGGGTGACGATGCCGGAGATATTGCCGAACATGTTGAACAGGCCGCCGCTGAGACCGCTAATTTCTTTCGGCGCGGTATCGGCCATGACCGCCCAGCCCAACGCGCCGATGCCTTTGCCGAAGAATGCCATCGCCATAAAGCCGATGATCATCCATTCCGCATCGACGTAGTTACAGAACACCATGGTCATCGACAGCAGCATACCGAGTACGATCGGCGTTTTACGTGCCACGTTGAGCGAACCCGTTTTACGCATCAGCCAGTCGGATATGATCCCGCCCAGCACGCCGCCTACAAAGCCGCATACCGCCGGGATGGATGCCACAAATCCCGCTTTCAGAATCGACATGCCACGCGCCTGCACCAGATACACCGGGAACCAGGTGATGAAAAAGTAAGTCAGCGCATTGATGCAGTACTGCCCAAGGTATACGCCGATCATCATGCGCGAACCGACCAGTTGTTTTACCTGCGCCCACTTCTCACGCATCGGCACTTGCTTCGCCGTCTTCTTCTGATCCATATTGATCAGCGCCCCGCCTTCAGCGATGTAATCCAGTTCTTTTTGGTTCACGCCAGGATGCTGGTTGGGTTCGTGGATCATTTTCAGCCACAGGAAGCTGATGACGATCCCCAGCCCCCCCATGAAGAAGAATACGTGCGACCAGCCCACTTCATGCGTCAGCCAGCCCATGATTGGTGCGAAGATTACCGTTGCAAAGTACTGCGCGGAGTTGAATATGGCGACCGCCGTGCCCCTTTCCTGCGCCGGGAACCACGCGGCAACAATGCGACTGTTGCCGGGGAAAGACGGCGCTTCGGCCAGACCCACCATAAAGCGCAACGTGAACAGCGCGACGATGATGCCAAAACCGTGGAAGATATCGACAAAGCCCTGTAACAGGGTGAACATCGACCAGGTGAAGATCGACCAGAAGTAGACGCGCTTAGAACCAAAGCGATCGAGTAGCCAGCCGCCAGGGATTTGTCCAATCACATAAGCCCATGAAAATGCGGAGAAAACGTAGCCCATACCCACCGGATTCAGGCCAATATCTTTGGCCATTTCTGACCCGGCAATCGAGAGCGTAGCGCGGTCGCCATAGTTGAACGAGGTGACGATAAACAGCATCACCACAATCCAGTAGCGCGCGTTGGTCCGCTTTTCAGCGGCCGCCGTGGCGTGACTTAGTGAACTCATTGTTGTGCTCCTGAGGCTTCCCTCATTCTGAACAACGTAACCTGTAGGGTAATCAGAATGACATTTGTTTTTATGGCGACGTTGCTCTGTGGCACGCCACGTTTTATTCACCGACAGGAGAAGTATAAAAACGCGTCAACGATGGTTCACCGTGCATAAACACAGCATTCCGGAGTGGATAAAAGGTGTTTTCAGGCTTATGCCCAGGAGAATGGGGGATGGTTCACGGATTCAGGAATGGGAGGAGGGTTTTGCCCTTCGGCTGAAGGGCAAACGGATCAGCTGAGCAGCGTCGCCCAGTGTTCAACCCACGGGTTGGAGACCGTTTCGGGTTCAGGATCTTCACTGGCGTCGATCATCAGCATTTCGCCGATACGCTGTGCGCCCTGATCTTGCAACAACGCATCGAAGCGTTTGCCGCCGCCGCAGAAATGCGAGTAGGTACTGTCGCCGAGAGCGATAATACCGTAGCGCAGATGCGGCTGGTACATATCGAGAATGCCCTGATACAGCGGCACAATGCTGTCCGGCAGGTCGCCCTGGCCGGTGGTAGAAGTGACCACCAGCGCATATTTCCCTTGGTAGGATTCCCAGTCGCTGACTTCAGGATCTTCAAATACCTGTGCTTTGTGGCCCTGAGCCGCGAGGATCGTCTGGGCTTCTTCCGCCACCAGCAGCGCGTTTCCGTACATGGTGCCGACAAAAATGCCTACATCCGCCATTACTTTTCTCCCTGAATCATTCAGTTATGAGGTCATCCTGACCGTTGTCCGGCGTAAACTCAACCCTTTCAACGTCGGGGAGAAGTCCACGCCAGCCGAAATGTGACATTGCTTGCATCCAGACATCATCGAGGCTCGCCCGGATAACCAGAGGCTCGCCGGTAAACGGGTGCGTGAGGTGCAGTTCGCTGGCGTGCAGCATTAAGCGATCGCAGCCGAAGTTTTCCGCCGCACTTCGGTTCTGGCGCAAATCGCCGTGCTTACTGTCACCGAGGATCGGGTGACGCAGATGGCTCATGTGGCGACGCAGCTGATGCTTACGGCCAGTTTTCGGTTCCAGCTCAACCAGACCGTAGCGCGTGGTCGGGTAACGCCCGGTCGACACCGGCATTTCAACCGTAGCCAGACCGCGATAGTGCGTCACCGCAGGCTGGGCTTCTTTGTCATCACGGGCAAATTTATCCGCGATTTTGTCCAGTTCTTCCACCAGCGGGTAGTCGAGCAATTCCTCTTCCATCAGCCAGCCGCGCACGATGGCGTGGTAGCGTTTCTGAATTTGATGTTGCTCAAACTGCTGTGAAAGACGACGTCCCGCCTCACTCGATAACCCCATCAGCAGCACGCCGGACGTTGGTCTGTCGAGACGATGAACGGTAAAAACATGCTGACCAATCTGGTCACGCACGGTTTGCATAACCACCACTTTTTCATCGCGATCGAGCCAGCTGCGGTGAACTAACCACCCTGACGGTTTATTAACGGCGACCAGCCATTCGTCCTGATAGAGGATCTCGATCATCAGTCGTCCACGCCTGCAAATAGGGTATCAAGCTGCTCAAGCTCCGGCAGGATGATGCCGCGGAAAGGATGGCTCGCATCCATGGCAATTTCGTAATAGGGCGCAACGGCGAAGCTCTGCGGCAGCGGCTGCTGATTGTCAATCAGCTGGTGCATGCGTGGAAGCAGTACCCATTGCAGCCACTCCAGTGGCTCCAGCGTATCCATGCAGAAAGGCTGTGTACTTTCGAAAACGCTGGCGTCAGGCGCGGTGTCCTGCCAGTGCTGATGCTCGCGCAGCTGCGCTTCAATCGCATTCAGGCGCTGGCGAACGTGGTCGTGATGGGTCATGGAAACCTCGGAAAATACGTCGAAATGAAAATCTGTGGCGCAGGATATCATCGGTGGCGAGGAAATAAAAAAAGGGAGCACTGTTTGCACAGTGCTCCCGGTTCGTTTCGCAGCAGTCCAGCTACCTTTGTTGCTCCCTGCTCATCCGTGAAAACTTTTCCTATGGTCTCCTGACCTGTTCATCCATAAACTATTGCATCCTGCTCGCACCACCCCGATGCGATTTGACTTATCCGTAAGTTTGTCCTGATCTTCTTGATCCGCCGGGCGTCCTGACCGGTTCTCTTTCTCCATCCTGGAGGTGTCCTTTAACGCATCCTGCGTAATCCTTTCGCTTCGATCCAGAAGCCTATCCTTGCAGCACCATCCTGGTGTATCCCGCTGAAACGTCATCATCCTGATGTTCGTTTCGTTTAGCGACTCCCTGTCGACGTACATAGAATCCCCTATTACGCTTCGTCTTACAAGACTCTTATAAGACAACTCACCTGTCTATTTTCATATGAAAGCTAAGGTTCTTCACGATAACTCTTTGATAAGAATAGAAAAGTATTCATGCGAAACGGCAATAACAGGCTTACACGCTGGCGATCTCTCACAAGGTTTGTAAGAGATGTCTCACAAGGACACCAGGCATATGGATTACAAAAGAGGCTCAAGATGGGTGAGGAAACTCGCGACAGACGCAGAAAGCGTGGTGCGATTACGGGTGCCAAGGGTCTCAAGGACCACTTCGCCCGTGAGATTACAGACGGAAACCACATCCAGTTCGCTGTCGAGCGTGCCAATAAACAACGTTGGTGGAAGCTTCAGGCGTTTCTGCGTGACCAGGTGACCAATCAGGTTTTCCTGCACTCGCTGAAAATCATCCGGACTCCAGACCTGCAGCAACGTAAGCTTGCGCTCGCCGAACAATGCGGGCATGTCACCGGCAAACTGGCTGGTATAATAAGTTTGAAGCGGCTGTTGTACCACAATGTCCATCGCCCTTTCAACCGCTTCCAGAGTCGGTTCAAGGTTGAACGGCTGAGGCTGCCAGAAGACCGCGTCATCATCGGTGGTCGTCACACAGGGTGAAGGAACGCCATGCAACTCTTCGCTTCGCGGCTGCGTGCCATGCCGCTGCTGCCATGCGTCGCAATAACGTTGGGTAAATGCCTGTAAGGCTCTCGCGGTCTGCTGATCCACTGCTTTCTCTCTCCAGGTCAACCAGGATAAACTCAATCCATAGTCTACCTGCTTTGTGACGGTGAAACATGTCTTCTTATGAAAACCACCAGGCGCTGTCTGGCCTGACGCTCGGTAAATCAACTGATTATCGCGATATTTATGACGCCAGCCTGCTGCAACCGGTACCACGCAGCTTAAACCGCGATCCGCTCGGTCTGCACGCCGGTAACCTGCCTTTCCACGGTGGCGATATCTGGACGCTGTACGAGCTTTCCTGGCTGAATGCAAAAGGATTACCGCAGGTTGCCGTCGGCCACGTTGAGCTGAGCGACACCAGCATCAATCTGGTGGAATCCAAAAGCTTTAAGCTGTATCTGAATAGCTTCAACCAGACCCGATTCGCCAACTGGGAAGAGGTTCGCGCCACGCTGGAGTGCGACCTGCGCCATTGCGCCCAGGGCGATGTGACCGTCGCGTTATACCGTATAGATGAAATGGAAGGTCAGCCGATTGCCCATTTCCACGGTGCTTGCATTGACGAACAGGACATCGAAATCGACAGCTACGAATTCAGCGCCGATTACCTGCAGGATGCTGCCTGCGGGAAAGTGGTAGAAGAGACATTGGTCAGCCATCTGCTGAAATCAAACTGCCTGATTACCCATCAGCCAGACTGGGGTTCGGTGCAAATCCAGTATCGTGGGCCTCAAATCAACCGAGAAAATCTGCTGCGTTACCTGGTCTCTTTCCGCCATCACAATGAGTTTCACGAGCAGTGCGTCGAGCGTATCTTCAATGACATTCAGCGCTTCTGCCAACCTGAAACCCTCAGCGTATACGCGCGTTACACGCGTCGCGGCGGACTCGACATCAACCCGTGGCGTAGCAATACCGATTTCGCCCCGGCCATCGGTCGCCTGGTTCGCCAGTAACATAAATAATTTCAAAATAAAGCGCGGCTTCGGTCGCGCTTTTCCTTGTTAAAATCTAATCGGCAAGGCTATTGTAATCATTAGGGAAGACGTCATTCGTCCCGTAAGGAGTTAACTTGATTACACATATTAGCCCGCTTGGCTCAATGGATATGCTGTCGCAGCTGGAAGTCGATATGCTGAAAAGCAACGCCAGCAGCGATTTGTATCAGTTGTTCCGCAACTGTTCACTGGCAGTGCTCAACTCAGGCAGTCTGACCGACAACAGCAAAGAACTGCTGTCCCGCTTTGAAAGTTTTGAAATCAACGTGCTGCGCCGCGAGCGCGGTGTAAAACTGGAACTGATTAATCCGCCGGAAGATGCCTTCGTTGACGGGCGCATCATCCGCTCCCTGCAGGCGAACCTGTTTGCCGTCTTACGCGATATTCTGTTTGTTTACGGACAAATCCATAACACCGTCCGCTTCCCGAACCTCGACCTGGAAAGTTCGACCCACATTACCAATCTGGTGTTCTCGATCCTGCGTAATGCCCGGGCGCTGCACGTCGGTGAAGCACCGAGTATGGTGGTGTGCTGGGGCGGTCACTCCATCAATGAAAACGAATATCTCTATGCTCGCCGCGTCGGCACTCAGCTTGGCCTGCGCGAACTGAACATCTGTACCGGCTGCGGCCCGGGTGCAATGGAAGCACCAATGAAAGGCGCCGCCGTTGGCCATGCGCAGCAGCGTTACAGAGAAGGCCGCTTTATCGGCATGACCGAACCGTCGATCATCGCCGCTGAACCGCCGAACCCGCTGGTGAACGAACTGATCATCATGCCGGATATCGAAAAGCGTCTGGAAGCATTCGTGCGTCTTGCCCATGGGATAATCATCTTCCCAGGCGGCGTGGGCACCGCAGAAGAGCTGCTGTACCTACTGGGGATCCTGATGAACCCGGCCAACAAAAATCAGGTTCTGCCGCTTATCCTCACCGGACCGAAAGAAAGTGAGGACTACTTCCGCGTGCTGGACGATTTCATTGTGCATACGCTCGGTGAAGCGGCCCGCCGCCATTACCGCATTATTGTGGATGACGCCGCCGAAGTGGCACGTCAGATGAAAAAAGCGATGCCGCTAGTAAAAGAGAATCGCCGCGACACCGGAGATGCATACAGCTTCAACTGGTCAATCCGTATCGCGCCGGATCTGCAACAGCCGTTCGAACCGACGCATGAAAACATGGCGAATCTGAAACTTTATCCGGACCAACCGGTAGAAGTGCTGGCGGCTGACCTGCGCCGTGCCTTCTCGGGCATTGTGGCGGGTAACGTGAAAGAAGTGGGCATTCGAGCGATTGAACAGTTCGGGCCGTACAAAATCCACGGTGACGGCGAAATGATGCGCCGGATGGATAACCTGCTGCAAAGCTTCGTCGCGCAGCATCGTATGAAACTACCAGGCTCAGCCTACATTCCCTGCTACGAAATCTGTTCCTGATCCCCTCTTCCTGACACCAGGGCGGCGCATAACCGCCCTTCTTTCCCTTCCAATGCCAAACGATTGCGTACCCAATGCAACCGACAGATATTCATTTAAATTATGTTATTGCACGCTAAATCTCTGCTTACGTCACTTTTTTCAGCAAAAGATACGTTTTAGTGATACTGAATATTCCTGCTTCATACTGCCAATGATAGCCTTCGCGCCCATAAATCCCCGTTTTATTAAAAAAAGCAGCCGGATGGTCTAATAACCTTCTTTACTGAAGTGTTTTATTGCAATTGGGATCGAGATCACTGATAGATTGATAACTTAAATGTATCTTTCCGGCCGCAAACAATCACGGGCAAAAATCATAAGAAAACCCCGTTTCACACTAATTTATTTTACCGTCAGTAACTTTTTCATTGGATTTGACTAAAAACTGACAAATTGCTTCCTCCAGGAGATATAGATGGAAACCATTCAAACCAGCACCATAGTGTCGACAGAAAGTCGTACCGGATGGCGTAAGACGGATACGATGTGGATGCTGGGCCTTTACGGCACGGCTATCGGTGCGGGCGTTCTGTTCCTGCCGATCAACGCCGGTGTCGGCGGTATGATCCCGTTGATCATCATGGCAATTCTTGCCTTCCCAATGACCTATTTCGCTCACCGTGGCCTGACTCGCTTCGTGTTGTCTGGTAAAAACCCTGGCGAAGACATCACCGAAGTAGTTGAAGAACACTTTGGTATCGGCGCAGGTAAACTGATTACCTTGCTGTACTTCTTCGCTATCTACCCAATCCTGTTGGTTTACAGTGTGGCTATCACTAACACTGTTGAAAGCTTCATGACCCACCAGCTGGGAATGACGCCGCCACCGCGTGCCATTCTGTCTCTGATTCTGATTATTGGCATGATGACCATCGTGCGCTTCGGCGAGCAGATGATCGTTAAAGCGATGAGCATTCTGGTGTTCCCGTTTGTTATCGCGCTGATGGTGCTGGCGTGCTACCTGATCCCACAATGGAACGGCGCTGCGCTGGAAACGCTGTCTTTGAGCAGCGAAACAACCGGCAAAGGCCTGTGGATGACTCTGTGGCTGGCAATCCCGGTAATGGTGTTCTCCTTTAACCACTCCCCGATCATCTCTTCTTTTGCTGTGGCAAAACGCGAAGAGTACGGCGACGATGCTGAGAAGAAGTGCTCCAAAATTCTGGCCTTCGCGCACATCATGATGGTTCTGACCGTAATGTTCTTCGTGTTCAGCTGCGTGCTGAGCCTGTCTCCGGTGGACCTGGCTTCCGCGAAAGAACAGAACATCTCGATTCTGTCTTACCTGGCAAACCACTTTAACGCTCCGCTGATTGCCTGGATGGCACCGATTATCGCCATCATCGCCATCACCAAATCCTTCCTGGGCCACTATCTTGGCGCACGTGAAGGCTTTAACGGCATGGTGATTAAATCTCTGCGTAGCCGCGGTAAAACCATTGAAGTAAGCCGTCTGAACAAGATGACTGCGGTGTTCATGTTGGTCACGACCTGGATTGTTGCGACGCTGAACCCAAGCATCCTTGGTATGATTGAGACCCTGGGCGGTCCGATTATCGCGATGATCCTGTTCCTGATGCCGATGTACGCTATCCAGAAAGTCCCTGCGATGCGCAAATACAGCGGCCACGTCAGCAATGTGTTTGTAATCATCATCGGCCTCATCGCCATTTCCGCGATTTTCTACTCCCTGTTCGGTTAATCCCCGCGCCGCCTACGGGCGGCGCTTTTCTTTCTAGCAATGGACGCATCATGATCAGCGTATTCGATATTTTCAAAATCGGCATTGGTCCTTCCAGTTCCCACACCGTGGGGCCAATGAAAGCGGGTAAACAATTCACGGATGACCTCATTTCACGCGAGATCCTGACCGACATCACCCGCGTGGTGGTGGATGTCTACGGTTCGCTCTCCCTGACCGGGAAGGGCCACCACACCGATATCGCCATTATCATGGGCCTGGCGGGTAACCTACCGGACACCGTTGATATCGATGCAATCCCATCATTCATTCAGGATGTGAACACGCATGGCAGACTGCTACTGGCGAACGGTGAACACGAAGTCGAGTTCCCGGTAGACCAGTGCATGAACTTCCATGCTGACAATCTTTCCCTGCATGAGAACGGTATGCGCATTACCGCGCTGAGCGGCGAAAATATCGTTTACAAACAGACGTATTACTCCATCGGCGGAGGTTTTATCGTTGATGAAGACCATTTCGGCCAGAGCAACAGCGCGCCGGTCTCGGTTCCTTATCCCTACAAAAACGCCGCCGATTTGCAGCGCCATTGCCAGGAAAGCGGCCTGTCGCTGTCCGGCCTGATGATGCAAAACGAACTGGCTCTACACAGTAAAGAAGAGCTTGAGCAGCACTTTAATGCGGTGTGGGACGTAATGCGCAGCGGCATTGAACGCGGTATCACTACTGAAGGCGTGCTGCCAGGTAAACTGCGCGTGCCGCGCCGCGCCGCCGCATTGCGCAGGATGTTAGTGAGCCAGGACAAAACCACCAGTGACCCAATGGCGGTGGTGGACTGGATCAACATGTTTGCGCTGGCGGTAAACGAAGAGAACGCCGCCGGTGGCCGCGTCGTGACTGCGCCAACGAACGGCGCCTGCGGGATTGTTCCGGCGGTTCTGGCGTACTACGACAAGTTTATCCGTGAAGTGAATGCGAATTCGCTGGCGCGCTACATGCTGGTGACCAGCGCGATTGGCTCACTTTACAAGATGAATGCCTCTATTTCCGGGGCGGAAGTGGGCTGTCAGGGCGAAGTCGGCGTGGCCTGTTCAATGGCAGCGGCTGGCCTGGCGGAACTGCTGGGCGGAAGCCCGACGCAGGTGTGCATCGCGGCTGAAATCGGCATGGAGCATAACCTCGGTTTAACCTGCGATCCGGTCGCTGGTCAGGTTCAGGTGCCGTGTATCGAACGTAATGCGATTGCCTCGGTGAAAGCGGTCAACGCCGCGCGTATGGCGCTGCGCCGTACCAGCGAGCCGCGCGTGTGCCTCGATAAAGTCATCGAAACCATGTACGAAACCGGTAAAGACATGAACGCCAAATACCGCGAAACCTCTCGCGGCGGTCTGGCGATGAAGATTGTTACCTGCGATTAAACGCGCATCAGACGCCTCGTTTTGCGAGGCGTCTTCCCGAATTCCCGCCGTTACATAGCCTCATTATCTTCACGGTGTTACCCTACGCGCATTGCTATCAAGGAGGGTAACCGTGGCCGTTCATCTGCTTATTGTCGACGCACTGAATCTCATTCGCCGTATTCATGCAGTTCAGGGTTCACCCTGCGCGGATACCTGCCTGCATGCGCTGCAGCAGTTGCTCCTACACAGCCAGCCGACGCACGCCGTCGCGGTGTTTGACGACGAAGCCCGCAACCAGAGCTGGCGCCATCAACGTTTGCCGGATTACAAAGCCGGACGCTCACCGATGCCGGAAGATTTGCATGCGGAAATGGACAACATTCGCAGTGTCTTTGAGCAGCACGGCGTGCGGTGCTGGGGCTCTGCCGGCAATGAAGCCGACGATCTCGCCGCGACGCTTGCCGTGAAAGTCGCCGGCGCGGGACATCAGGCCACCATTGTGTCAACGGACAAAGGCTACTGCCAGCTACTTTCGCCCACCATTCGCATTCGTGATTACTTCCAGAAACGCTGGCTCGACGCACCGTTTATTGCCCAGGAGTTTGGCGTTACGCCGCAACAGCTCCCGGACTATTGGGGGCTCGCCGGGATCAGCAGTTCAAAAGTGCCGGGCGTGGCGGGTATTGGCCCGAAAAGCGCCACCGAACTGCTGGCACAATTTCCAACGCTCGAAGCGATTTATCAGCATCTGGATGACGTGCCGGAGAAGTGGCGTAAAAAGCTGGGTGAACATCAGGAGATGGCGTTTATCTGTCGCGACATTGCAAGGCTACAGACGGATATTCAGTTAGATGGGAATTTGCAGCAGCTGCGGTTGGTGAAGTAATGTCCCCTCACCCCGGCTCCGATGGCAGTATCGATCGGTCCCCTCTCCTTTTAGGGAGAGGGTTAGGGTGAGGGTTATAGCATAGAACGAATATCTTAACGCTCGTCGCGACGCCCACCCACGGAGGCCCAAAGACGACGTATGTGAACCGTCACTTCTTCGCGGTCGTGGTATAACTGGCGCGCCTGAATCTGCGCATTGATTCCGTGCTCATCGAGCTGAGCCTGAATGTATGCCAGGTTCTGCGACACTTCTTCGTAACGCTTTTTCATCGGCAGCTTCAGGTTGAAAATGGTTTCACGACACCAGCCATTGACCAGCCACTGCGCCATCAGCGCGGCAACCTTTGCCGGTTTCTCAACCATATCGCACACCATCCACGAAATGTTGCTGCGGGTTGGGCGATAGCGGAAACCGTCTTCACGCAGCCAGGTCACCTGTCCGGTGTCCATCAAGCTTTGCGCAATCGGGCCGTTATCCACGGACGATACCCACATATTGCGTTTCACCAGCTGATAGGTCCAGCCGCCTGGGCACGCCCCTAAGTCCACCGCATACATGCCGTTGCCCAGTCGTTCTTCCCACTCATCCGCAGGAATGAAGACGTGGAACGCTTCTTCCAGCTTGAGCGTAGAACGGCTCGGCGCATCGGAAGGAAAACGCAAACGCGGAATGCCCATATAGAACGGGGAGTTGTTTGTCGTCAGCGAGTAACCGACATAGCAGCAGCCCGGCGCGATAAAGAATACATGCACCACCGGGCGCTTAGGCGTGTCATAGCTCGCAAGCACGTTCACTTCACGCAGCGCCGAACGCAGCGGCACAGTGAACTTGCGGCAGAACTTCATCAGCTCTTTGCTTTCGTTGGTATCAGCAACTTCAACACGCAGATCGCCACCTTTCTCAACCACGCCCATCAGCATCCCGACCACCGGAGTGATGCGGTCCTCCGGCGGAAGGTCAGTCAGCAGTTCGCAGGCCACAAACATCTGACGGGCGAAAATCAGTGAGCTGAACGGCAATTCACGGATCAATTTCTCCGCATCATCCGGCTGGTAGCACTCAAAAATCACATAGCCCGAGTTCTCTTTAACTCGGGCAAAACCAAATACGCCAAGGCGAGACGCCTTGTCAGAAATCTCTGCTGCGCACTCTTTCTCAAAACCCTGACGGCTGTAGAGGACAACCTTATTCATGCGCGATACCTTTACGCTTTAAACGAATAGCACCAATGAGCATCAGCACCCAACCGGCGAGGAAGCATACGCCGCCTACCGGAGTAACAAATGCCCACAGGCGTAAATGCGACAGCGCCAGACAATACAGGCTGCCGCTGAAAAATACGGTTCCCAGCGCCATAAATACGCTGCTCCAGTAGAACCAAATACTGATCCGGCGTTGCATAGCGACCGCCAGACCGAAAATCGCCAGGGTATGGAACGCCTGATATTCGAGACCGGTCTGGATCCAGCCCATTTCAACTACGCCGAGCGATTTACTTAAAACATGTGCGCCGAACGCACCCAAGGCAACAAAAACGAAGCCACTGATAGCGGCAAAAATCAGCATGAAGCGACTGGTCATGTCATTACCCTAAATTCATTTATTGTTCGTAACGGAAGCGGAATTTTTCTTGCTCGCTTGCCGCCTTCGCCAGTATCCACTGGCGGAATGCGGCTATTTTACCCAATTCCGCCTGGCTGTCATGGCAAACCAGGTAAAACGCGTTCTTGCTGACCAGCACATCATTAAACGGGCAGACCAAACGGCCCGCCTCAATTTCGGACTGCGCCATCACATTGTTGGCCAGTGCGATCCCTTGTCCATGGATAGCCGCCTGCAGCACCATCGCGCTGTGGCTGAAAATCGGTCCCTGTTGAACGTTGATATGATTTAAGCCTAACTGGCGAGTATACGTTTGCCAATCACGACGAGAAGCATCATGCAATAGCGTATGTTGCGCCAGATCCGCAGGCGTCTTCAACGCCTTCTCACCGGTGAGTAACAACGGCGAACAGACGGGGAGCAGGTATTCTGCATACAATTTTTCGACACGCAGACCGGGCCAGTTACCGCGCCCATAAAAAATCGCCACGTCGACGTCGTCCGCCAGCTTGTCTTCCTGACGGTCCACAGCCTGGATCCTGACGTCGATTCCCGGATAAGCTGAGTTAAAGCTTGCCAGTCTCGGCACCAGCCATTGAATGGCAAAACTTGGCAACATACTGACCGTCAATGCGCCTTTGGCACTGCGGGCCTGCAGTTTACGCGTTGCTTCGGTTAATTGCGAAAAGATCTCTTTGATATCCTGGAAATAGCTCTGCCCTTCTTCGGTCAGCAAAAGCGAACGATTGCGGCGGCGAAAGAGTTTCAATCCCAGGAAATCCTCGAGTGACTTGATCTGATGGCTTACTGCGGCCTGAGTCACAAAGAGCTCATCGGCAGCGCGAGTGAAGCTGAGATGGCGGGCGGCGGCATCAAATACACGTAATGCATTCAGAGGTGGTAAACGCTTCGACATGGTTGTTTTAGCTTAGATGTTAACTAGTTTTAACAATCAGATTACATCATGTAACCCATTAGTTTTTTTTATCTGAGCCATTATAATTTGTCCGTTGAGCTTCTACCAGCAAATACCTATAGTGGCGGCACTTCCTGAGCCGGAACGAGAAGCTTTTTTCGGAATGCGTGTTCTGATGGGCTTTTGGCTTACGGTTGTGATGTTGTGTTGTTGTGTTTGCAATTGGTCTGGAGTTCAGACCTCGGTAGCGAGACTACCCCCTTTTCACTTCCTGTACATTTACCCTGTCTGTCCATAGTGATTAATGTAGCACCGCCATATTGCGGTGCTTTTTTTTGCTTTAAATTCAAGCGTTAGTTATCCATCTCGACCATTTCTTTCACGTCGGTACGGTTGATTTGCTGCTTGTTACCGTTCGCATCTTCATACGAAATCATCCCGGTATCATTGTCCGTTTGCGGCTTACCATCAGCGATAATGGTACGACCATCATTGGTATGCATCACATAGTTGGGACCAGAACAGGCACTCAGGGCAAACGTCAGCATACAGGCAGAAATGATTGCGGCAGTCTTATTCATGTTTTTCTCCTTTAGCGTTTAATGCTGGATTCAAAGCTTCAATTAACAGGCTAAAACAATCGCCTAACATAATTCAGCATAACGCACTGTCAGCACTTCGCCACAAATACCGGAGAATTCCGAGGGTTATTCCTGTCCTTGCCCTGCCGCGAAATATGCGCGACGATCCCCAGAACTGGAATGAGGAAAACCATGAACGCATTCAACCCGGCGCAGTTTCGCGCCCAGTTTCCGGCACTGAGCGATGCCGGGGTGTATCTCGACAGCGCCGCCACCGCGCTAAAACCGCAGACCGTTATTGACGCCAGCCAGCAGTTTTACAGCCTGAGCGCAGGCAACGTACACCGTAGCCAGTTTGCCGCCGCGCAAAAACTGACTGCGCGCTATGAGGAGGCCCGCACGCAGGTCGCCGCGCTGATTAACGCTCCTGATGGCAAAAACATTGTCTGGACTCGCGGCACTACCGAGGCCATCAACATGGTCGCGCAATGTTACGCCCGTCCACGCCTCAAACCTGGCGATGAAATTATTGTCAGCGAGGCTGAACACCATGCGAATCTCGTTCCGTGGCTGATGGTGGCGGAACAAACCGGCGCGCAGGTCATTAAGCTGCCGCTGGGCGCAGACCACCTGCCGGACGTAGAACAGCTTCCCTCATTAATCACCTCCCGAAGCCGCATTCTGGCTCTGGGCCAGATGTCCAACGTCACCGGCGGCTGTCCGGATCTTGCGCGCGCAATCCAACTGGCTCACGCCGCTAGCATGGTGGTTATGGTTGATGGCGCCCAGGGAGTGGTGCATTTCCCGGCTGACGTTCAGGCGCTGGATATCGACTTCTATGCTTTTTCCGGTCACAAGCTGTATGGCCCGACCGGCATCGGCGCACTGTACGGTAAACAGGCATTGCTGGACGACATGACGCCATGGCTCGGCGGCGGCAAAATGATCACCGAAGTCACTTTCGACGGATTCAAAACCCAGCCGGTGCCGTATCGTCTCGAGGCAGGAACACCCAACGTCGCTGGCGTCATTGGACTCAGCGCCGCACTGGAATGGCTGAATGAAATCGATATTGTGCAGGCGGAAAGCTGGAGTCGCGGGCTGGCGACGCTTGCCGAAGAAGAACTCTCGCGCCGCCCCGGCTTTCGCTCATTCCGCTGTCAGGATTCCAGCCTACTGGCGTTCGATTTCGACGGCGTGCATCACAGCGACATGGTGACATTATTGGCGGAGTACGGCATCGCCCTGCGCGCCGGACAGCACTGCGCCCAACCGTTACTGGCGGCGTTAGGCGTCAGCGGCACTCTGCGCGCTTCATTTGCACCGTATAATACGCAGGAAGATGTTCATGCGCTGGTGAACGCCGTTGACCGCGCTCTTGATTTACTGGTGGATTAAATGACAAACCCCGCTCTCGCCGGACACCCGTTCGGCACAACCGTCACGCAAGAGACATTGCGTCAGATTTTTGTCCCGCTGAACCAGTGGGAAGACAAATACCGTCAGCTGATCCTGCTCGGGAGACAGCTTCCTGCTCTGCCGGATGAATTGAAGGCTACAGCTGAAGAAATTGTCGGATGTGAAAACCGTGTCTGGCTCGGCCACACGCGTCTGCCGCAGGGCATCCTGCATTTTTATGGCGACAGCGAAGGCAGGATCGTTCGGGGATTATTAGCCGTGCTGTTGACGGCCATTGAAGGCAAAAGCGTTGATCAACTGCTGGAGTGCGATCCGCTGACGTTTTTCGATGAGCTAGGACTGCGCGCCCAGCTCAGTGCGTCCCGCAATCAGGGGCTAAACGCGCTGCGCGACGCAGTACTCAACGCCGCGCGATCGGATTAACTTTGGCGTTCCGCCTTCGCTAACATTTTCTTCAGCGCATGGGACACCGCGACGAATCCGAACGTTGCGGTCACCATCGTCGCCGCACCAAAGCCGGAGGCGCAATCCATTCTCTTCGGCCCTTCAGCTGTACTTTTCATCGCACACACAGACCCATCAGATTGCGGATACACCAGCGCTTCAGTAGAAAACACGCAGTCTACGCCCAGCTTGCCCTTGCCGTTCTTCACCACGCCGAAATCACTTTTCAGACGCTCGCGCAGTTTTGCAGCCAGCGGATCCTGAATCGTTTTCGCCAGATCGGCGACCTGGATCTGGGTCGGATCGATTTGCCCGCCTGCCCCGCCGGTTGTGACCAGCGGCACTTTGTAGCGACGACAGTATGAGATCAGCGCCGCTTTTGGACGCACGCTGTCGATGGCGTCAATCACGTAGCTAAAGCCCACGCCCATATATTCAGCAACGTTATCCGGCGTCACAAAATCATCGACGACGGTGACGCGGCATTCCGGGTTGATCTGACGAATACGCTCTGCCATCACCTCGGCTTTAGCGAGCCCGACGTTGCCGCCGAGCGCGTGGATCTGCCGATTGGTATTGGTGACGCAAACGTCGTCCATATCAATCAGTGTCATCGCGCCGATACCGGTACGCGCCAGCGCTTCCGCCGCCCACGAGCCTACGCCGCCGATACCAACGACGCACACGTGCGCTTCGGCAAACACCTGCAGCGCTTTTTCACCATATAAACGTGCCGTGCCGCCAAAACGCTGGCGCCAGGCATCGCTAAGAACCACTGACATAAAACCTCAAACTACTTGTTAACCGCTAAAGACATTACCGTTCCCGGCACCTGGTGCGCCACGCAGCACCCAAACGCGACCGTAATGGTTGTACCAGCCAGCACGATGGCCGGCGTCTGCGCCAATACCCTGATAGATGTCGAAGTGCTGACCTTTAATTGCGCCACCAACATCCAACGCCACCATCAGGCGCAGTTCATAGTGCCCGTTAAACTTACCGTTATTATCCAGCTGTGGCACTTCGGCGAGCAAGGTGGTTCCCGGTGGGATAACACTGCGATCCGATGCGACGGACGCGCGGCCGATCAGCGGGACCGCGCTCGCCCCTTTCACCGGCGCGAAGGACTGCGGTTTAAAGAATACGAACGACGGGTTCGCTTCTAATAAAGAACGCACTTCCGCTTCGCTGTGGGTTTCGCCCCAGTGACGGATGGCCTGCATCGACATATCTTCTCTCTTCACTTCACCGCGGTCGATAAGCACTTTACCGATGCTGCGATACGGCCAGCCGTTTTTACCGGAATAGCTAAAGAAGTTAAGCGGGGAGCCATCACCATAATCAATGTATCCGCTGCCCTGCACGTCCATGATGAAGTTATCCATCAGGGAGTTGCTGTAGGCGATTATATAGTTGTCGCTCAGCGCACCCGCGTAGATTTCCGCGCGGGACGGCAGACGGCCGCGTTTCGGCGGCATCCGGTAAATCGGATACTGGAACTCACCCTGACGCGTGTGGCGTGCTTCTACGACTGGCGTGTAATAGCCGGTGAATTGCACGTTGCCGTAGTTATCTGCGCCCTGCATCTGCCAGGTGTCCAGACCATACTGTTTCAGGGTGCGGGTATCGCCCCCGGCTTGCAGCCATTGCTGAATAGCTGAGAACACACCACTCTGGCTACCATAAAGGCGCGGCGATGCATTACGTATCTCGTTAACCTGCTGGGAGAAGTCACCGGCGTTAATCGGTGCGCCAACGGCATCCGGCTGGTTCACCAGGGAAAAAGGCTGGTTGAACGTTCCGTCCTTATATTGTTGACCGCGATCGGTCGGTTTGGAGGAACAGGCCGCGAGCATCGTCATCAGCGCACCTGTTGCCAGAATTTTTGTCCAACGTCCTTTCATGGTCTCTCATCTTCTTTCATCTGCTGAATGCGTGATGAAGATAACAAACCGCCAGGGCTATTGAAATGTGATAACGTGCCACACGACCCATTTTGAGCAAAAAATACGCTACCTGTAGCGTTTTTATACTCTCTTCATGATTTCTGCAAAAAAGGATTGCATCAAAACGCGACCAGCGTATAGTGCGCTTCCACGGACGCGGGATGGAGCAGCCTGGTAGCTCGTCGGGCTCATAACCCGAAGGTCGTCAGTTCAAATCTGGCTCCCGCAACCAATTAAGATATATAAAAAGTATGTAGAAAGGTTTACCTGATGGAAGGGTGAACAATCGGACGCGGGATGGAGCAGCCTGGTAGCTCGTCGGGCTCATAACCCGAAGGTCGTCAGTTCAAATCTGGCTCCCGCAACCAACATATAATATGAAGTAGAAGGTTTACCTGATTTGAGGGTGAACAATCGGACGCGGGATGGAGCAGCCTGGTAGCTCGTCGGGCTCATAACCCGAAGGTCGTCAGTTCAAATCTGGCTCCCGCAACCAACACATAATATGAAGTAGAAGGTTTACCTGATTTGAGGGTAAACAACCGGACGCGGGATGGAGCAGCCTGGTAGCTCGTCGGGCTCATAACCCGAAGGTCGTCAGTTCAAATCTGGCTCCCGCAACCACTTCATGAAATATTAAGCACCTTAACGGGTGTTTTTTTGTCTCTAAAATTCAGCAATCCCACCCAAAAGCTAAAAAAATGACGCCTTCCGGCGCCACTCTCTTCTTTCCTGATGAACTTACCCACGTCGCGCGAGCGTCGCCCCATCAGCAAAGTATGCTTTGATCCCAGCCAGAATCGACTCCGCCACTTCCTGCTGGAAGGTTGCAGTTTTAAGCTTACGCTCTTCTTCGACATTACTGATAAACGCGGTCTCAACCAGAATCGATGGGATATCCGGTGCTTTCAGTACGGCAAACCCGGCCTGCTCAACCCCATTTTTATGCAAGTTGTTCACTTTGCCGAGTTTACCCAGTACCGCTTTACCAAATTTCAGGCTGTCGTTAATGGTCAGAGACTGCACCATGTCGAACATGGTGTGATCGACGTAGCGATCGCCGCTTTTACTGACACCCCCGATGAGATCCGAGGCGTTCTGAGTTTTTGCCAGATATTTTGCCGCGGTACTGGTGGCCCCTTTGGTCGAGAGTGCAAACACCGATGAACCGCTCGGCTGGCGACTGGTAAACGCATCTGCATGAATCGAGACAAACAGGTCGGCGCGCTGTTTCTGTGCCTTGGCCACGCGCACTTTCAGTGGAATGAACACGTCTTCATTACGCGTCATATACGCTTTCATGTTGCCTTCTTTCTCGATAAGCGCCTTCAGGCGACGGGCGATTTGCAGCACCACGTCTTTCTCGCGGGTGTGATATTTCCCCACTGCGCCGGAGTCTTCACCGCCATGACCTGGATCGAGCATAATAACAATCGGCCTGTCGCGCCCTGCTTTACCCGGCTGTGGGCCACTCTGGGCTGGCGGAACCTGTTTATCCAAGTCGCCTTTGTTGTAATCTTCCAGCAGCGCCAACAGAGGATCCTGCACTTCCGTCGCCGTGGACGGGTAAAGATCCATCACCAGACGTTCTTTAAAGCCCGCGACCGCAGCCAGGCCAAACAGTTGAGGTTTGACGTTTTGCTTAAGCTCAAACACCATGCGCACGGTTTGCGGATCGAACTGCCCGACGCGCGCAGATTTGATATACGGATCGTCATCGCGGATCTGCGCACTCATGCCTTTGAGCACCGAGTTGAGATTCACGCCTTCGAGATCGACTACCACCCGCTCAGGGTTGCTAAGCGCAAACTGCTTATATTTCAGCTCATGGCTGGATTCTATCGTCACGCGGGTATAGGTGGACGAAGGCCAGACGCGCACCGCCACCACTCGACTTTCAGCGGCCAGACCCACCTGGCTCACGCTGAGCAACCACATTGCCCCTGCCCCTTTTAATAAGCGACGACGTGTTAATCCTGACTCACTTCCAGACATGCCTCTCCCAAGCAAAAAATCAATTTAGCAATTTATACGGCTGGTTTGACCGAAAACTTTAACTAAACCCGCATAAACTGTCATCTATAAAAGGGTAAACAATCCTGATTCGTTCTAATTTCTAACTGACTTATTGAGGACATTCTTTGAAATTGATACTTGCACTGAGATGCAAAACAGAATAAAAATACAATAATTACGAATAATCATGCATCGAGGTTGTACTGTGGTGAAGGAACGTAGAACCGAACTGGTTGAGGGATTTCGTCATTCTGTTCCCTACATTAACGCCCATCGCGGCAAAACGTTTGTCATTATGCTCGGTGGAGAAGCCATTGAGCATGAGAATTTCTCAAGTATCGTCAATGACATAGGCCTTCTTCACAGTCTGGGGATTCGCCTGGTGCTGGTGTATGGCGCGCGTCCGCAAATTGACGCCAACCTGGCGGACCATCATCACGAGCCGATATATCACAAAAAGACTCGCGTGACTGACGCCAAAACACTAGACATGGTGAAACAGGCTGCCGGAATGTTACAACTCGATATAACTGCCCGGCTGTCGATGAGTCTCAATAACACGCCTTTACAGGGCGCGCACATCAATGTGGTAAGCGGAAACTTCATTATCGCGCAGCCGCTGGGCGTCGATGACGGCATTGATTATTGCCACAGCGGTCGCATTCGCCGCATAGACGAAGAAGCTATTCACCGTCAGCTCGACAGCGGAGCCATCGTGCTGATGGGGCCAGTGGCCGTCTCCGTGACCGGGGAAAGCTTCAACCTGACATCAGAAGAGATTGCCACCCAACTCGCCATTAAGCTCAAAGCGGAAAAGATGATTGGCTTCTGCTCTTCACAGGGTGTGCTGAATTCCCAGGGTGAAATCATTTCCGAGCTGTTCCCGAATGAGGCACAGGCGCGTGTTGAAACGCTGGAAAACGACGGCGAGTATTACTCTGGCACCGTGCGTTTCCTGCGTGGCGCAGTGAAAGCCTGCCGCAGCGGCGTGCGCCGTTGCCATCTTCTCAGCTACCAGGAAAACGGCGCGCTGTTACAAGAGCTGTTCTCCCGCGACGGTATCGGCACCCAAATCGTGATGGAAAGCGCCGAACAAATTCGCCGCGCCACCATCAATGACATCGGTGGGATCCTCGAACTTATCGAGCCGCTGGAACAACAGGGGATTCTGGTGCGCCGCTCTCGCGAGCAGCTGGAAATGGAAATCGACAAGTTCACCGTGATTCAGCGCGATAACACCACCATCGCCTGTGCTGCGCTGTATCCATTCCCGGAAGAACGCATTGGCGAAATGGCCTGCGTGGCGGTACATCCGGATTACCGCAGCTCATCGCGCGGAGAAGTGCTGCTAGAGCGCATTGCTGCGCAGGCCAGACAGATGGGCCTCAGCAAACTGTTTGTGCTGACGACCCGCAGCATTCACTGGTTCCAGGAACGCGGGTTTATGCCTGTGGAAGTGGATTTGCTGCCGGAAAGTAAAAAAGAAATGTACAACTATCAGCGCAAATCGAAAGTGTTAATGGCCGATCTGACCTGATATCCATTCATACGTCGAGCTGCATCTTTGTTGACCGTATTGATGTAACTCGACGTATTTTGGGTAATAGATAAAAAAGCTTATCCCAACTGCGCGAATAGCGCCGCCAGCCCGCTGCGTCGTTCGATTCTGACGGTGATTGCCTGTGCCAGCAGTGCCGGGTCGGCGTACAGTGAAAGCTGCTGTTTGGCACGTGTGATCGCCGTATATACTAGCTCTCGCGTCACCAACGGCACGCTTTGAGACGGTAAAATCAGCGCTGCATGATTGAATTCCGAGCCTTGCGATTTATGTACCGTCATGGCCCACGCGGTATCATGCTCCGGCAAACGGCTCGGCTGCACGGATTTAATGCTGCCATCCGGCATCGGGAACCACACGCGCAACCCGGTTCCCCGGTCGAGCGCAATCCCTAAATCACCATTGAAAAGCCCCAGCGCACTGTCGTTGCGGGCAATCATCACCGGGCGCCCTTCATACCAACGCGAGTGTCGCGACAGATGGATGCGCCGTTTACGGGCCAACATTTGTTCAAGCTGTTCATTCACCCCGCTCACGCCGTACGGCCCTTCACGGAGCGCACAGAGAACCTGATACTGCGAAAAGGCAGCCAGGATATCAGCAGGCTCCGCGCGCGCTTTTAGCAGCGACAGATAATCTGCATAACCCGCGCCAGCCTCATCCAGCATGGATTCGTACTCCTCCGTGGTGCGCAGCGGTTTTAAGGCGATATCAGAAAAGTCTTGCGCGAAGACCTGCTTCATCGCTTTCGCGTCGCCGTTATTCACCGCGCGCGCCAGCTGGCCAATGCCGGAATCACTACCAAAACGGTAACTTTTTTGCAGTAGGCACAGGCTGTCACGCAACGCACCCGCCTCAGTGCCTTCGCCTGCGGGTACAGAGGTACCGGTCAGTCGACTCAGCTCTTGCGCGCGCATCGGCGTGTACCCGACGTTCACCCAGGCACAGATATCACCCAGCACGGCGCCGGCTTCCACCGACGCCAGCTGGTCACGGTCGCCAAGAAAAATCACTCGGGCGTGTACCGGGAGGGCCGCAATTAACCGTGCCATCATTGGCAGGTCAATCATCGACGCTTCATCCACCACCAGCACGTCCAAATGCAGCGGGTTTCCCGCGTGATAACGCAGGCGCTGGCTGCCCGGCTGCGCGCCTAACAGGCGATGCAGCGTGCCCGCTTCCGCAGGTAGCAGTTTTTTCTGTTCATCGGTTAACGACAGCTGCCGCAGGGCAGAGCCCAGCGACTCCGTCAGACGCGCAGCGGCTTTACCGGTTGGGGCGGCCAGGCAGATACGGCATTTCGGTTGGGTATTAGTCTGGATCAAAGCCGCCAGCAGTTTCGCCACGGTGGTGGTTTTCCCGGTGCCGGGGCCGCCAGAGATCACCGAGATCCGGCGAGTCAGCGCCACAGCCGCGGCGACTTTCTGCCAGTCGACCTCATCCGTTGGGGGAAATAATGCCGCGAGCGTGGTGCCCAGCAGCGCATCATCTCCGGACGCTTGCGGTTCGGTCTGACTGAAAAAGCGGGCAATCGTGAGTTCATTGCGCCACAGGCGATTGAGATACAGGCGGCCGCCGCACAGCACTAACGGCGTCGCTTGCGCGCCATCACTGACAGCCGGAGAGGCCAGCAGCTGTGTTTCAATGTCATTCACGGGACCAGCCAGAGCAAACAGCTGCTGCCAGAGTGCCTGTGCTCGCCCGGTGGCCTGTTCATCAGCATGGAAACGCGAAAGCGGCAGGCATACGTGACCGTCTCCGGCATCACGACTGAGCAACGCCGCAGCCAGTATCACGCCCGGCGTGTCGTGCTCAGCGACCATCAACGCAAACTGTACGTCCAAATGACGCAGTAGTTTTTGCTGTGCCGCTTCCATCAACAGAGCTTCCATGGTCATCACATCACCTCCTGTGCATCGCCCGCAAACAGCGCATCCAGTCCATCGATCAGGGCGCGATCGGGCCGGGTAGTAAAGATCCCCTGACCGCCTTCGCCGCCGTCCACGCCGCGCAGGAACAGATAAATCACGCCGCCGAAGTGAGAGTCAAAATCATAATCCGACAGCCGATGGCGCAGATAACGGTGCAGCGCGAGGCTATAAAGTTGATATTGCAGGTCGTAGCGGTGCGACTGCATCGCCTGCGCCATCGCGGCTTGGGTGTAAGCCTCGCTGTTTTCGCCGAGCCAGTTGGATTTGTAGTCGAGTAGGTAATAACGTCCATCATGACGGAACACCAAGTCGATAAAGCCTTTCAGCATGCCGTTCACCTGTCGAAAGTCGAGCGGCGGGCAGCCCACTGAAAGCGGGTCATGCTGACGGATTAACGCATCCAGTTCCTGCGGCATCAGCAGTTGTTCAATCGGCAGATAGAACTCCATCTCAACCTGCTTATTTTTGGCCGTGAGCTGGTTCAGGGAAATGTCTGCGCCGGGGAGCGGCGTTTGCAGCACGGTGGTCAGCCAATGCGTTAATATCGGCGCCCATTTGGTCTCAAAGCCGTTGCGCTCAAGCTGTTCCTGCATCCACAGTTCATCGACCGGCTGCGTAAAATCGATTTCTTCAAACAGGCTATGCAGGAAGGTGCCCGGCGATGCCCCGCGCGGGAAGTGATGGGGCGTCAGCTCCGGTTCGTCAGAAACGTCAGCCACGCCCGCGGCGTCGATATCCAGACGCGGCAGCAGATCCTGCGCCACGCTGTGCCCTCTCTGTTGAAGACCGGAATAGCTGGTGACTCGCCAGTCGTCGACGATGCGCCGCTGCATCTCTCTGGCACGCAGCTCCGGCATTTCAGGCGTAATCGCCTGCCAGCGTCCCCCTTCCGGGAGCGTCGGGGTATGCAGGGCAATGTGTTCGTTACAGAGTTCACGCAGACAGGCTTCAAGGCCCGCGGCGTCTTTGGCTTCACCTTTTTGAACCAGGCGGCCCAGCGCACTTTGGTGCAATTCAGTGTCGGTGGCTTTATCGCTGCGACGCGGGCTGAGCGGTGCAATGCCTAAACTGCAGTGCCAAATCGCACGCGTCAGCGCCACGTACAGCAGGCGTAAATCCTCCGCCAGACGCTCAGCTTCGGCGAGTTCCAGGCTCTCCTCACCATCGTGCAAATCGAGCACCGCCGCAAAGGAAGTCCGGTCATGGTAAAACGCCTGATCCTGTTTGCGATAGCGGGCGATAAACGGCAACCAGACCAGCGAATACTCCAGCCCTTTCGATTTATGCACCGTGACGATTTGCACCAGGTGTTTGTCGCTTTCAAGACGCATTTGCTGGCTCGAAGATCCGCTGTCCGGGCCGCCAATCTGCTGCCCCAACCAGCGCATCAGCGCATGTTCACTTTCGAGTTGCCCGGCGGCTTCCTGCAACAGTTCACTGAGGTGCAGAATATCGGTCAGACGGCGTTCACCGCCATGAGTCACCAGTAAATTTTCCGCGATATTACGCGCCGCCATCAGCGCACGCAGCATCGCCATCACGCCCCGCTTTTGCCAGAGCTGGCGATACTCACTGAACTCTTCCACCAGCGCATCCCAGGCAAGCTCATCTAGATTCAGGCGCTCAATGTCCTGCGCATTCAGACCAAATAGTGAGCTGGCAAGCGCGGTGCGCAGGCTACTTTCCCTTTCCGGGGCCAGCACTGCCTGCAATAGCCACAACAGCTCCTGTGCTTCCGGTGTTTCAAATACGCTGTCGCGGTTGGATAAATACACCGATGGAATGCCCAGCGCATTCAACGCATCACGCACCAGCGCCGCTTCCTGTCGGTTACGCACCAGGACGGTAATGTCTGAGGCCTGAACAGGACGCGATGTTTCGCCGCGCCACAGCAGCGCATCACCACGCTGACCGGCACTCAGCCAGTCGCGTATTTGCCCGGCGCACATCTGCGCCATAAACGCCTGATAATCCCCGGCGCTGACGTTGTTGCCGGGCATCAGCCAGAAGCTCATTGATGGCTGGTCTTCCCCGTTCATCTCAAAGCGCAGCCCCTGATTTTTGGGCGCTGGCTTCACCGGTAAAAAGGGAATATCTCGGAACATGAAGGGGTTATCGGTCAGGCCAAAAAGACGATTGACGCTTTCTACCACACCCGGAGCCGAACGCCAGTTGGTGTCGAGGGTGTAATGGGCGGCCACATCGCCTCGCGCGCGCATGTAGGTAAAAATATCCGCGCCGCGAAACGCGTAAATTGCCTGTTTAGGGTCACCAATCAGCAGTAGCGCAGTATCAGGTTGCTGCCGCCAGATTCGACGAAAAATGCGGTACTGCTGCGGATCGGTATCCTGGAATTCGTCGATCATCGCCACCGGGAAACGCTGACGAATAGCGGCCGCCAGCGCGTCGCCGCTTTCGCCTTGCAACGCATCGTCCAGCCGGCTCAGCATGTCGTCAAAGCCCAGCTCGCCGCGACGCTGTTTCTCCCGCGCCACGGCTTCACGTATTTCAACCATCGCCCGTGAGATGACCAAATCATTGAGCGACGGCGGTGCCGCCAACAGCGCTTCAATGGTGTCGAACAGCGGATGCAGCGGCGGATTCCCGCCCGGTTTGGTGCGTGAAATCAGGAACGATTGGGCAAATTTTTCCAGCGAGTCGGGTAGCTGATAGCCGGTATTTTCCGCCTCGGACCACGCGCTAATCTTCTCTATCCATCTACCCTGATTACCGCGGTTGAACTTGCTTCTGTTGATATCGGAATTTTCGATAATATCGGCGATTTCCCCGACCGCCGTCTGCCATTGCGCTTTCAGTGCGCTCAGCTGCGCCACAATCTGCTGATGGCGAGCTATCAGTGTTTGATCCGATGGCGTTTTTTTGAGCTGCGGGGCTTCGCCCTGAAGATAGCGATCGATCGATTTCAGCAGATCCTGCGGCCCTTTCCAGCTGGCATGAATGGCCTCGGCCACCTCACGAGGAAGCGGGTAACAGTGGCGCCGCCAGAAGTCGGCACAAGCCTGGAAGCGCAAACGGGATTCATCTTCAATCAGCTGCTGTTCGAACAACATGCCCGACTCAAACGCGTTGAGGCTCAACATGCGCTGACAGAAACCGTGAATGGTAAACACCGCTGCTTCGTCCATCTGTCGTTCAGCCAGCAACAGCACATCCGCCGCCTGTTGAGTGTCAGGAATTTCGGCAAGCAGGCTGGCATAAAGCGGGTTATCGGTGCGGTTACGCAGGCAGGCAATGCGCAGTTCGTGGATGTTGCTGCGAATGCGGCCACGCAATTCTTCAGTGGCGGCTTCGGTGAAGGTCACCACCAGCAGCTCTTCGACATCGACAGCACGAACGAAGGCGGCTTCACCGCCCAGTCCAAGCAACAGCCGCAGATAGAGTGCGGCGATGGTATACGTTTTTCCGGTGCCCGCTGAGGCTTCAATCAGGCGCTCACCAGTTAACGGCAAGCGCAGGGGATTTAGGGACTCGGCGGTCTCGGTCATTCGTTCTCTCTCATCAGCGGCATGGATTGCTGCAACGCGCTAACGCTCTTCCAGACCTTCCAGCCTTTCGGGTGAACAAATTCTGTTTTCCCGTTCTGGCTACCGGAGACCTGAGAAAGAAGCGCCATGCCCTGCGGCTCCACCACCGTCTGATGGAAGAAGTCAGCAAGTTTTTGCGGCGTCAGCAGTTTTATCTGAGCCACTACTTTATCACGTGAATCAAAACTCATATTACCGCGATCGAAATCTTTGCTGAGCTTTGAAGCCTCTTCACCCAGCGTTTGCGGCGGCTGCTGCATTTGGGCAATCACCGACTGCTGGATTTGCGCAAACTCTTCTGGCTTCATGGCTCGCAGCTTCGCTTCGGCAGTCGGGAAGAAGGCTTTGAAACGCTCCCACAGGAAGCCGGGCTGTTTGTCGCTGCTCTGCAACAGGAAACCGACGCCCCATTGACGGCCGATGTTCATCGGGAAAGCAAACACCGCGTAGCCTAACTGCTCTTCCGTACGCAGTTGGTTGTAGAACCACGGCTGAATAATTTGCCCCAGCATAGCGCTGGCGGCAGAGCTGCTGAACTCATCCGCTTTTGGTGGCGTGAACACCGCAGCAAGCGCGGAATCACTGGTGCTACCCGGTTTTTCAAAGATGGCGTTCTGCTTTTTCTCTACCACGATGTCTTTGTTACGACACCACTCAGCACCGTGTGCGTTGAGCTGCTTATGCACCTCGCGGGCAAGCGAAACAGAGTTATCGGCCGTCATGTTACCAACGATAAGAAACTCTGGCCGCGCACCTGCTTTCAGCGCATCACGCCAGCTCAGCACGTCCTTCAGCGTGATGGACGGCAGCAAACTACGGCGCTCTTCGCGCTGGAAGTAAGGCACCTGAGACAGCATCTGCACCGGCATAATCGCCTGATCGAAGGCTTTACCTTTCTCGGCGGAATCCAGCATCTGCGCATACCAGGATTTGGCCTGTTCCAGCTGTTCTTCGGTTGGCTGATAGCTGAAATAGCCCTGCAACAGGGCATCAAACAGCTGCGGCAAACGCTGGGTATAACCATTGGCGTTAACCATCAGGCCATTATTGGCGCCGGTTGAGAAGCTTATGCCACCCACTGCGGCCTGGTTGCTGAGCTGGTCAAGCGCGATACCCGCCAGATAATCATTCAGAGCGAAAATCACCTGATTACGGGCAGTTTGCATGGCATTCGGGTTACGCAGCACCAGGGTGACATCGGCTTTCGGCTCGCTGGCAAAATAGCGGCTCGGGGTGTACACCACCCGCAGCTCCGGCTCATCGACAATCAGCTGTGGCTTGTCGGCGACCTTCTCAGACTTAATCAGCGTGAAGTCGTCCGGGATATACGGATTGAGCGTCGGTAACTGCAACGCAATTTTGGCGGATTCCTGCTGCCATTCACTGAAGGTCTGCCCGCTAATTTTATCGACCTGATACGGCGCATCGACAAAGTAGGCGGTTTTATTGTGCGGCTCGTTCGGGCTGATATACCAGATGCGCGCGTTTTGCGGCGTCATCATCGCCAGACGATCCTCGATAGCTTTTGCGTCGTACTGGTCTGCAATATTGACCGCATCAAGCGTGTGCTCGACCGGCACGCGGATCATGGTGTCCGCCAACCATTCGACATAATCCATATCACGGTTGATCGACGGATAGCGGAAATCGAGATCCAGCACGTGAGCCAGTTCATCAAAGTAATGCTTATCCACGCCTTTCTCACGCAACAGATTGAGGTAGCTGAAAATGGCGGCGACAACCTGATCACGATGCGCAAGGCCTTTATCCGTCAGGGTGGCGGAGATTGCCAGTACGCCACTGTTGCCGTTCACCACCGGGTCTGAATCGGCGCGAATGCCTTCGACCAGCCCCTGCTTTTGCAGCCAGTCGGACAGCGTTCCCGGGCTACGATTCCCCATCAAATAGGTAATGAGCTCATCGGTTTTACTGCGGAATTGCGCAGTATTGTTATCAATACGAAATTCGACGCGCAGCACCTTGCGAGGCACCGCTGGCGTGTAGTGAATGATGATGCCTTTCTGCGCATCGGTCACCACCGGAACGGTAATCTCCGGACGGGTGATGTTTTTGTTCGGTACGCGGCCCCAGGTTTCTGCGGCCATTTTTTCCAGTTCTGGCAGCTGCTTATTGCTGTAGATAACCGCTTTCATCAGATTGGCGGAGTAGTATTTATCGCGGAACGACAGCAGCGCATCGAGCACCGGGCTGCCAGGTTTGTCGCTCAGAGTTTCAAGGTTACCACCGGAGAAACGGGCTCCTGGGTGCGCCGGGTTGATGGTTTCGGCGCTCACCTGTGCCATACGCATACCGTCACGGCTGCGGGCCATGGTCAGCTCAGAGTTAACGGCGTTTCGTTCTCTGTCGGCGTATTTCTTATCAAGAAGTGGTTCGGCAATGGCATCTGCCAGGCGATCGACCGCGCCTTCCAGCGCATCGTTTTCTACTTCGAGATAAAACGCGGTGCGATAAGGTGCGGTGCTGGCATTGTGGCTGCCGCCGTGCATTTTGAGATATTCAGCGAGGCTATCCGGCTGCGGGTATTTTTTGGACCCCATCAGCGTCATATGTTCGAGGAAATGAGCCAGCCCTGGATGGGAATCCGGATCTTCCAGCGAGCCAATTGGCACCACCAGCGCAGACAGCGACTTCACCGCCTGTGGGTCGGAAACCAATAGCACAACCATCCCGTTATCAAGCTTAATCGCTTGATACTGACGGGGGTCTTTCTCGCTTTTGCGGATGGTTTCCTTTATCGGTTGCCATCCATTGTCGGCCTGACTCATAGGCGCCCAGAAGGCGAACAAAACGATAAATACGACATTCAACCAAGTGCTGCGGGGCATTCACGGACCTCATCATTAACAAACTTCTGTGCTGCTCTGAATGGCAGCCTCACTTGTAAACTCTAAATAATTCAAGTTGCAGGAAGACGGCAAACCTATGAGTCCCCGGGAGCTTACTCAGGTAAGTGACTGGGGTGAGCAGGTGTAGCCAACGCACATGCAGCTTGAAGTATGACGAGTATAAACATCAGTCCGTGACACGTTGCGCATGATAATGGAATCCCGATATCTGCGCAATTTTTATACAGCGACTATGACTGATGGAAACGAAAAACAGGCTGCAGGTAACGTTCTGCTTGCGTAATAATCGCTTCAACGCTTTCAGGTTCAAGGGTTCGCCACAGGCGCTGGTACCAAACATCGGCCCCTTCACCGCGAATCACCATACTGCCTTCCCAGGCTTGCATGAACTTACTGCGCGCTTTCTGTTGTATTTGTTCATCCCATAAAATGACATTATTTTCGCTGTCATAACAGGCTTTCAGCCACGCCCCTCCACTTTCAGGGAGGAACAGTAGTGGCTGAGACAGACCTTCACGGTATCCAGCCACCAGCTCGGATAAATATTGCATTGCCTCCTGCGCGGCCAGCGGAGGGAAGCGCCACTCACCTTCTTTACGCAGCAACAGGCGGCTTTCACCTTCTCCGCCACTGGCGCAGTAGACAAGATGCTCTAGCCAAAGTTGCATTCCCTGCGAGACATTCTGTAAGGACGGACGCCAGCGCAGCAGGCCGTCTGACTGTACCTGCGGGAGCCAGCCAGTGATATTGATCCCGTCACAGTGCAGATCAATTTCCAGACTTTTCCCGGACTTTCTTTGGGCACTGACCCGGTCGGCCAGCGCTTGCATCTCCTGGCACTGATCGTCCCAGGCAATTTCACCAAAAGCACCGTACGGCAGCTCGCCCCCGGCACGAAAACGACGGAACATCAGGCCGGCGTCCTGCTCTTCCACCAGCGTATTCACCAGTTGCTGATTTAGCTGATAGCGTGACAGACCTTCGAGGGTAAACGGCTCCGTTTCAGGAATTTCGTTCTCTTCAATGCGGAAATTCACCTGCAAGCGCATCTGGAAAAACGCCCGTACAGGGTGCTGCCAGAAACGCTGGAGCTGTTCGAAAGGCAGCGTCTCGATAGACACTGGCGGTAAAGGCTGGATAAATTCGCTTTGTGCTTCACCTTCCAGGCTCGCCGCTTTTAGCCATTCGCGGGCGTAGCTTTGCTTCTCGCCCAGCATGAAGTTGACGGCATCAAACGGCATTCGACTGTGCTGATGGAGAATATGGGTTTTCACCCTCTGCTCGCTTGCATCGCAGTTGAGCATTTCGTCGCCAGGCAGGCAGTGGCTTTGGCCGATATAATCGACCAGCTCCTGCACCAGCACTGACGGATAGCGCTCGCTGTTATCCTGAATAGACCGGCCGATATAGCTGATATACAGTTTTTGCTCGGCGGACATCAACGCTTCCAGGAACAGATAGCGGTCATCATCCCGGCGGCTACGATCGCCCCGTACCGGTTTCTGACTCATCAAATCAAAGCCCAATGGCGCAAGTGCGCGTGGATAAATGCCGTCGTTCATGCCCAGCAAGCAAACCACCTTGAACGGAATAGAACGCATTGGCATCAAAGTACAGATGTTCACCGGGCCTGCGAGGAAACGCTGGCTGATACGCTCCTGATCGAGGCGCTGCGCCAACTCGTCACGCAGCAGAGACAGCGGAACGGTTTCACCATAGTGAGATTCCAGACCCTGCTCGATAATGCCCTGCCACTGCTGTTCAATCAGCGCCAGTGCCGCTTCAGTATCCGGATCCGGCAAGAAGAAATCGTTGAGCATTTCACGGCAGACAGGCAACCAGTCAGAAAGAGCCCGCTCTTGCGTCAGGCGCAGGCGCCACTGGTTCAGTTTCATCAGCAACGACGCCAGATGACCCACAAGTTCGGCGATTAATCCACTGGACTCATCATACGGCAAAATTGACTGCCACTCGCCCTGACTGCTTTCCATGGCGTAGCCGAGCAGCATGCGCGTCAGGCCAAAGCGCCAAGTGTGCTGGCCCGTCGGGGGTAGATCCCATTCACGGACGTTATCGTCGTCCATGCCCCAGCGAACGCCGGACTCGTTTACCCACAGTCTCAGATAACGCAGACCCTCTTCATCGATATTAAAACGAGCCGCCAGGACAGGCACATCCAACAGGGCGAGAACATCTTCACTGACGAATCGGCTGTCAGGCAGCGAAAGCAAAGTAATAAATGCCTGTAACGCCGGATGAGATTGGCGCGCCCGACGGTCAGAAATAGCCCACGGCACATAGCGATCGCCGCTGGCGCTGCCGAATACGGCCTGAATAAACGGGCTATAGCTGTCAATGTCAGACACCATCACAATGATGTCACGCGGGGAGAGATCTTGATTCTCTTCCAGCATCGACAGCAAGCGATCGTGCAGCACTTCCACTTCGCGCTGCGGGCTATGACAGACATGAATGCTCAGGCTGCGATCGTCTGGATCCAGCGCTCGCTTGCTGTCACTACGGGAAAATTCTTCCGCAGTACGCCCGGCGACCGCGCTGCTCTGTAACTCCAGAATGTCGTATTGCAGATTGTGCAGCAGGTTATCCGGCTCTATATCGACGAAGGCATCCAGTTCCTGATAGCGTTCCAGCCCCGCGAGCAGGTAGATGTAATCCCGGCCGAGTTTGCCCCATGAGGCCAGCATCGGATTGCCGATATCCTGTTCGCCGTCAGCATTAAACAATGCCGGGGCCTGATGGCTGTCGCGGAACAAGGGCAACTCACGCTGTTCACGGTGATGCCGACGCTGACGAGCCAGAAGCTTCGCCAGAAACGCGGGATCTTTAATGTCGCCCCAGTAATAACGACATGGATTGGTGAACAGCACGTATACGTCAACATGCTTACCCAGCGCCTGAAGTGCCTGCAGATAGACCGGCGGCAGGGCTGAAATCCCGCAGATAAATACCCGGGAAGGTAAGCCCGCTGGCGGCTGTTCGCTGTTTTCCAGGGTGGTTATGAAGCGTTGATACAGATTGGCACGGTGCCAGAGTGGCTGCCCCAGCGCTGCGGTGTGCTCCACCAGCGCTTTCCATAGCGGAGCCTGCCAACACTGCGCATCATCAATGCCGTCAACACGCTCGTCAGCTTCCCAGCGGGTCAGCCATTCCGGGCGGTAAACCAGATACTGGTCATAGAGATCGGCGACGCGAGAAGCCAGCTGGAACAGCTTACGTTTGTCGCTATCGTCTGACAGATACTGGCGTAACGGCGTGAATGCTTCCTGCTCAAGCATGCCGGGCAGCAGCGTCATCAGCTTCCAGCTCATGCTTTGTTTATTAAAGGCACTTTGCTCGGGGATTTCTGGCAGAACGCGAACAAACATGTCCCAGATAAAGCTGGCGGGAAGCGGGAAATCAATGTTAGCCGCGATGCCGAAACGCTTTGACAGCGTCATCTGTAGCCACTGAGCCATACCGGTACTTTGCACCAGTACCATTTCAGGTTCGAAAGGGTCGTTAAGCCGGTCCTGCTCAACAATAAACTCCATCAATGCTTCCAGCACATCCAGACGGTTGGAGTGGTAGACCCGTAACATATTCGCTCCTGACGCTCGCGGTTAAGCCATTAACTTTGTGGGCAGTGAAGGCGAGACATTTGCCCCTGCCGGCCCACTGGCGTGATGATCGTTACCGTGATGCTGACACATCTTTGCCGGCTTGTCTGCACACGGTTAAGCTGCCAGCCTTCGGGCATCGCGGCGGTATGCAGTTGGCTGTGGCTCCATCCTTCCCGCCAAAGTTGTCGATAAAGATTCAACTGTGCGGCGCCGACAGCAAATTGGTTGTACAAGCCTGATAGCGCCGTCACCACCATCATCATCAATACCACGCTCAACAGCACTTCGGGCAGGCTAAACCCCTGCTGTCGGTTCAAGGGTTCTGGCATTGTGAGGTCTCCTTGCGCGGACAAAAATCACTCCAGCCGTTGCGGTCGAACAGTAGAGAATTGCCGTTGACTGAAGCCGTTTGCCACCGGGTTTGTTGCCTGCAACTGGCAATCAACAACGCAGTACCATCGGTGAAAAGTCGCAAGCACACTCGTCCGGAGAAGCCCGAAAGGGTCTGGCATTGCACGATCGGCAGCAGCGGCCAGGTGAACACACGCCCCCACTCGAGCAGTGATTCAGCATTCATGCTGTCGCGGAGTGCCAGCTTTTCCAGACTTCCCTGCGACAACCGGGCCTGATGTTGAATGCTGATACCCTGCAGCATCAGACTGCCGAGAACGAGCATCAGTAACACCAGCATGAGTGACGACATCCCCTTTTCCCGGTTCATAGATTGTGCCCTGTTACGCTATGGCTGGCGTTCAACTGAACTGTAGGGCGGCTCTTCAGATGTGCGGAAAGGGTCACCTCAAACTCAGGAGAAAACCCGCTAATGTTATGTCGCTGTACCTTGAATTCATCGACAATAAGGAAATCAGGATCGGTCATTTTGTCCCACCCTTTGGCGTTACAATCTGTCGCGCCGCGTAGTGTTTCCAGAGCCCCATTCTTTAGCCTGAAACCCGTTACGTCAGAGTTGGCAGCAGGGGCATCCTCCCAAACGCCGTTGAGATTGCTGTCCCAGCGAACCCGCAGGCACTGGTTTTCAATAAGCACAGCTTCACCACCACAGGCTCCCCGACAAAAACCTGCCCGTTGAAGATGTCGGGATACGGTAAACAGGCGCTGCCAGATTTCCTCTTCAAGCACCTGCTGCTGAGTCTGCCGGAGAATAGCCCCTTGCAGTGCAGGTAAGAAACGTGCCGTCGCAAGCAACAGAATGCTACCAATCGTCATGGCTATCAGGACTTCAACTAACGAAAAACCCTGCTGATTTACTGACATGATTTGTCGCTTCCTCCCTGACACAAACGTACACGTCCCCAGCCGGAGACAATCAAATTCCAGCTTCCCGCGCTACTTTTAAGCGTGATATGCCCGGGCCACGCGGTGCTTCGCAAACCATAGAAACCCAGGCCAGGCGTCATCTCGTTAAGTGTCACTTCCGGCCAACGTGGGCGTAATACAAAAATGCTGTGCGCCGTACAGTCGGTCCCCTCTTCACTCAGGGCATTCAGACACCACCCTTGCTCCGCGCGCTGTAGGCGAGGCAGGCGATCGCGACGATGCCAGCTCGCATCGTTACGCAGCATGACCAGAAAGTCTCTGACCTGCCCAGCGGTTTGCCATAGACGCTGCTGCTGCTGCCAACGCTGCCAGCTGTACAGCCCACCACCGCTGAGAATAATCATCAGCGAGAGTGCAACCAGCATTTCAATAAGGGTGTAACCCTGTTCTCGTTTCATGGTCGTAATATGCTGCGGGACGTAAATCAACGCGAACGTGGATTCCGCGTTTTACGGGCAGGGTTCAGGGGAAATTTATCGGCTTGCAGCGGGTTACAGCAAAACAGGAAGGGTGCTTCAGAAAATGAAAACCGGCCACGCGGGCCGGTTGATATGAGGTGATTTAAATCGCCACTGGCGCTTTAATACCGGGGTGCGGGTCGTAGCCTTCAATCTCGAAATCATCGAACTGATAATCAAAGATAGACGCTGGCTTACGTTTGATAACCAGCGTCGGCAGCGCCCGAGGCTCACGGCTCAGCTGCAGATGCGTCTGGTCCATGTGATTGCTGTACAGGTGCGTGTCGCCCCCAGTCCAGACGAAGTCACCGACTTCGAGGTCACATTGCTGAGCCACCATATGCACCAACAGCGCGTAGCTTGCGATGTTAAACGGCAGGCCGAGGAACACATCGCAAGAACGCTGATACAGCTGGCATGAAAGCTTGCCGTCTGCCACGTAGAACTGGAAGAACGCGTGGCACGGTGCCAGCGCCATTTTGTCCAGCTCGCCGACGTTCCAGGCTGACACAATGATTCGACGCGAGTCGGGGTCATTTTTCAGCTGTTCGATAACCGTGGTGATTTGGTCAATATGGCGGCCGTCTGGCGTTGGCCATGCGCGCCATTGCTTACCGTACACCGGGCCCAAGTTGCCCTGATCGTCAGCCCATTCATCCCAGATGGAGACATTGTTTTCATGCAGATACGCAACGTTAGTGTCACCCTTCAGGAACCACAGCAGCTCATGGATGATGGAGCGTAAATGACAGCGCTTGGTCGTCACCAGCGGGAAACCATCCTGCAGGTTGAAGCGCATCTGGTGGCCGAAAATCGATAACGTGCCGGTACCGGTACGGTCATTTTTTGGGGTGCCCTCGTCGAGCACCTTCTGCATCAGATCAAGATACTGTTTCATGCTTCCTCAGGAGACTTGTTGCTGCGGGCGATGACGAAATGCCCAGACCATCATAATGATTCCAGCCAGAACCATCGGAATGGAAAGGATCTGCCCCATGCTGATGTACTGTACCCATTCACCGGTGAACTGCGCATCCGGCTGGCGGAAGAATTCAACGATGATGCGGAACAGACCGTAGCCGATCAGGAACAGGCCTGAAACAGAGCCCGTCGGGCGTGGCTTGCGGATGAAAAGGTTGAGGATGATAAACAGCACCACGCCTTCCAGCGCCAGTTCGTAAAGCTGCGACGCATGACGCGGCAGCACACCGTACTGATCGAACAGAGACTGCCATTCAGGATGCGACGGCAGTAACGCCAGGTCTTCCGCACGGGAGCTCGGGAACAGCATGGTGTAATGGAAGGAAGGGTCAACGCGGCCCCACAGTTCACCGTTGATGAAGTTGCCCAGACGCCCAGCGCCGAGACCAAACGGGATCAGTGGTGCAATAAAGTCAGCGACCTGGAAGAAGGTGCGCTTCGTGCGTTTGGCAAAGACAATCATGACGACGATAACGCCGATCAGGCCGCCGTGGAACGACATACCGCCATCCCAGACACGGAACAGATACAGCGGGTCGCTGAGGAACACCGGCATGTTGTAGAACAGGACATAGCCGATACGCCCGCCGAGGAAGACCCCGAGGAATCCGGCGTAAAGCAGGTTTTCAACTTCGTTCTTCGTCCAGCCACTGCCCGGTCGGTTCGCCCTGCGAGACGCCAACCACATTGCGAAGATAAAGCCGACGAGATACATCAGTCCGTACCAGTGAAGCGCAACCGGTCCAATGGAAAAAATCACCGGATCAAACTCCGGGAAATGCAGATAACCACTATTCATCTGTCACCACAAGTGCTTGTTATTCCGCCGAAAGTGGTCAGCGGTAGAGACGTGCAGCCTGAAGACTGCCCCAAAGGTGCGAATGATAGCACAAGGCAGTCGGCTGGGAGGCGCTGAAAGATGTAAAAGATATGTATAAACACGGGGTCAGCAGGCAGAGGCGCCGCCAGGAACTGACGTTTACCTGCCGCCGCGAATCAGGCCACCAAGGCCCCGGCGTTCCATGAATGCCGCTACCTGATGGCGCACTTCGGTAGCGAGTTGCGCATCCAGGCTCCGCTGTGCCAGGTTTTTCGCATCTTCAAGTTCGATGTGACGCAGCAGGTATTTCACACGCGCCACTGACCGCCCGTTCATCGACAAATGGCGGAAACCCAAGCCAATCAGGATAGTCACGCACATCGGGTCGCCCGCCATTTCACCGCAAACGCGTAGATCGATGTCGAGGCGCTCGGCGTCCTGAGCAATCATCGACAGTGCGCGAAGCAGCGCCGGGTGCAGGCTATCGTACATGTTGGCTACGCGGGTATTGTTCCTGTCGACTGCCAATAAATATTGCGTCAGATCGTTAGTCCCCACGGAGATGAAATCAACCCGGCGAGTCAGATGCGGCAGCATGAATACCATCGATGGCACTTCCAGCATCACGCCAATCCGCGGTTTCGGGATCTCGTAGCCGATCATCTCTTCCACTTCGCGCCCGGCACGTTCAATCAGGCGTTTCGCCTCATCGACTTCATCAATACTGGTGATCATCGGCAACAAAATGCTGAGGTTACCCGTCGCGGCGTTGGCACGCAGCATCGCGCGAACCTGAACCAGGAAGATCTCCGGCTGATCGAGAGTGATGCGGATCCCACGCCAACCGAGGCATGGGTTTTCTTCGCTGATGGGCATGTACGGCAGTTGTTTGTCGGCCCCGATGTCCAGCGTTCGCAGTGTTACCGGTTTGTCGTTGAACATTTGCAACATGCCCTGATACTGGGCCACCTGCTCTTCTTCTGACGGGAAACCGCTTTGCAGCATGAACGGGATTTCAGTGCGATAGAGCCCGATGCCGTCGATGCGGCTACCGAGCTTCTCTTCGTGCTCTGGGCTTAAACCGGCATTCAGCATTACCTTCACGCGTTCGCCGCTTTTCAGCTGCGCCGGACGATCAACGTCATCTTCCGCGATTCGGCTGAGCTCATTTTCTTCGGTTACCAGCCGTTGGTATTCCTGCAGGAGTACCGGCTCGGGATCGACCAGCAATTCACCGCGATAACCATCGACCACCAACATTCGGCCATGCAGCACCGACGGCTGTATATCGGCGCCCATGACCGTCGGGATCCCCAACGCGCGTACCATAATGGCGGCGTGAGAGTTCGCCGCACCGTCACGCACCACGACGCCCGTCAGTCTGTCCTGCGGCACTTCGGCAAGTGTGGTCGCCGAAAGCTCATCAGCCACCAGCACGAAGCGCTCCGGCCACGCGTTCGGGCCCTGCACGGAGTCATCGAGATGGAAAAGCAGACGTTGACCCAGCGCCCGGAGATCGCCCGAACGCTCTTTAAGATAGCCATCACTCAGGGCCGCGAACTGCGCAGCAAATTTTTCAATGATGGTTTTGACCGCCCATTCTGCCACCGAGCCTTTGTCCACTTCAGCGAACAGCTCTTTGCGCAGTCGCGCGTCTGATAACAGGTGTGAATAGAGATCGAAGATAGCCGCGGTTTCTTTCTGGGCCCCGGCCGCAAAACGCTTGCTGTAACGACGAAATTCGCCGGCTGCCTCTTCCAGCGCACCGGTCAGACGCTCACGCTCAAGCGCGGTGTCCAGCGTTGATGCTTCGTACACCTGCTCCATCAACGGCAGTGTAGAATCCATCCAGCCCTGACCAATCGCCACCCCGGATGCAGCCGCCAGCGCGCGAATGCGCGTTTGACGGTACTGACCAAAAAGTGCCGTGAGCTGAGACTGAGAGAGGATTGCCGCCATTTGAGTGGCAAGCGTAACGAGGAAGGATTCTTCACTTTCGTCGAACTGACGCAGTTCGCGCTGCTGAACCACCAGCACACCAAGCAGTTGGCGGCGCTGGATGATCGGCACACCAAGAAATGCGCGGTACTTTTCTTCCTTTACGGAAGGAATGTATTTGAAGCTCGGATGCTTTTGCGCATCCGCGAGGTTAATGGGCTCCGCGAGGCGTCCCACCAGGCCAACGACACCTTCGTCAAAGGCGAGTGTAATAGTCCGTCCACGTGGCTTTTTCAGCCCGCGAGTGGCCATCAGGTAATAGCAGCGCCTGTCATGGTCAGCGAGGTAAACCGAACACACTTCGGTTTCCATTGCCTGACAGATATCTGTTACCAGAATATCGAGCGCCTCGTTCACACGGGGCGCACTGGCTACTTTCTCGACTATTTCTCGCAACCGGGTGAGCATAATGTGCGTGGCTTAACCTCTTTTACGTCGATAAGCAGGGGCAGTGTTCTGCGGTTTTGGGGTACTTTCCGTCAGCGCCAGCACAACGCCTGCAAACTCCTTCATCACCCGACGGTAGACATCGCGTTTAAACGACACCACCTGACGCACCGGGTACCAATAACTTACCCAGCGCCAACCATCGAATTCCGGGGTACTGCTGGTTTGCATATTGATATCGGCATCGTTGCCTATCAACTGCAGGAGAAACCACTTTTGTTTCTGGCCGATACAAACCGGCTTTGTGTCCCAACGCACCAAACGTTTCGGTAACTTGTAACGCAACCAGTTCCGGGTAGAGGCCAGGATCCGCACATCTTTACGGCTTAGCCCAACTTCTTCGAACAATTCCCGATACATCGCCTGCTCAGCCGACTCGCCCGGGTTTATCCCTCCTTGAGGGAATTGCCAAGAGTGTTGACCGTAACGCCTGGCCCACATTACCTGACCCAGGCGGTTGCAGATTACAATTCCAACATTTGGGCGGTAGCCATCGTCATCAATCACCGGACTACCTCTAAAAACAATTTTCAATGTGAATGATTGTTTCACACTCGCTGGAAACGGTAAACCACTCTCTTGCGGCGATAACATCGGATAACAATTGAATAACTCACAGCTATCATCAAAGTTATAAACAGATAAGACCGTCACGGGACCATTTTATTCACTTTTTCTGTGGATAGAGTTGTGAAGAAGCCGCGAGTTACTATGGGAAAACCTTGAATCGTCTTAAAAGCGCCATTTTTTATCATTAAAATAAAATGATGTTATTCATCACTTTAGAATAGTTCCTTTTCATTAAACATGCCATAACGTGACGATCGTCACATAGGTGATCCTTGTGCTGATGAAAGATCGAACAACGTCGTTTTTATCCACAGATTGTGCCACTAACTTAAACACTTTTTGTGTGAAAATTGGATTTTCGTCGCACGTCAAGCCTGTAAATGGAAACAGTAGTGAGGGTTTTCCCCAGTTATCCCACTTTTCTGTGGATAACTGGGTGTAAGATCCTGTTCATTGTCAGTGACCAGATTGGGAAAACCTTTTGCAGCGCAAAAAATGTTGATTTTTTTTAGTAAAAAAACGCTATGAAATCATCATATTGGCGTGGTTATTCAGAAAAGGGTAAACTCTTTCCATAACGGGGATAAACCCCGCTCACTTTTCAACCAAAGGCGTGCCGTTATGTCCCTGCTGTCTCCCCTGCGTCATTCTCCTCAGTCTGAAGCCGAGCTTTTAGCCCAGGCGCAGCAGCTGGCGGGTTATTCGCTGGGTGAATTGGCGGCGATGGCAAACCTGCCCATTCCACCCGATTTAAAGCGGGATAAAGGCTGGATTGGTGTGCTGCTTGAGATTTGGCTGGGTGCCAGCGCAGGAAGTAAACCCGAGCAGGATTTCGCCGCGCTGGGCGTCGAGCTGAAAACGATCCCCGTCGACCGCAACGGCCGTCCGCTGGAAACCACGTTTGTCTGCGTCGCCCCGCTGACCGGCAACAGTGGTGTCACATGGGAAACCAGCCATGTCCGGCATAAACTCAAGCGAGTACTGTGGATCCCGGTTGAAGGCGAACGCACTATCCCGCTGGCTGAACGCCATGTCGGGGCGCCATTGCTGTGGAGTCCGAGCGTAGAAGAAGAGCATCAGCTGCGCATGGATTGGGAAGAACTGATGGATTTGATTGTGCTCGGTCAGGTGGAACGCATTACCGCTCGCCACGGCGAAGTGCTACAGCTACGTCCGAAAGCAGCCAACAGTAAAGCCCTAACGGAAGCCGTCGGCACACACGGTGAACCTATTCTTACCCTCCCGCGTGGTTTTTATCTGAAGAAGAACTTCACCGCCGTCCTTCTGGCCCAGCATTTTCTGCTCTGACACGATTCGTTTGGGGTAAGGCCGCCTGTGGCTTATAATTGCACTTTTCGTTTTTGGCAGGATTTACAATGTTTGCATGGGTAACCGATCCCAACGCGTGGATGGCGCTTGGGACGCTGACGATCCTTGAGATCGTTCTGGGCATCGATAATATTATTTTTCTCTCTCTGGTCGTGGCCAAACTCCCGACGGCTCAGCGCAATCACGCGCGTCGAATCGGTCTGTTTGCGGCGATGATGATGCGACTGGCGCTGCTGGCGTCAATCGCCTGGGTTGTCAGGTTGACCAATCCGCTGTTTACGCTTTTCGATCACTCGTTCTCAGCCCGTGATCTGATTCTACTGGCTGGCGGCCTGTTCCTTATCTGGAAAGCGTGCAAAGAGATCCACGAATCGATTGAAGGTGAAGAGGAAGGGCTGAAAACTAACGTCCACTCTTTCTTCGGCGCTATCGTTCAAATCATGCTGCTCGACATTATCTTCAGCCTTGATTCGGTGATTACGGCGGTGGGTCTGTCCGATCATCTGTTCATTATGATGGCTGCGGTGGTGATTGCCGTGGGCGTGATGATGTTTGCCGCGCGTCCGATTGGCGAATTTGTCGACAGGCATCCGTCGGTCAAGATGCTGGCGCTGGCATTCCTTATCCTGGTCGGCTTTACATTAATGCTGGAAAGTTTTTCTATTCATGTGCCGAAGGGGTATATCTATTTCGCGATGTTTTTCTCCATTGCCGTGGAGAGTCTCAATTTACTGCGAAATAAAAAAAATCCGCTTTAAATTCAAAGACAGCCTTCAAAATGAGGGCTGTCCTGCAATCTTTTTAAGATTTTACTGCTTTTTACTTACTCCTTACCGGGTTATATCTAGAATGGTATGAGTTGCGGTCATATAAGGGGTAATAATGATGAAAAAATGGGCAGTTTTGATTTCTGCAGTGGGACTGGTATTTGCTGTTTCCGGTTGCAGCAGTGACTACGTGATGGCAACGAAAGATGGCCGAATGATTCTGACGGATGGGAAACCGGAAGTTGATGACGACACCGGCCTTATCAGTTACGAAGATCAGCAAGGTAACAGCATGCAGATCAACCGTGACGATGTCTCTCAAATCATTAAGCGCTAAAAGAAAACAGGTCAGCTCGTCTGGCCTTTTTTGATTTTTTACTTCCGCTTTTTCCTCGCATCTGCCATGTTTATACCCAAAATAATTCGAGTTTCATCACGGCGGCAAGAGAATGAGTCCCGGCGAACTTAGTAACCTAAGTGATTCGGGCGAGTGAACGTAGCCAACAAAGATGCAGCTTGAAGGATGACGGGTATATATTCTTTTGTCTGGGCGCCTGTTGCGCCCTTCCTGACGTTTTTGATATGACGTTGTTGATATACAAAAAGGAAGACGGCTATGCACTATCACCGTATCCCCCACAGCTCACTGGAAATCAGTACTCTTGGGCTGGGCACTATGACGTTTGGTGAACAGAACAGCGAAGCCGACGCCCATACACAGCTCGATTACGCCGTTGCTCAGGGCATTAACCTGATTGACGTCGCAGAGATGTATCCCGTACCACCGCGCCCGGAAACGCAGGGTCTGACCGAAACCTACGTCGGCAACTGGCTGGCGAAACACGGCAACCGTGAAAAACTGGTGCTGGCATCAAAAGTCAGCGGCCCAACGCGCAACAACGACGACGGCATTCGCCCGAATCAGGCGCTCGATCGCAAAAATATTCGCGATGCGCTGCACAACAGCCTGACTCGTCTGCAAACCGACTATCTCGACCTGTATCAGGTGCACTGGCCTCAGCGTGCGACCAACTGCTTCGGCAAGCTTGGCTACGAGTGGACGGAATCACAGCCGGTTATCACCCTGTTGGAAACTCTCGAAGCGCTGACCGAATTCCAGCGTGCGGGCAAAATCCGCTACATCGGCGTCTCTAACGAAACCGCATTTGGCGTGATGCGCTATCTGCACCTCGCCGATAAACACGACCTGCCGCGCATCGTCACGATTCAGAACCCGTATAGCCTGCTGAACCGCAGCTATGAAGTGGCTCTGGCAGAAGTGAGTCAGTATGAAGGGGTGGAGTTGCTGGCGTATTCCTGCCTGGCTTTCGGGACGTTGACCGGCAAATACCTGAACGGTGCGAAACCGGCCGGGGCGCGAAACACGCTGTTCAGCCGCTTTACGCGTTACAGCAGCGAGCAGTCACAGAAAGCGGTCGCGGCGTATGTGGATATCGCGAAACGTCATAACCTCGATCCGGCTCAGATGGCGCTAGCCTTCGTGCGTCGTCAGCCGTTCGTCGCCAGCACCCTGCTGGGTGCGACCACCATGGAGCAGCTGAAAACCAACGTGGAAAGTCTGCACCTTGAGTTGAGCGAAGAGGTTCTGGCAGAAATCGAAGCGGTGCATAAGGTCTATACCTACCCGGCGCCTTAAGCCTTGTGCGGTCTGATGCCCTCTCCCCAACCCTTTCACACAGGGAGAGGGAGCAAACACTAAAAACCGTCTTATTATGAGACGGTTTTGCTTTTACCTCGGCCCCAAATCCACAGCACGATAATCGCGACCGCGAACAGCGTACCGAAACCAATCCCCACGCCAACCACCGGAATACCCACCATCACCGCCAGCGAGTAAAGACCGAGCATAATCAGCATCGCGCTGTTTTCACCGAGGTTTTGCACCGCAATGGCATTACCCGCGCCGACCGAGTGTTTCCCGCGCTCCTGCAACAACGCATTCAGCGGCACCACGAAGAAGCCACCGCAGATCCCCAGCAGCAACAGTAGAACGTAAGCCGGTAGCAGTGCCTGCTGCAACGCAAAAATCACCACCGCAATACCAATCAAAACGCCCGCAGGCATACAGCGCGCCACGGTTTCCAGCGTTACCAGTTTAGCCGCGGCCCCCGCACCGACCACTATCCCGACGGCGACCATTGCATTCAGATACGTCGGCGTCGCATTGTCGGTTATCCCCAACGCAGCCGGTACCCACAGCACCAGCAGGAAACGCAGCGTGACCCCCGCGCCCCAGAACAAGCTTGTACCCACCAGCGAAAAGCGGGTTTCAGCACTGTGCCACAGCGTTTTACCGGCCGAGAAGAAACTGCCGGTCATAGCATTGAAACGCCAGGACTGCCCGCTTCTCGCCGCCGGTAAGCGGGTAATAAACAGGTTGGCGACCACCGCTCCAGCGTAAACCAGCGCACACACGCCCAGCGCCGCCAGCACGTGCCAGTCGGCCAGCACGCCACCCGCGACTGAGCCCAGCAAAATCGCGGCGATGGTCGATGACTCCATCATGCCGTTAGCTTTAACCAGTTTGTCTCCGGTGGTCAGCTCGCCAAGAATGCCGTATTTCGCCGGTGAATATGCCGCCGCGCCCACGCCTACCAGCGTATAGCCTATAAACGGGTTTACGCCTGCGCAGATAGACGCTGCGCCAATCAGTTTCATACCGTTGGCGACCATCATCACCCGCCCTTTCGGGAAGCTGTCGGCAAACTGCCCGACAAACGGCGCGAAAAGAATGTAAGCGCCCACAAACACCATTTGCAGAATTGGCTGGCTCCAGTCCGGATAAAATTGCTCTTTCATGAGCGCCAGGGTGGCGAACAGCAGCGCGTTATCGCCAAAGGCCGACAAGAACTGGGCGCAGAGCACCGCCATCATCCCTTTCGAGCGTAGTGAAGTGTTAGTGTGCACTGACTCACTCATTCGATTTTTCCATCTGATTAACCTGCTCCTTAAGAGCGACAAAATCGGGTTTGCCGCTCCCGAGGACAGGTAACTGTTTAAGGCAGCGGATATCACGCGGCACCGCAAGTTCCGGTATTCCACTGGCCCGTGCCTGCTGTTGCAATTTGTCGCGCGTCAGTTCCGCGTCAGTAGTAAACAGCACCAGCGCTTCACCTTTGCTCGCATCCTGCTTTATCACCGTGGCATGAAGCTTGTCTGGCGATATCGCCAGAGCGAGCTGCTCGACCATTTCCAGCGACACCATTTCTCCGGCAATTTTCGCGAAGCGTTTGGCACGACCCTGAATTTTCACGTAGCCCTGCTCGTCAAACAGCACGATATCGCCGGTGTCATACCAGCCATTTTCCAGTTCACCGTTGTGGTTTTCTGCCGTCGGCTGCTCCAGTACGCCCGGGTTTTCCACTCGCAGATAGCCGTTCATGATATTCGGGCCCTTCAACTGCAAACGCCCGCCTTCTTCAATGCCCGGCACCGCCAGCAGTCGCGCATCCATGCCCGGTAAAATGCGGCCAACGGTGCCCGGCTTTGCCGCCATTGGCACGTTGATCGACACCACCGGTGCGCACTCGGTTACGCCGTAGCCTTCCAGAATGCGCAGGCCAAATTTGTCCTGCCAGATTTGCTTCGTGCTGTCCTGGAGCTTTTCGGCACCGGCTACCACGTAACGCACTTTGTGGAAATCATACGGATTGGCAAAACGCGCGTAGTGGCCAAGGAACGTAGACGTTCCGAATAGCACCGTACAGTTACGATCGTAGACCAGCTCCGGCACAATGCGATAATGCAGGGGGCTCGGATACAGGAACACTTGCGCCCCAGTCAGGAGCGGCGTAAACAACCCCACGGTCAGGCCGAAAGAGTGGAACAGCGGCAGCGCCGACATAAAGCGGTCACGGGCGGTGAAGTCAGCGATGGTTTTAATCTGCTCGACGTTGGCCAGAATGCTTTTATGACTGTGCACCACGCCCTTCGGATTACCTTCTGAACCCGAAGTAAAGAGTACCATCGCCACGTCTTCCGGCTGCTGTTTTACCTGCGCAAGATGCGGGGCCAGCAGATGGCCGAAAATCCACAGCTTGTCAGTCAGCGTCACATCGCCTTTTAAATCTTCCAGAAATACCCAACGCACCTGGGTCAGCTGTTCCGGCAGGTGCCACAGCTTGCCTTTCTCGAGGAAGGTACGAGAGGTAAATATGGTTTTGATTTCTGCCGCAGTAATCGCGCTGGAAAGCCCTTTGATGCCAGCGGTGTAGTTCATCATTGCCGGGATACGCCCGCGCGCAATGGCCCCGAAAATCACCGCGGCGCTGATCCCGGCATTCGGTAACATCAGGCCAATTTTCTCGCCCTTGGCGCTGTATTTTTCCAAAATACGTGCCACGAACAGCGTTTTGGTCAGCAGCTTGCGGTAGTTATCCGGCTGAAAATTGATGTCTTCAATACACTGCTTTCTGTCGCCATAACGATGCTGGGCAGTAAGCAGCGCTTCATACAGCGTTTCACGGGGACGCACCGCCATGCGGGCTTCCATCATGATTTGATGCAGCATTTCACCGGCGATTTTACGGCGATCGCGCGCGCGCGGTGCTTCCGGCATTGGAAGCCGGGTCGGGGGCAAAATATGCAGTTGGATTTGCGGGAAGAAGCGGCGTTTCACCAGGCCTTTCAGTCGACTGGCAAACGTCAGCTCCGCGCCTTCAATACGAATCGGGACCACTGCCGCCTGCGACTTCGCCGCCACAAAGGCCGCGCCGTCGTAGATTTTCATTAGCGAGCCGGTGATGGAAATGCGCCCTTCCGGGAAAATCACCACCGGGCGCCCTTGCTCAACCAGACGCACCAGATGTTTAACAGACATCGGTTTGGTCGGGTCCAGCGGCACAAAATCAATGAGGGGTGCCAGCCAGCGCATAAACCACTTCTGGCTGATCGAGGTATAAACCGCAAACACCGGGCGCACGGGTAAAAACAGCGCCAGCAAAATGCCGTCAATAAAAGAGACATGGTTCGGGGTGATAAGCACCTTCGGCTGGCGCAAAGCGGCCGCATTTCCGGTGACTTTGACCCGAAATATCACTCTGAAAAGAAATCGAAAAAAGCCCAACAGCATATCAACTCCGGTTTGCAAAAAATCACTTTTTGCAGGGTACATGAGATGCGGCAGGAAAGCAGGAGGGGGCTGAATTTTGGGTAAAAAAAACCTGCGCATCTGCGCAGGTCGGTGCAAGTAGAGAAGTACGAAAATCGCACTAAAAAATTCTCACCAATCAATACCTCTGGGACTTTGATTGTGGCTTTTGCGCGCAAAACTCGCCACCGGGAAAACGCAAAGGAATGAGCCGAAGTGCAACGATGTGTTACGATCATCGGTTACTGTTACAGATATGAAATTTAGGGCAAAAAAAACCTGCGCATCTGCGCAGGTTGGTGTAATCAAGTGGCCTTCCCCTAAGGGTCGACTTCACCTATCAATACCTCTGGGATAATCAGAGTATCAATCAGATTGATGAATCCTCCAGCGATCAATCGCAACAGCTAATCGCAAAGTGTAACTAAAGGTTTGGATTCATCTTTTCCATTTTCAATTGCCCGTGACGTGCTGTGTAACTTTTTCATGCCGCACGCCCATTCGCATCACATTTGCAGCAGACGACCCGCGCTTAACCTTGAACAACACTGGGTTTTCCGTAACACTGAACAGGTGTAACCGTTTTCCCTCTTAAAAGGCATGTTATGGCGACAATAAAGGATGTGGCCCGGATGGCAGGTGTTTCTGTGGCCACCGTTTCCCGGGTTATCAATAACTCTCCCAAAGCCAGCGAAGCCTCACGTCAGGCAGTATTTTCCGCCATGGAAACGCTCAGCTATCATCCAAACGCCAACGCCCGCGCGCTGGCGCAGCAGTCAACGGAAACCGTCGGTCTGGTGGTGGGCGATGTATCCGATCCCTTCTTTGGTGCGATGGTAAAAGCCGTTGAACAGGTGGCGTATCACACCGGTAATTTCCTGTTAATTGGCAATGGCTACCATAGCGAGAAAAAAGAGCGCCAGGCCATTGAGCAATTGATTCGCCATCGCTGCGCGGCGCTGGTTGTACATGCCAAAGCACTGGCCGATGAAGAACTGATTGGGCTGATGAAACAGATCCCAGGCATGGTGCTGATTAACCGGATCGTGCCCGGTTTCGAAAAGCGCTGCGTGGCGCTCGACGATCGTTACGGCGCCTGGCTTGCCACACGGCATTTGATCCAACAAGGTCATACGCGAATTGGCTATCTCTGTTCTAACCACACCATTTCTGACGCCGAAGATCGTTTACAGGGCTATTACGATGCGCTGAAAGAGAGCGGTTTACCGTGCAATGAGCGGCTGGTGACGTTCGGCGAACCGGATGAAAGCGGCGGCGAGCAGGCGATGACCGAACTGCTGGGCCGCGGCAAAAATTTTACCGCCATCGCCTGCTACAACGACTCGATGGCCGCGGGAGCGATGGGCGTGCTGAATGACAACGGCATTGATGTGCCGGGGGAAATTTCGCTGATTGGATTCGATGACGTACTGATTTCACGCTATGTGCGCCCGCGTCTGACTACCGTGCGCTATCCGATTGTCACCATGGCGACTCAGGCCGCAGAACTGGCACTGGCGCTGGCCGATAAACGCCCGCTGCCGGAAATCACCCACCTGTTCAGTCCGACGCTGGTGCGCCGACACTCAGTGATTTCACCGGTGGAAACTCAAAGCTCGTAGCGATACAGATGCACGGTGGTGGCCGGATACTCAATGCCATCCCCGATGTACTGCCAGCCAAAACGCTCGTAGAAATCACGACACGCCGAATAGAGATGCAGCTGCGAATAGCCTTTGCCACGCGCGTAGTCAATCACATGCGATTGCAACCTGCCCGCAATGCCCTGCCCTCGTACCGATTCATCGACGTACAGCGCCGCCATCCACGGGAAAAGATCCTGACGGCTGATCAGGTCGCAGCGCCATAGACCCACCGTCGCCAACAGTGTGTCGCCGTCGGTCAACACAAAGGTAAGCGGCAACGCATCGGGCGTCTGACTATGCTCAATGATACTGGCGAAAAACTCGCGCGGCATTGCCACGCCACCAAACGCCTGCCAGAGCCAATCGATGACCTGGCGGCTGTGCTGCGGTACGTCATGCAGCGGCTGGACTTTCACATCAACTTCCCCTGAAAAATAGGTACAGATTCAAACAGATAGCCGTCGAAATCAGGCGCATCCTCGTCAGAGAGTTCCAACAGGCTGTTTTTCACGTTCTCGAGATGCTGCCACGTTGCCTGCCAGGCGCCCATTACGTCGCGACGTCGTAGCGCCGCCAGAATGGTTTGCCGGTCACCGAGCCACTTCAGGCGGTAGGCGCGGCTGGCAATGTGCGCGTTAAACTGTTGCCACAGTGGGCTGCTGTCCATTTGCAGCCAGATTTTTTCAACGGTGGTCAGCAGCATCTGATTTTGCGTCGCACCAGCCAGCACAAGGTGGAACATTTTACTGTTGTCCTGGGTGGTGTCGTTGCCCGCAATCGCGCGCTGTTCCTGCTCGATAATGCGCTTGAGATTGTCGATGTCAGCCCGGGTGGCCATTTTCGCGGCGAAGGCCGCAATGTTGCTTTCAAGAAGCTGACGCGCCTGCAAAATCTCAAACGGCCCGACGTCGCTGTTCAGCATCTGCTCTTCTTCGCTGTCGTTTTCCTGCGGAATACGCATCACGTACACGCCCGATCCCTGGCGAATATCAACGGTTCCTTGCAGCTCCAGCATCAGCAGCGCTTCACGCACGATAGTCCGGCTGACCCCATACTTTTCCGCAATGTTACGCTCGGGCGGCAACCGGGACCCCACCGGGTAAAGACCCTGCATTATCTGGGCACGCAAATCTTCACCAATTTCCTGGTAAGGTTTTTTTTCCGGCGGAACAACGGCCTTTTCCACAATATCACCTGTGTTTGCTTGCGGGTGGATGCACAGACCGCCGCTCCTGGCGGTCTGACCGGCGGCTATAGTAGCAAAATTCATGCAACTGCAGGAGCACCGCTATTTCAGTTCATCGTCGATATTTAGCGTGAGCGATCGAGTGTCACGCAGCCTGCGGAACCAGTTCGCTGATTTTTTCGCACGCCGTGCCCGGTTGTTGACGAGGTCAATTTCAATCAGTCCATAGCGGTTTTTAAAGGCATTCATTGGTGAAACGTTGTCGGTAAACGCCCACAGCATGTAGCCGTGACAGTTGGCACCGTCCTGCTTTGCTCGCAGCGTCTGCCAGAGGTGTTCGCTGATGAAATTGATGCGGTAGTCGTCTTCAATCACGCCATCGCTGTTACGGAACTGTCCTTCGTTTTCAATACCCATCCCGCTTTCCGCCACGAACCACGGAATATTGAGGTATTCATTTTTGATGCGCATCGCCATGTCGTAGACGATTTGTGGATAGATTTCCCAGCCGCGTGATTTGTTCATCCGTCGCCCCGGTAGCTCAAACGGCTCGTAGTAATATGCCGGATGGAATGGCGTTTCCGGATGCCACGCGCGTGACGGCGCTTTGACACGATGCGGGTAATAGAGGTTTATCCCTAGCTCGTCGACGGTGTTAGCGCGGATAATCTCCAGCTCTTCCTCAGTGTGATCCCACGCCACATGGTGCTGTTCCAGCAGCGTAAGCAGTTCAGGCGGATACTCACCTTTCACCATCGGGTCGAGAAACACTCGGTTGTAGAACAAGTCATAGCATTCAGCGGCACGCACATCGTGCACCGCTCGCGAACGCGGGTACGTCACTTCCGGATTCAGAATACAGCCTACGCTGCCACGATAGCCTTTCTCACGGAACAGTTTCACTACCCGAGCCGTCGCCAACACTTTGTGATGATTCCACTGCATCCAGGTGCCGGTATTTTGCTCGTACGGCCAGCGCAGCGCGTCGAGATAAACACGCGTTTGCACCACAATCGGTTCGTTGAAAGTGAACCAGCGCGTCACTTTATGATGATAGCGCTCGAAGACTTTTTCGACGTACCCCACAAAAAGGTCGACCACTTTTTTCGACGCCCAGCCGCCATACGTTTCCAGCAAATAGCCCGGCAACTCGTAGTGTTCGAGGCAAATCATCGGGGTGATGCCGTTAGCGTTCAGCTCGTCAAACAGCGCATCGTAATAAGAGGCGTACTCCTCATCGACGGTGACATTTTCATAATCGATGAGAAAGCGCGACCAGTTTATTGAGGTGCGATAGTGAGTCAGCCCAGCCTGTTTCATCAGCGCCACGTCTTCGCGAAAACGATTGATGAAATCGGTGGCGACCGCCGGGCCGTACCCGTCGTGCCAGACGTGCCTGTCGTTTTTGTACCAGAGATCGGGCCAGGAGTCCTGGCCCTCTTTTTTGCCGCTCCAGCCTTCCGTTTGCCATGCGGAAGCCGCAGCGCCGAGAATGAAATCTTGTGGAATCGTAATCGTTTTCTGACTCATGGCGTCCTCATGCGTTCTCGGTGGCCTGCTGCGCCTGTAACTGCGCCTGCTCGGCGCGGCGGGAGGCAATTTTCACAAACGGCAGATAAATGATGATGGCGGTAACAATACAGATTAGTTGGGTGATCACCGCGCCCATAGAACCGGCGGTAGACAGCCAGGCGTTGATCAACGGCGGCGTGGTCCATGGCACCATCACGACGGCTTTACCAGCAAACCCAGTGGCGGTCGCGAAGTAGCCGATGGAGCCGGTTACCAGTGGGGTGATGATGAACGGGATCGCCAGAATCGGGTTGAGCATAATCGGCATGCCGAAAATCACCGGTTCGTTAATGTTGAACAGGCCAGGGCCAATCGACAGCTTGGCGATTTCTTTCATCTCTTTGCGTTTGCTGGCAATCATCACCGCAATCAGCAGGCCGATCGTCAGGCCAGAGCCGCCAATGCTCATGTACACATCCCAGAACGGCATGGTGATGATGTTTGGCACCTCTTTGCCCTGTTCAAACGCGCTCATGTTGACGGTGATCGCCCCTAACAAAAGCGGCTCACGAATAGGTTTGATCATTTGGTTACCGTGAATGCCGATCACCCAAAACAGCTGGGCGACAAACATCAGCAACAGAATGCCTGGCAGGCTTTGCACCACGCGCTCAAGCGGCTGCTGCACCACCTGATATACCGCATCATAAAGATACATGCCGGTCAGCTGATGGAACACGAAGCCGAAAGTCGCAATCACGGTGGTAGTGATGATCGACGGGATCAGTGCGGAAAATGAAGCCGAAACGTTCGGCGGCACGGTATCCGGCATTTTGATCTTCAGCCCCGGGCGCTTTTCCAGCCAGCAGTAGATTTCTACCGACAGGATGGCGATGAACATACCGAGGAACAGACTGCGGGTATCGGAGAACTGGCGCAGCAGAACGTCTTTCACTTCATGCATTTGCCCGTCGACCATCATTTCTACCGTGGTCGGCGTCACGCAGATAAAGCAAATCACCGCCAGCAGGCCGGGGAACAGCGTTTTGATGCCGTTAATGCGGCCAAGCTCGATGCCGATTAAAAACACCGCGCCAATGTTGAGAAAGTTAAGCGTGGCGTAATTGATAGCTCCGGTTATCGGCTTGAGCGCTGCCAGGAATGACAGCGACTGGAAGCTGGCGAGACCGTTTTTTGGATCCAGTACCATGTTGGAAATCAGTACTGAAAAGGCGCCGACGATGATCACCGGCATGAGGGTTATAAAGGAAGATTTGATCGCCATGATATAGCGGTAGCTATTGAATTTTGTGGCGAAACTTCCCAGAGAATCGATGACTTTTTCCTGAAATGCCATAAGGGTCATACCTCAAATGTGGGCTTTTATCAAAATGGGTTTACAGCCTTGGTCCATTTGGCATACCAAAAATAGCGAGGTGTTGGAAAAAGTTCTGTGACTGAGGTCTCACAGAGCAATGTGGCATTCCAAATAAATACCAATTCACCACATTGGCATACCACACAGTTTTTACAGGGGTATTTCAGAGAAACGCTGTCAAAAGCGTGATCGCGATGGTTATTTGTAACGAACGCAGAGGATATGCCCCTGAATGTGTGTGATAAACTGCAACTATCATGGCGTATCAGGAATTAACAATGGCAACAATGCTGGATGTCTCACTACGCGCAGGCGTGTCGAAAGCGACCGTTTCCCGCGTACTGAACGGCACAGGTCAGGTAAAAGAAAGCACCCGTAAGCAGGTGTATAAAGCCATGGAAGAACTGGGGTATCGCCCGAATTTTTTGGCGCGCTCCCTGGCGAATCGCACCAGTAACAGCATTGGCCTGGTCGTCTCGACGTTTGATGGTTTTTACTTCGGGCGTCTGCTGCAACAGGCCTCGCGTCAGACGGAAACCCACGGTAAACAGCTTATCGTCACCGATGGCCACGACACGCCTGAACGTGAAGAACAGGCGGTGCAAATGCTCGCCGACCGTCAGTGCGACGCCATTGTGCTCTACACCCGCTTTATGAGCGAAAAGGCAATCATGAAGCTAATTAACTCCATCGACATGCCGGTGGTGGTTATCAACCGCGACCTGAGCCAGGCCCGCGATCGCTGCGTATTCTTCGAGCAGCAGGACGCCGCGTTTCAGGCAGTGGAATACCTGATTTCTCAGGGCCATCGTGATATCGCCTGTATTACCGTGCCAATTCATACGCCAACCGGTAAAGCACGCTTGCAGGGCTACCGCAGCGCGCTGGAAAAGCACGGCATTGCCTGGGATCCTGACAAAGTGAAATACGGGGATTCGGGGATGACGCGCGGCTACGAGCTGTGCCTGCAGTTGCTGGAGGAGAAGGCGACGTTCAGTGCACTGTTTGCCTGTAACGATGATATGGCGTTAGGGGCGTCGAAGGCGCTGCATCAGGCAGGCTTACGAATTCCGCAGGATATTTCTCTGTTCGGATTTGATGATGCCCCCAGCGCAAAATGGCTTGAGCCGGGGCTTTCAACGGTCTATTTGCCTATCGACAACATGATAACCACCGCTATCGATCAGGCAATTAAACTCGCCAACGATTTGCCTATCGAAACCCTACCGCCGTTCACCGGAAAACTGGTGCTGCGCGAATCGGTCACCACAGGCCCGTTTTATCAGAACAGTTCCAGCGCCAGCAGTTCCTGAATAGTCTGACGACGACGGATAAGCCGCGCGCTGCCGTTGTCGTACAGCACTTCCGGCAGCAGCGGACGGCTGTTGTAGTTGGAAGACATCGACGCGCCGTATGCCCCGGTATCATGCAGTACCAGATAATCTCCCGGTACCACCTGTGGCAGTTCACGCGTTTCCACTTTCCCGCCTTCCTGCTGGGTAAACACGTCGCCGGATTCACACAGCGGGCCTGCCACCACGGTGTCAACCAATGCCGCCTGTGACAAATCGCGACCGTCCGCTGCCAGAGCGGAAATATGGTGATAGCTGCCGTACATCGACGGACGCATCAAATCGTTAAAACCTGCGTCAATCAGCACAAAGTGACGACTGCCCATGTTTTTCACGCTGCGCACCTGCGCCACCAGTACGCCGGATTCCGCCACCAGGAAACGCCCCGGCTCGATTTCCAGTTTCACCGGGTGACCAAGATGTTTGGCGATTTGCTCGCGGGCAGTATTCCACAGGCCGAAATAGTGCTGGGTATCGATGGTCTCATCGTCGTAACGGTAAGGGATCGACAGGCCACCGCCGGCTGAGATGGCTTCCAGGTCCTGCCCAAACTCAACAACCTGACGCACCATCGCGCCGCACACCTGCTCAAGATGACCGTAGTCCACGCCGGAGCCGATGTGCATGTGAATGCCCACCAACGTCAGTTGATAACGCTGAATGACTTCCAGCGCAGCCGGCAGGTCGCTATACCAGATGCCGTGCTTGCTGTTTTCGCCGCCGGTATTCGTTTTCTGGCTGTGACCGTGGCCGAAGCCCGGGTTCACACGCAGCCATACGCGATGCCCCGGTGAGACTTCCCCAAGCTGCGCCAGCATATCCACCGAACCGGCGTTCACCGGAATTTTCAGCTCGGCTACGCGGACGAGCGTCGCGTCGTCAATCATATCGGCAGTGAACACAATGTCGTCCGGGTGCGTTTCAGGATCGTATCCCGCCGCCAGCGCACGTTCGATTTCACCCAATGAAACGGAATCCACCTTCACGCCCTGTTCGCGCATCAGGCGCAGGATGTGAATATTGGAACAGGCTTTCTGTGCAAAACGCACCACGTCGAACTGGCTCAGTTGCGCAATTTGCTGGCGGATAATCGCCGCATCATAAACCCACACCGGACAGCCAAACTCGGCAGGCAAGCGCAGCAGGTTCTCGGCATTGAGGTCAGTTTCAATCGTATTCAGTGGGCGTGGCATGGTGAACTCCGGTTTATTTGCTTTTAACCGATTACGCCACAGCGCCAGTGGAATAAAAAATATCGTTTTATCCAGACTTCATGCAAAATTGATATAGACCCAAGTAACTTCAAGATACAGGTAGGCGGCAATCGAATGAATCCCGATGAGCTTACTCAAGTAAGTGATTCGAGTGAATGAGAGCAGCCAACACCCCTGCAACTTGAAGGGCGACGGGTATAGATAACGTAATGAAAGGAATTGCCATGCCAGCCGTGAATTTGCGCCACATCGAAATTTTTCATGCGGTGATGACCACTGGCAACCTGACGGAAGCCGCAACAATGCTGCACACCTCTCAGCCAACCGTCAGCCGGGAGCTTGCCAGGCTTGAGAAAGTGCTGGGCCTAAAACTGTTTGAGCGCAACCGTGGGCGTTTGCACCCGACGGTGCAGGGGCTGCGGCTGTTCGAAGAGGTGCAACGCTCGTGGTACGGGCTGGACAGAATCCTCAGCACTGCAGAAAGCCTACGGGAATTTCGTCAGGGCGAGCTATCAGTGGTGTGTCTGCCGGTGTTTTCGCAGTCTTTTCTACCGGCGTTGTTGCAGCCGTTTCTGGCACGCTATCCGGACGTCAGCCTGCAAATTGTACCGCAGGAGTCGCCTTTGCTGGAAGAGTGGCTATCGGCTCAGCGCCACGATTTAGGGCTAACAGAAACGCTGCACACGCCACCGGGCACCGAGCGTACGCCGCTGTTGAGTATGAATGAAGTGTGCGTGTTACCTGCGGCTCATCCTTTGGCCCAGAAAACCGTCCTCACGCCGCAGGATTTTGAAGGCCAGAATTATATCAGCCTGTCCAGAACGGACAGCTATCGCCAGTTGCTCGACAACCTGTTTGCCGAACACAGCGTGCATCGGCGGATGGTAGTCGAAACCCACAGCGCGGCATCCATTTGCGCGATGGTGCGGGCGGGTGTAGGGATTTCCGTCGTCAACCCGTTTACCGCGTTGGACTATGCCTACGGCGGGGATAACAGTGGGATCGCGATTCGCCGATTCAGCGTGGATGTGCCTTTCACCGTCAGCCTGATTCGTCCACTGCACCGACCTGGCTCAGCGCTTGTCGATGCATTTATCACGCACCTGCTAAACGGCGTGCCGTCGCTGGTCACACCGCTGGAGGAGATGCTCAACCGCGTCAGGAAAGGATAAAGTCGACGGCGCCGGAGGCGTGCAACGCCGCAGTATCAAACACGGGAATGGGGCTGCGTTCTGTCGGCACCAGCAGGCCAATTTCGGTACAACCAAAGATGACGCCTTCAGCGCCCTCACCGACCAAACGTTCAATCACCTGTAAATAGTATGCGCGTGACGCCTCGGTGAAGTTACCCAGGCACAGCTCTTCAAAGATTATCTGGTTAATACGCGCGCGCTCGTCGGCTTCGGGAATAATTGTGTTCAGCGAAAATGCCTGTTCGAGGCGTCCCCGATAGAAATCCTGTTCCATGGTGTAGCGCGTACCTAACAGCGCCACGTTTTTAACACCCTGCTTTTCAATCGCGCGCCCGGTGGCATCAGCGATGTGCAAAAACGGTACCCCGCAGCGCAGCTCAATATGTGAGGCCACTTTGTGCATGGTATTGGTACAAAGCACGATGCCTTCGGCGCCAATGCTTTCCAGATTTGCCGCCGCTTCAGCGAGGATCTCGCCCGCTTTATCCCATTGACCCGATGACTGACAGGTTTCTATTTCCTGAAAATCAACGCTGTGCATGAGGATCTTCGCCGAATGCAGGCCGCCCAGGCGCTGCTTGATCCCTTCATTAATCAGACGATAGTAAGGGATCGTCGATTCCCAACTCATGCCGCCAATCAGGCCAATCGTTTTCATGGAGTATCCTTTTCTGTGTTTCCGACAGTGAAACAGAGATGTGATCAACTTTCCACTTCTCCACGCATAAGTTTTCATTTCGGGCAGGCTGCGATAAGTTGAATGAAACAATGTTTCACTCTGAGGTTCCCACTATGTTTGTGCAGCATAAAGACACCACCCTGGAAGATTTGGGCAACGGCGTGAGCCGTCGGATCCTGGCCCATGGCGGAAAAATGATGGCGGTAGAAGTGCATTTTGAGACCGGAGCCGTAGGCCCGATGCACAATCATCCTCATGAGCAACTGACCACCGTGTTGTCAGGCGAATTTGAATTTACTATTGGCGATGAAACGCAGATTGTCCGCACCGGGGATACACTCTACAAACAGCCCCACATAATGCACGGCTGCGTGTGCCTGAAAGCCGGTGTCCTGCTCGATACCTTCACGCCAATACGTGAAGATTTTCTGTCATAAAACAGCTTTGCGCGGCGACGAGTTTTTTTACCCCCTGCGTTATTCATGGTGGGCCAGCGTTTCCCGAAGCGTCGCGATTTGCATCTGTTCGGGTCACACATTATGACGGGCTCGCAGGCGGTATCACAGTCAGGGTCCTATCTCTGGATGAGAAAGGGGGAAAATAAAAAAGAGAAGGTTACCCTTCTCTTTTTGTTGATTTTTTCACCCGGGAGAAACGTGCGCTTATGCCGTTTTCTCCTCAAGTAGCAGTGGCGCTACACGAGATTCACGAGCGTGCTGGAACAATACCACGCCACAGCCAATCATCCCGCCCAGCAGCGCCGCCAGCAGTACGATCAGCGATTTTCCCGGGCCATCTTTTTTCACTGGCAAAGACGGTGACAGCTGATAATTGACGACAGGGAACTGAACGTTCTGAATATTCAGCTGCTCAATTTTTTTTAAGCGATATTCACGGTTAAGAATTTCGGCATTCAGCTCCGAGACATCGTTCATGCCTTTTTCGATTTCCAGCTTCTTATTGATCCCGTCTGTACCGAGAGTCACTGAGAAATCCGGGTCATCTTTTATCGTCTGACCATTGCTGTACACGGGTTTATTAATTCCTGCAGCTTTTGCCACCTGCAAAGAATAATTCAGCCGTTTTATTTTGGTCTCTTTTTCATATTCCAGCTTCGCGCGATCCAACTCCAGACGCTGTTTTTCGACCTGAATTTTCATCGCCACGGTTTCGTTGATATTTGACATGATCTGTTTGACCACTTTATGCGCGACGAACTTCATGTAGCCGGCCAGAATACTTTGTGTTTCTTCAGGCTGTGGACCGGTAAAAGAAAGCGTCCAGGAGTGATACGGCGTCGTGGGTTCTTTTTTATTACTCGCATCATCCACGGCTTTCATTTTCTCAGAGACTGCCACCACGGCGCGATACAGCTCCGCAGGTTCAACGTCGACACCGTCGAATTGGCTCATCAGCTGTGGCGATGATTTCACGAATTCTTCCAGCATTACGGAGGAGTTAAATTTCTTGATGAAGAGATCAAAAATGCTGGCGCTATCGACGTTGATATCCACGTCGAGAACCTTCACCGTGGCGAGCAACGTGTTGAGCGGCACCAATTGGGTACGCTCGGCCGGGGTGATCACCGAGCTGCTGGTCCATTTTTGAGGTAGAAAGAAGCTAATCGCCAGCGCCATCAGTGCAAAACAGAAGACGGTTCCCAGAATCCGTTTTTTCGCACTCCATAGGATGTCTACTAGCGCCAAAAGATCGATTTCTTGCCCATGGGCAGGAACATTGTCAGGACGGGGAAAAGGAATAATAGCGTCCGATTGCGGTTTAATATCCATAGTTGACATAGTGTGTGAGTCGCTGCGCATAGAGGTAATTTCAATCCAATATATCCCCTCAAGAATTCTCTGAAAACATTTAATTTCGGAAAATACGCTATTGCACGCTATTCAAGGACGAACTACGCACCGGCGCTTTGTTTTCCGCGCCTCGGACGATACCTACTCAAACTCGTAGTTGATTAATTCCGTTAATTGTTTTATTGAAACATAGCATTATGCGTAGAAATTCACGCCGTCGATCAACGCCAATTATATTTAGCGAGTGAATATAAAAAGCCCCGCTATTCAGCGGGGCTATCATTCAAAATCAGAGGTATTACCGTGCCAGCCAGCCGCCATCTACCGCAACGGTATACCCGTTAATGTAATCTGAGGCGCTGGAGGCCAGGAAGACGACCGGGCCCATCAGGTCAGATGGCAAACCCCAGCGGCCCGCAGGGATACGGTCGAGGATTTCGGCACTGCGCTGTTCATCGGCACGCAGCATTTGAGTGTTGTTGGTCGCCATATAACCCGGCGCAATCGCATTCACGTTGATACCGTGTTTTGCCCATTCGTTAGCCAGCAGACGGGTGACACCCATCACGCCGCTTTTCGATGCGGTGTAAGACGGCACACGGATCCCGCCCTGGAAAGAGAGCATGGAGGCGATGTTAATGATTTTTCCGCCGTTACCCTGGCTAATGAAGTGCTTCGCCGCCGCCTGCGCCATGAAGAACACGGCTTTGATGTTCAGGTTCATGACGTCATCCCAGTCTTTCTCGCTGAACTCAATCGCGTCCTGACGACGAATCAAACCGGCATTATTGACCAGAATATCGATATGACCGAACTCGGTCACCGCGCGCTCCAGCAACTGAGGAATGCCGTCGATATTACGCAGATCGGCGGTCAGGCTCAGGAAGCGACGACCGCGGGCGGTGACTTGCTCCATCGTTTCAGTCGGCTCAACGATGTTAATGCCGACGATATCGCAGCCCGCTTCCGCCAGACCAATCGCCATGCCCTGCCCTAAACCGGTATCACAGCCGGTGACTACCGCGACTTTACCTGCCAGTGAGAATGTGTCGAGAATCATAGTAAGTCCTTATTCATTTCGCGCCTGTTTCAGACAGGCAAGATTATTGGCTGTCCGCGACCTAGCGCAGATCCTTCACCGCAACGTGGTCCATATCATCGAAGACCTGGTTTTCGCCGACCATACCCCAGATGAATGTATAAGCCTGAGTACCCACGCCAGAGTGAATAGACCAGCTCGGTGAGATCACCGCCTGCTCGTTGTGCATCACGATATGCCGCGTCTCCTGCGGCTGTCCCATCATGTGGAACACGCAGGCGTCATCGGCCATGTTGAAATAGAAATAGACTTCCATCCGACGTTCATGGGTGTGGCACGGCATGGTATTCCACAGATTGCCCTGATCCAGTTCGGTCAGGCCCATGCTGAGCTGACAGGTTTCCAGCACGTCCGGAACAAAGTATTTATTGATCGTGCGACGGTTGCTGGTGAGGTTATCGCCGAGCGTCACCGGTGCCACATAGGCAGGGGTCACTTTTTTGGTCGGGAAGGTGCTGTGTGCTGGCGCGCAGTTGTAATAAAACTTCGCCGGTTTTGCCAAATCGACACTGGCGAACACGACTTCTTTCGCGCCCTTGCCGACGTACAGCGCATCGCGATGGCCTATTTCGTAGCACTTGCCATCGACCGTAATGGTGCCTGGCCCGCCAATGTTAATCACACCCAGTTCACGGCGTTCGAGGAAATAGCTAACACCCAGCTGCTTGCCCACTTCACCGCCAACGGAGACGGTCTTCGCGACCGGCATAATCCCTCCCACGATGATGCGATCGATGTGGCTGTAAACCATGGTGTATTCATCCGCGACAAATACCTGTTCAACTAAAAATTCGTTGCGCAGGCCCTGAGTATCGAGGGTTTTGGCGTGCGCGCTGTGGATGCTTTGTCTGATGTCCACGGTAACCTCCAGCAAGAGTGATTCATTTTGAAAAGCGGTTTTGCTTTTCCGTTGAGGCCATCTTAATCCTCTGCCAGAGTCTTTTCAATTACAAATAAAACAGCGTTTCATTTTTTCTGCATTAAAATACCAGAAATGCAAATGCGATCACGTTACTGACCAATCGCCCATAACACACTTTAATTAAATTATTTTAAAAACAATAGATTACAAAACCTTTAAAAAAGGCCGAATGTATAAAGAAAGGGAGTGTAAAAATAAAGATGTATCGCAGGAGCGGAAGGTCGTTGGCCCGGTGAGCAGAGCGCCACCGGGAAAAGTAAGTTTATTCGCGCTCGACGGCCAGCGCCACGCCTTGCCCACCACCAATGCACAGTGTGGCCAGCCCTTTACGGGCATCGCGCTTGATCATCTCATGCACCAGCGATACCAGAATACGGCAGCCAGATGCGCCAATCGGATGGCCCAACGCGATCGCCCCACCGTTGACGTTGACGCGTTTTTCATCCCACTCCAGCACTTTTCCGACGGAAATCGCCTGCGCGGCAAATGCTTCATTGGCTTCGATCAGATCAACGTCGTTCAGCTGCCAGCCCACACGCTCGAGACAACGCCGGGTGGCATACACCGGGGCAATACCCATTAACGCAGGATCGACGCCGACGCTAGCGAACGCGCGGATCCGTGCCAGAATCGGCAGATTAAGCGCCATCGCTTTGGATTCACTCATCATCATCACCGCCGCTGCGCCGTCGTTAATGGACGATGCGTTACCCGCAGTGACCGAGCCGAGCGTGTCGAACGCCGGCATCAAGCGCGCCAGCCCTTCGGCGCTGGCGTCGGTGCGCGGCTGTTCATCGGTATCCACCACCTGAGCCAGACCGTTTTTCTGCAGATTCACCACTGGCACGATTTCATCGCGGAAGCGGCCAGAATCAATCGCCCGGCGTGCCTTCTGTTGTGAGCTGAGCGCCCAGGCGTCCTGCAACTCGCGCGAAATGCCGTATTCACGCGCCAGGTTTTCCGCCGTCACGCCCATGTGATAGTCGTTGAATGCATCCCACAACCCATCATGCACCAGGCTGTCGATAAGCTGGCTGTTGCCCAGACGCGCACCGGTGCGGCTGTCGGTTAACACATGCGGCGCACGGCTCATGTTCTCCTGACCACCCGCAATGACCACATCGGCTTCGCCGCACTGAATGGCCTGGGTTGCAAGATGCAGCGCCTTCAGACCCGAGCCGCAAACGTCGTTGATGGTTATCGCAGAAACGGTATTAGGCAGGCCGCCTTTAATCGCGGACTGGCGCGCAGGGTTTTGCCCAGCGCCTGCCGTCAGCACCTGTCCGAGGATGACCTCATCCACTTCCATGGGATCCAGTCCGGTACGTTCCACCAGCGCTTTCACCACCACACTTCCCAGCTCTACTGCCGTAAAGCACGACAATGCGCCCTGGAAACAACCAATCGGCGTTCGAACTGCACCTACGATAACGACGTCTTTCATCCCGACCTCAGCGCAAATAATCAGCGCTATAGTAGAGCGTTGTTATCAACAATTATCGTAATTGTTTAAAAAAAGTGAGTTTTATCACAAAGAAAATGACCGTCATATAACATTCATTTTACCTCGAATGACTACCCCTCATTCTCCCTCCCCCGCCCTGGTTGAAATAAGGTAAACTCGCCGCTGTTTTTTAGTTATCCGGTTTAAATATTCAAAAAATGTCAAAACTATGGTCAAAAGACGAAACGCTGTGGAGTTTCGCGTTATATGGTACTGCTGTGGGTGCGGGCACCTTGTTTCTACCGATTCAGTTAGGCTCCGCTGGGGCGATGGTGCTCATGATTACGGCCTTGGTCGCCTGGCCATTAACCTACTGGCCGCACCGCGCGCTGTGTCGCTTTATTCTCTCCGCTAACTTGCCTGCCAACGTCGGGATCACCGGTGCGGTGAACCACTATTACGGCAAGAAAATCGGCAATCTGATCACCGCTCTGTATTTCATCGCCTTCTTCGTGGTGGTGCTGATTTACGCAGTCGCCATTACCAACTCCCTCACCGAACAGCTGGCTCAGCATATAACGGTGACGCTTGGGGTGCGGATGCTGGTGAGTCTTGCGGTGGTGCTGGTGCTGAACCTGATTTTTCTGATGGGCCGCCACGCGACGCTAAAAGTGATGGGCTTCCTGGTGTTCCCGCTGATTGGCTACTTCCTGTTCCTGTCGCTGTATCTGACCGGATCCTGGCAACCGGCGATGTTCAGCGGCCAGCTAACGTTCACCCCGCACACGCTTCACCAGGTGTGGATCTCAATCCCCGTGATGGTTTTCGCTTTTAGCCATACGCCAATTATCTCGACTTTCGCCATCGACAGACGCGAAAAGTTCGGCGATGAGGCTATGGATAAATGCAAAAAAATTATGCGGGTTGCCTATCTCATCATCTGCCTGAGCGTGCTGTTTTTCGTTATCAGCTGCCTGCTGGCGATTCCGGAAGGTTACATCACCAACGCCAAAAACGAAGGTGTGACAATCCTTTCCGCGCTGGCGATGATGCCTGCGGCACCGCATTGGCTGGCGGTATCCGGCATTATTGTGGCTATCGTTGCGATGTCGAAATCGTTCCTCGGCACCTATTTTGGCGTCATTGAAGGGGCGAGTGAAATCGTGCAGGCGACGCTGAATCAGGCGGGCATTCGTAAAAGCCGCGCCTTCAACCGCGCAACGTCGATTCTGCTGGTATCTACTCTGACCTTCGTGGTGTGCTGCATCAACCCGAACGCCATTTCGATGATTTATGCCATCAGCGGCCCACTGATTGCGATGATCCTATTCATCATGCCAACGCTCTCCACCTATCGTATCCCGGCCCTCAAGCCGTATCGCTCGGTCGGCAGCTTTATCACCCTGGTTGTCGGTTTACTCTGCGTCTCGGTGATGTTCTTCAGCTAATCTCTGATGCGGCAGGCGACTGCCGCACATTCCGTTAAACTTTCTTACCCGCATTCCTCAGGCAATCGGTTTACACTTACCCGCTAAAGCCATCATGAGGAAACCATTATGTCCAGCGTTAAACAGTCCGGCAGCTTTACTCTTGGCAATCGCGAAATTTGGCGTTTGGGTTACGGTGCGATGCAGCTCGCCGGTCCGGGCGTGTTTGGCCCGCCGAAAGATCCTGAGATGGCGGTAAAAGTCCTACAGGCCGCGCTCGACGCAGGCGTGAACCATATTGATACCTCCGATTTCTACGGCCCGCACGTTACCAATCAGCTGATCAAAAAAGCGCTGCATCCGTATCCGCAAGAATTGACCATCGTGACCAAAGTCAGCGCCCGTCGTGATGAACAAGGGAACTGGCTGCCTGCGCTGTCTGCGCCGGAGCTGACTCAGGCCGTCGAAGACAACTTGCGAAATCTCGGTCTGGATGTGCTGGACGTGGTCAATCTTCGCAGCATGATTAGCGTGCATGGCCCGGCAGAAGGTTCGCTGGCAGAACCGCTGGAAACGCTGATCAAACTGAAAGACCGTGGTCTGATTCGTCACATCGGTCTGAGCAACGTCACCGCAAAACAGGTCGAAGACGGCATGAAAATGACCGACATTGCCTGCGTGCAGAACTTCTATAACGTGGCAAATCGTCACGATGACGCGCTGATCGACACCCTTGCGGCGAAGAACATTGCCTACGTACCGTTCTTCCCGCTCGGTGGTTTCTCGCCACTGCAATCTCAGGAAATCAACGACATTGCGGCCAGCCTTGATGCCACGCCAATGCAGGTCGCGCTGGCCTGGCTGCTACAACGTTCGCCGAATATCCTGTTGATCCCAGGCACGTCCTCACTCGGTCACCTGAATGAGAACCTTGCCGCCGCCGCGCTCACGCTGCCGCCAGAGGCGCTGGACGTGCTGAATAACCTGCCACAGGCGGCGCAGCACTAAGACTTAAGCGCCCGTGCAATCTCTGCCGTTATAACGCGCTGAGAAACTGTTTTTCCAGCGTGCTGATAGTGCCGTCCTGCTTTAACTGGCTGACGGCACTGTCAATTATCTGCCGCGTCTTTTCATCCCCTTTGCGCAGCCCAATCACACGGGTCGACGTCAACACCGCCAAAAGCTGGTTGCCGCTCTGGCAACATCTTGCCGCCGGGGAAACGAGTGCGTTAAAGCCGAACTGAAATAATTTTTTTACGCCAGCGTAACTTTTTCATCACCTCCGGCGAACTGTAGGAGAAGACCTTTTCCCTACGTGACTGGAGCTGACCATGATTGCTGTGAAACATCGCTTATCTCTGCTGACCGCCGCCGCGGCCTTTGGCCTTTCGCTGATGGCGTTCAACGCTGACGCCGCTCTACCGGCAGGTGCCCAGGCGCCCACTTTCCAGCTGCAAGGTGCGCTGGCGGGTAAACCGCTGACCTTCTCACTGCAGCAGGCGCTGCAAAAAGGCCCGGTGGTGCTCTACTTCTTCCCGGCGGCATTCACCAAAGGCTGTACGCTGGAAGCCCATGATTTCGCTGAAGCTACCGATGATTTTAAAAAGCTGGGCGCGACGGTAATTGGCGTTACCGCCGGGAACGTCGATCAGGTGGGCAAATTCTCCCAGCTGGAATGCCGTAACAAATTTGCGGTCGCCGCCGATCCGGGCGCGAAAGTCGCCGCTGAGTACCAGACGCAAATGCAGATGGGTGGTAAAACGCTGTCTGACCGCACCTCGTTTGTCATTGCACCGGACGGAAAAATCCTAATGAGCTACACCGACCGCAACCCGGATGCCCACATCCAGAAAACCATGGATGCGGTAAAACAGTACGCCCAGTCGCACTCCTGAGCGCTGGCTCTCCTGAAAACGAATAGAGACGCGCTATGCTAACCGCCCTGTTCGCCGCCTTTTTAGGCGGCATTATTCTCAACTTTATGCCGTGCGTATTTCCGGTGATTTCGCTAAAGGCGTTTGGCCTGATCCGCCATGACGGCGATCTTTCCAGCGCCCGCCGCGAGGGCCTCGGTTTCCTGCTCGGGGTCATTGTCACCATGATGGCGCTGGCCGGAATATTACTGGCGGCGCGGGCCGGTGGCGCGGCGGTTGGCTGGGGCTTTCAGCTTCAGTCGCCGCTGGTAATTTCCCTGCTGGCGCTGGTTATTCTCGGCGCGGCGCTCAATCTGCTCGGCGTGTTTGAAGTGGGCTTATCGCTCCAGCGCGCGGGGGAAATATCCCTCGGACGCGGCGCGTTTGTTCGCTCGGCACTGACCGGCGCACTGGCGATCATTGTCGCCACGCCGTGCTCGGCCCCCTTCATGGCGAGCGCTATTGGCTACGCGCTGGTTCAGCCTCCGGTCATTTCCCTCGCGATATTCTTTGCGCTGGCACTGGGGTTTGCCGCGCCGTTTACGCTGATTTCACTGTTCCCGGCGCTGGCCAAACGCCTGCCGCGCCCTGGGGCGTGGATGAACACCCTCAAACATGCGTTAGCGTTCCCGATGCTGGGGGCGTTTGCATGGCTGGTGTGGGTGTTGGCGCAACAGGCTGGTACCACGGCGCTCGGTACTCTGCTGGCGGGTTCGGTGGCGCTGAGTTTCGCCGCCTGGCTGTACGGGATTGCCCAGCGTCGGCATCTCGCCGGACGCGGTTATCGGGTGATGTACGCCGTCACCGCCGCGCTGCTGGTTGCGATTCTGCTACCCCTCCCGAGTGTGATGAAGCCGATTGAAACGGCCGAAACCACCGTCAGTACCGCGCCAATCAAATGGACGCCGCAAACCGTGGCCGATCAGCGCGGGCACGGTAAAGCCATTTTTGTTAACTTTACCGCGTCGTGGTGCATCACCTGTCAGGTGAACGACAAAACCTCGCTGTTGACTCAGGCGGTGAAAGAGGCGCTGGCGCGCACCGGCACGCTGTATATGGTGGCAGATTCGACTAAATTTAATGCTGATGTCGATGACGCACTCAGCCAGTTCGGTCAGGGTGGATTGCCGATGTACGTGGTGTACCCTGCCGACGGCGGCGCACCGAAAGTGTTGCCTCAGGTGTTGACCCCGAGCATTGTGGTCAACGCCCTTAATCAGGCGGCCGGGAAAAAGGCGTGATCTCCGCAGCAGCGGCGCGCCAGGCCGTTCCGGCGCCAAGCAGCAAGGCGGAATATGGGTAAGGTGGAAGTCCCGCGCGACGCGTGGCCCGCGTTTATGGCGCGCGCCCAGGCAGGTGACCGGCAGGCGTATACGCAGCTGTTGCAGACGCTGGTGCCGGTTATCCGCGCGATAGTCCGCAAACAGGTGGACGACGAGGTGCTGACCGAAGACGTGATACAGGACGTGCTGCTCACCCTGCACCGGATCCGTCATACCTACGATCCCGCCAGCCCTTTTCTGCCGTGGCTGATGGCGATTTCTCAGGCCCGCGCCATTGATGCCCTGCGCCGTCGCGGACGTCGCGACCGGAGGGAAGTGGTTGAGGATGAGACGACGCTGAACGTGCCCGACAACGCGCTGGCCCTGAAAGCTGAAATGCTGGACGTCGGCGAGGAACTGGACGGCTTTTTAAACCAGCTACCCGCTCGCCAACGGCAGCTGGTGGAAGATGTGCATTTGCAGGAAATGAGCCTCGCCGAAGCTGCTCAGGCCAATAATCTGACGGTCGGCGCGGTCAAATCGCTGCTACACCGGGCGTTGAACAATCTTCGTCGTTATGGAGCCCATCATGGACAGTCATGAGGCATTAATCGAAAAGCTCAGCCGTAGCGCGGCCCCCGTGAAACGCGCTCTGCCGGTACACTGGCGCGTGGCGAGTTGGGTACTGCTGGCCCTGCCTGCGGGCGCCCTCGCGAGCCTGCTGCTTCAGCGCACCGCCACCGACTGGTCGCAGCCGGGCGCTGCGTGGGCGATGGCGCAGCTGGGACTGGCGTTTACCATGGGGTTGCTGGCGATCAATGCCGCATTCACGCTCAGCATTGCCGGCCGCCGGCCGCTGAATATGCGCTGGCTACTGGCGCTGGCTACGGTTTGGCTGGGGTCGGTGCTGGTAAATATCGGCCACCCGCCGTTGTCGGCCAGCAGCCTGCATGACACCCACTGCTACACGTTTATGGTTACGGTCAGCGTGCCGATGGTGGCGCTGGTGATTGGCTATTTGCGCAGGACCCGCACGCTAACCCCGCTGCGCAGCCTGGCGCTTTCCGGCACCGGCGTGGCGGCAATGGCGCTCACGCTGCTGACGTTCTGCCATCCGGTGCATCTGCACCCGGAAGATTTCCTGATGCATCTCGCGGCAATCGTCACTATCGTTGGGGCAACGGTGGCGCTCGGCTGGCGTTGGGTTAGCGCTTACTGAGGGCTAAACGCGCCGCGAACAGCAGGAACGCGGCGCCGGTTGCGCGATCCATCCATTTCACCACCGCCTGTTTTTCTTTCTCATTCTGCGTTCGCAGATTCGCTACGCGCATCATGTGCGGGTTAAAAACTGTTAGTGGTTCGCGGGCGTATCGCTTAAAGAAATGACAACAGGGGGCGCAATATCCCCTGTTTTCTATGAGACCGTTGGTGGTTGCTCGTTCAAACTACGCTCTGATCTCAGCTGGTAGAAGTAATAAGCGATGCTTGAGGTCAGGCACAACGTATAACCGAACGACTCAGCGCCTTCTTCAACCATGTTTTTCACGACCCGAAGATACTCATCTCCGAGCACTGATTCCCATAGCGAGTGCATACCGAACAATCTTGAAAAGACTAAAATACATAACAACCCGGAAATCATCATTCCGTAGTAAGGCGTAAGCGGATAGCGTGAAAGTTCAGCCAATGTCCTGCGATGTTGTCTTGCTGTGTAAGCAATCACAATGATGGAGGAGAATAAAGCAAACCATACCCAGCTACCGTGAGAGATGAGATCGAATAAACCATCGAGTTCACGAATCAGCATCGCAAGGAAAAAACCACCGATCAGGAGATTACAGTTACGCATGAATGCGGAGTCATTAACCAACTTGAAGTGAATGACTATTATCATCGCAAGCATTCCTGCTTGAAGTGTTTCGGTTACGGATATCTCGCCGAGTTTATCTTGCAGAACATGCACATCGAGCCACAAACCGAACAACACAGCACTTGCCAAAACGGCAGCAAGAAGAATGTAAATCATGGTGCGTACTAAAGGCATAACAATCCCATTAAGTGTATCTAACGCGATGTTACAACTTTCAGAGACAAGCAGATTGGCTTACCGTGTTATTCCTACCCTTTTCTAATATTCGAGTTTATAAGTGGTCTCGCAGTCTATTTGCGAGGCAGGGTCAGTGCACGGCTACGCCTGCGTTTTGGCCCAGTAGCCACGCGGAAACAAGCTAAGGCTCACGCTCTTTTCGTGGTTTTAATGGTGTTTATTGCTTTAAAAATGCCAGAAATCACACTTCAGGCAGAGAGAGTCCCTCCCCCTATTGCCTACTGAACGCAATAGGCTATGTTGACTTTTAGTTCCTCAAATGTAACTAAAAGGTTAACTACAATGTCGAACACATTCCGTATTTCTCTGATCTCTGCCGCAGTTTTCATTTCATCCTCCGCGTTCTCAGCCCTGCCGCAGGGCTATCCGGCTGACTATCAGCACGTTGTCGATGCCGCGACTAAAGAAGGCAAAGTGGTTATCTACTCCACCACTGACACCAAAGCCGCCGGGCCACTGATTAAAGGTTTTGAAGCGACCTATCCGGGCATTAAAGTTGAATATAACGATATGAACAGTACCGAACTGTACAACCGTTTTATCAGCGAACAGGCCGCAGGCGGCGGCAGTGGCGACGTGGTCTGGAGCTCATCGATGGATACGGCGCTCAAGCTCGCCACCGATTACGCCCAGGAGTACACCTCACCTGAACAGAGCCAGCTGCCGAAATGGGCGGTGTGGAAAAATAAAGCCTACGGCACGACCTACGAGCCAGTGGTCTTTATCTATAACAAACGGCTGATCCCGGCCAACGAAGTCCCGGATTCTCACGCGGCGCTGGCAAAGCTCATCGCCAGCCAGACCGACAAATTCAAAGGCAAAGTCACTACCTACGATATCGAGAAATCTGGCCTCGGCTTTATGCTCTCGGTACAGGATTCCAAAGCCGATCCTAATTATTTCAAAACCCTGGCTAACGTAGCCAAAGGCGGCCTCGCCGTACAGTCCTCGACCGGCACGATGATGGAAAGAGTCTCCTCGGGCGAAAACCTGGTCGGTTTCAATATCCTGGGTTCCTACGCAGAAGCACGTGCCAAAACGGATCCCTCACTGGGGATTTCCTATCCGAAAGATTACACCCTGGTGCTGTCGCGCGTCTCCTTCATCAGCCAGCAGGCGCAAAACAGCAATGCCGCCAGGCTGTGGCTGGACTATGTGCTGTCTGAAAAAGGGCAGAGCATTCTGGCGAATCAGGCCGACATTCCGTCTATCCGCAACGATATCGAAGGGAAAAACGACATCGACGGCATGACCAAAATGTTGGGCAACGCGCTGAAACCAATCCCGGTTGATGAATCTTTGCTGGAATACCTGCAGCCTAAAAAACGTCTGGATTACATCAAACAGTGGCGCACCGCTGCCGCAAAATAGTGGCATAAAATGGGGAATGGCGTTTCGCCTATTCCCCTACAACAGCAATTCGTAGGTCGGATAAGCGTGAGCACCATCCGACATCTAAGGGACGTCGTATGAATGCATTACGCAGAAAGTGGCAAAGCCTGCCGCGTGGCATTGTGGTGTTGATAACCGCGCTGGTTATCTACACCCCGCTGTCGTTCATCGTGATACAAAGTTTCCTTTCCGCTCCATTCTTCTCGCCGTCGAAGGAGTGGAGCCTTGAATCCTTTGGCTTTATTTTCACCGATCCTGATTTCTACAAGGCCCTCAAGAGTGGCTTTATTCTGGCGTTCGGCCTGGTGATTATCGCGATACCGCTCGGCGGGGTGCTGGCGTTCCTGATGGTGCGCACCGATTTACCTGGCAGACGCCTGATCGAGCCGCTGATCCTCGTACCTATCTTTGTTTCGCCAATGGTGCTGGGCTTTGGCTACGTGGTGGCCGCAGGTCCGGTGGGCTTCTTCTCGCTGTGGGCGCAATCGCTGATTGGCTTCGTGCCGTGGAACATCTACGACATGTCGAGCATCGTGGTGATCGCCGGTCTGACGCACGTGCCGCACGCCTATTTGTACATCTCCTCGGCACTGCGCAGCGTCGGTTCCGATGTGGAAGAAGCCGCGCGTATCGCCGGGGCATCGCCGTTGCAGGTGATGACCTCCGTGAGCTTGCCGATGGTGAGACCGTCGATTCTGTATGCCATCGTGCTGCTGTTTTTCCTCGGGCTGGAAGTGTTCGGGCTGATGCTGGTACTGGGCGATCCGGAAGGCAATATGGTGCTGGCGACCTATCTGTACCAGCTCACCAACAAACTCGGTACGCCGTCCTATCATCTGATGGCGGCGGTCGCCGTGGTGCTTATTTGCATCACTATTCCGCTGGTGATGTTGCAGCGCCGATTGATGCGCACCGCCAACCGTTTTGTGACCGTGAAAGGGAAAGCCTCGCAAGCGCGCGCGTTGCCATTGGGCAAATGGCGCTGGGTTGCCGGTGCCGTCGTGGCTTTCTGGCTGACGGTGACCATTGGCGTGCCGCTGTTGGGCGTTATCCTGCGTGCCTTTATCTCCAATTGGGGCGTTGGCGTGTCCATCTGGAATGAGCTTTCGCTCGACACTTTCCGCACCATCTGGGCGCAGCCGAATCTGCTGCGGGCCATCGTCAACTCGATGGCGATTGGCGTCTTTGGCGGCGCGCTGGCGGTGGGCTGTTATCTGTTTGTCGGCATCGCTATGCACCGAAAACCGGACAACACCACCCGCTTCCTCGATTACAGCGTGCTGGTTCCGCGGGCGGTTCCCGGCCTGCTCGCCGGGCTGGCGTTCCTGTGGATGTTCCTGTTTCTGCCGATGTGGCTCGATAACGCGCTCAAATCCGGCTGGCTTTCAGGGATGCCGTGGTCGCAGTGGCTGCGCGATAACCTGATTGTCTGGCTGCGATCGCTGCGCAGCACCATTTTCAGCGTCTGGCTGGCGTACACCGTGGTGTGGATGGCGTATGGGCTGCGGTTGATTTCCTCTACGCTGTTGCAGGTAGGCCCAGAACTGGAAGAAGCCGCCCGCAGCGCCGGGGCCACGCGCGGACAAATTACCCGCCACGTCACTATTCCGCTCGCCCGTTATGGCCTGATTGGCTCGTGGCTGCTGATGTTCCTGATTTTTGAGCGTGAATATTCAACCGGGGTGTATCTGCTGTCGCCGGGCACCGAAACCATCGGCTCGATGCTGGTTTCCCTGTGGGCGGCGGGCGCGATTGATATCGTGGCGGCGCTGTCGTTTATCAACATTCTACTGGTAGTCGTAGGCCTGGGCATTGCCCTTCGTTTTGGAGTCAAATTACATGATTGAATTATCGGTCGAGAACCTGCATTTAACCTACGGCGACAATCCGGTATTAAAAGGCGTGGCCATGAACCTGAAACGCGGTGAAGTGGTTTCCCTGCTCGGTCCCTCCGGCAGCGGTAAAACCACATTACTGCGCGCGGTTGCCGGGCTGGAAAAACCCACTCAAGGCTCTATCACCATCGGTAGCAACAAAGTGTACGACGGCACACCGCGCAGCGAAGTTCCGGCGGAAGAGCGCAATCTTGGGCTGGTGTTTCAGTCATACGCCCTTTGGCCGCACAAAACCGTGTTTGAAAATGTGGCCTATCCGTTGAAGCTGCGCAAAGTGCCCGCTAAAGAAATGACCCAGCGGGTGCAGGACGTGCTGGACCAGCTCGGGCTGGGGCATCTGGGTAAACGCCATCCGCATCAGCTTTCCGGAGGACAACAGCAGCGCGTGGCAATTGGTCGGGCGCTGGTCTACAACCCGCCGGTGATCCTGCTGGATGAACCGCTTTCAAACCTGGATGCCAAACTGCGCGAAGAGGCCCGCGTGTTCCTGCGCGAGCTGATCATCAAACTCGGGTTATCCGCGCTGATGGTGACGCACGATCAGAATGAGGCGATGGCGATTTCCGATAGGATCCTGCTGCTCAATAACGGAAAGATTGAACAACAGGGCACGCCGCAGGAGATGTACGGCTCGCCGAAAACGCTGTTTACCGCTGAGTTCATGGGCAGCAATAACCGCCTGAATGGCAAAGTCACGGAAATGCGCGACGGCAAAGCGCGGATCGAAGGCCGCGGATGGGCGCTGTGGGGCCTGGCTGGTGAAGGGGTACAAATTGGGCAAGAAGGTACCGCCGTTATCCGTGTGGAACGCGTGGCAATCGTTGATGGCCCGGGTGACAATCAGCTTGAGTTACCGCTGTTGACCAGCATGTATCTGGGCGATCGTTGGGAATATCTGTTCCGCACGGCGGGCGATGATTTTGTTATTCGGGCTTACGGTAACGAGGTGCTCGACCCGAAGAATTGTCATCTGGTGCTGCCGGAAAAACACGTTTGGATCTTCCCGAAGGCCTGACGCTAAAAAGGCACGCCAGTCAGTGGGGATTCGCTTCGCTTATCCCCCACGACTTAACTCACATTTGCTGCCGGTCAAGTCAGGGAAGCGCCACCTGTCTCCCGCTTACTGGCATTCTTCTTCCTGAATCTGGTGGATTTTGTCGAGCTGGTCGCGGTTAATCCGAACGGGGCTTAAATTGCGTGGTGTGGCCATTATGTAGCGGAGATTACAATCACTGCCTCAATAATTGTTATTAATGAATATATTGCGTGTATTTCTGTTAATCAATGAACATCAATGATTACAAATAATTATTAATGAACGGGGTATGTTTATTTAGATAATTCAAAAAAATGGAGTTTTATAATGGCTATCCCGGTTTATCTATGGCTTTACGAGGAAGGCGGAAAATTACTAAAAGGCGGAGTAGACGTTACAGGTAGAGAGGGAAGTATAGAACTGGTAGGGTTGCAGCATGATGTATTTATCCCCAATGACGATTGGACCGGTGGGACTACCGGAACCCGCCAGCATGAGGCGTACACCTTCGAAAAAGAGATTGATGCATCATCCCCGCTCTTATATCGCGCATTAACCACGGGCCGAACCTTAAAGAATGCTGAGTTCAGGTTTTACAGAATTAATGATAACGGCCACGAACAAGAGTATTTCAACGTACAGCTAGAGAACGTGAAGATTTGCCACGTCGTACCGGTGATGTTTGATACAAAAGATCCTGATTTTGAAAAATACGGACACATAGAACACGTTGGCCTGCGTTATGAAAAAATCACCTGGAATTATGTAGACGGTAACATACAGCACGCTGACAGCTGGAAAGAGCGTATAACCGCATAAGGAGATCACACATGGCTAAATGGTTATATAAGCAAAGTACCGGTGAGCTTTATCGCGATGGCAAGTTAATTGAAACAGGCTATTCCGGTTCGCTGACGAATAAAAATAACCCGGACCGTGAAAACGTTCGCGGAATGGGACCAATCCCGCGCGGCATATGGAAAATCGGGCACTCCGGCACCAGCAAAGGCCCGCTTACCATTACGTTAAAACACATCAGCGGCAATGCGTATGAACGTGATATGAAAACGTTCCGTATGCATGGCGATAAGCGTGTAGGCGTTGCAGGATTCGCATCAGAAGGTTGCATTATCATGAGTCCTTCTACGCGTCTGTTAGTGAAAAACGACACAGGGTCTGAATTGGAGGTGGTGAGGTGATTCGCGCGGTTCTGCTATCCCTGGCATTTACATCTGTATTGGTATTCGCCGCCGAACCCGGTAGCGAGTGCGCAACGCCTGGGCGCTTCATTGAACAGGGGCTTTTCTCTGCCTTCACAAAGGATTTAATTATTGCCCCCTCTACCATTGCGCGTGGGAAAACCACGGTGGAAGTATTGAGCATTACGCCTGTTTCTGACGTGTTTGCACGGCAGTTGGCGAAGACTGATAGCGCAACCGGTAACGGATTATCGCAGAGCGACTATTACGGAATTTATCATAATGGTCATGTTATGAATCTGACAGCGCGTTACACGTACACCAGCACAGAAGGGATGCAGGATATTTTCATCGCCTCTGCACTGCTGAACGATGATGAATGCTCAGTCCGCCACAATGGTTATTTGACTGTCTCGCGCGAGTTTTGATAATAAATCCCCTCCCAAAAACACGCCTCCAGTCACTGGGACGTGTTTCACTATCCCCTACTGCCAAACCGGCTCATCAGTATTCGATTTTCCAGGATTGCAGTTTTCACACAATACCTGAAAATTAGAAAACTCAAGTGCCAGCTGCGGGTATTTGCGACGGGGTTTAATATGATCAACATGTAGCTTCACGCCATCTCGTCGAGAACGCCCACCGTAAACACATTTCGCAGAATATTTTTTAAGTGATTGATAAATAAAATTTTTATATTCACCAGGTTTATAGAAATCAACATCGTGTTGAATTCCGGTAGACCTCGCCAGATAACAAAATAAGCGCAATTATGCGACAGGGCTCACAGATACTGGATTTGTAGACTTTTGGAGGCGTTAATATAAGAAGTGAAATTGGAGCGGGTGAAGGGAATCGAACCCTCGTATGCAGCTTGGGAAGCTACCGTTCTACCATTGAACTACACCCGCAAAAGAAGCGCCCGTAAAAGGGGTGAAGGCATTATAGACCTAACGCCTTCACTGACAAGCCTTTCTGCGATTAAGTGGCGATAATATAACCGCTTAGCATTTCGGCTTGCTGCCCTGCGGCGGCAAATAACGCAGCGGATCGATAGCGGTGGCGCGGTAGCGAATCTGGAAATGCAGCTTCACGGAATCGGCATCGCTTTTGCCCATGGTGGCAATCTGCTGGCCGATCTTCACTGACTGCCCGTTATTAACCATCATTTTATCGTTATGCGCATACGCGGTGATGTAATCATCATTGTGCTTAATCATGATCAGATTGCCGTATCCGCGCAGCTGATTCCCGACGTACACCACTTTACCCGCGCCGGAAGCGTAGATCGGCTGGCCGCGCGAACCCGCGATATCAATCCCTTTGTTGCCGCCATCGGCGGTGGAATACCGCAACACCACTTTGCCGCTGGTCGGCCAGCGCCAGCAGCGTTGTCCTACCGGCGGCCACGAAGACTGCGGCACAGCGGAAGATGGTGTGACTTTTGCCGTCCGACCGCTGGATGATTTTTTCGATCCCGAGCTGCCGCTCACTTTCAGGCGCTGTCCCACTTCGATGGTATACGGCGGCGAAATGCCGTTCATGCGGGCGAGGCTGCTGACGCTGGTGCCAGTCATGCGAGAGATTTTTGAAAGCGTATCGCCGCGTTTTACGGTGTACACGGAGCCGCTGTAGCTGCCATCAGAGCCTGATTTACTGCCGGAACAGCCAGCCAGAATCAGCCCGATAAACAGGCACAGAAAAAGGCGTAATGGGTGTTTCATCAGGCGTCCTGCTCTCAAAGTGAGTCCTCGGTGTCGGAAAAACGGATGGCATATGATACCAGTCATAGCCCGTATGCCAATGTTTAGCATGCTTTTTGATGAACGACTCTTTGGCAAAAATGGCGCATCACATCCAAAACCCATCCCCTCTCACGCCTTGGGCATTCAGCCTGATAAAGATTGTCGTATAATAAAGCCCGGTTATATGGCTGAGATATTGTGTCCGGAGAAGCGATGAGCAGGCAAGAGCACGTCATTTTACTCGATGAGCAAGGAGCCGCTATCGGCACCCAGGAGAAGTATGCCGCCCATAATACCGCCACGCCGCTGCATCTGGCCTTTTCCTGCTGGTTGTTCAACGCTAAAGGTGAACTGCTGTTAACCCGGCGTGCGCTCGGTAAAAAAGCCTGGCCAGGCGTCTGGACGAGTTCAGTCTGCGGACATCCCCAACTCAATGAAACTTCAGAAGAAGCGCTTATTCGACGTTGCCAATATGAAGTGGGCGCCGAAGTAAAGAACATCACACCCGTCTACCCGGCGTTCCGCTACCGGGAAATTGACAGTTCCGGCATCGTTGAGAATGAAGTCTGCCCGGTGTTTGCCGCTCAGGTGACTAACGAGATAATGCTCAACAGAGATGAAGTGATGGAGTATCGCTGGCTGAATCTGAAAGATTTACGCCAGGCTATCGAGGCCGCTCCGTTCCTGTTTAGCCCGTGGATGGAACTGCAATTTACCCACCCCCCGGCCCGGGATGCACTGTTCCAGTTTGCCCACGCCGTGTAACACGCAAGGCATAAAAAAAGCCCGATTGCTCAAGCAAATCGGGCTCTTTTACACCGGAGAGCATAACGTCTCCGGTTATGTTCGACTTATTTCGTCGGACGCATTGCCGGGAACAGGATCACGTCACGGATGGTATGGCTGTTGGTGAACAGCATAACCATACGGTCGATACCAATACCCAGACCCGCCGTTGGCGGCAGACCGTGTTCCAGAGCGGTAACGTAGTCTTCATCGAAGAACATCGCTTCGTCGTCACCGGCGGCTTTCGCATCGACCTGGTCCTGGAAACGCTGCGCCTGGTCTTCTGCATCGTTCAGCTCGCTAAAGCCGTTGCCGATTTCACGGCCACCGATGAAGAATTCAAAGCGATCGGTAATTTCCGGGTTGTCATCGTTACGACGCGCCAGCGGAGACACTTCTGCCGGGTATTCAGTAATGAAGGTCGGCTGAATCAGGTGCGCTTCCGCCACTTCTTCGAAGATCTCAGTCACGGTACGGCCCAGACCCCAGCTCTTCTCAACTTTAATACCGATTTCAGCCGCAATAGCTTTCACCGCGTCGAAGTTATCCAGATCAGCCATGTTGGTTTCTGGACGGTATTTTTTGATGGCTTCACGCATGGTCAGCTTCACGAACGGCTTACCAAAGTCGAAGGTCTGATCGCCATAAGGCACTTCAGTTTTGCCGAGAATATCCTGCGCCAGAGTACGGAACAGAGATTCGGTCAGCTCGATCAGGTCTTTGTAATCTGCATACGCCATATAGAGTTCCATCATGGTGAACTCTGGGTTATGACGAACGGAGACGCCTTCATTTCGGAAGTTACGGTTGATTTCGAACACGCGTTCGAAGCCACCAACCACCAGGCGCTTCAGGTACAGTTCCGGCGCAATACGCAGATACATGTCGAGGTCGAGAGCATTGTGATGGGTGATGAACGGACGCGCGGATGCGCCACCCGGGATCACCTGCATCATTGGGGTTTCAACTTCCATAAAGCCACGGCCAACCATGAACTGACGGATACCCGCCATAATCTGGGAACGGACTTTAAAGGTGTTGCGGGACGTATCGTTAGCGATGAGGTCCAGATAACGCTGACGGTAGCGTGCTTCCTGATCCTGCAGGCCGTGGAATTTATCCGGCAGCGGGCGCAGGGCTTTGGTCAGCATACGCAGTTCGGTGCAATGAATGGACAGCTCACCGGTCTTGGTTTTGAACAGCTTACCTTTCGCACCGAGGATATCGCCCAGGTCCCATTTCTTGAACTGGTCGTTGTATACGCCTTCCGGCAGAGAGTCACGGGCAACGTACAGCTGGATACGGCCGCCAACGTCCTGCAGCGTCACGAAGGACGCTTTACCCATGATACGACGGGTCATCATACGGCCAGCAACGGTGACTTCAACGTTCAGCGCTTCCAGCTCTTCATTTTCTTTGCTGCCGAATTCGGCGTGCAGCTGGTCGGAGGTATGATCGCGACGGAAATCGTTCGGGAAAGCGATGCCCTGCTCACGCAGCGCAACCAGCTTCTCACGACGAGATTTCAGTTCGTTATTAAGATCGACGACTTCGTCAGCGCCCTGTGCTTGTTGTTCAGACATATTGGTTCCTCATAACCCTGCTTTCAAACTTGCTTCGATAAATTGGTCGAGGCTGCCGTCCAGTACCGCCTGGGTATTGCGGGTTTCAACCCCGGTACGCAGGTCCTTGATACGGGAATCGTCCAGTACGTATGAACGAATCTGGCTGCCCCAGCCGATGTCCGATTTGTTATCTTCCGCCGCCTGCTTCTCAGCATTTTTCTTCTGCATTTCCAGCTCGTACAGCTTAGCTTTCATCTGCTTCATGGCCTGATCTTTGTTCTTATGCTGCGAACGGTCGTTCTGGCACTGCGTGACGGTATTGGTTGGAAGGTGGGTAATACGCACCGCAGATTCTGTACGGTTAACGTGCTGACCACCAGCACCGGAGGCACGGTATACGTCGATACGCAGATCGGCTGGATTGATTTCGATATCGATATCGTCATCCACTTCTGGGTAGACGAACGCGGAACTGAACGAGGTATGACGACGGCCACCGGAGTCAAACGGGCTCTTACGCACCAGGCGATGTACGCCAGTTTCGGTACGTAACCAGCCAAAGGCATATTCGCCCTGAATACGGATGGTGACAGATTTGATACCCGCCACTTCGCCTTCAGATTCTTCGATGATTTCTGTTTTGAAGCCGCGCGCTTCTGCCCAACGCAGATACATACGCATCAGCATGCTGGCCCAGTCCTGCGCTTCGGTGCCGCCAGAACCCGCCTGAATATCGATATAGCAATCTGCTTTGTCGTATTCACCAGAGAACATACGGCGGAATTCCAGCTGCGCCAGCTTGTCCTCCAGCACGTCGAGCTCGGCGACGGCTTCATTGAAGGTTTCTTCGTCATCGGCTTCAACAGCCAATTCCAGCAGGCCGGAAACGTCTTCCAGACCCTGAGACATCTGGTCCAGGGTTTCAACAATGGCTTCCAGTGAAGAACGCTCTTTACCCAGCGCCTGTGCGCGATCGGGTTCGTTCCACACATCCGGCTGTTCCAGCTCGGCGTTTACTTCTTCCAGACGCTCTTTCTTGGCATCATAGTCAAAGATACCCCCGAAGAACGTCTGAACGCTCTGTGAGGTCTTGAATGCGATTTTTTACCGGATTAATTTCAAACATGGTCGATTATCTTTTCTGGGCTTGTAAAAATGCGGTGATAAGAGCGGGATTTTAACGGATCCCCGCTCTTTTTTATAGGAAATACTGACGCTAAATTGGCCAGATATTGTCGATGATCAGTTGCAGGCTGCGGTTACCGCGAAACTCGTTGATATCCAGCTTGTAGGCCAGTTCCACTTCGCGCACGCCGTTGTCCGGCCAGCAGGCGGTATCCACGTTAAACGCAATGCCGTCGAGCAGTGGGCCACCGCCGACCGGTTCGACCATCACCTTCAGGTGACGCTCGCCCACCAGCCGCTGTTGAAGCAGACGAAAACGTCCATCGAACAACGGTTCCGGGAACATCTGCCCCCACGGGCCCGCATCACGCAGCATCTGTGCGATTTCCATGGTCATATCCGCCGCCGCCAATGGACCATCGGACACCACTTCGCCCTGTAACAGCGCCGGGTCTAACCATTCGGTTACCAGTGCGCCAAAACGCTGCTGAAACTCGTCAAATCGCGCCTCTTCCAGCGACAAACCTGCCGCCATCGCGTGGCCGCCGAACTTGATCATCATGCCAGGATACAGCGAATCCAGGCGCTCCAGGGCATCGCGCATATGCAGACCCTGAATCGAGCGTCCGGAGCCTTTCAGCGTGCCGTCACCCGCAGGCGCAAAGGCAATCACCGGGCGGTGGAAACGCTCTTTGATACGTGAAGCCAGAATGCCAACCACGCCCTGATGCCATTCCGGATGGTACATGGCGAGACCACCGGGCAGCGCTTCGCTGCTGCGCTCAAGTTTCTCGCACAGCGTCAGCGCTTCCGCCTGCATCCCCTGCTCGATTTCTTTTCGCGTCTGGTTCAGCGCATCCAGTTCATTAGCCAGCTGACGCGCCTCGCCGATATTGTCACTGAGCAACAGCGCAACGCCGACGGACATATCGTCCAGCCGCCCCGCCGCATTCAGGCGCGGGCCGAGCGCAAAACCGAGATCGCTGGCCGCCAGTTTTTGCGCGTCGCGATTAGAGACTTCCAGCAGGGCTTTAATGCCCGGACGGCACTTTCCTGCACGGATACGACTCAGCCCCTGCCACGTCAAAATTCGGTTGTTAGCATCGAGCGGCACCACATCCGCGACGGTGCCAAGCGCAACCAAATCCAGCAGTTCTGCAAGGTTAGGCGCGGCAATGCCCTGCGCCTCAAACCAGCCGCGATCGCGTAAATGCGTGCGCAGCGCCAGCATCAAATAAAACGCGACACCAACACCGGCCAGCGATTTCGACGGGAAATCACAATCACGCAGATTCGGGTTAATGATGGCCTCTGCCGCAGGCAGCGTATCGCCAGGCAGGTGATGATCGGTAACCAGCACGGGAATACCGAGCGCATGCGCTCGGTCAACGCCGGAGTGCGAAGAAATACCGTTATCGACGGTCATTATCATCTGCGCGCCGCGGGCATGAGCCTGATCCACCACTTCCGGGCTTAAGCCATAGCCGTCTTCAAAACGGTTCGGCACCAGATAGCTGACATTACTGCAGCCCAGTTGGCGCAGGCCCAATACGCTAAGCGCAGTGCTGGTTGCGCCATCGGCGTCAAAATCACCGACCACGACAATCCGCAACCCTTCGCGAAACGCGTCGTAGAGCATCTCAACGGCTTTATCAACGCCAGAGAGCTGCTGCCACGGCAGCATGCCTTTGACGCTACGCTCGAGATCGGTCGCACTCAAAACCCCACGGCTGGCATACAGCCGCTGAAGCAAAGGCGGAAGATCGGCCGGCAACTGCGCCGAGCTGTCCACTTCCCGGCGACGAAGTTGTATCTGCTGTTTCACGCCGATTATTTACCGCTGGTCTGTTTTTTATGCTCGTCGAGGAAGGCTTTCATTTCTTTCGGCCCTTGATAGCCCGGCACCACGTAGCCGTCGTTTAGTACGATTGCTGGGGTGCCATTCACGCCAAATTGCACGCCGAGCGCGTAGTGGTTCGCGATATTAATATCGCAGCTCGCCGCCTGGACACCTTTACCGCTCATCGCATCATCAAACGCTTTATTGCGATCTTTCGCACACCAGATGGATTTCATGTCCTGCTCCGCCGGACTCTGCACGCCCTGACGCGGGAAGGCCAGATACCGCACGGTGATCCCCAGCGCGTTGTAGTCTTTCATCTCTTCATGCAGCTTGTGGCAATAGCCGCAGGTGATGTCGGTGAACACGGTAATCACGTGTTTTTCCTGCGCCGCTTTGTAGACAATCATCTCTTTATCCAACGCATTGAGTTTGCCCATCAGCAGCTGGTTGGTGACGTTCACCGGTTGCGCACCGCTGACGTCGTACATCGGGCCCTGGATAATATGCTTACCGTCTTCAGTCACGTACAGCACACCGCTGTTTGTCAGCACGGTTTTCATGCCAGCAACCGGGGAAGACTGAATATCCGTACTCTGTACGCCAAGCTTTGCCAGTGACTGCTGAACGGCCGCATCGTCAGCGTGAGCAGTACCGCACAGTGCCACCGCCAGCAGGGAGAACATCGCTAAACCTTTTTTCATAACCATACCTGTCTCTTTCGTTTGCAGCTCACGCACGTGGGTGATGCTGTTGATGAAGTTGCCGCAGCCGCTCCGTGGCGACGTGCGTGTAAATCTGTGTCGTCGAGAGATCGCTGTGACCGAGCAGCATCTGTACCACGCGCAAATCCGCGCCGTGATTGAGCAGATGCGTAGCAAACGCATGGCGCAACACGTGAGGTGACAGTTTTGCGCTGTCGATACCCGCCAGCACCGCATAATGTTTGATCCGGTGCCAGAATGTCTGGCGCGTCATCTGCTGGGCGCGTTGGCTGGGAAACAGCACGTCGATAGACACACCGTTGAGTAGCCACGGGCGACCGTGCTCAAGGTAATATTCCAGCCAGTAAACCGCCTCTTCGCCAAGCGGAACCAGTCGTTCTTTATTGCCTTTACCGATAACCCGCACCACACCCTGACGCAGGCTGATATCACTCATCGTCAGCCCGACCAGCTCGGTAACGCGAAGTCCGGTGGCATAAAGCACTTCCAGCATTGCTTTATCGCGCAATTCCAGCGGGACATCCACCAGCGGCGCCTGCAGCAGGCGATCGACCTGGGGTTCGCTCAGATCTTTGGGCAAACGCTGCGGGAGCTTCGGGGATGCCAGCTGCGCGCTGGGATCGTCCGGACGCAGCTTTTCCCGATACAGATGCTGAAAGAAGCGACGCATTGCGCTTAACAGACGGGCCGAGCTTGTGGCTTTGTAACCGCCTTCGACCCGCTCAGCCAGCAAAGCCTGCAAGTCCGAACGTTGCACCGTTTCACTCGTCAGGCTGTGTTTGTGCATCCATTCTACAACCATCGTTAAATCACGACGATAGGCGCTAAGGGTATTCTCAGCGAGGTTTTTCTCAAGCCAAAGCGCATCGAGAAACTGTTCGATTTGCGCGAGATCCTTTTCCACGTAGCCTCCTGTGGGTGCAGTCCGGCTCATTATGCCTTAAGGCGACGCCTTTCTGATACACTAGCGCAAAGTCATAGCAAGCACTGAGAGTTTTCGCGATGAAAATTGGCCTCTTTTACGGTTCCAGTACCTGTTATACCGAAATGGCAGCGGAGAAGATCCGCGACATTATCGGCGCAGAGCTGGTGACGTTGCACAATCTGAAGGATGATTCTCCTTCACTGATGGAGCAGTACGACGTTCTGATCCTCGGCATTCCGACCTGGGATTTTGGTGAGATTCAGGAAGACTGGGAAGCCGTCTGGGAACAGTTGGATAACCTGAATCTGGACGGTAAAATTGTCGCGATGTATGGCATGGGCGACCAGCTAGGTTACGGCGAATGGTTCCTCGATGCGTTAGGCATGTTGCACGACAAGCTTATCAGCAAAGCGGTGAAGTTCATCGGCTACTGGCCGACAGAAGGATATGAGTTCACCAGCCCGAAACCGGTCATTGCGGACGGCCAACTGTTCGTCGGCCTTGCGCTGGATGAAACAAACCAGTACGACCTGAGCGACGAGCGCCTGCAGACCTGGTGCGAACAGATCCTCGGCGAGATGGCCGAACAGTTCTCCTGATTTGTCGCTACTGTTGCGCTGGCTGTTGCAAAATAGTCCGGCGCAAATCCCGCCACTCTCCCGTATCCATGCTATCTGCCGCCAGCCACAGGTGTACTTTCTTGCGTCCATCGACCCGCCGCAGACGCAGCATCATGCCGCTATTCAGCACCCAGGGTGTACCCAACAGGTCCCACTCCTGGTTTTGCCAGCGTAGACGAGAATCTATCAGCAGTTTTATCTCTCCCTGAGTGCCGTTAATCCGCCGCTGGCTGCGCACGCAGTCGAATACCACCAGCGACAGTAACAGCAGCCATAACGGCGTATAGCTCAGTGGCCAGGGCATCAGCAAAATAAAAGCCGCCACCAGGCCGTGGAGTAATAAAGAGACCCATTGCGCGCGCCATGAGACGCGTAAATCAGATTGCCACAGGACCACGTTCCCGATTCCGTGTTTGAATAAGTTGCACCATCCGTTGCATTTCCGCATCCGCTGGCTTGCCATGATTCATTAGCCAGTTGAACAAATCCGGGTCGTCGCATTCCAGAAGACGAATAAACAGCGCTTTATCGCCGTCGCTCAGTGTGTCGTACTCATACTCAAAAAACGGCATGATGGAAATATCGAGCTCGCGCATTCCCCGACGGCACGCCCAGTGGATTCGGGCCTTATTGTTGATGTCCATGTTGTCCTTCCTGAATATCGATACAAGTAGTTTAACGCGTTTTATTCACTTACATTACAGCAATATTGGTAATTGCGGCGTTGTTTCAGTGAAATACCTTACAGAATGCAAGGTATTTCATTATTTTCCACGCTGCTTCGTAAAACAGAATAATGGCACAAATGGACTTCGGAAAGCGCTTGCAATGCGCAATAGCTCTTTTACCATTAGTCATTAACACTGCGTTAAGCTATTCAGGACATGACTATGGCTTTTACTCCTTTTCCTCCACGCCAGCCCTCTTCTTCTGCACGTTTACCGTTAACGCTGATGACCCTCGATGACTGGGCACTGGCGACCCTTAGCGGTAAAGACGGCGAAAGTTATTTGCAGGGTCAGGTGACGGCAGATGTCGCACAATTGACCGAACATCAGCATTTGCTGGTGGCGCATTGTGATCCGAAAGGCAAGATGTGGAGTAATCTGCGTCTGTTCCGCGAACCGGAAGGCTTCGCCTGGATTGAACGCCGCAACCTGCGCGATGCACAGCTCACCGAACTAAAGAAATACGCCGTGTTCTCGAAAGTGAGCATTGCCGCTGACGACAGCCGTGTGCTGCTCGGTGTGGCTGGTTTCCAGGCGCGCGCGGCGCTGGCGAATATCTTTGCTACCCTTCCAGATAACGAAAACCACACCGTTCGCGACGGTGACAGCACCCTGCTGTGGCTGGAATACCCTGCCGAACGTTTCCTGCTGGTTGTCAGTGAAGAAACGGCACACCGCGTGACCGACGCACTGCGTGGCGAAGCCGCGCTGAACAACAGCCAGCAATGGCTGGCGCTGAATATTGAAGCCGGCCTGCCGGTTATCGACACGGTAAACAGCGCGCAGTTTATTCCGCAGGCCACAAATATTCAGGCGCTTGGCGGCATCAGCTTTAAGAAAGGCTGCTATACCGGTCAGGAAATGGTGGCCCGGGCGAAATTCCGCGGCGCTAACAAGCGTGCACTGTGGTCTCTGGCAGGAAGCGCCAGCCGTGTGCCGGAAGCCGGTGAAGACCTTGAGTTGCAGATGGGTGAAAACTGGCGTCGGACAGGCACCGTGCTGGCGGCCGTTCAGCTCGATGATGGGAGCGTGCGTGTTCAGGTAGTGATGAATAACGACATGGAGCCTGACAGCGTGTTCCGCGTGCGTAATGATGCGGGTTTGCTCCACATTGAACCGTTACCGTACTCACTCGAAGAAGCCTGACGTATCTGTCGTCGGGTTTAATTTGGCCTGACGACAGCAATTTTATACAAAACAGATGCGGAGGAGTGCGATGCCATTGAATAACAAAGAGCAAACTCACTTCCACCGCATCGACGCGCTGGGTGGCATCGATATGCTGCAAGCTCGCTATTACAAGCAGCGCTTTGCACGGCATGTGCATGACACTTTTTGCATCGGCGTTATCGATCAGGGCGCGCAGCGCTTTTACCGTTCCGGAGCCGAGCACGTGGCGCCGCGCGGAGACATCATTATCGTTAACGCCGACGATGTGCATACCGGCAGCTCTGAGCTCGAGCACGGCTGGGCGTATCGCGCTATTTATCCGCACCCGGATATGCTGAATAACATTCTCCGCCAGGTGCCGGACGGCAAGGATTTCATCCCTTGGTTCCCTGACGCGGTTATTCACGATCCAGGCCTTTCAGAGCAGCTCCTGCTGACCTTTAGCATGCTCAATAAAGAAGGCAATAATCTGCTGAAAGAGACTCTGCTGCTCTCTTCCCTGACGCTTCTCAGCGTGCGCTATAGCCGAACGCGTAAAGCACCGCTTGAACTTCCGGCGGCGACTCAACGCATTCTACGCGCGAAAGATTTCATGGATAGCTGCCCGGAAGAGGACCATACGCTGACCCGTCTGGCAGAACTCGCGGGGCTTAGCCACTGGCATTTCCTCAGACAATTTAAAGTGATCACCGGCATGACCCCGCACGCCTACCTGGTACAAGCCCGTCTGCGTAAAGCTCGCACCCTACTGCGTCAGGGATTAACCATTCTCGATACGTCTATCATCTGCGGCTTCACCGATCAGAGCCATTTCCACCGCCATTTTAAAAACTCCATCGGCCTGACACCGGGCGAATTCATCAAGGCTTGACCTTGTATAGCCAAAATAATTCGAGTTGCATTGAGGCGGCCAGGTCGTTCATCGCGATGAGCTTACATTAGTAAGTGATTCGGGTGAGCGAACGCAGCCAACAAAGATGCGGCTTGAAGTATGACGGCTATAAGCAATAACGTTCAATACACTGTTCCGCTGCTCGTATAGCGTTAACGGTATGTTCCGTAAAGCCAGTTGACGTGTCCCATGAGAAAAGCCATCGCTGAATCCAGCGCGTATAATGAGCTGCGCAGTTCACCCCGTTCATCGTTCATGCGTGGCGCGATAGAAATGCTACCGCTGTGTGTGTCAGTTATCCCTTGGGGGATCCTCGCGGGTTCGATGGCAATTCAGGCAGGACTGTCGTTCTGGCAAAGCATTGGTATGTCGGCGATTATCTTCGCCGGAGCCGCGCAACTGGTCACGCTTGGACTGACCATGACCGGTGCCAGCGTGTTAACCATTATCGTGTCGGTATTTTTCATTACCTCTCAGCACTTTATTTATGGTCTGACCCTGCGGGAATTTGTTTCCTGCCTGAAAGCAAAATCACGTCTGCCGATCGGTTTTTTATTAACCGACGAATTATTTGCTCTGAGCGAAACGAAAGACAAACGCACGGAATTAACACCGGGATATATGATAGGCGCCGGGCTAACATTTTATTTTTCGTGGAATATATTCAGCTTTATGGGCATTGTCATGGCATCGTCGGTGCCAGACCTCGACAAATATCATTTGGATTATTCCATTGTGGCTACCTTTATTACCATCGTGGTCCCGATGGTCAAGAAAATCAGTACGCTGGGGGGCGTGGCTATCTCATTAGTGCTGTCGATGCTGCTGAGTTACTACCAGTTTGAAGGGGCCATCGTGGTGGCTGGCCTGTGCGGCATGTTCTTTGCGGTCATTATATCCGCTATCGCCAAGGAGCAATAAATGAGCTGGATCATGATTCTGACCCTGGCGTCCATTGTCTTTTTCAATCGCTACGTATTTCTTGAACCAAATGTGCCATTGAAAATACCGGAAATTATTAATAAAGCCTTAAAATATTCTGCGCCGTGTTTACTGACAGCTATTTGTGGCCCAATCATTTTGATGGATCACGGTGTAGTGAGGGCATTCCCGCTCAACCCCTATTTTCTGGGGGCTATTTTCAGCGTGATTATTTCGTTATTCGTTCGAAATATTGTTACCGCCGTTTTATTAAGTCTGGCGGTGTTTTATCTCATAAACCATTTTGTACAGTGAGCCATAACAGGAGCAATTATGCGCCGTCCAGTAAAAGGATATCACCCGTCAACGGATATAAGGCGATCGTACGAAGTATTGCCTTTGCAGGGAGTGTGGACGTGGCTAACGGGAAAAGAATTGCCTGAGCGAAAAGCATTGTGGCAGAGCAGTTCGACAGAGAGGGTGATGTGGGCGCTGAGTTGGGTGGTGATTGGTGTCACGCTAACCACCTTATCGGTGATGAGGATTGAGAATGTTGCCTTACAGGTTTTGTGCTGGCTGCTGGGCGCACTTTTTTCGACATCCGGGGCGCGTTATATCGTAGCAACCATTATTCATCATGGCGTGCACGGGCATCTTTATAAATCGCAGAAGGTGAATAAGGTTCTGTGCGAGACACTTTCCACACTTTTTATTGTGCAGCCATATGAGTCTTATCGTCAGTTTCATGTTTATGAGCATCACGGCCGCGAATTCTCAACCTTTGATGGGCTTTGTTGAATAAATCGAACTTTTGCTGAGTTAAAGGATCAGATCACGCATCATCCGGCAACACGGGTCGTCCCATGGCAAAACAGAAGTTTAAAGTCACTAACTGGCGCAATTACAACAAAGCC
>NZ_JALIGG010000049.1:0-158635 GCF_024764965.1 Scandinavium tedordense | reverse complement strand
TTGGCCCCGAAGGGGTGAGCCGCTTGCGGCGAATAATCGAACGGAGTTCGATGGAGAGTCCATACTCCAGAAAGCAAAAAACCAGCCCTTAGGCTGGTTTCTTTAAATAGTGGTGCCCGGACTCGGACTAACGCCGCAGGCGTTTGAACAACGCGCTTGTCGCGTTGGCCCCGAAGGGGTGAGCCGCTTGCGGCGAATAATCGAACGGAGTTCGATGGAGAGTCCATACTCCAGAAAGCAAAAAACCAGCCCTTAGGCTGGTTTCTTTAAATAGTGGTGCCCGGACTCGGAATCGAACCAAGGACACGGGGATTTTCAATCCCCTGCTCTACCGACTGAGCTATCCGGGCAACGGGGCGAATTAAACCTTAATCAGCGATGCCCGTCAACCCAAATCACGGAAATCTAGCGCGTTTGCTTAACATTACGACAATTTGCGCAAATTAGCTGCGATTGACCTGAGCGACGTGCATTAGGTCAGTGCGCCACCCGAACGGCACTGGGCGAAGCGTAAAATATCTTCTGCCAGGCGATGTGCGGTATCAACATCCTGCTGACTGCGTTTAACCAATAAACGGCTCAGGCAGCCTTCAAGCACCAGCTCCATTTGCTTCGCCACCATCGTCGGGTCGTCGACTTCCAGCTTCGTCAGTAGTTCATGCGTGAAAGCATGGGCGGTGCGCTTTTGCAGGTCCGCAAGCTGATGAATAGGATGCTCGGGATCCGGATAAAACGTACACGCCGCGATGAACAGGCAGCCGGGATAGCGGTTATTGCTGACACACTCCGTCAATGCGCTGTAGCGGGCCAGCAGCTTTTGCTCGCTGCTGAGCTCCTCATTGAGCATTAACTGTCGGCGCCAGGTATCCACCTGCTGGCTGAGATAGCGCAGTACGTCATACAACAGCGCTTCTTTGTCGGGCCAGAAACGCTGCAGATCATCAAGCGGGATGTTGACCTCTTTGGCCACCATTTCCAGCGTTGTGTCGGCAATCCCTTTAATCTCAAGTAATTGCAGGGCTTTCCCCAATACATCTTCGCGTTGCACGGCTTTATCCTCCGTTTATCCCTTTAAAAGTGTCGTTTACCGGACCAGATTCTGCAAATGCGCCTGAAACGCGGCGGCATCCATAAATCCGGCAACCCGCATGGTTGGGATCTCTTTACCTGCGGAATCAAAAAACAGAATGGTCGGCAGACCCGGAACTTGCAACTGTTTCAGCAACTCCGCATCTTGCGCTGTGTTGCGCGTCACGTCGGCCTGCAATAAAACGCTGTTTTTTAGCGCCTGCCGGACCTGCGGATCGCTAAAGGTATATTTCTCGAACTCTTTGCAGGCAACGCACCAGTCGGCGTACAGGTCTAGCATAACCGGTTTGCCATTAGCCTGTGCCAGCGCCTGATTCAGTTCATCCACGTTAGCGATACGCGTGAAGTTTAAATGCGCCTGCTGTTGCGTTGGTACAGCGCCAAATGCCCAATCCTGGAGCGGGCGCGCACTGACCAGGGCCGCAGCCAGCAGTATGATTTGTATCACCCGCATCCATGGTTTGCTGGCCGTCAGGCTGGCGATAAACGCCCAGCCGAAGAAGGCAACGCTAAGCATCGACCACAGACGAAGCCCCCATGTGTCGCCAATAATACGTTCGAGCAGGAACACCGGCAGCGCGAGGATCACGAAGCCAAAGGCGATTTTAACCTGTGCCATCCACGGCCCACTTTTCGGTAGCAGCCGGTTGCCAAAGACGGTGACCAGAATCAGCGGTAATCCCATTCCCAGTGCGTACAGGTACAGCGTGCCGCCACCCAACCACAGATTTCCGCTTTGAGCGATGTACAGCAGAATGGCGCTCAGTGGCGCGGTAGTACAGGGTGAACAAATCAGCCCAGCGATGGCACCCATCGCAAATACGCCGCCCGCAGAGCCGCCCTGTTGGCGATTGCTCATCAGCGTCAGGCGCGTTTGCAGCGAAGAGGGGAGTTGCAGGCTGAACAGGCCAAACATCGACAACGCCAGCAGAATAAACACCGTTGACAGGCCAATCAGTACGTAAGGGTGCTGGAGCGCAGCCTGAAACTTCAGCCCGGCAGCCGCAACCACCAGGCCCAGCGCGGTGTAGGTCAGCGCCATGCCCTGTACATAGATAAACGCCAGCAGCAACGCGCGGCCCGTTGAGAGGCGCTGTTTACCGCCAAGTACGATACCGGAGATCAGCGGATACATCGGCAACACGCACGGCGTGAAGGCGATACCAATGCCAATCAGCAATGCCCACAGTGCCGAGAATGGCAACGTAGAGGACGGCTCGCTGGTGGGGTGATTCACCTGCGCTGCAGGTGGGGTCACTGATTCAGGCGTAGCCTTGGTCGGGGCGATAACTTCGCTCAGAGGCACCACTTTAGTTTCCGGTGGATAACAGAATCCAGCTTCGGCGCAGCCCTGATAAGTAATCGTTAACGTCGCGCCTTTGCTGGCCTGGTTGATGGTGACCGGAAGCGTGAGTTGATGGCGGTAGATTTCACTTTTGCCAAAGAATTCATCTTCATGCCATTCGCCTTTGGGCAGCTGTAACGGGCCGACAGAGGCCTGCGCGGGCGTAATGCTCACCTGTTTTCGGTACAGGTAGTAGCCGTCTTTTATCTGCCAGCTCAGATTAAGGTCATGGGCGCTCTGCTGGAAATCAAAAGCAAATGCCCGATCAGCAGGAATGAAATTGGAGCGGCCAGGTGCGTCAAATAACCCGGCAAAGGCCGATGTGCTGCACAGCAGCAGGATCAGCGTAATGAATCGTTGAGCCATGAGAGGTAAGCGTTGTCTCCGTGGGAAACGGGTAAAACCAGCAATTCTGGCGTTTGATACGGGTGATGTGACTTCAGGCAGTCCAGGAGTTCCTGCTGATGCGCCGTGTCTGATTTCAGCAGCATCTGCACCTCGTATTCCTGTTCGAGCTTACCTTCCCAGTAGTAGAGCGACGTGGCGTTGGGCATGAGCGTGACACATGCTGCGAGCTTTTCAGCCAGCACTTTGGCGGCCAGGTCCTGGGCCGTAGCTTCGTCCGGGGCGGTACAGAGCACAACAACTGCGGTGGGCAGGGTCATCGTCACAACCTCGTATCGGCGAAAAAAGGCACTATAGCACGATGCGGGGCGGGGGGATGAAGGAGTCAGGCCGCTAGCGGCCTGACTTTAAGCATTTTTACACCCGGTGAAGGTCAGAGAATGAAACTGCCGAGCAGGAAACCGAAGCATACGGAGAAAATCACGCCCATGGTGCCAGGGATAAAGAACGGATGGTTAAACACGAAGCGGCCAATGCGCGTGGTGCCGGTGTCATCCATTTGCACGGCGGCAACCAGCGTCGGGTAGGTCGGCAGGATAAACAGGCCCGATACGGCTGCAAATGAGGCTACGGCGGTCAGCGGAGACACGTTCAGCGCCAGCGCCATTGGCATCAGCGCTTTGGCGGTCGCGGCCTGAGAATAAAGCAGCGCTGAAGCGAAGAAGAAAATCACCGCCAGCAGCCACGGATGGCCCTGAATCACGCTGCCCGCAGTCTCTTTAATCCAGTCAATATTGTTGGACACGAAGGTGTCGCCGAGCCACGCCACGCCCAAAATACAGATACAGGCGCTCATCCCGGCCTTAAAGGTGCTGGAGCTGAGAATGCTGTCGGTTTCAACGCGACACAGAATGGTAGTCAGCGTCGCGACGCTCAACATAATAATCAGGATGGCGTTGGTGGTGTTCATCAGCGGGGTGGCTACCAGGCCAAGACTTGGGCTGTTGACGATGGCATAAACCACCACGCAGACCACGCCGAGCAAGAACATCAGTACCGACAATTTCGCCCGTGGTTTGATCTCCATCTGACGTTCGCCGCGCAGTTCCACCAGGCCCTCTTCCAGGCGCTTGAGGTACACCGGGTCGTCGGAAAGTTTAGAGTTAAATAGCATGGTGACGAGGAAAGACATCAGTAGTATCGCCATCAACGTGGAAGGGATAACCACTGAAAGCAGATGAATGTAGCTGATACCGTGGCCTTCCAGCACCGACGACATGTACACCACGGCTGCGGAAATTGGTGAGGCGGTAATCGCAATCTGCGCGGCAACAACCGCTGTGGACAGCGGACGGCACGGTTTAACGCCTTGTTCTTTCGCCACTTCGGCGATAACCGGCAGCGTGGCCAGCGAGATGTTGCCGGTACCGGCAAAAATGGTCAGGAAGTAGGTGACGAGCGGCGCGAGGATGGTGATGTATTTTGGGTTTCTGCGCAGTAGTTTCTCGGTTTGATTCACGAGATAGTCCAGACCACCGGCAATCTGCATCGCCGAGATAGCAGCAATCACCGCCATGATGATGGAGATCACGTCAAACGGGATGTGCCCCGGCTTCACGCCGATCACCGCGAGGACGAGAACGCCCAGGCCACCCGCATAACCGATGCCGATTCCCCCTAGTCTGGCGCCGATAAATATCGCCGCTAATACAATGATAAGTTCGATGGCTATCATGGCCGCTTCCTTGAATGTTAGATATTAGATACGTAAATGTTGTTTTTTTGATGTTCCAGAAATGAAAAAAGGCACGTCACTCCTGACGTGCCTTGCATGATTTTAACCAGAATTCTTACTGTTCGCTTTCATCTGTATAACGCTTGGCTTTGTAGGCCGGGTGCATCAGGTTCTGTGGCGAGAAAATATCGTCCAGCTCCGCTTCGGTAAGCAGGCCGCGCTCCAGCACCACTTCACGTACGCTCTTTCCGGTTTCAGCACAGATTTTACCGACGATGTCACCGTTGTGGTGGCCGATGAACGGGTTGAGATAGGTAACAATCCCGATGGAGTTGTAGACGTAGCTTTCGCACACGGCTTTGTTGGCGGTAATACCGTTGATGCATTTTTCCAGCAGGTTGTAGCAGGCGTTGGTCAGAATGTGGATGGACTCAAACATCGCCTGGCCAATCACGGGTTCCATCACGTTCAGCTGAAGCTGGCCCGCTTCAGACGCCATGGTTACAGTGATGTCGTTGCCAATCACTTTGAAGCACACCTGGTTCACGACTTCTGGCACTACCGGGTTCACTTTTGCTGGCATGATGGACGAGCCCGCCTGCAGTTCTGGCAGGTTGATTTCGTTCAGGCCAGCGCGCGGACCGGAGGACAGCAGACGCAGGTCGTTACAGATTTTCGACAGTTTCACCGCAAGACGTTTCAGGGCGCTGTGCACCATCACGTATGCGCCGCAGTCGGAGGTGGCTTCAATCAGGTCTTCTGCAGGCACTACCGGCATATTGGCGACTTCGGCCAGCTTCTGTACCGCCAGCTGCTGATAGCCGTCTGGCGTATTCAGGCGCGTACCGATGGCGGTTGCGCCGAGGTTCACTTCCAGCAGCAGTTCAGCCGTGCGCAGCAGGTTTTTCGTTTCTTCGTTCAGCAGCACGTTAAATGCGTGGAATTCTTGGCCGAGTGTCATCGGAACCGCATCTTGCAGCTGGGTGCGACCCATCTTCAGAATGTCCTGGAATTCAACGGATTTACGCTGGAAGCCATCACCCAGCTGGTTAATGGCGTCAATCAGTTTGACGATGGAGGCATATACCGCGATGCGGAAACCGGTCGGGTAGGCGTCGTTCGTGGACTGGCACTTGTTGACGTGATCGTTAGGGTTCAGGAACTGATATTCCCCTTTCTGATGTCCCATCAGCTCGAGGCCGATGTTGGCCAGCACTTCGTTGGTATTCATGTTCACGGAGGTGCCCGCGCCGCCCTGATAGACGTCAACCGGGAATTGATCCATGCATTTGCCGTTATTCAGCACTTCATCGCAGGCGGCGACTATGGCATCGGCGACACCTTTAGGAATGGTGTGTAGTTCTTTATTCGCCAGCGCGGCGGCTTTCTTCACCATCACCATTCCGCGAACAAACTCCGGAATGTCGCTGATTTTGTTGTTGCTGATGTAGAAATTTTCAATCGCTCTCAGAGTGTGGACACCGTAATAAGCGTCCGCTGGAACTTCCCTGGTGCCCAACAAGTCTTCTTCGATACGAATGTTGTTTAACATGTGAACCTTCTTGATTAAGCTGCTAATGATTTCACCCTACACACAGGATGAGTGGGGTCATGTGTGTTTTTTAGCCGACGATTATTTCCTTAATCGGCCCGGTGCCCATGATCATATGCTGATGATAGCGAATTGCCGTAATCTGGATCACTTATTATGCGCCGATCCGTATCAGATTTATTAATCTGTGAAATGAATCACCGCAATAACGATAGGGTGAAAAAGAGTGCCATCGCCGATTGAAAATGCGGTTTTTGCCTCCATCTCCTGAACACGCGAATCGCAAACTCATTCAAATAGCCGCCGGAAGCGGCTGTTGCTCAACAGGAGAAACCAGTGCGCTGGATACCTTTAATTGCCGTTTTTTTATATGTCTACATCGAGATCTCGATATTCATTCAGGTCGCGCATGTGTTCGGCGTATTGATGACCCTGATTCTGGTGATTTTCACCTCGGTCATTGGGATGTCTCTGGTGCGTAACCAGGGCTTTAAAAACTTTATGCTGATGCAGCAGAAGATGCAGGCGGGCGAAAGCCCTGCGGCGGAAATGATCAAAAGTGTATCGCTGATCATCGCCGGCCTGCTGCTGGTGCTGCCGGGCTTCTTTACCGATTTCCTCGGTATGCTACTGCTGTTACCACCGGTGCAAAAACACCTGACGCTCAAGCTGATGCCGCATTTGCGCTTTACCCGCACGCCGGGCGGTGGCTTCACCGCAGGCAGTGGCGGCGGGGATACCTTTGACGGGGAATATCAGCGTAAGGATGACGAACGCGACCGACTGGAAAACAAAGACGACCGCTGATGAGATGAGCCCGGAAGGCGCAACGCCCCGGGTTTTTTATTGTGTAAATACCGTCTCGCGCTTGGGCAAAAACAGCCACAGCGCCGCCAGCATGATAATGGCATACAGGCTTTTCAGGCCGACTATTGCCAGCAGCAGTAAACACAGAACCCCGCCAAACATCGCCAGCACTCTGAATCGCCCTTTCAGCAAACGACACCCTGCCAGCATGCACAGCAGATAAATCATGATGAAAATGCCGTTGGCATAAATGATCAATCCTTCCAGATTGATGTTCAGCGCGTAGATACACAGCGTGCTCAACATGCAGCAGCTGAGGACCATGTTCAGTGCATTCAGCGGAATACGTCGCGGGGAAAGCTGCGCCAGTCGGCTATTTGGCCGGTATTGCGCCTGGGTCCACACCAGCCGGGCAAAGCTCTGGATGTAAATATTCAGGCTGGCGAAGCATGCCAGAAAACCGATCACGCTCGCCACCCACAGGGCTTTAACGCCAAACAGCGTAACTACAATACTTGGCAACGAGGCCGCTGCGGCTTTATCGGCGCCGAAAGCGTGGAAATGCAGTACCAGCACCGTGCAGGCCCAATAGACGGCACCCGACAACAGCAGGCCAATCATCAGCGCGCGCGGGAAATCGCGTTCCGGTTGTTTGAATTCGGAAGCCATATGCGCGAAGGCTTCGAGACCGACGAAGCACCAGAACATCACCGACAGCGCGGCGAAAAGCTGCGAGTGGTCGACGCGGGTTACGGGCGGGAAAGGGATGGAGGAAAAGGTGATGTTGCCTGCCCACCACAGTACCGCGATGAGCGCGACAATCAGGGCCGCGACCAGCGTTTGCAGATTAGCGCTGGTACTGGCGCCGCGCGAGCCAACCCACCAGATGATGCCCAGCGTGCCGAGTTCTGCCAGCAGCAATTGTTCATTATGCCAGCCAAACAGCGCCTGACTAAAACCGGTAGCGATATGTAACGCTGCCGGTAAACCTACCGGAATCACGGACAAAAACAGCCAGCCGGTGACGCGCTCAAGTCGTGGGCCAAACGCCATACCGACGAAGTGCGCCACGCCGCCTGCGCTTGGGAAATGACGGCCCAGTACGGCAAAGACGATCGCAATCGGGAAAACCAGCAAGATGAGCGCAGGCCACGCCCAAAGGCTGGTGTCACCGGCAACCAGCGCACCCAGCGCCGGAACGGCAAATACACCGGTGCCGAGTAGCGACGTGGACAGTAATCCCACGCCCTGCGCCAGACCGAGCTCTTGTTTTAAGCCACTCATCACTTCAACCTGTTACGAGAAAGCCCGCATCGTAGCACTGAAGCGTATTAATTCGTTTTGTGACGAATGCCCATTTCAAAATTTTTTTTTGATTTTCCCCTTGAAGGGATAGCAGGCCACCCCCATCTCTCAGGTCACTAGCCGGTAAACCGACTGCGTCCCGGCGCCATCCATAGTGATAAAGACTTTCTCAAAGGAGAGCTATCAATGAGTATTCGTCCGTTACATGATCGTGTGATCGTCAAACGTAAAGAAGTTGAATCCAAATCTGCGGGCGGCATCGTTCTGACCGGTTCAGCAGCAGGCAAATCAACTCGTGGCGAAATCATCGCTGTCGGTAAAGGCCGCATCCTGGAAAACGGTAATGTGCAGCCACTGGACGTTAAAGTCGGCGACATCGTTATTTTCAACGACGGTTACGGCGTGAAGTCCGAGAAGATCGACAACGAAGAAGTGCTGATCATGTCTGAAAGCGACATTCTGGCAATTGTTGAAGCGTAATCCACTCGCGAACCTGAACGAATTGAAGGGAAAAGAAAATGGCAGCTAAAGACGTAAAATTCGGTAACGACGCCCGTGTGAAAATGCTGCGCGGCGTGAACGTACTGGCAGATGCAGTGAAAGTAACCCTGGGCCCTAAAGGCCGTAACGTGGTTCTGGATAAATCCTTCGGTGCTCCGACCATCACTAAAGACGGTGTTTCCGTAGCACGTGAAATCGAGCTGGAAGACAAGTTCGAAAACATGGGCGCGCAGATGGTAAAAGAAGTTGCCTCTAAAGCGAACGATGCTGCAGGCGACGGTACCACCACCGCAACCGTACTGGCTCAGTCCATCATCACCGAAGGTCTGAAAGCCGTTGCTGCGGGCATGAACCCAATGGATCTGAAACGTGGTATCGACAAAGCTGTCGCTGCGGCCGTTGAAGAACTGAAAATCCTGTCCGTACCATGCTCTGACTCTAAAGCCATTGCTCAGGTCGGCACCATCTCCGCTAACTCCGACGAAACCGTGGGTAAACTCATCGCTGAAGCGATGGACAAAGTGGGCAAAGAAGGTGTTATCACCGTTGAAGACGGTACCGGTCTGCAGGACGAACTGGACGTGGTTGAAGGTATGCAGTTCGACCGTGGCTACCTGTCCCCATACTTCATCAACAAGCCAGAAACTGGCGCAGTAGAACTGGAAAGCCCGTTCATCCTGCTTGCTGATAAAAAAATCTCCAACATCCGTGAAATGCTGCCAGTTCTGGAAGCCGTTGCGAAAGCCGGTAAGCCACTGGTAATTGTTGCTGAAGACGTTGAAGGCGAAGCGCTGGCGACTCTGGTGGTTAACACCATGCGTGGCATCGTGAAAGTAGCTGCGGTTAAAGCACCTGGCTTCGGCGACCGTCGTAAAGCCATGCTGCAGGATATCGCAACCCTGACTGGCGGTACCGTAATCTCTGAAGAGATCGGTATGGAGCTGGAAAAAGCGACTCTGGAAGACTTGGGTCAGGCGAAACGCGTTGTTATCAACAAAGACACCACCATCATCATCGATGGCGTGGGTGAAGAAGCGGCAATTCAGGGTCGTGTGACTCAGATTCGTCAGCAGATCGAAGAAGCGACTTCCGACTACGATCGTGAAAAACTGCAGGAACGTGTAGCGAAACTGGCTGGCGGCGTTGCCGTTATTAAAGTAGGTGCTGCGACTGAAGTTGAAATGAAAGAGAAGAAAGCACGCGTTGAAGATGCTCTGCACGCAACCCGTGCTGCGGTTGAAGAAGGCGTGGTTGCAGGCGGCGGTGTTGCGCTGATCCGTGTTGCAAGCAAGCTGGGCGAACTGCGTGGCGTGAACGAAGACCAGAACGTGGGTATCAAAGTTGCGCTGCGCGCAATGGAATCCCCACTGCGTCAGATCGTGCTGAACTGCGGCGAAGAACCATCCGTTGTGGCGAACATCGTTAAAGCAGGCGACGGTAACTACGGTTACAACGCGGCGACTGAAGAATACGGCAACATGATCGACATGGGTATTCTGGATCCAACCAAAGTAACCCGTTCTGCACTGCAGTACGCAGCATCCGTTGCTGGCCTGATGATCACCACCGAATGTATGGTGACTGATCTGCCTAAAGGCGACAGCCCTGACTTAGGTGCTGGCGGTATGAGTGGTATGGGTGGCATGGGCGGCATGATGTAATTCGTCCCCCCGTAAAGCTCTTACACTAAATAATTCGTGCTGCAGGAAGGCGGCCAGTTCGGGAATCCCAGGAGCTAACATTCAGTAAGTGACTGGGGTGAGCGAGTGCAGGTAACGCACCTGCAGCATGAAATATGAAGTGTAAAAATAAACCCCTGTGGCAGATAATGTTGCGGGGGTTTTTCTTTTGGTCATCTTTTTAGTATAACGTTCACACGGACAAGTTGTGTCCAGCCCATTTATAACGAGGAATAAGATGCGCGTAAACGTCTGTGCAGGGATCGTCGGTGCCGCTTTATTATTGGCAGGCTGCAGTTCCAGCAATGAACTGACCGCAGGCGGGCAAAATGTTCGCTTTGTTGAAGATAAGCCGGGCGCTGAGTGCCACCTGGTCGGCACCGCAACGGGCAAGCAGAGCAACTGGCTCTCTGGTCAGCATGGTGAAGAGGGTGGTTCAATGCGTGGCGCGGCGAATGCGCTGCGTAATCAGGCGGCAGACTTGGGCGGCAACGTTATTTATGGCGTGAGCAGCCCAACTCAGGGCATGCTTTCAAGCTTTGTTCCAACGGACAGCGAAATGATCGGCCAGGTTTATAAGTGCCCTAACTGATCTTTCCCCGCCGTAAAGACGCCCTCTGTCTGAGGGCGTTTTCTTATTTAGCCTTCCCTGACTTCTGCCACAACGCATGTAGCGCGCGTAAACAGTGCTCGCGGGGAACATGCTCCTGGCCTGATGTTAAAGTAAAGGCCGAAACCTGACACTTTATCCCTTCCTGCTTTTTCAAACGTGGACTAAACCCCAAAAGCCTCTGTGCAATGGCCTGTGTCTCTTTCATCTCACTGCGGAGCCGGGTTTTAATCACCGTACCGTATGCCTGTTGTTCACCGTGTTCGTCGGCGTAGTGATACACCAGCGCCAGGGTTTCGCTAAACAGTGCGAGTTTCCATGCCGGGTGCGGATAAGAATCATATTCCAGCTCGCCGTTATTTTTTATCGTTGCATCGTACAGCGGTAAAAAGTCCAACAGCGATGACAGGCGTAGCGACAGCGTATGCATGCCTGCGTTATTGATGGCGTGGGAAATGGCGCTGACAAATAACGCGATTTGTGCGTCGTCAATCAACAGCGATAACGTGTTTCCGCCCTGAAGCGTAATCGTGAGCTGCAGTTCATTTTTGCGTTTGTTATTCGGCTCAATTTTCGTGACACGCTGATGTAACCCCGCTTCCAGTAATTCACTTTGGGTTAGCGAAGGAATATTTTTGTGCAACCCCGCAGTGGCGATTTGCTGCCGTTTTTTGAATGCCGCTTTGTCTTTGGCATTGCGCAGGCTTTGCAGATGCAGTCGGTATTCGAAACAGATAAAAAGATCGCGCAGTGGTAACGCCGGGATGAGCAGCAGCAGCTGTTCATGTTGTTGATTAATTTTCAGCGCCAGCGCCGTGAACTGTTCGCCGTGACGAATGACGCCGGTATTAATGCCGGTGAGGATTGAGCTCATCTTTATTCTCCCTGTTTTTCGGGGGCTAAAATAGCACTCGTCAGGAGTTGGGAAGAGTCGGTTTCCGGACTTGCAGCCTGCGCGAAGGGCTCCGCGCAGGCGAGGGTGACGTAAAAGTGGATTAGCTTTGGCGTAGCTGTAAATCGAGCGGCGTTTTACTTGGCTCACCGCCAATTTCACGGGCCAGTTTGGGCACCATGTAGCCTGACACCAGCGTCAGCAGTTCACGCATGATGGCGCGGGCTTCGTCATCGCTTACCAGGAAATGCGCGGCGCCCTGTACTTTATCCAGCACGTGCAGGTAATAGGGCATGATTCCCGCGTCAAACAGGGCATTGCTGAGGTCCGCCAGCGTTTGTGCATTATCGTTCACGTCACGCAGCAACACGCTCTGATTGAGCAGCGTCACCCCGGCTAATTTCAATTTGCGCATCGCCTGACGGAATTCTTCATCAATTTCCTGGGCGTGGTTGATGTGATTCACCAGCAGAATTTGCAGCGATGAACGGGCGAAGCGCTCCGCCAGGCCATCGGTGATGCGTGCCGGAATGACTATCGGCAAACGGCTGTGAATGCGCAGGCGTTTGAGGTGCGGAATGGCTTCGAGCGCATCCAGCAGCCAGGTGAGTTCGTGGTCCTTTGCCATTAGCGGGTCGCCGCCGGAAAAGATGATTTCGTCGAGCTCAGGATGGGCGATGATGTAATCCAGCGCCACCTGCCAGTTCCGCTTGTTGCCCTGGTTGTCGGCATACGGGAAATGACGACGGAAGCAGTAGCGGCAGTTCACTGCACAGCCGCCTTTCACCAGCAGCAGCGCGCGGTTGCGGTACTTGTGCAGCAGCCCCGGCACAACGCTGTGCTGTTCTTCCAGCGGGTCGGTAGTGAAACCAGGCGCCGCAGCGAACTCTTGCTGTGAGGTCAGTACCTGAAGCAGCAGCGGGTCGTTGGGGTTGCCTTTTTCCATGCGTGCGACAAATGCCCGCGGGACTCGCAGCGGGAATAAACGTTTTGCCTCACGGCCTGCGAGCAAATTTTCATCAGCGTCTACATTTAAGAGACGTAACAGTTCGTCAGGATCGGTGATTACATCGGCAAGTTGCGATAACCAATCTTCTCTGGACGGGGTGTTTAGGGTTACAATATGCGCCATTTTGTGGCTTAGCTACCAGTTAACAAATTTAGAGGGCCTTATGGCGACTTATTCTAGCAACGATTTCCGTGCCGGTCTTAAAATCATGATGGATGGAGAACCGTATTCGGTTGAATCCAGCGAATTCGTAAAACCAGGCAAAGGCCAGGCGTTCGCACGCGTTAAGCTGCGCCGTCTGCTGACCGGTACTCGCGTAGAGAAAACCTTCAAATCGACCGACTCTGCAGAAGGCGCAGACGTTATCGATATGAACCTGACTTACCTGTACAACGACGGTGAGTTCTACCACTTCATGAACAACGAAACCTTCGAGCAGCTGGCTGCCGACGAGAAAGCAGTTGGCGAAAACGCTAAATGGCTGCTGGACCAGGCCGAGTGCATCGTGACTCTGTGGAACGGTCGTCCAATCTCTGTGACGCCACCGAACTTCGTTGAACTGGAAATCGTTGAAACCGATCCAGGCCTGAAAGGTGATACCGCAGGTACCGGCGGCAAGCCAGCAACCCTGACGACTGGCGCTGTGGTTAAAGTTCCTCTGTTTGTGCAGATTGGCGAAGTCATCAAAATTGACACCCGCTCTGGCGAATACGTTTCTCGCGTGAAGTAATTCATGCTATAAAAAAGTCGGCACCGCTTTCGTCGTGCCGACTTTTTCTTAGAGCGCAGGGATGATGAACCGTTTACTCAAACTCTTCTTTATACTTCTGTTCACCGGTACGCTGCTTTCGGGCTGCAACACCTTCCGCGGCTTCGGCCAGGACGTCCAGCATCTGGGCAACTCCATTTCGCACGCCGCCAGCTAAGCACTTCACATCGTCTTAAAATTTCACTGTTTTCGACCATAATGGGCGATCTTGTCTATGCTTATGTTGCTACATAATGAATATTAACTGGCAATTAAAGGATGACATTATGCTTAAGAAAACCATTGCTGCGTTTTTTACTCTCCTGGTGCTCTCTTCTGTGCTTTCGGGCTGTAATACGACGAAAGGGATGGGGGAGGATATTTCAGATGGCGGTAGCGCTATTTCAGGTGCAGCAACCAAAGCCCAGAACTAACGATGTTCGGTACGGCTTTCAAGCCGTACCGTTATTCCACGCATTCGGTTGAAGGGATGAATGGCGAAAATCGATTTTCGACTTTCAGTTTCATGCGAATGTTGCGTTTGTAGGTGTAGACCGTTTTGACAGTAATCTGCATTTCGTTGGCCATCGTCTGATTGCTGACACCGTCCATCCATAGCGACAATACTTTCTCTTCCTGACGCGTTAAGAGCGGCGTGACTATGCGTGCCGGATTAATTGCGGGACCGTTGCGCAGCACCGTCAAAATATGCTGGCCGAGCGTTTCCAGCGGCGCTTTTTTAGCGAGCGCTTCCCCCACGTTTTTAAAGACGAAGGGCTCATTTTGTAGTCGCATCAGGCGCGTGCGTTGTTCACACACGGCCAGAAGGGCGGGCAGAAAATGTGATTGCTGAAGATCGTGCTGAAAGCAGGTGAAATCAGCGATAACCAGATGCGGTTGCCAGCTTTCCACATGCGCTTTTGCTAATAATAAACTGTTCAGATGGGTAATCAGAAACGATGATTTACCGCCATTGACCGCTTGCAGCCAGGTTTCTAGTCCGAGGCGACTGAAACAACAGCGATCAATAATTAGGATTTTATACATACAGGCCAGGTAAGCGCTTCATAGTTTGCGAATGCAAAGGGAACAGAGAGCCATCATAATGAAAGTGTCTGCGACATAAAAAGGCGATCTCCGCATTGAAATGCGCCTATTTCACTTAATCATCGCGGAAAATTAACTTAAGCCAAATTACTTGCATCCCCGAAAACAGTGGCTAAAATAAGCACTCTCAAAGACTTTACAGGACGACCTGTAAACGTATCTAAAATACCGGGGACGGCCCCAATCTGGAGTCAAAAATGTCCTGGTTAATTCTTGTTGTTGCAGGTCTGCTGGAAGTCGTCTGGGCTGTCGGCCTGAAATATACCCACGGTTTTACGCGCCTTGTGCCGAGCGTCATTACGGCAACGGCGATGATCGCCAGCATCGCCTTGCTATCATGGGCAATGAAAACCCTGCCCGTCGGCACGGCTTATGCTATCTGGACCGGTATCGGTGCAGTTGGTGCGGCGATAACCGGAATCCTTTTGCTCGGTGAATCCGCCAGTGTCGGCCGTATATTCAGCCTGGGGCTGATCGTCTGCGGCATCATTGGCCTGAAACTCAGCGCGCATTAATAGGTCTGATTTACCCAAATCAATTTCTGAACGGGGAAACCCTGCCGGGTCGCGATATCCAGCATCTGCTGCTTCATTTCATTGGAGATGGTTGGCGTGCGGGCGAGGATCCATAAATAATCGCGATCCGGTCCACAGACCAGCGCATGCTTATACTCTTTATCCAGCGCAATAATGTTATATCCGCCATAGAACGGGCCGAAGAATGACACCTTCAGCGCCGCCCTGTTCGGTGAGCCAGTGAAATAAGCCACGCCATCGGTTTTTTGCCACATACCCCTGTCTGGGTTGTAGCCTTTATTCCGCACGTTAATCCCGTTATCACTGCGCAGGCTGTAGGTCGCCGTGACTTTCTCCAGTCCACTTTCGAAGTTGTGGTCCAGACGGGCGATTTCATACCAGGTGCCGAGATATCGGTTGGCATCAAAAGGGGCGACGACGGTCACGCCGGGAGGGGGAACAGGATTACTACAGGCAACAACCAAAAATGCAGCAGCAACAGTCGCAATGATGGACAGCAGACGCATGGTAATGTCCTTGCATGTTTTTTTGTAAGTGTAGAACCGGGCGGGGAAAAAGTACGAGGCGGGACAAGAAATATGCCCGGCATGTGCCGGGCTTCTCAGCTTTAAATGAAAATCACACCGACGAGTGTAATGACGGTCAAAATAGCCGCCAATCCATAGAACACCCATTTGCCATTCGGCACATGAATTTTCAGATCATGCATGGCGTGATGAATGCGGTGTAAACCACACCACAGTGGTAGAACAATCATCAGGAACAGGAACGCGCGGCCAATAAAACTTTGAGCAAAGGACAGCACGCGTTCATAGCTGAAGGCGTCATGCGGTGCCAGGCCGAGCGGCAGCAGAACACCGACGAGCAGCACCATCACCGGCGCAATGATCGCCCCCCACATGCCGCCTGCGCCAAACAGGCCCCAGAAGACGGGCTCGTCCGAACGTTTTGGATTTGGATTAATCATCTTGGTCTCCTTACCAGAACAGTGCGACAAACAGGATCACCACGGTGACCACAATCGTCACCCCCCACAGCGCTTTAATGACCGGCTCTGGCCCTAACTTCTCGCCTTTGATAATCACATTGGCGGCTTTTGGTGCTAATTCAAACCAGGTTTTGGTATGCAGCAACGCGGCGGCCAGGGTTATGAGATTCAGCACTATTACTATGGGGTTTTGCAGGAACCCGACGTAGCCCGCCCAGGATTCAGCGCCGTGCTTCAGTGCGAACAGTCCGTAAATCAACACGATGCTGAACCATACTGTTGGAAGCGCGCTTCCTTCGCGAATCATGTAAAAGCGATAAAAAGGCAGTTTCTTCCACCACGTGGAGGTCATCGGCTGCACGTAGGGTTTGCGTTTTGTCGTCATGATGCACTCCTTAGCGTGGTTTCAGGGTGGCGATAAGAAAGTCTTTCGAGCTTTCCACTTTGCCCTGCTGAATGGCGGCGGCCGGGTCAACGTGCTTCGGACACACTTCCGAGCAGTAGCCGACAAAGGTGCAGCTCCAGACGCCATTTTTGCCGTTCAGTTGCGCCATGCGCTCCTTTTTCCCGTGGTCGCGGCTGTCTTCGTTATAACGATGTGCCAGCGTAATAGCCGCCGGGCCAATAAACTCTTTGTTGAGACCAAACTGCGGGCAGGCGGCGTAGCACAGACCGCAGTTGATGCAGCCGGAGAACTGATGGTATTTCGCCATCTGCGCCGGGGTTTGGGTGTTTGGTCCCTGATCCGGCGTACGCGGATTGCCAATGATGTAAGGCTTAATAGCTTCCAGACTTTCGATAAAGTGGGTCATGTCGACCACCAGATCGCGCTCAATCGGGAAATTCGCCAGCGCTTCGACCTTCAGCCCTTTTTCGTATTCACGCAGGAAGGTTTTACAGGCAAGTTTCGGCACCTTGTTCACCATCATGCCGCAGGAGCCGCAAATCGCCATACGGCAGGACCAGCGATAGCTGAGGTCTGGCGCAAGGTTATCTTTGATATAACCCAGCGCATCCAGCAACGACGTTTGCTCGTCGTAAGGCACTTCATAGAACGCGCTGTGCGGCGCGGTGTCTACTTCCGGGTTGTAGCGCACGATCTCGATTTTCAAATTCTTCATCTCAGCCATTTGCCGTCTCCTTCTTATCGGCAGCTTCCGCTTCTCCGCCGTAAACGCGTTTCGCAGGTGGCAGAGTGGTTATCTTCACGTCGCTGTACTCAAGGTGCGTAGTGCCATCTGCATCGCGGAAAGCAAGGGTATGCTTGAGGAAGTTAACGTCATCACGCTCGGTGCAGCCTTCGTCCAGGCGCTGATGCGCCCCACGGGACTCTTTACGCGCCAGGGCGGAATGTGCCATGCACTCGGCAACGTTCAGGCCGTGGCCCAGCTCGATGGTGTACAGCAAATCGGTGTTGAACACGCTCGAGGTGTCGGTGATACGCACGCGTTTAAAGCGTTCCTGCAACTCAGCCAGTTTATCGATGGTTTTCTGCATCAGTTCCGGCGTGCGATAGATACCGCAACCTTCTTCCATCGACAGGCCCATTTCGTCGCGGATCTTCGACCAGTTCTCGTTGCCTTCCTGGTTAACCAGCGCTTTCAGGCGTTTTTCGACATCTACCACCTGTGCATCCAGCGTCGCGCTGTTGGCTTCACCTGCCGTCGAAGCACGTTCCATCGCACGTTCACCGGCCATACGGCCAAAGACCACCAGTTCTGCTAATGAGTTGGAACCCAGACGGTTTGCGCCGTGCAGGCCGACGGAAGAACATTCACCCACGGCGAAAAGTCCCTTGATGCGGCTTTCGCACTGCTGGTCGGTTTCAATTCCGCCCATGGTGTAATGCGCGGTTGGACGCACCGGAATCGGTTCTTTCACCGGGTCGACGCCGACATAGGCTTTGGCCAGTTCGCAGATAAACGGCAGACGTTCCAGCAGCTTTTTCTCGCCGAGATGGCGCAGGTCGAGGTAAACCACCTCCCCACGCGGCGTGGAGATAGTGTTGCCTTTGCGCCATTCGTGCCAGAAAGCCTGGGACACTTTGTCGCGCGGGCCCAGTTCCATGTATTTATTTTTCGGCTCGCCGAGCGGCGTTTCTGGCCCCATGCCGTAATCTTGCAGGTAACGGTAGCCGTCTTTGTTGACCAGAATACCGCCTTCACCGCGACAGCCTTCCGTCATCAAAATGCCGGAGCCTGGCAGGCCAGTTGGGTGATACTGGACGAACTCCATATCACGCAGCGGCACGCCGTGGCTCAGCGCCATGCCCATGCCGTCACCGGTGACGATGCCGCCGTTGGTGTTGTAGCGATAAACGCGACCCGCACCACCCGTCGCCATGACGACCGCATTGGCGCGAATCTGGATCAGCTCGCCTTCCATCATGTTCATCGCCACGAGGCCGCGCGCCTGACCGTCATCGACCAGAATATCCAGCACGAAGTGTTCGTCAAAGCGCTGAATTTGAGGGAATTGCAGGGAAGTCTGGAAGAGGGTGTGCAGCATATGGAAGCCGGTTTTATCTGCGGCAAACCAGGTACGCTCAATTTTCATTCCGCCGAAGCGACGCACGTTAACGGAACCATCTTCACGGCGGCTCCATGGGCATCCCCATTGCTCAAGCTGGGTCATCTCTGTCGGGCAATGGTGAACAAAGTAGTCCACGACATCTTGCTCACAGAGCCAATCGCCACCGGAAACGGTATCGTTGAAATGGTACTCAAAGCTGTCATGGTCCTGAGTGACCGCCGCAGAACCGCCTTCAGCGGCAACGGTATGGCTACGCATAGGGTAAACTTTTGAAATCAGTGCGATTTTTGCGTTTGGATTGGCTTGTGCTGCGGCTATTGCAGCTCGTAATCCCGCCCCGCCAGCGCCTATAACGGCCAGATCGGCATGAAAGGTTTGCACGACATTCCTCCAGAATTGTTGTTATTTCGCAACACACCTAACCAAAGGTAGTTCACTTAGTCGGCACGGCAATTGCGAACGTGATTCCACTGCTCCTTTATGGGTAGCTCAGTATATCCATATGGTTGTGATGGAAATTTGACGCGTTCGATTTTTTTGTTGTTCTGTTTGGCCATTTATCATCGAAATTGATGAATTGCGTCACGGAAACGTCTTTACGCCATCGACGGACGTTTTCGCCGGGCAAAATTTGTCTCGTGCAGCGCTTGCGGGTAGACTTCGGGCCTTTGTTTGTCTTCGGAGAGTTTTACCATGAGCGAAACGGCCACCTGGCAGCCGAGCGCCTCCATCCCCAATCTGTTGAAACGCGCGGCCATTATGGCGGAAATCCGCCGCTTCTTTACCGACCGCGGCGTGCTGGAGGTGGATACGCCGTGCATGAGTCAGGCGACGGTGACGGATATTCATCTGGTCCCGTTTGAGACGCGTTTTGTCGGCCCCGGCCATTCTCAGGGTATTAATCTCTACATGATGACCAGCCCGGAATATCACATGAAGCGCCTGCTGGCAGCGGGATGTGGCCCGGTGTTCCAGCTGTGTAGAAGCTTTCGTAATGAAGAGATGGGACGTCATCACAACCCAGAATTCACCATGCTCGAGTGGTATCGTCCGCATTACGACATGTACCGCCTGATCAACGAAGTGGACGATCTATTGCAGCAGGTACTGGAATGCCAGCCGGCTGAGAGCCTCTCCTATCAGCAGGCTTTCCAGCGTCATCTCGAAATTGATCCGCTGTCGGCAGATAAGACGCAGCTGCGCGAAGTGGCGGCTAAACTCGATCTCAGTAACATTGCCGACACTGAAGAAGACCGCGACACTCTGTTGCAACTGCTGTTCGCCATGGGCGTTGAGCCGCATATTGGAAAAGACCGTCCGACTTTCGTCTATCACTTCCCGGCAAGCCAGGCTTCGCTGGCGCAGATCAGCACCGAAGATCACCGCGTGGCGGAACGCTTCGAGGTGTATTACAAAGGTATTGAGCTGGCGAATGGTTTCCACGAACTGACTGACGCGCGTGAACAGCAGCAACGTTTCGAGCAGGACAACCGTAAACGTGCCGCCCGCGGCCTGCCGCAACAGCCGATTGACATTAATTTGTTGGAAGCGCTCAACGCCGGAATGCCGGACAGCTCCGGTGTCGCACTGGGAGTCGATCGTCTGGTGATGCTGGCTCTGGGTGCCAAAAGCATTGGCGACGTGATTGCTTTTACGGTAGATCGCGCTTGATGTGATTGACACTCGCCGCCGGGTTCCTCCGGCGGCGAAAGTCTGAAATCCCCTTACTCTCCTTTCGAATTTACATCTGTAACATACTCGTTACTTAGATGATAATTTCAGTTCAGCTTTGAAAGTCACATTTTTTATCTGTGTTTGCCTTATTATCCTGACATCATGTCCGATTTTATCACCTTACCGCGCCGCCATTTCTGTTCGGCACGACGGGCATCGCTTTGAAAGTATTCTCGATTTTCGCCAGGATTCAGGAGGGTTAATGACCCAAAATATAAAAAGGATGAGTCTGACAGGCCTCATCCTCATGATTTTCACGTCGGTGTTTGGCTTCGCCAACAGTCCGTCGGCGTTTTATTTGATGGGCTACAGTGCCACGCCGTTTTACCTGCTTTCGGCTCTGTTCTTCTTCATCCCTTTCGCGCTAATGATGGCGGAAATGGGATCCGCATTTCGTAAAGAAGAGGGCGGGATCTACTCCTGGATGAACAACAGCGTCGGTCCACGCTATGCGTTTATCGGCACCTTCATGTGGTTCTCCTCCTACGTGGTGTGGATGGTCAGCACCGCGGCGAAGATTTGGGTACCACTGTCGACTTTTCTGTTCGGGGCCGATAAAACCCAGACCTGGTCATTCATCGGTCTGAGTTCAACTCAGATGGTCGGGATCCTGGCCGTTTTGTGGATGGTGGCGGTGACGTTCGTGGCCGCAAAAGGTATCAATAAAATTGCCAAAATCACCGCCGTGGGTGGGATTGCGGTGATGTGCCTGAACTTGGTCTTGCTGGCGGTGAGTATTGCCATCTTCGCGCTGAACGGCGGACATTTTGCCGAGCCGGTCGCGTTTACCGCCTCGCCTAACCCGGGTTATCAGACCGGCTTGTCGATGCTCTCGTTTGTGGTATTTGCCATTTTTGCCTACGGTGGGATTGAAGCTGTCGGCGGCCTGGTCGATAAAACCGAGAACCCGGAAAAGAACTTCGCCAAAGGCATCATCATCGCCGCTATCGTGATTTCCATCGGCTATTCGCTGGCGATATTCCTGTGGGGCGTAAGCACTAACTGGCAAGCCGTGCTGAGCAATCGCTCCACCAACCTCGGCAACATTACCTATGTGCTGATGACCAGCCTCGGGGCGAACTTTGGCCACGCGCTAAATTTGTCGCAGGAAGGTGCTATCACGATGGGCGTATGGTTTGCCCGCATCACAGGCCTGTCGATGTTCCTAGCCTATACAGGCGCATTTTTCACGCTGATTTACTCTCCGCTGAAGGCGATTATTCAGGGGACGCCGAAGGCGCTGTGGCCGGCCAAAATGACTCGCCTGAACGCAGTCGGTATGCCCGGGAATGCCATGTGGATGCAGTGTCTGCTGGTGTGCTTGTTCATTCTGCTGGTGTCGTTTGGCGGAGATACCGCATCGGCGTTTTATAACAAACTGACGCTGATGGCGAACGTCTCTATGACGCTGCCGTATCTGTTCCTGACCATCGCCTTCCCGTTCTTTAAGGCTAAAGCCGGCCTGGATCGCCCCTTCGTTATCTTTAAATCACGCCTGTCGATTCTGCTGGCCACCACCGTCGTGGTGCTGATTGTGGCTTTCGCCAACATCTTTACGGTGATTCAGCCGGTGATTGAAGCAGGGGATTACAGTAGTGCGCTGTGGATGATTGGTGGGCCAATTTTCTTCTCACTGCTGGCATCCGCCATTTATGAGAACTATCGCCGCCGTACGACGACGCTTGTTGTAGAGCCTGCATAACCGTAAGCCCGGCAGCCAACCTGTGCTGCCGGGCTTACGTCCTGATTACAAACTCCCCGCCGGGCGATTGCGTCCCGTAGACGTCAGCGTTCTACCGGTTTTCCGACCGTCCATGGTTTCCAGACGCATCTGGAACGGTGGGAACGGCATATCAATTCCGTGTTCGCGGAATCCGGCCAGGATCAGCTGGTGAATCTCATGGCGCAGCGGCATACGGTGACCCATTTCGGCGGCGTAGATACGCAACTCGAAAATCTGAATACCCTGCTGCAAATCGACCAGGAACACCTCCGGCGCCGGGGTATCAATCACCAGCGAGCAGCGCTCTGCGGCGGTCATCAGGATTTGCGTCACTTCTTCACTGTTGGCATCCGACGGCGCCGGAACGGTCAACACCACGCGTGTGACAGAGTCTGACAGCGACCAGTTGATGAACTGCTCGGTGATAAACGCCTTATTCGGCACGATTATCTCTTTACGGTCCCAGTCGCTGATGGTGGTCGCACGGGTATTGATCTTCGTTACACTGCCGGTTAAATCGCGGATCGTGACGGTATCGCCGATTCGAATAGGTTTTTCGAACAGGATAATCAGGCCCGAAATAAAGTTGGCGAATATCTCCTGCAAACCAAATCCGAGCCCGACACCCAGGGCGGCAACCAGCCATTGCAGTTTCGCCCACTCGATACCGATCATCGAGAAGCCAACTAGCCCGCCAATCAGCATAAGCAAATATTTAGTGATAGTTGTGATGGCATAACCGGTGCCTGGCGTCAGGCTGAGGTGTTGGAGTACCGCCAGTTCGAGCAGGGCAGGGAGATTGCGCACCAGCTGAGTGGTGATGATAAACACCAGAATCGCAATCAGTACCGCGCCAAGAGTAATCGGCTCAAGGCTTTCGACGCCCTGCACCGTGGACGTCACGTCCCACAGCGAGATGTTTTCGAGGAAGCCAAATGCCGAATGAATTTCGGACCACAGCACAATCACCGACACCAGCGCGATAAGCATCAGGATGGAACGCACCAGTCGCAGCGACTGTGCGCTGAGGGTGTCGAGATCCACTTCGCTGATATCCACTTCCGGCGAGCCTTCCAGGCTGGTGTTGTGATGAGCCTCTTCTTCGCCACGGGCGCGCTGCGCCAGCATTTCCGCCCGGCGATGCTTCGCGCGGTCAAAGGCGATACGACGACGCTGAATCAGCATCCAACGGCGGATCACGTGATAAATTACCAGCAGCAGGAACCAGATGGCCACCGAAGTTTCAAGGCGTGCCAACAGCGCTTCGGCCGTCGCCAGATAACCCACCAACGCGGCAAAAATCGCAATCAGCGGCGCGCCCATCAGCAGGTTCCACAGCATGCGGTTAACCATATTTTCGCCGCTGCCCTCTTTGTCGAGGAACAGCGGAATGCCTGCCCGCTTGAGGCTAAGCGTCACTATCCCCAGCGCTCCGCAGATAAGGACAAAGCACAGTCTGCCGAGAGAAGATGAGAATTCGCGATCGTGCAGGTTATCGAACATGAACAGCGCCATAATCAGCGGCACGATAAGCCCGATACTCATCAGGTAATAACGCATCGCACGAGCGACGCGATTACGAGGCCAGCCAAAGTGCGCCACGAACAGGCCATTCGGGCGCGCAAAGGCGGCGCAAATCATCACCACCCATAGCAGCGGCACGGTCGCGGTGACGCCGTTGCCAATCGCCACGGCCAGCGGGTACGGCCACGCTTCCTGTAATCCGAAGCCGAGTGTCATCCACAGTACCGGCAACGGTGAAGCGACCAGTATCGACCAGAACACCGTGCGTAACGTGAGCCAGAAGTGGTCCTGCGTCACTTTGCCGACACGGTTACTGGAGCGCTCCAGAAATCGCGTGAAGTGCTTACGCGAGCTGATGCTGAACCCAACCAGAATCAGTGCGGCAAACAGCGGGATTAGCGTCTCTTTGCTGGTCAGCATCATGATCGAGGCTTTGCCAAGCTGACTGAAGGTATCGAGTGAAATCAGACGGCGCAGATCCTGCACGATTTCCAGCGGCCAGGCGAAGGTTATCGGGCTGACATCTGAGGTCCAGAACAGGTAGCGGTGGGTGGCTTCGTTGATTTCCTTCAGCGCATCTTCCAGCTGGCCATTGGCCACTTTCAGTTTGGTGAGTTCGAGGATCAGTGTATCACCGCCCTGCAGCAACGAGTTGAGCAGCTCGCGCTGGGTGCGTAACTGGGCTTCCAGAATTCGTGATTCATCGTTGGCCAGCGGTTCACCATCGGTCTGGCGGCTTTCCCGCAGCTGAGTTTGCTTGCTGAGTAAGTCTTCGTAGCGCAGGCGATGGACGCGCAGCTGAGCCATTTCGGTATCAAGCTGCTGCGGCTTAGGCATCTCCGGCAGGCGGGCAACCTGGGCGCGCAGGGCTTCGCCTAACAGGTTGGATGAGCCCAGCCACTGAGACTGTTCGCGCAAGGTGTTCAGCGCCTGACGGACCTGCAGCGTTTGATTAGTTGCCTGACGCTGTTGAGAGGCCACCAAATCCATTCGCTGCGCCTGCTGGTTGAGTGCCTGCGACAGTTCGCGGTTAATGGTGAACTGCTGGACGATACTCGGCGGCAGGTTAGCGCTGTTCTCGGCTAATAATTCGGTGCTTTCCAGCGCTTTTTCAGCTTCCCGCTGACGCTGGCTATTGAGCTGGTTACGCAGTGCCTGGAGATAGGCATCTAGCTGCTCGCTCTGTTTCTGCGCCAGCTCCGAGCGCATCCGCGCCAGTTCCTGGCGGTTGTTGGCCGAAAGCTGTGCCAGCTCCAGTTCGTCGACCAATGCTTTCAGCTTGGCGGATTCCGCCTGCAAGCTGAGATTTTGTGCCAGCGCGGTTTTTCCGGTGGCGGTGCCGACCCGGCGTTCGACGTCATTCAGCTGGCGGCGCGCGTCGGTTTGCTGTTGCGGCAGCTGGCTGAGTGAATCGGCAATTTCCCGGGCGCGTTCCTGCTCCTGTTGGGCCTGACGGCTTTTTTCAAGCAGCTGGCTACTGACCTGCAGGATTTCCTGATTCAGTGCATCGGTAGTGAGGTTTTCAGGGGCTGGACGAGGCTCGTCGCGCAGGTTAGTGAGTTGAGTGCGCAGCGATTGGGAAAGTTTGGGGAAGTTATCGATAACTTGTTGATATTGCTGAACGCGGTCGAGCGAACCTTTACGCTCTTCGAGCGCGTTCAGCGCGGACTGGAGCGCCTCGACGGCTTCAGGCTGAGCGGGCTTTGCCGCTTTCGCCTGTTCCAGTTCCTGGGTAATTTGTTTGGCGTCGGGGGCGCTTGCTGCGTACGCCCCCATGCTGAGGCACCAGGCCATCAGAAAAGTGATAATCAGGCGCACGTCAGCGGTCCTTGTGGTTAGCCCTGGTCGTTTTTATCATCAACCGGCGGAATGATTTCATCCGCGGTAACAACGTCTTCTGCTGCAGGAGTGACAACGTCTGTTTCCTGAGCGGTAAATATTTCGGTAGACACTGCCAGCGGCAAACCAATCTTGGTCGCAGACAGGCTGGCGAGCTGCTCTGCCAGCTGAACTTTGCCCGGCGCAAACAGGTTGATAACCGTTGAACCCAGTTTGAAGCGACCCATTTCCTGGCCTTTCAACAGAGCAACAGAACCTTCGCTTTCACCGGCAGGCCAGGTCCAGCGCTTGATGACGCCTTCGCGCGGTGGGGTAATAGTGCCAGCCCAAACGGTTTCAATGCTGCCGACGATAGTCGCACCGACCAGAATCTGTGCCATCGGGCCAAATTCAGTATCAAACAGGCAGATGACGCGTTCGTTACGGGCGAACAGGTTCGGTACGTTCTGCGCGGTCAAATGGTTAACGGAGAACAGATCGCCTGGTACGTAAATCATTTCGCGCAGGATACCGTTGCAAGGCATGTGCACGCGGTGATAGTCGCGCGGCGAAAGATAGGTCGTGGCAAAAGAACCGTCACGGAACAGGGCCGCCATCTGGTAGTTGCCTGCCAGCAGCGCTTCAAGGCTGTAGTTATGGCCCTTTGCCTGCAGGATTTTGTCGTCTTCGATTTTGCCAAGCTGGCTAATCACGCCGTCGGCCGGCATGACCAGCACGCCTGGATCGGTGTCAATCGGACGCACTTCGTCACGCAGTGGGCGAACAAAGAAGTCGTTGAAGGTGCGATAGCTGGCGGTATCCGGCTTTTGCGCCTCTTTCATGTCGACTTTGTAGCATTTTACGAACAGGTCAATGACCAGCTTTGTCAGCCAGCCTGCTCGTTTGCTTGCGCCCCAGCCTGCGAGGCGGGTAAGCCACAGTTTAGGCAGAATGTATTGAAGCGAAAGTTTAAATGAGTTTAGCAAGGTAGCCTCCAGGCCAATGTTTATGCCATTTCAGGCTCAAATCGGAGCCTTTCTGCTCGTCTATTTCAAGCTGCTGGATTTGCAGCTTGAATTATCCGGAGCACTAAAAAAGGGGCTGATTCTATCGGCGTTAAGCTTAAATGTCAGTTGCCGCTATCAGAAAAGGTTTTACGCGATTTTACCTCTGACATACTTTCGAGGATGCGATGATAATTTTCAAAGCGCGTTTCGGCGATATCACCTTTTTCAACAGCTTCACGAATTGCGCAGCCCGGATCATTGTCGTGCTTGCAGTCGCGATATTTACAGGCACCTAAATACTCATGGAATTCGACAAAGCCGTTAAAGATTTGTTCTGCTTCCAGATGCCAGAGGCCAAACTCACGCACGCCCGGCGAGTCAATCACATCTCCACCGTGAGGGAAATGATACAAACGCGAAGCGGTGGTGGTGTGCTGGCCGAGGCCTGAGTTGTCAGAGACATCATTGGTGAGGATCTCTGTCTGCAGGCCGAGCAGGTTGTTCAGCAGACTGGATTTACCCACGCCGGACTGGCCAGCAAAGATGCTGATACGCCCGGTCAGCGCCTCTTCTAATGGCTTCAGACCATCTTTCTTGTGACTGGAAACCATCAATACGGTGTAGCCAATTTTGCGATAGATATCCATCTGCTCATTAACAAATGCCAGGCCTTCGTCATCGAGAAGATCAATTTTGTTCAGAACGAGAAGCGGCTCAACGTCGAGCGTTTCGCAGGCAACAAGATAACGGTCGATAATGTTCAGTGAGAGTTCAGGCAGAATGGCTGACACGATAACGATCTGATTGATATTTGCGGCAATCGGTTTTACACCATCGTAAAAATCCGGACGCGTCAGTACCGATGTGCGCTCATGAACGGCTTCCACAATTCCTTTGACGTTAACGCCTTCTGCGGCAGATTTCCCTGGGCGCCAGACGACGCGGTCACCCGTGACCAGCGAACGAATGGTGCGGCGAATGTTACAACGGTGGGTCGTGCCTTCGGTGGATTCTACATCGGCATGCATGCCGAAGCGGCTGATAACGATGCCTTCAGCTTTTTCGCCAAACAGGTTGTCATCGAGATCGGGCTTCTCCGAAGTCGTTTTAAGACGGCGCTCGTGGTTGGCTTTAACCCGACGCTGCTGACCTTTGGAGAGTTTATTTTTACTCAATCGTGCTGACTCCTGGTCGCCCCTGAGGGGCAAAACCTCTATGATACACGCTATTTTAGATGAATATAGTCACTGTCGTTGTGACGCGAGAAGGGTGGAAAATAGCATGAGTGCAAATGAAAACAACCTCATTTGGATCGATCTTGAGATGACGGGTCTGGATCCCGAGCGCGATCGCATTATTGAAATCGCAACCCTGGTGACCGATGCAAATCTGAATATTTTGGCAGAAGGGCCGACCATTGCGGTGCATCAGTCCGATGAACAGCTGGCGTTAATGGACGACTGGAACGTGCGTACGCACACCGGCAGCGGTCTGGTTGATCGGGTAAAAGCGAGTTCCGAGGGCGATCGCACGGCAGAGCTGGCGACGATTGAATTCCTCAAACAGTGGGTGCCAGAAGGAAAATCACCTATCTGCGGCAACAGCGTCGGTCAGGACCGCCGTTTCCTGGTTAAGTATATGCCGGAACTGGAAGCGTATTTCCATTACCGCGCTTTGGACGTCAGTACGCTGAAAGAACTGGCGCGCCGCTGGAAGCCAGAAATCCTCGACGGCTTCAAAAAGCAAGGTACGCATCAGGCTATGGATGACATCCGCGAGTCCGTCGCTGAACTGGCGTATTACCGCGAGAATTTCATCAAGCTGTAAGCGATTTGCCCGGCGGTGAAGGCTCGCCGGGCCTACCTGGTAGGGGATTTGGTGTAAAAACAGGCGATGTGACGAATATTCCATCACTTGAACTGAATTTCAAAAAAATCGCTTACAGGGGGGTTGCAGCTAAAAGGATTTCTCGTATAATGCGCCTCCCGTAACGACAGGAATTTCCGTGTTACGGCAGCACCAAATTTGCGGGAATAGCTCAGTTGGTAGAGCACGACCTTGCCAAGGTCGGGGTCGCGAGTTCGAGTCTCGTTTCCCGCTCCAAAATTTGAAAAGTATCGCAAGATACATGCACCAGCGTCACCCAAGCGGGAATAGCTCAGTTGGTAGAGCACGACCTTGCCAAGGTCGGGGTCGCGAGTTCGAGTCTCGTTTCCCGCTCCAAAATTTGAAAGTATCGCAAGATACACGCACCACCCAAGCGGGAATAGCTCAGTTGGTAGAGCACGACCTTGCCAAGGTCGGGGTCGCGAGTTCGAGTCTCGTTTCCCGCTCCAAGTTTTCTTCATCCAAATTCTCTTATCCACAGCGTTTAATGACGTTGGGGATGTTTTTTATTTTCTCTGAAATATTCTTGTGAACAGACTTATCCACAGCCCTGCGATTTTGTCTGGAAATTCAAAATGCTTCGAACTGTGAATAGTAAACCTATAACTTATTGACGTATAACAATAAAAATAGATTTCAAATTGTTATCGCGATCACTTGACGAATTTGGCACCCTTGAATTTCAATGTGTTTTTATTTTTATTCACACCCTGTGAATGAATCAGGCATCCCTCGGCAGACCCTTTTCAATCACTCTCACCAGACGTTGTTTTTGCGGTAACTGCACCTCGACCACGCAGGCATTTCGCTTGTCTATTTGCTGCGCAACCGCCCATTGTATGTGTTCATCGAGAAGTGGGTGCTCACCTCTACGACTCTCCAGTGCGTCAATATTCTGTTCATCCCACGGAGCATTTCCCAGGGCGACGGCAATATTACGCAGCCAGCGCAAATGACCGATTCGCCGAATAGGCGATCCTTCGGTGACCTTCAGGAAATGGGCTTCGCTCCAGCCAAACAGCGTAATAAGCTCTGGCGCATGCAGCGCTTTACGCGGGCTGAAATCCTCTTCGTCGGTGAGCTGCGAGTAACGATTCCATGGGCAAATCAGCTGGCAGTCGTCGCACCCGTAAATACGATTGCCCATCAGCGGGCGAAATTCTTCCGGGATGGCGCCTTCCAGTTCGATAGTCAGATAGGAAATGCAGCGGCGGGCGTCGACGGTGTAAGGCTCAACGATGGCGCCAGTAGGGCAGATGGTCATGCAGGCCACGCAGCGGCCACAATTTTCTTCCACTGGTTTATCAATAGGTAAGGCTAGATCGATAAGCAGTTCGCCGAGGAAAAAGAACGAACCCGCATCGCGGCTCAGAATAAGTGAGTGCTTACCTGTCCAGCCGAGCCCGGCTTTTTCAGCGATTGGGCGTTCCAAAATAGGCGCGGAATCAACAAAAGGTCTAAAATTCAGCGAGGCACACTGTTCCTGAATCTTTTCGCCGAGCTTTTTAAGGCGGTTACGTAACAGCTTATGATAATCACGCCCAAGGGCATAACGGCTGACGTAGCCAAGTGACGGGTTTTTCAGCGTGCTGGCAAACGCCGCGTTGGCGGGCAGATAGTTCATCCGCACGCTTATCACGCGCAGCGTACCGGGCAGAAGTTCATGTGGGCGCGCACGCATCATGCCGTGGCGCGCCATCCACTCCATTTCGCCATGGTACTGTTTGTCCAGCCATGCCTGTAGTTTGGGTTCACTGGCGCTGAGATCGGTATCGGTGATACCGACGTGCTGAAAGCCCAGTTCGGTGCCCCACTGTTTGATGTCTTGCGCTAATTGGTTGAGATCGAGGGGCTGTGACATGACGGACCATACAATGACGAGTAACCCCGAAAGTATACCACACACCATCTGGTCTGCGGATGACCTGCGTCGCGCTGAAAAAGAGGCCGCCGATGCGCTCGGTCTGACGCTCTACGAATTGATGCAACGTGCAGGCGAGGCCGCTTTCAACGTTGCGCGCGGCTATCATTCTGCGACAACACATTGGCTTATCCTCTGTGGTCACGGTAATAACGGTGGCGATGGCTACGTCGTGGCGCGACTGGCGCAGGCGGCGGGTATTCAGGTGACGTTGTTGGCGCAGGAGAGTGAGAAACCGCTTCCTGAAGAAGCCACCGAAGCCCGAACCGCGTGGCTCAACGCTGGTGGCGTGATTCACGCCCACGATATCACCTGGCCTGACGGCGTCGATTTAATTGTTGATGCGCTGTTGGGTACCGGATTAACCCATGCACCACGTGCGCCGATTGCCGCGCTGATAGTGCACGCCAACGCCCATCCTGCACCAGTTGTTTCACTCGATATCCCTTCTGGACTGCTTGCCCAAACGGGTGCGACGCCGGGAGCGGTTATCCACGCCGCCCGAACCGTTACGTTTATCGCCCTGAAACCGGGCCTGTTAACAGGGAAAGCCCGGGACGTGACGGGCGCGCTGCATCACCATGCGCTGGGTCTTGATGCGTGGCTGAATGCGCAAACCACGCAGTTTCAACGCGTGGATGCCAGCCAACTGGCGCAGTGGTTACCGCCGCGACGTCCTACGTCGCACAAAGGCTCTCACGGCAAGTTAGTGATTATTGGCGGCGATCATGGCACTGCGGGTGCCATTCGCATGGCTGGCGAGGCGGCGCTGCGTGCCGGGGCCGGACTGGTGCGGGTGCTGACTCGCGTCGAAAATATCTCGCCGATCGTGACTGCGCGACCGGAATTGATGGTGCATGAACTCACTGCTCAAAGCCTGGATGACGGTCTGGAATGGGCCGACGTGGTGGTGATTGGACCTGGCCTTGGACAACAACCGTGGGGCAAACAGGCGTTACGCAAAGTGGAGAACGTTCGTAAGCCGATGCTCTGGGACGCTGATGCGCTGAACCTTCTGGCAATCAACCCCGATAAACGTCACAATCGCGTACTGACGCCGCACCCCGGCGAGGCCGCCCGGTTGCTGAATTGCAGCGTGGCAGAAATTGAAAGTGATCGCTTACTTTCTGCGCAACGTCTGGTAAAACGGTACGGCGGGGTCGCCGTGCTGAAAGGCGCAGGCACCGTCGTTGCTGATAATGAACACGGTATCGCGATTGTCGATGCCGGAAATGCAGGCATGGCCAGCGGTGGGATGGGCGATGTGCTGTCCGGTATTATCGGCGCGTTGCTAGGCCAGCATCTCTCACCGTATGATGCTGCCTGCGCAGGCTGTGTCGCGCATGGCGCAGCGGCTGACGTACTGGCCGCGCAGTCTGGAACCCGTGGCATGCTTGCCACCGATCTTTTTTCCACGCTCAGGCGTGTTGTTAACCCGGATGTGATTGACGTAAACCATGATAAATCGAGTGATTCCCTTACCCAATGAGCAGGCAACATTAGATCTCGGCAATCGCATAGCCGGGGCCTGCACAGGCGCAACCGTCATTTATCTCTACGGCGATTTGGGCGCCGGGAAAACCACTTTCAGCCGCGGATTTTTGCAGGCGCTGGGCCACAAAGGCAACGTCAAAAGCCCGACTTACACGCTGGTTGAGCCGTATACCCTCGACAATTTGATGGTGTACCACTTTGATTTATATCGCCTTGCGGATCCTGAGGAGCTTGAATTCATGGGGATCCGCGATTACTTCGCTGACAATGCCATTTGCCTGGTGGAATGGCCGCAACAGGGCGCGGGTGTGTTGCCTGAACCGGATGTCGAAATTCACCTGGAGTACCAGGCACAAGGGCGAGAGGCGCGCGTGACGGCAGTCTCCTCACTGGGTGAGTCTTTACTGGCACACTTGGCCAGTTAACCTGAGGGATGACGGGATGATGCATCGCGTTAAAAATTGGTGGGTTGTCGGCATGATGTTGTTTAGTTTGCAGGCAACGGCGGCAAGTTTATCCGATATTCAGGTATCCAATGGTGATAAACAGGCCCGTATAACGTTCAGTTTTATGGGCGATCCTGATTACTCCTTCTCGCAGGAAGGAAAACGCAGCGTCGCGCTCGATATCAAACAAACCGGTGTTATCCAGGGTTTGCCGCTCAATTTCAGCGGTAACAATTTGGTCAAAAGCATCCGTTCCGGCACGACGAAGGACGCACAGTCCCTGCGCCTGGTGGTTGATTTAACCGGCGATGGTAAGACTCGCGCGGTGAAACAACAAAGCGGTGGAAACTATACCGTCGTCTTCACCATTAACGCAGATACACCGCCACCTCCTCCGCCGCCTCCGGTGGTCGCGAAACGTGTGGAAGCGCCAGTCGTTGCAGCCGCTCCTCGTCAGGTCGAGCCGGCACGAAACCCGTTTAAACCGCAAAACGACAGAATGACCAGCGTGACCAGCAGCAACACGGCAACGCGTCCCGCACGGTCCCGCACAACCAGCGTCAACGGCGATAAAGTGATCATCGCCATCGACGCCGGTCATGGAGGTCAGGATCCGGGAGCCATCGGGCCGGGCGGAACCAAAGAGAAAAACGTCACCATTTCGATTGCCCGTAAACTACGCACTTTGCTGAACGACGACCCGATATTTAAAGGCGTGCTGACTCGCGATGGCGATTACTTCATTTCGGTAATGGGCCGTTCGGACGTGGCGCGTAAGCAGAATGCCAACTTCCTGGTCTCCATCCATGCGGATGCCGCGCCAAACCGAGACGCCACGGGCGCGTCGGTCTGGGTACTGTCCAACCGTCGTGCGAACAGCGAAATGGCAGGCTGGCTGGAGCAGCACGAGAAGCAGTCTGAACTGCTCGGCGGGGCGGGTGACGTACTGGCTAACAGCCAGTCTGACCCTTACCTGAGCCAGGCAGTGCTGGATTTACAATTCGGCCATTCCCAGCGCGTCGGGTATGATGTTGCGGTTGATGTCCTGGGCCAACTCCAGCGCGTCGGAAACATTCATAAGCGCCGTCCTGAGCACGCTAGTCTTGGTGTTTTACGCTCGCCGGACATCCCGTCTATCCTCGTCGAAACCGGTTTTATCAGTAACGGTGGCGAAGAACGTTTACTGGGTAGCAGCGACTATCAGCAGCAGATCGCTGAGGCGATTTATAACGGGTTGCGTAACTATTTTAACGCGCATCCGTTGCAGAGCGGGCCGCGCAGCGAGTCTTCGCAAACGGCCAGCGCGTCTGGCCCTGACGGGACGTTAATTAATTAAGGAGCGCTTCATGCCGATCCAGGTTCTGACACCGCAGCTTGCGAACCAGATTGCCGCTGGCGAAGTGGTGGAACGACCTGCGTCGGTGGTGAAAGAGCTGGTAGAAAACAGTCTGGATGCGGGCGCGACCCGTATCGATATCGACATCGAACGCGGCGGGGCGAAGCTCATCCGCATCCGTGATAACGGCTGCGGCATTAAAAAAGACGAACTGGCGCTGGCGCTAGCGCGTCACGCGACCAGCAAGATTGCCTCACTCGACGATCTGGAAGCGATTATCAGTCTCGGTTTCCGTGGCGAAGCGCTGGCGAGTATCAGCTCCGTTTCCCGTCTGACGCTGACCTCTCGCATTGCCGAGCAGCCTGAGGCCTGGCAGGCCTACGCTGAAGGGCGCGACATGGACGTGACGGTGAAACCAGCCGCACATCCTGTGGGCACCACGCTTGAGGTGCTGGATCTGTTCTACAACACCCCGGCGCGCCGCAAATTCATGCGCACAGAAAAAACGGAATTCAGCCATATCGACGAAGTGATTCGCCGAATCGCGCTGGCCCGTTTTGACGTCACTATCAATCTCAATCACAACGGAAAAATGGTGCGTCAGTATCGCGCCGTACTCCAGGACGGGCAGAAAGACCGCCGTTTGGCCGCTATCTGCGGTACGCCGTTTGTGGAACAGGCGCTGGCTATCGAGTGGCAGCATGGCGATTTAGCTCTGCACGGCTGGGTAGCAGACCCGCAGCACACCAACACCCAACTCGCTGAAATTCAGTATTGCTACGTCAACGGCCGCATGATGCGCGACCGCTTGATCAACCACGCCATTCGTCAGGCCTGTGAAGACAAGCTTGGCGCGGGTGAACAGCCAGCGTTCGTGCTTTATCTGACTATCGACCCGCATCAGGTGGATGTGAATGTGCATCCGGCCAAACACGAGGTGCGTTTCCACCAGTCGCGCCTGGTGCATGATTTTATCTATCAGGGCGTGGTGAGCGTGCTGCAACAGCAGATGGACGCCCCGCTGCCGCTGGCAGACGAAGATGAACAACCCGCGCCGCGTGCGTTGCCGGAAAACCGTGTCGCGGCGGGGCGCAATCATTTCGCAGAACCGGCTGTGGCCCGGGAGCCTGCGGCTCCACGCTATAGCGCCTCTTCTTCTGGCGGCAATGCGCGGGCTGAAGGCGGTACTACGTGGCCAAATGCGCAGCCGGGCTATCAGAAACAGCAGGGCGCGCTGTATAAGCAGCTGCTGGATACGCCAGTCGCTGAACGTAAACCTGTTTCCGCACCAGTGGCTGAAAGCCTGGCTGGCCACAGCAGCAGCTTTGGTCGAGTGCTGACTATCGTGGCGGGCGACCGGGCATTGCTGGAACGTGATGGGAAACTGAGCTTACTGGCATTGCCGGTGGCCGAGCGCTGGCTACGTCAGGCGCAGCTTTCGCCGGACAGTACCGCGGTTTGCGCACAGCCGCTGCTCATTCCTCTGCGGTTAAAAATTTCCGCAGATGAACAGGCGTCGCTGAAAAAATCCCTGACGGTACTAGGGCAATTAGGCATTGATATTCAATCAGAAAGCCAGCATGTGACCGTGCGTGCGGTGCCTTTACCCTTAAGACAACAAAATTTACAAATCTTGATTCCTGAACTGATAGGCTACCTCGCGCAGCAATCAACATTCGATGCGGGAACGCTGGCGCAGTGGCTGGCGCGTAACCTCGCAAGCGAACATGCGCAGTGGAATATGGCACAGGCAATTGCCGTGCTGACAGATGTCGAACGTCTCTGTCCGCAGCTGGTAAAAGCGCCGCCAGGTGGCCTGTTACAACCCGTTGATCTGATTACGGCGATGAATGCCCTTAAAAATGAGTGATGTAACAGAGGCAAGCCTGCCAAAGGCCATATTTTTGATGGGGCCAACGGCCTCCGGTAAAACCGCGTTAGCCATTGAGCTGCGTAAAGTTTTACCCGTAGAGTTGATTAGCGTGGATTCCGCCCTCATCTATCGAGAGATGGATATCGGAACCGCGAAACCGGATGCGACGGAGCTTGCCGCTGCACCGCACCGGTTACTGGATATTCTTGACCCGGCTCAGGCGTATTCTGCTGCGGATTTCCGCCGTGATGCGCTGGCCGAGATGGCGGAGATCACCGCAGCAGGAAAAATCCCGCTGTTGGTGGGCGGTACGATGTTGTATTTCAAGGCGTTGTTGGAAGGGTTGTCGCCGTTACCGTCGGCAGATCCGGATGTCAGAGCCAGAATTGAGCAACAGGCAGCAGAGCAGGGATGGAATGCGCTGCATCAGCAACTTCAGGAGATTGATCCGGTTGCTGCCGCGCGTATTCATCCAAATGATCCGCAAAGACTTTCCCGGGCACTGGAAGTTTTTTTCATTTCGGGTAAAACTTTAACGGAACTGACGCAAACGTCAGGAGAGGCTCTGCCGTACACGGTGCATCAGTTCGCCATCGCCCCGGCGAGCCGTGAACTGCTCCATCAACGCATCGAGCAGCGTTTTCATCAGATGTTGGCTTCAGGTTTTGAAGCAGAAGTTCGGGCGCTTTTTGCCCGTGGAGATTTGCATACGGACATGCCTTCCGTTCGTTGTGTGGGATACCGCCAGATGTGGTCATATCTTGAAGGCGAAATTTCATATGATGAAATGGTTTATAGAGGTATTTGCGCTACGAGACAGTTGGCTAAGCGCCAGGTAACCTGGTTGCGCGGTTGGGAAGGCGTTCATTGGTTAGACAGTGAACAGCCTGAACAGGCGTTCAGCGATGTGTTAAAGGTTGTTGGTGCGGGTCTTGGCTGAACGTGTAAAATTAAGACGTATCGTGCGCAATTTTCAGAATCGCAAGGTTCTAAGTACAAGCCCGAAGTTTGTGGGTAACTCCCTGAAAACCGTGGGTAAAACAAGCATATAAGGAAAAGAGAATGGCTAAGGGGCAATCTTTACAAGATCCGTTTCTGAACGCACTGCGTCGGGAACGTGTTCCGGTTTCTATTTATTTGGTGAATGGCATTAAGCTGCAAGGTCAAATTGAGTCTTTCGATCAGTTCGTGATCCTGTTGAAAAACACGGTCAGCCAGATGGTCTATAAGCACGCAATTTCTACGGTGGTTCCGTCTCGTCCGGTCTCTCATCATAGCAACAACGCCGCGGGCGGCAGTACTGGTAGTAACTACCATCACGGTAGCAACGCGCAGTCTTCTTCTGCGCCGCAAGACAGCGACGATACCGAATAAGGTTGGTGGCTGTTTTTCCATGTCGGGGAGCCAGTTTGTTCGGTTCCCCGCTGGTCTTTTAGGAGATATTACGCTTGTTTGACCGTTATGACGCCGGTGAGCAGGCGGTGCTGGTACACATCTATTTTTCGCAAGACAAAGATATGGAAGACCTTCAGGAGTTCGAAGCTCTGGTCTCTTCCGCCGGTGTCGAAGCAATGCAGGTGATTACCGGTAGCCGTAAAGCGCCGCACCCAAAGTATTATGTTGGAGAAGGTAAGGCTGTCGAAATTGCGGAAGCCGTGAAAGCAACGGGTGCGTCCGTTGTCTTATTCGACCATGCATTAAGTCCGGCCCAGGAGCGAAACCTGGAGCGTTTGTGCGAGTGCAGGGTTATCGATCGTACGGGTCTTATTCTCGATATTTTTGCTCAGCGTGCACGTACTCATGAAGGGAAACTGCAGGTTGAGCTGGCGCAGCTGCGCCATCTGGCGACGCGTCTGGTGCGTGGCTGGACCCACCTTGAAAGACAGAAAGGCGGGATTGGTTTGCGCGGCCCGGGTGAAACCCAGCTCGAAACTGACCGTCGTTTGCTGCGTAATCGTATTATGCAAATCCTCTCCCGTCTGGAGAGAGTAGAGAAGCAGCGTGAACAAGGACGCCGTTCGCGTACCAAAGCCGATGTTCCAACCGTGTCGCTGGTGGGTTACACCAACGCCGGAAAATCGACGTTATTTAATCAGATAACTCAAGCGCAGGTGTATGCCGCGGACCAGCTGTTCGCGACGCTCGACCCCACTCTGCGGCGGATTAACGTCGCTGATGTCGGTGAAACCGTACTGGCAGACACCGTTGGGTTTATTCGCCATTTGCCACACGATTTAGTGGCCGCGTTTAAAGCAACATTGCAGGAGACGCGTCAGGCAACGCTGTTACTGCATGTGATCGACGCCGCTGATGTGCGCATACAGGAAAACATTGATGCAGTGAATGTTGTGCTCGAGGAAATCGAGGCCGACGAGATCCCAATGCTGCAGGTGATGAACAAGATAGATATGCTGGATGATTTTGAGCCGCGTATCGACCGGGATGAAGAAAATAAACCGATTCGGGTCTGGCTCTCAGCGCAGACCGGGGTGGGTGTACCACTGCTTTTCCAGGCTTTAACTGAACGACTTTCCGGTGAAGTGGCGCAGCACACGCTACGTTTACCTCCACAGGAAGGACGTTTACGAAGCCGTTTTTATCAGCTTCAGGCGATAGAAAAAGAGTGGATGGAGGAAGACGGTAGCGTCGGTCTGGAAGTTCGACTGCCGATCGTGGACTGGCGTCGCCTCTGTAAGCAAGAACCTGCGCTGGTGGACTACGTAGTCTGACAGCCAGCTAGCCTGAAGATTATTCGCCTTTATACCCGGTAAAAAGGGTATACACCGCATAACAAATATGGAGCATATACATGGCGTGGAATCAGCCCGGTAATAACGGACAAGACCGCGACCCGTGGGGAAGCAGCAATAATCAAGGCGGCAACTCTGGGGGAAATGGAAACAAAGGTGGTCGCGATCAGGGGCCCCCTGATCTGGATGATATCTTCCGCAAGCTGAGTAAAAAGCTCGGTGGTTTAGGCGGCGGTAAAGGTGGTTCAGGCGGCGGCAGTAATAATTCTTCTCAAGGGCCGCGCGCGCCAATGGGTGGACGCATCGTCGGCATCGCTGCCGCAGCTGTGGTCATCATCTGGGCGGTGAGTGGTTTCTATACCATTAAAGAAGCAGAACGCGGCGTAGTGACGCGCTTCGGTAAGTTCAGTCATCTGGTTGAGCCAGGTCTGAACTGGAAGCCGACATTTGTCGATGAAGTCACTCCGGTCAACGTGGAAGCCGTTCGTGAACTCGCGGCTTCTGGCGTGATGCTGACCTCGGATGAAAACGTGGTGCGCGTTGAAATGAACGTGCAGTACCGCATCACCGATCCACAGAAATACCTGTATAGCGTCACCAGCCCGGATGATAGCCTGCGTCAGGCAACCGACAGCGCCCTGCGTGGGGTTATCGGTAAATACACCATGGACCGTATTCTGACGGAAGGTCGTACCGTTATTCGTAGCGATACCCAGCGTGAGCTGGAAGAGACCATCAAGCCGTACAACATGGGTATCACCCTTCTGGACGTCAACTTCCAGGCTGCACGTCCGCCGGAAGAAGTGAAAGCCGCGTTTGATGATGCAATTTCTGCCCGTGAGAACGAGCAGCAGTACATCCGTGAAGCCGAAGCGTACACCAACGAAGTTCAGCCACGTGCGAACGGTCAGGCGCAGCGTATTCTCGAAGAAGCGCGTGCGTATAAAACGCAGACTGTCCTGGAAGCACAGGGTGAAGTGGCTCGCTTCTCGAAACTGTTGCCTGAGTATAAAGCTGCACCGGAAATTACCCGTGAACGTCTGTATATCGAAACCATGGAAAAAGTGCTGAGCCATACCCGTAAAGTGCTGGTCAATGATAAAGGGGGCAACCTGATGGTTCTGCCGCTTGACCAGATGCTGAAAGGTGGCAGTGCCGCACCTGCAAAAAAGAATGACAGCAGTGGCGCCAACAGCCTGTTGCGCCTGCCACCTGCCTCCAGTTCGAGCAGCAGCGCCAGCAGCAAGAGCAACGCACCGGCATCAAGCGATGACAATATCATGGACCAACGCCGTGCGAATGCGCAGCGTAACGACTACCAGCGTCAGGGGGAATAACGATGCGTAAATCAGTAATTGCGTTAATTATCATCGTGCTGGTAGGCCTCTACACGTCAGTATTTGTGGTGAAAGAGGGTGAGCGCGGTATCACGCTGCGATTTGGTAAAGTCGTTCGTGACGATGAAAATAAACCACTGGTGTACGCGCCAGGTCTGCACTTCAAAGTGCCGTTTATTGAATCCGTTAAAACGCTGGATGCGCGCATTCAGACCATGGACAACCAGGCCGATCGCTTCGTCACCAAAGAGAAGAAAGACCTGATCGTTGATTCCTACATCAAATGGCGTATCAGCGATTTCAGCCGTTACTATCTGGCGACCGGCGGCGGTGACGTCTCCCAGGCAGAAGTGCTGCTGAAACGTAAGTTCTCTGACCGTCTGCGTTCTGAAATTGGTCGTCTGGATGTGAAAGACATCGTGACCGATTCCCGTGGTCGTCTGACCATCGAAGTGCGTGACGCGCTGAACTCCGGTTCTTCTGGCGGTGATGACGAAGTGGCCACGCCTGCAGCAGACAGCGCTATCGCTGAAGCAGCAGAACGCGTAGTTGCGGAAACCAACGGCAAAGTGCCGGTGATCAATCCGAACAGCATGGCGGCATTAGGGATTGAAGTGGTTGATGTTCGCATCAAGCAAATCAACCTGCCGGCGGAAGTGTCGGAAGCGATTTACAACCGTATGCGCGCTGAGCGTGAAGCGGTTGCCCGTCGCCACCGTTCACAAGGTCAGGAAGAGGCAGAAAAACTGCGCGCGACGGCAGATTATGAAGTCACCAAAACGCTGGCAGAATCTGAGCGTCAGGGGCGTATTACCCGCGGTGAAGGCGATGCCGAAGCGGCAAAACTGTTTGCTGATGCCTTCAGTCAGGATCCGGATTTCTACGCCTTTATCCGTAGCCTGCGCGCGTATGAGAACAGCTTCCAGAGCAATCAGGATGTCATGGTACTCAGCCCAGACAGCGATTTCTTCCGCTACATGAAGACGCCGAGCAGCGCAACGCGCTAAACTCTCGGGCAGTTGCTTTAGTTAAAAAACCACCGCATTGGCGGTGGTTTTCTTTTATCAGGATGAATCATGAACTCAACGATTTGGCTGGCACTTGCGCTGGTGTTAGTCCTTGAAGGTCTCGGCCCGATGCTCTATCCACAGGCCTGGCGGAAAATGGTCGCGGCGTTATCGCAACTCCCCGATCATATTTTACGTCGTTTTGGTGGGGGTCTTGTGGTTGCAGGCGTCGTCATCTACTACATGTTGACGAAAGCGATGGCCTGACAGGGTCTTAGTCGCTCTTACCAGATTTTGCCTGGAAAAAGTGCTGTATCTCTGAAAAAGCGATGGTAGAATCCTTTTTTAAGCAAACGGTGATTTTGAAAAATGGGTAACAACGTCGTCGTACTGGGCACCCAATGGGGTGACGAAGGTAAAGGGAAGATCGTCGATCTTCTGACTGAACGGGCTAAATATGTTGTACGCTACCAGGGCGGTCACAACGCAGGCCATACTCTCGTAATCAACGGTGAAAAAACCGTCCTCCATCTTATTCCATCAGGCATTCTTCGCGACAATGTGACCAGCATCATCGGTAACGGTGTTGTGCTGTCTCCTGCTGCGCTGATGAAAGAGATGAAAGAACTGGAAGACCGTGGTATCCCGGTTCGCGAACGTCTGCTGCTCTCTGAAGCATGCCCGTTGATCCTTGATTATCATGTTGCACTGGACGTTGCTCGTGAAAAAGCGCGTGGTGCGAAAGCTATCGGTACTACTGGTCGTGGTATTGGACCTGCGTATGAAGATAAAGTGGCCCGTCGTGGCCTGCGCGTTGGCGACTTGTTCGACAAAGCGACCTTCGCCGACAAACTGAAAGAAGTGATGGAATATCACAACTTCCAGCTGGTGAACTTCTACAAAGCTGAAGCTGTTGATTTCCAGAAAGTGCTGGACGATGTCATGGCCGTGGCCGATATCCTGACTGCGATGGTTGTTGACGTTTCTGACCTGCTGGATCAGGCGCGCAAGCGTGGTGATTTCGTGATGTTCGAAGGTGCCCAAGGCACCCTGCTGGACATCGACCATGGTACCTATCCGTACGTGACTTCCTCCAACACCACCGCAGGTGGCGTGGCGACCGGTTCCGGTCTGGGTCCGCGTTACGTTGATTACGTGCTGGGCATCATCAAAGCTTACTCTACTCGTGTAGGTGCAGGTCCGTTCCCAACTGAGCTGTTCGACGAAACCGGCGAGTTCCTCTGCAAGCAGGGTAACGAGTTTGGTGCGACCACTGGTCGTCGCCGTCGTTGTGGCTGGCTGGATGCGGTTGCCGTGCGCCGTGCCGTGCAGATCAACTCCCTTTCTGGCTTCTGCCTGACCAAACTGGACGTTCTGGATGGTCTGAAAGAAGTGAAAATCTGTATTGGCTACCGTATGCCGGATGGCCGCGAAGTGACGAACACTCCGCTGGCAGCCGACGACTGGGAAGGTATCGAGCCGATTTATGAGTCCATGCCGGGCTGGTCTGAAACCACCTTTGGCGTGAAAGCGCGCAGCGGCTTACCGCAGGCAGCGCTGGACTACATCAAACGTATCGAAGAACTGACCGACGTTCCTGTTGATATCATTTCAACCGGTCCGGACCGTAACGAAACCATGATCCTGCGCGACCCGTTCGACGCATAATCATGTCAGGGGCGCTTTCAAAGCGCCCCTTGTTCTTGCTTTCCACCACCCTCATATATACCCGCCATACTTCAAGCTGCATGTGTATTGGCTGCGTCTGCTTATCCCAGTCACTTAGATAAGTAAGCTCCTGGTTATTCTCAGACTTGCCGCCTTCCTGCAACTCGAATTGTTTTGGATATAAATTAATTAACCGCTACCTGGCTGGCTGGTTTATCATCAATGGTAATAACACCCCGATTTTCCCTGCTTTGAGGTTGATGTGCAGTTAACGAGTTTCACCGATTACGGATTGCGTGCGCTAATCTATATGGCATCGCTGCCGGACGGTCGAATGACCAATATCTCTGAGGTCACTGAGGTATATGGCGTATCCCGTAATCATATGGTTAAAATTATTAACCAGTTAAGCCGCGCAGGCTTTGTCGATGCCGTACGCGGAAAAAACGGTGGTATTCGTCTGGGAAAACCGGCACGCACGATTATTATTGGTGATGTGGTTCGCGAACTCGAACCCTTGTCGTTGGTGAACTGCAGCAGCGACTTTTGCCACATTACGCCCGCCTGTCGTTTGAAACAGGCACTCTATGAGGCCGTGAACAGTTTTCTCAAGGAACTGGATAACTACACGTTGGCCGATTTGGTTGAAGAGAATCAACCGCTTTATAAATTATTGCTGGTGGAGTGAGCTTATACCCTAAATAATTCGCGTCGCAGGAAGGCGGCTAGTCCGAGAGTCCCCAGGGCTTACTCAGGTAAGTGACCGGGGTGAGCGGACGCAGCCAACACACATGCAACGCGAAGTATGACGGGTATATCATTTCACCGGAGCTGACAACGGAGGAACCGCTATGTCACACGATCCTTTCAAGGAACGCGAAGCTGAAAAATACGCGAACCCTATCCCGAGCCGCGAATTCATCCTCGATTTCATTACTAAACGTGAAAAACCGGTCAGCCGAGACGAGCTGGCAACAGAGCTGAAAATCGAAGGTGAAGAACAGCAGGAAGCCCTGCGTCGCCGCCTGCGCGCCATGGAGCGCGACGGGCAACTCGTTTTCACTCGCCGTCAGTGCTATGCGCTACCGGAACGCCTTGATCTGCTGAAAGGTAAAGTCATCGGTCACCGTGATGGCTTTGGCTTCCTGCGCGTCGAAGGGCGTAAAGACGATCTCTATCTTTCATCTGAACAGATGAAAATGTGTATGCACGGCGATCAGGTGCTGGCGCAGCCGCTGGGTGCCGATCGTAAAGGCCGCCGCGAAGCGCGCATCGTTCGCGTGCTCGAGCCAAGAACCGGGCAAATCGTTGGCCGCTACTTTACCGATGCAGGTATCGGCTTTGTAGTGCCGGATGACAGCCGTCTGAGCTTTGATATCCTCATCCCGCCTGAAGAACTGATGGGCGCGCGGATGGGCTTTGTGGTGGTGGTTGAGCTGACTCAGCGCCCTACTCGCCGCACGAAAGCCATTGGTAAAATTGTTGAAGTGCTGGGCGATAACATGGGCACCAGCATGGCCGTGGACATGGCGCTGCGCACCCATGAAATTCCGTATGTCTGGCCACCTGAAGTTGAAAAACAGATTGCGAACCTGAAAGAACAGGTGCCGGAAGAAGCCAAAGTGGGCCGTGTGGATCTGCGCGATCTGCCGCTCGTCACCATCGATGGTGAAGACGCCCGTGACTTCGATGACGCCGTCTTCTGCGAGAAGAAACGTGGCGGCGGCTGGCGTCTGTGGGTGGCTATTGCCGACGTAAGCTATTACGTGCGCCCGCCAACTGCGCTGGATGCCGAAGCCCGCAGCCGTGGCACCTCAGTGTACTTCCCGTCACAGGTTGTCCCGATGCTGCCGGAAGTGCTGTCCAACGGTCTTTGCTCCCTGAACCCACAGGTTGACCGACTGTGCATGGTCTGTGAAATGACCATTTCAGCAAAAGGACGCCTGACGAGTTATACATTCTACGAAGCGGTGATGAGTTCCCATGCGCGTCTGACCTATAATAAGGTCTGGCACATGCTGCAGGGCGATCAGGAGCTGCGCGAGCAGTACGCCCCACTGGTGAAGCATATCGAAGAACTGCACAACCTCTACAAAGTGCTGGATGTTTCCCGCGCTGAACGTGGCGGGATCTCGTTCGAAAGCGAAGAAGCGAAGTTTATCTTCAACGCCGAGCGCCGCATTGAGCGCATTGAGCAAACTCAGCGTAACGATGCCCACAAACTGATCGAAGAGTGCATGATCCTCGCGAATATTTCGGCTGCGCGCTTCGTCGAGAAAGAATCAGAGCCTGCGCTGTTCCGTATTCACGATAAGCCAACTGAAGAGGCAATCACCTCTTTCCGCACCGTTCTGGCCGAGTTGGGCCTGGAGCTGCCGGGTGGCAATAAGCCTGAGCCGCGCGATTACGCGGAACTGCTGACGTCCATCGCTGATCGTCCGGATCACGAGATGCTGCAAACGATGCTGCTGCGCTCGATGAAACAGGCGGTATATGACCCGGAAAACCGCGGTCACTTCGGTCTGGCGCTGCAATCTTATGCGCACTTCACTTCGCCGATCCGCCGTTACCCTGACTTGTCGCTGCACCGCGCCATCAAATATCTGCTGGCGAAAGATGAGGGGCACACAGGTCACTCCACCGATACCGGCGGCTGGCACTACAGCATGGAAGAGATGCTGCAACTGGGCCAGCACTGTTCGATGACCGAACGTCGCGCCGATGAAGCGACGCGTGAAGTCTCCGATTGGCTCAAGTGTGACTTCATGCAGGATCAGGTCGGTAACGTGTTCCCTGGCGTTATTGCCAGCGTGACAGGCTTTGGCTTCTTCGTACGCCTCAGCGACCTGTTCATCGACGGCCTGGTGCACGTGTCTTCCCTCGACAACGATTACTACCGTTTTGACCAGATAGGCCAACGTCTGATTGGCGAATCCGGTGGTCAGACTTACCGTCTGGGCGACCGCGTGGAAGTTCGCGTGGAAGCGGTCAATATGGACGAGCGCAAAATCGATTTCTCGCTGATCTCCAGCGAACGTGGTCCGCGTAACGTCGGTAAAACCGAGCGTGAAAAAGCGAAGAAACCGGGCGGTGCAAAGCCTGGCAACCGTCGTCGTCAGGCCGGTAAAAAGGTGAACTTCGAGCCGGATGCCGCATTCCGCGGTGAGAACGGCCAGGCAAAACCGAAGCCAAAAGCGAAGAAAGACGCAGCCGGTAAGAAAGCCAAAAAACCGTCTGATAAAACGCTTAAAATCGCCACCGCAACCAAAGCCAAACGCGCTGCGAAGAAGAACGTCGCCGAGTAATTTTTACCCTCATGCTGTCCTTCTCCTTAAAAGAGAGAGGGTGATGCCCGGAGCAATCCGGGTTTTCTCTCTTGCCACTTTGGGGAGCGGCCGGGATGAGGGGATCAACGATTAACAATTTACGAGTACCATTCATGAGTGAAATGATTTACGGCATCCACGCGGTGCAGGCCCTTCTCGAGCGTGCACCCGAGCGTTTTCAGGAAGTCTTTATCCTGAAAGGCCGCGAAGATAAACGTCTTCTGCCGCTTATCCATGCGCTGGAAGCCCAAGGTGTGGTGATTCAGGTCGCGAACCGCCAATACCTTGACGAGAAGAGCGAAGGTGCTGTGCATCAGGGGATCATCGCGCGCGTAAAAGAGGGTCGACAGTATCAGGAAAACGATCTGCCGGATCTGCTGAGCCAGTTCGAGAACCCATTCCTATTGATCCTCGACGGCGTGACCGATCCGCATAACCTCGGTGCTTGTCTGCGTAGCGCAGATGCGGCGGGCGTGCACGCGGTGATTGTTCCGCGCGATCGTTCTGCCCAGCTCAATGCGACGGCCAAGAAAGTGGCCTGCGGTGCTGCAGAAAATGTGCCGTTGATCCGTGTGACCAATCTGGCACGTACCATGCGTCTGTTGCAGGAAGAAAACATCTGGATTGTGGGTACCGCGGGTGAAGCCGACCACACGCTGTATCAGAGCAAGCTGGCTGGCCGTATGGCGCTGGTGATGGGTGCGGAAGGTGAAGGCATGCGTCGCCTGACCCGTGAGCACTGCGATGAGCTGATCAGCATTCCGATGGCGGGCAGTGTGTCTTCACTGAATGTGTCTGTCGCCACCGGTATTTGCCTGTTTGAAGCCGTGCGCCAGAGAAGTTAATATTGAATGCCTGGTGGCACTACGTTTACCCGGCCTACAATCCGTAGGCCTGGCAAGTGTTAGCGCCGCCGGGCAGTTTGTTTACTCATCCAGTGACCGCAGATGGTCATCCTTCCTCAGCGTCATCAACGCCATAATACTCACCACTGCCGTGGCCATCACGTAATACGCCGGAATATCGAGATTACCCGTTTGCTTAATCAGCCCGGTAATAATCAGCCCTGCGCAGCCAGAGAAAATGGCATTGGAAAGTGAATACGCCAGCCCAAGTCCGGTGTAACGAACTTTGGTTGGGAACATTTCCGACAGCATGGCAGGCCCAGGCCCGGCCAACATCCCTACCAGTCCACCCGCAATAAACACGACCAGCCCTTTGACCAGCAGCGTGCTGGATTCCGCCTGCAAAATTTTCAGCAACGGCAGTGCCAGTACCAGCAGTAATACCGCGGCGAGCACCATCAGCGTGCGGCGACCAATTTTATCGCTCAGCATGCCCGACGGAAGAATGGTTACCGCAAAACCAATATTTGAAATCACCGCAATCAGCAGCGCCTGGTTAAACCCGGTATGCAACGCAGATTGTAGGTAGGAAGGCATGATTACCAGATAGGTGTAACCCGCAGCAGACCACACCATCAGACGGCCAATGCCGATAACAATCGCTTTGAAGGTACCGCTACTGCTGGCTTTGACCGGAATCGCATCCGTTTTCTGCTGACGGACGAAACTTGGCGTTTCTTCCATATTCATTCGCAGCCAAAGTGCCACGCCGCCCATCGGCAGCGCTAAAAAGAACGGCATGCGCCAGCCCCAGTCGAGCATTGCTTCAGGGCTGAGCATGGCAGACATCAGTGCCACGATACCCGCACCCGCCAGCAAACCCAGCGCAACGGTGAAGGATTGCCACGCGCCGTACAGCCCGCGTTTGCCTTTTGGCGCGAACTCGGTCATCAACGACACGGCTCCGCCGTATTCTCCGCCCGCAAACAGACCCTGCAAAATGCGCAGCGCGGTTAAGAGTAACGGCGCGGCGACGCCTATTGTGGCGTACACCGGCACGAAGCCAATCGCGGTGGTTGCCAGCGTCATCATCACCAGCACCAGAATCAGCGTCGGTTTACGTCCGATGCGGTCGCCCAGACGCCCGAAAACGACGGCTCCCAGCGGGCGGAAGAAAAAGGCCACAGCGAATGCCGCATAGGTGAGGATAAGCCCGGTAATCGGCGCCTCTCCTTCGAGCTGAAAGAAGTTTTTGGCAATAACCGTCGCCAGAAAACCGTAAACGGCAAACTCATACCATTCGATGAAATTGCCAATTGAACCGGCTATCAACGCACGTTTGTGCGCCCCTGCTGCCACTGCTCCTGTTTGCATAGCATGTCCTGAGGTTGTACATCGTATTAACCATTGAATAAATTATTCCATACAAAGCATATAAGAAAATTTAAAATTCTTATGGCTGTGATGGGCCTCACGAAGCTGGGTATGTTTCTTTTTTGTCGCTCTTTTTACGGGCAGACCCTCAGTGCGCTGACCATACTTACGGCTGATGCTCATGAAGGAAGGAGGCGCCATGTCCTGGCAAACGCATACCGTGTTCAACCAGCCTATGCCGCTCAATAACAGCAACTTGTTCCTTTCCGATACCGCGCTGCATGAGGCGGTGATGCGGGAGGGCGCAGGCTGGGATCTCGATTTACTGGCCAGCATTGGGCAACAGTTGGGGGCTGCGGAATCGCTGGAGCTCGGGCGACTCGCCAACGTGAATTCGCCGGAACTGCTACGCTACGACGCCACGGGTGAACGGCTGGATGATGTGCGCTTTCATCCGGCCTGGCACCTGTTGATGCAGGGCCTGTGTGCCAACCGCGTGCATAATCTGGCCTGGGAAGAGGACGCACGATCCGGCTCGTTTGTTGCCCGCGCGGCGCGTTTTTTGCTGCATGCGCAGGTCGAGGCCGGCACGCTTTGCCCGGTGACCATGACCTTCGCCGCCACGCCGTTGTTACAGCAATTCCTGCCTAAGCCTTTTGCCGACTGGGCCACGCCCTTAATGAGCGATCGCTACGATTCCCATTTGCTGCCCGGTGGTCACAAGCGCGGGTTGCTGATTGGCATGGGGATGACCGAGAAACAGGGCGGTTCTGATGTGCTGAGTAATTCCACCCGGGCCGAGAAAATCGACGGTGAAATGTACCGGCTGGTAGGGCATAAATGGTTCTTCTCCGTGCCGCAAAGCGATGCGCATCTGGTTCTGGCGCAGGCCAGCGGCGGATTATCGTGCTTTTTCGTCCCGCGCTTTTTGCCTGACGGACAGCGTAATGCGGTACGGCTCGAGCGCTTAAAAGACAAACTTGGCAACCGCTCCAATGCCAGCAGCGAAGTGGAGTTTACCGATGCAATCGGCTGGCTGCTGGGAGAAGAAGGCGAGGGGATCCGCCTGATCCTCAAAATGGGCGGCCTGACCCGCTTCGATTGCGCGCTGGGCAGCCACGGTCTGATGCGTCGGGCGCTATCAGTGGCGCTGTATCACGCGCATCAACGACAGGCGTTTGGCAAAACGCTTGTCGAGCAGCCGTTAATGCGCCAAGTGTTGAGTCGGATGGCATTGCAGCTGGAAGGGCAAACCGCCTTTCTGTTTCGTCTGGCACGGGCGTGGGATAACCGGGCTTCCGCCGAGAGCGCACTCTGGGCCAGACTCTTTACGCCGACGGCGAAATTCGCCATCTGCAAAGCGGGCATTCCGTTTGTCGCCGAGGCGATGGAGGTACTCGGCGGGGTGGGCTACTGCGAAGATAATGAGCTGCCTCGTCTGTACCGTGAAATGCCGGTGAACAGTATCTGGGAAGGCTCGGGGAATATCATGTGCCTCGATGTACTGAGGGTGCTGGCAAAACAACCGGGGGTCCTGGAACTGCTCAGCGTCGAATGCAATGAAGTGAAAGGGCAGGACCGGCATTTCGACCGCGCCTGGCGTCAACTTCAGCAGCGGCTGCGTAAACCACTGGAAGCGCAGGGGCGTGAAATCACGCAGCAGCTCTATCTGCTGGGTTGCGGGGCGCAAATGCTGCAAACGGCATCACCACCGATGGCGCAGGCCTGGTGTCGGATGATGCTGGATTCGCGCGGCGGAATGCTGCTGGATGAGCGTTTACAGAGTGATTTACTGCTGCGGGCAACAGGCGGGATGGGGTAAAGCAGGGGCAGGCGCTCAGCGTCTGCCCATTATATCAGGCGTACAGAATGGCCTGTACGCGCCAGTTGTCTGGATTCTGTTCTTCATACATCTGGATAATACGGTACCACGACGCCCCTTGCTCATCGGCTTTGAGGGCGATCACGCGTTCGACGTCCTGAAGGCTGCCAGAAATATTATTGACGGAAATTTGACCGATTTCATTCAGTCCAGTCACACAATCGGCGCTGGCAAACTCTGCAGATTGCGCCGTGGTGTTCGAAAATCCTAAAGTAAAGGCAAAGGCGTGTTTCATCGTCGTCAGCTCCATTTCACGTAACCCGAGGTTAGCCCTGGGCAATCCATCGCAGACATGCATCCTGTTATTCCCCGTCATACTTCGATCTGCAGGGGCGTTGACTGCACTCTCTCACTCAGTCACTTACTCACGTAGGCTCCTGGAGATTCAGTCTCTTGCCGCCTTCCTGCCACACGAATTATTTCGGGGATGGCATGACGTCATTGTGCATCGGGAAACGTGAACGGCTGAAAAGCAATGTAAAGCTGGCTAAATTATGCCCGCTCAAGGTTTGCGATACAGTATTGCCTGTGAATACCATTGTCCCGGAACCATGGTGTCATCAATCATGATGATCACGTAGTAATCTGCTTTGGCGGCGGTCACTTTCGCCTTGATGACCGATTCAACATCCATCGGTGAACCGTACACCATGGCACTGACTGTACCCATCTTTTGCAGACCTTCCGTCTGATTCCGTTGGATTTCCTGCGGGTGACTGGTGAGTGGCGGCGGGGCTTCAGGGGTTCCCTGAAGTACGCTACATCCACACAGCAAAAGCACCAGCAGCATTGGCGCAAAACGTCGCATAGCCATATCCCGTTTCCTGATAATCATTAGTGTAGTGATTAATAAATTGCGTTTAGGGGGAATGTTCCCGAACTGTTATCTCTGGCGCGATTTTCGAATGAAATAATCGTAAAACCGTAATCCACCTCTCAACATTAGCAGCCGTGAGGAAAGGATAAACTTGCGCGGGAAATCTCAGCGTGTCATACCAGCATAAAAGAAGGGGAAGATAAATGATTGAACTTGAAATGCGTAAGCTGGCGGGCAGCGAGATTTTACACGCCTTTCCGCGCGGAAAAGCAGATTGTGCATTGCCGTGTATCGTTTTTTATCATGGATTTACTTCGTCAAAACAGGTCTACAGCTATTTTGCCGTAACGCTGGCACTGGCCGGCTTTCGGGTCATCATGCCCGATGCGCTCGATCACGGGTCGCGTTTTAGCGGTGATGATGCGACACGAATGCAGCGCTTCTGGCCTATTCTGCTCAACAGCTGTCACGAATTCGCCGCGCTGAAAGAGGCTATCGTGGAACAAGGATGGCTGGAAGAAGACCGGCTGGCGGTGGCGGGCGCATCGATGGGTGGCATGACGGCGCTGGGGATAATGACCCATCACCCGGAAGTAAAATGCGTCGCCAGCCTGATGGGGTCAGGCTACCTCACATCACTTTCCCGCTCGCTGTTCCCTTCACTAGAAACGCCAGCGGAACTGACCGAATGGGACGTTGGGCATCAGCTGGAAAAATTGGCTACCAGGCCTCTGCTCTTGTGGCACGGTGAAGACGACGACGTAGTGCCCGCCGCCGAAACGTTCCGTCTACAGCAGGCGATGCAACAGCAGGGGCTGGACCGCAAGCTTACCTGCCACTGGCAAGCAGGCGTTCGCCACCGAATCACGCCGGAAGCGCTGGACGTGACGGTGGCGTTCTTTAAGCAGTTCCTCTAAACACGCAGAACCCGGACGCCCTGATTTTCCAATTGTGTGAGGATTTCAGGGTTAGCGTCTTTGCCGGTAATTATAATATCGATATCTTCCGCGCGGCTGAACAGCATGCCCGCGCGTTCACCGACTTTGGTGCTGTCGACTAACACCACCAGTTTCCCGACGCCGTTCAGCATTTTTTGCTCTGCCATCGCGGTCAGCATATCGGTTTTATATAACCCGTCGACGGTGAGGCCCTTGCCGCTGGTGAACATCCAGTGTCCTGCATAAAGCGAGTTTTCACTTCCCTGCGGGCTCAGCGTGATGGACTGGCTCTTATCGTACTGGCCGCCCATGATGATCACGCTGTCGTGCTCCTGGTCGATCAGGAAATTCGCCAGAGGCAGATAGTTGGTGATGATTTGTACTGGCTTGCCGCACATTTCCCGGCCAAGCAGGAACGCCGTTGAACCACAATTGATAACCACGCTTTCTCCTGGATTCACCAGTTGCGACGCGGCCCGTGCGATACGCACCTTTTCATCGTGATTCAGTGCTTCGTGGATGTTCATCGGCGTCCAGCGTGGGCGCTGTTGGCTAATGGCTTCGGCGCCGTTCCGCACTTTTTTCAACCTGCCGCTTTCATCCAGTTTATTGATGTCCCGACGAGCGGTTGCCGGAGAAACCCCCAGTTTTTCAATCACCTGTTCGACAGTGACAAAACCCGTCTGCGCCAGCAGTTCGAGTAAGATTTGGTGCCGTTGTGCTTCGGTCATGAGCTATTCCGCAGATCCCTGATTTTTAATGATGATATTTGAAATAGCCTGAAATTACTAAGCAAAAGTCGTATTGAAAGGCCAGCGCAGCGGTCATCCCCCCGGATCGGTGCCGCGCCAGCGCGGTCTTACAGGAAAGATTTAAACGGCAGATCCGGTTCTGTGGTGAAGCAATCATCGAAGCCACGCGGGTAATGGTATTCCAGATTGTCTTTATCCTGCGGCCAGGTGAATTTGCCGCCAACCTGCCAGATAAACGGCTTGAAGCCATATTTCAGGCGGTCTTTCTTCATTTCCCACAGCGCGCGGATTTCCTGCGGGTCGGCCTGGAAATTCGACCAGATATCGTGATGGAACGGGATAACCACTTTAGTGTTCAGCGCTTCCGCCATTCGCAGCATATCGGCGCTGGTCATTTTGTCGGTTATGCCACGTGGGTTTTCACCGTACGACCCGAGCGCAACGTCGATCTGGTGCTCGTTGCCGTGTTTGGCGTAGTAGTTGGAATAGTGAGAGTCGCCGCTGTGATACAGATTACCGCCCGGTGTTTTGAACAGGTAGTTGACCGCGCGTTCGTCCATGCCATCCGGCAGAATGCCTGCCGCTTTTTGTTCTGCAGGTAGGGTGATCAACGCTGTGCGGTCAAAAGCATCGAGGGCGTGGATTTCAATATCTTTCACTTTTACCACGTCACCCGGTCTTACTACGATGCAGCGTTCACGCGGCACGCCCCAGCCAATCCACAGGTCGACACAGGTTTGCGGCCCGATAAACGGAATATCGTCGGCGCAGTTTTGCATCACGGCGGCAGCGACGTTCACGTCGATATGATCGTTGTGATCGTGCGTCGAAAGCACGGCGTCTATTTTTCTGATCGCAAAAGGATCCAACACAAACGGCGTGGTACGCAGGTTAGGCTGGAGTTTCTTCACGCCTGCCATTCGCTGCATCTGGTGGCCCTGTTTCATCAGCGGATTGCCGTGACTTTGTTTGCCGGTACCGCACCAGAAGTCGATGCAAAGGTTAGCACCACCCTGAGATTTCAACCAGATACCGGTGCAGCCTAGCCACCACATGGCGAAGGTTCCCGCGGCCACCTGCTCTTGCTCAATTTCCTCATTCAGCCAGCTTCCCCACTCCGGAAAAGTATTCAGGATCCAGGATTCGCGGGTAATGCTCTTCACTTTACTCATGGTTATCGTCCTTATCAGTTTTCAAAATAAATCACATTGTGATTATTATTGATTGATACTGACATCACTTTTACGTCAGCGCAACTCTGCTTTTTGCCAATTATCGCTAACCCCAGAGACTGGATTATGAGCTGGAGATATTTCACTGGTGGTTTAAATGTGTTTTTTATTATTGAGTTATGTTGATTTGTTTATCGTCGAAAACGGTGTGATGAAAGCCATGTAATAACCAGGGATATATTTTGCGATCGGACTCTCAATAAATCAAATTCAATCTTGTGATGATTACTTGTGATTATTAAAGTGAGCAGCACAACACCGGGCGGTGTCAATTCGCCCGATGATTCCAACCATGGAGATCGTTATGGCGTTCCTCTACACCGCCTTTACCGTGTTCTTTAATCAGGTCATGACTAACGCCCCGTTGCTGCTGGGGATAGTGACGTGTCTGGGCTACATCCTGCTGCGTAAGAGCGTGAGCGTAATCATTAAAGGCACCATCAAAACCATTATTGGTTTCATGCTGCTGCAGGCAGGGTCGGGGATTTTGACCGGCACGTTCAAGCCAGTGGTGGCGAAAATGTCGGAAGTGTATGGCATTAATGGTGCTATCTCAGATACCTACGCGTCGATGATGGCGACTATCGAGCGCATGGGAGATGCCTATAGCTGGGTGGGATACGCGGTACTTCTGGCGCTGGCGCTGAATATTATTTATGTCCTGCTTCGGCGCATCACCGGTATCCGCACCATCATGCTGACCGGGCACATCATGTTTCAGCAGGCAGGGCTGATTGCCGTGTTCTTCTACATACTCGGTTACCCGATGTGGACCACCATTATTTGCACTGCGGTACTGGTGTCACTCTACTGGGGCATTACTTCCAACATGATGTACAAGCCGACGCAGGAGGTCACCGACAACTGCGGTTTCTCTATCGGCCACCAACAGCAGTTTGCCTCCTGGATTGCCTACAAAATTGCGCCGTACCTCGGTAAGAAAGAGGAGAGCGTTGAAGATTTGAAGCTGCCTGGCTGGTTGAATATTTTCCACGACAATATCGTGTCTACGGCTATTGTCATGACCGTGTTCTTCGGTGCCATTTTGCTTTCCTTCGGTATCGATGTGGTGCAGGCGATGGCGGGCAAAGTGCACTGGACCGTCTATATCCTGCAAACCGGTTTCCAGTTCGCGGTGGCAATATTCATCATCGTGCAGGGTGTGCGCATGTTTGTGGCTGAGCTCTCCGAAGCCTTCAACGGAATATCGCAGCGGCTGATCCCTGGGGCCGTGCTGGCCATCGACTGCGCTGCCATCTACAGCTTCGCGCCGAACGCTGTGGTTTGGGGTTTCATCTGGGGCACCGTTGGCCAGTTGATTGCTGTTGGCATCCTCATTGGTTGCGGATCGTCGATCATGATTATTCCCGGTTTCATTCCAATGTTCTTCTCTAACGCCACCATTGGCGTCTTCGCTAACCACTTTGGCGGCTGGCGCGCTGCGCTCAAAATTTGCCTGGTGATGGGCATGATTGAGATTTTCGGCTGCGTCTGGGCTATCAAGCTGACCGGTATGAGCGCGTGGATGGGCATGGCGGACTGGTCGATTCTGGCTCCGCCGATGATGCAGGGCTTCGTCTCTATTGGCATCGTCTTTATGGCGGTCATTATCTTGATTTCTCTGGCTTATATGGTCTTCGCTGGCCGCACGTTGCGTGCCGAAGAAGACGCAGAAAAACAACTGGCAGAGTCTTCTGCCCACTAAAAGGATCGGGATTATGACGGTACGAATTCTGGCGGTATGCGGTAACGGGCAGGGCAGTTCCATGATTATGAAGATGAAAGTGGATCAGTTCCTGACGCAGCAGGGAGTCGATCACTCAGTGAACAGCTGTGCGGTGGGCGAATATAAAAGTGAGCTGAGCGGGGCTGACGTCATTATCGCGTCAACACACATCGCCGGTGAAATCACGGTAACGGGCAACAAACATGTGGTCGGCGTGCGCAACATGCTGTCAGCGGCGGATTTTGGACCCAAGCTGATGGAAGTGATTACCGCGCATTTTCCTCAGGATCTGAAATAAGGACGCGGTATGAAACTACGTGATTCGCTGGCCGATAACCGCTCGATTCTGCTTCAGGCTCAGGCTAACACCTGGCAGGAGGCGGTAAAGCTGGGCGTCGATTTACTGGTCAAGGCTGACGTTGTCGAGCCGCGATATTACCAGGCCATTCTGGATGGCGTGGCGCAGCACGGCCCGTATTTTGTCATCGCACCAGGCCTCGCCATGCCGCATGGTCGTCCGGAAGAGGGCGTGAAGAAAACGGGTTTTGCCCTGGTCACGCTGCGGGAGCCGCTGGTGTTTAACCATGAAGATAACGATCCGGTGGATATCCTCATCACCATGGCGGCGGTGGATGCCAACACCCATCAGGAAGTGGGCATCATGCAAATCGTTAATCTGTTTGAAGACGAAGCCAATTTTGACCGTTTACGCGCCTGCCGTACCGAGCAGGATGTGCTGGACCTGATTGATAGCGCCACTGAGGCGTGTGCTTAACAAGGAAATACTATGAGCTCTTCATTACCGATGTTGCAGGTCGCGCTGGATAACCAGAGCATGGCCGATGCGTATGCCACCACGCGATTGATCGCCGAAGAAGTCGATATCATTGAGGTCGGCACCATCCTTTGCGTGGCCGAAGGCGTTCGCGCCGTGCGTGATCTGAAAGCGCTGTATCCGCACAAGATTGTGCTCGCAGATGCCAAGATTGCCGATGCCGGAAAAATCCTCTCACGGATGTGCTTTGAAGCCAATGCCGACTGGATAACGGTGATTTGCTGCGCGGATATCAACACCACCAAAGGTGCGCTGGAAGTAGCAAAAGAATTTAACGGCGACGTGCAGATAGAACTGACCGGATTCTGGACATGGGAACAGGCACAGGAGTGGCATCAGGCAGGTATTCAGCAGGTGGTTTATCACCGCAGCCGTGATGCACAGGCGGCGGGAGTGGCGTGGAGTGACGCGGATATCACCGCCATCAAACGCCTTGCAGATATGGGTTTTAAGGTTACCGTGACCGGTGGTCTGGCCCTGGAAGATTTACCGCTGTTTAAAGGTATTCCCATCCATGTATTTATCGCCGGGCGTAGCATCCGTGATGCAAACGATCCTGTTGAGGCCGCGCGTCAGTTTAAGCGGTCTATCGCCCAGCTGTGGGGCTAAGGAGCGTCTATGTTGTCGAAACAGGTTCCACTCGGTATCTATGAGAAAGCGCTCCCCGCCGGGGAGTGCTGGCTGGAGCGTCTGGGCCTTGCCAAAACGCTGGGTTTTGACTTCGTCGAAATGTCGATTGATGAGACCGATGCGCGCCTTTCGCGGCTTGGCTGGAGTCGTGAACAAAAGCTCGCGTTAATTAACGCCGTCGCCGAAACTGGCGTGCGGGTGCCGTCGATGTGCCTGAGCGCCCATCGTCGTTTTCCACTCGGCAGTGAGGACGACGCGGTGCGCCAGCAGGGCCTGGCGATTATGTACCAGGCGATTCAGTTCGCGCAGGATGTCGGCATTCGGGTGATTCAACTGGCGGGCTATGATGTCTATTACCAGCAGGCGAATAACGAAACGCGCCGTCGTTTTCGCGAAGGGCTGAAAGAATGCATTGAAATGGCGAGTCGGGCGCAGGTGACGCTGGCAATGGAAATCATGGATTACCCGCTGATGAACTCCATCAGCAAAGCGTTGGGGTACGCTCATTATCTCAATAACCCGTGGTTCCAGATTTACCCGGATATAGGCAACTTGTCTGCATGGGAAAACGATGTGCAAATGGAACTGCAAGCGGGTATTGGGCATATCGTGGCGGTTCACGTCAAAGATACACAACCGGGCGTCTTCAAGAATGTGCCGTTTGGCACGGGTGTCGTGGATTTTGAACAATGCTTCAGTACGTTAAAACAGAGCGGCTACCACGGGCCATATTTGATTGAAATGTGGAGCGAAACGGCGGAAGACCCTCTGGTTGAAGTGAAAAAAGCCCGCGACTGGGTGCTTCAGCGCATGGCAAATGCTGGATTGGTGGAGGCCGCCTGATGGAACAGCTTAAGCAGCAGGTTTTCGCCGCTAACATGGATTTACCGCGGTTTGGTCTGGTGACGTTTACCTGGGGAAATGTCAGCGCCATTGACCGCGAACATGGGTGGGTAGCCATTAAGCCGAGCGGCGTGGCGTATGAAGCCATGACTGCCGATGACATCGTCGTGGTCGACCTCCAGGGCAATGTGCTGGAAGGTTGCTATCGTCCCTCCTCTGATACTGCCACACATCTGGCGCTGTATTGTCAGTATCCCGACATCGGCGGCGTGGTTCATACACACTCAACGCATGCTACTGCGTGGGCGCAGGCCGGTCTTTCTATCCCGGCATTGGGCACAACGCATGCGGATTACTTCTTTGGCGATATTCCTTGCACTCGCCCGTTAAGTGAGCCGGAAGTGCAGGGGGATTACGAGCTCAATACCGGCAAGGTGATTATCGAAACACTCGGTGAAACCCCAGCGTTGCATATGCCTGGCGTTGTCGTCTGGCAGCATGGTCCTTTTGCGTGGGGCAAAGATGCGCATGAAGCGGTCCATAATGCGGTGGTCATGGAGGAAGTCGCGAAAATGGCGTTGCTGGCGCAGGGGATTAATCCGCAGCTCAAGCCGGTCGATGGTTGGCTGATGGAGAAACATTTCAATCGCAAGCATGGGCCGAATGCCTACTATGGGCAACAAGAGACTGGCCAGAAGTAAGTTTTCAGTACCTGCCGTACAAAAAAAAGCCCCCAAAAAATGGGGGCAGCATTGAGTCAGGGCAAATACGTTCTGCGGTTTTCCTGGTGCTAGCGGTAAACGTCAGCGCTGGCGTGAATAAGGCCATTGCTGCCGGGTTCATGGATAAGGATTGGGTGATAGTATTTGGCGCCACGGGCGTCACTCTCTTCACTCAAGGCTTGATCTGCTTCACTTTCGGTGGCGATGTTATGATTAATGTAAATGACGCCTAAGCTCTGCACATCGTCCATATTTCTGGCCTGTCGGCCGTCTATCTTGATGGCTGCCATCGCGTTTGCGCTGAGCAAAACGGCAGCCATTACGGCGATTACGATGTTTTTCATGACAGTGACTCCATACAGCCTGCTGCGTTATGGTGAAGTCTCCTCGTGGCTTCGGTCCTGATATGATTTAAGTGTAATCCCTCTTGGTTGATTAAATAGCGACCATTTCTGATGCAGTTGTTCAAAAAAATGGCGCATCCAGTGTTGGTTAATATTAAACCACTGACTTTCTTCCTCTTTGCGCTTCGTGCGAATTATTTGTGCAATCACCTTGAGTTATTCAGGGGCTGCAAGTATGATTACGCGTCAATTTTTCAGCCGCCCTTTAACCACGTTCCTTGCCTCCATGGGCCGCGGCTGACCCAGACAGGAGGCTGAATAATCCGTAAGGAGCAATTCGATGCGTCATTACGAAATCGTTTTTATGGTCCATCCTGACCAGAGCGAACAGGTTCCGGGTATGATCGAGCGTTACACTGGTGCAATTACTGCAGCAGAAGGTACGATCCACCGTCTGGAAGACTGGGGCCGCCGTCAACTGGCTTATCCGATCAACAAACTGCACAAAGCTCACTACGTTCTGCTGAACGTTGAAGCGCCGCAGGAAGTTATCGATGAGCTGGAAACAAACTTCCGCTTCAACGATGCCGTTATCCGCAGCATGGTTATGCGTACTAAACACGCTGAGACTGAAGCATCTCCGATGGTAAAAGCGAAAGACGAGCGCCGTGAGCGTCGCGATGATTTCGCAAGTGAAACCACAGATGATGCTGAAGCTGGGGATTCTGAAGAGTAATCGCTGATGGCCAACCGTCTGGCGTTGTCCGGCACAGTGTGCAGGGCGCCACTTAGAAAGGTTAGCCCATCAGGAATTCCTCACTGCCAGTTCGTGCTTGAGCACCGATCTATGCAGGAGGAAGCCGGTTTTCACCGGCAGGCATGGTGTCAAATGCCCGTTATTATTAGCGGACACGAGAACCAAGCCATTACTCACAGTATAACGGTCGGCACGCAAATCACCGTTCAGGGCTTTATCAGTTGCCACAAGGCACGAAATGGTCTGAGCAAAATGGTGTTGCATGCCGAGCAGATTGAATTGATAGATTCTGGAGACTAGCCAAATGGCACGTTATTTCCGTCGTCGCAAGTTCTGCCGTTTCACCGCGGAAGGCGTTGTAGAGATTGATTACAAAGACATCGCTACGCTGAAAAACTACATTACCGAAAGCGGTAAAATTGTCCCGAGCCGTATCACCGGTACTCGTGCAAAATACCAGCGTCAGCTCGCTCGTTGCATCAAGCGCGCTCGCTACCTGTCCCTGCTGCCGTACACTGATCGTCATCAGTAATCGGCCACAGTCCATTAACACGACTTTGAGAGGATAAGGTAATGCAAGTTATTCTGCTTGATAAAGTAGCAAACCTGGGCAGCCTGGGTGATCAGGTAAACGTTAAAGCGGGCTACGCTCGTAACTTCCTGGTTCCACAGGGTAAAGCTGTTCCAGCTACCAAGAAAAACGTTGAATTCTTCGAAGCACGCCGTGCTGAACTGGAAGCCAAACTGGCTGACGTTCAGTCTGCTGCTGAAGCTCGCGCTGAGAAAATCAACGCACTGGGCACCGTTACCATCTCGTCTAAAGCAGGCGACGAAGGTAAACTGTTCGGTTCTATCGGTGCTCGCGACATCGCTGATGCAGTTACTGCTGCTGGCGTGGCTGTTGCTAAGAGCGAAGTTCGCATGCCGAACGGCGTTCTGCGTACCACTGGTGAGCACGAAGTGGACTTCCAGGTTCACAGCGAAGTGTTCGCTAAACTGGTAGTAAACGTAGTTTCAGCGTAATTTTATTACTCTGTAACAACGACAAAACGCCGGCCTTGTGCCGGCGTTTTGCTTTTCTGCACTGGCACCATTCCTGCCCGCAGTAGCTATTCCCTAGACATTTCCGGATAATGAATTAAAACGCTATTTTAATTCAGGTGTCGGTAATGGAAATAGTTACACCCGCTCCGCTCTTTACCCGTAAAAACGTGGTCTATGCCGGGGCAACGCTGTGCTGTTTACTGTGGGGAAGCTCTTATCCCGCGATCAAAAATGGTTATGAAATCTTTGAGATAGCCACCGACGACATCCCTTCAAAAATCATCTTTGCAGGCTATCGCTTCCTGTTCGCAGGCTTGTTACTGCTGCTGTTCGCGCTGGTGCAGCGTAAGCCCATTGCCCGATTTAACGCCCGGCAGTTCGGCCAGTTCACGATCCTGGGTCTGGCCCAAACCTCGATTCAGTACGCCATTTTCTATATCGGCCTGTCGTTCACTACGGGGGTGAAAGGCTCAATCATGAACGCCACGGGCACATTCTTTAGCGTTCTATTGGCGCATTTTATCTATCAGAACGACAAGCTGAGCTATAACAAAACCCTGGGCTGTGTCCTCGGGTTTGCCGGGGTGATGTTGGTGAACTTTAGCCATTCACTGACCGATTTCAGCTTTGTCTGGCGCGGTGATGGTTTTGTGGTTCTGGCAGCATTCATTCTTTCCGCGGCGACGCTGTACGGGAAACGCATTTCGCAGACGGTCGACCCGACGGTGATGACCGGCTGGCAGTTGGCTATCGGCGGGCTGGTACTGGTGGTGGGCGGCTATCTTTCCGGTGGCATGCTGACGTTCCACGGCATTGAATCCATGGCGGTGCTGGGCTATCTGACACTGCTCTCATCGGTAGCGTTTGCGCTGTGGAGCACGCTGCTGAAGTACAACCGCGTCAGCATGATTGCGCCGTTCAATTTCGTTATTCCAGTGGCGGGTACGGTACTGTCAGGCATTTTCCTCGGCGAGAATATTATGGAGTGGAAATACGTGGTGGCGCTGGGGCTGGTGTGTACGGGGATTTGGTGGGTGAACAAGCAGAAAGGGTGAAACTGGCCCGGTAAGCGCAGCGTTACCGGGCAAAAGCGTTAGTGAACGCGGATATAGCTACCGTCAGATTGACGGGTAAACATCACCTGCTGTCCGCCGCCGCTATCGATGGTGAGCCCTGTCACCACGCCGTTAGCATTCTGGCGAACCTGAACCATTTGCCCGGCCTGCAGTGAACTCAACGGCTTTCCGGCACCTTCCACTTTTGACATCGCATAGACATCGGTCGGCGACAGATTATGATCGCGGAACAGCTGTGCCAGGGTTTTGCCTGACTCTACGCGATAGCTGCGCCACTGCTGTTCGATGCCCGGTAAGGATTGCGACTGCGCAGGCGCGGTTTGCGCCTGAGGCTCAGATTGTGGCTGAGCTTGTACCGTCTGCGACTGCTCGTCAGGCTGCTCTTCCTGAACGACTTCCGGGGCGGCAGGCGCAGCCTGGCCTGGATCGTTTACCGGCGGTGTGGAAACCAGCGGTGGCAGCGGCTGCTGTAGATTGCCCTGTTGCGGCTGAGACTGAGACTGGATATCGAGCTGCGCATTCCGGCTCACAGGCTGTTGGACTGGCGCATTATCATCAGAGGGAAGCAGAAAGCCGATGATGACCAGCAGAAAACCCGCAATGATACCGCGACGGTGCAGCGGTGGCAGCGGGTCCATCAGTGTGAAATTATCCGGTGCATGCCAGATTTTTAACAACGTAGGTTGTAGTGCGAATCGCCCGGGCATGGGTCACCTCCTGCTCCGCGTTTCCCTGTTTTGTCCCTCAGTATATACATAATTCTGCCGAGACAAAGTTTTACCCGATGCGGCCTGGCTGTTATGCTGCCCGCTGATTTTCATCCGATGAAAGGAAAGACCATGGCAACCCCGACTTTTGACACCATTGAAGCCCAGGCTAGTTACGGAATCGGCCTCCAGGTAGGACAACAGCTTAGCGAATCCGGCCTGCAGGGCCTGCTGCCAGAAGCACTGGTTGCTGGTATTGCTGATGCGCTGGAAGGCAAACAGCCGCAGGTTCCGGTGGATGTGGTTCACCGTGCGCTGCGTGAAATTCACGAACGTGCTGATGCAGTGCGTCGCGAACAATTCGAAGCCATGGCTGCAGAAGGCGTGAAATACCTGGAAGAAAACCGTGAGAAAGACGGCGTGAGCAGCACCGAGTCCGGCCTGCAGTTCCGCGTTCTCAATCAGGCCGAAGGCGCAATCCCGGCCCGTACCGACCGTGTACGCGTTCACTACACCGGCAAGCTGATTGACGGCTCCGTGTTTGACAGCTCCGTGGCACGCGGCGAACCCGCTGAATTCCCGGTTAACGGCGTGATCCCAGGCTGGATCGAAGCCCTGACCCTGATGCCGGTTGGCTCCAAATGGGAACTGACTATCCCGCAAAACCTCGCTTACGGCGAGCGTGGCGCTGGCGCGTCCATCCCACCATTCAGCACTCTGGTTTTCGAAGTCGAACTGCTCGAAATCCTGTAAGTCAGCTGATCCTCTCCCGTTCGTGGGAGAGGATGTCATAAAGTAGTGTAAAATCCCTAAGTTATAACTTCTTTAGCATTTAATTTTGCATTGTCGCAAGGTTAGTGTATTTTCGTGAGCTGTTTCGCGTAAGTAGAGTGATATAACACTCACTTCAAACATCTTATTAACATTATATTCATTTCTTAGTATTCAACCCGCCGATTCTTTCCTACTATCGATCCGTCTTAAAACTGAAACATCGACAGATGTATTCAATGGCCGCAGAGCCAGCACAACACAACAGGAACAACAGGAAGAAATCACATGGTAGATCAGATAAAAGTCGCTGCCGACGAAGAGGCATCGACCGAACAATCACTTCGGCGCAATCTCTCCAACCGACACATTCAGCTAATCGCTATCGGCGGCGCCATCGGCACCGGGCTGTTTATGGGCTCGGGTAAAACCATCAGTCTGGCTGGGCCGTCGATAATCTTCGTTTATATGATAATCGGCTTCATGCTCTTCTTCGTCATGCGCGCAATGGGTGAATTGCTGCTGTCGAATCTCGAATACAAATCCTTTAGCGATTTCGCCGCCGACCTGCTCGGACCGTGGGCGGGGTACTTCACCGGCTGGACTTACTGGTTCTGCTGGGTGGTGACCGGAATGGCTGACGTTGTCGCGATTACCTCCTATGCGCAATTCTGGTTCCCCGGATTGTCAGACTGGGTCGCGTCGCTGGCAGTTATCGTTCTGCTGCTGGGCCTGAACCTCGCCACCGTGAAAATGTTCGGTGAGATGGAGTTCTGGTTCGCGATGATCAAAATCGTTGCCATCGTCGGGCTGGTGATTGTCGGTCTGGTTATGGTGATGACGCACTTCACGTCCCCAAGCGGCGTACAGGCGTCGTTCGACCATCTGTGGAATGACGGCGGCTGGTTCCCGAAAGGGATTAGCGGTTTCTTCGCCGGGTTCCAGATAGCGGTGTTTGCCTTTGTCGGTATTGAGCTGGTGGGCACCACGGCTGCTGAAACGAAAGACCCGGAGAAATCCTTACCGCGCGCGATCAACTCCATTCCCATCCGTATCATCATGTTCTACGTGTTCGCCCTGGTGGTGATTATGTCCGTCACGCCATGGGGTTCCGTGGTGCCGGATAAGAGCCCGTTTGTTGAATTGTTCGTGCTGGTTGGCCTGCCTGCGGCGGCGAGCATCATCAACTTCGTGGTGCTGACCTCGGCGGCATCGTCCGCGAACAGCGGCGTGTTCTCGACCAGCCGTATGCTGTTCGGGCTGGCGCAGGACGGCGTAGCACCAAAAGCGTTCGCTAAGCTCTCTAAGCGCGCAGTTCCGGCGAAAGGGCTGACCTTCTCCTGCATCTGCCTGCTGGGTGGGGTGGTTATGCTGTACGTGAATCCAAACGCAATCGCCGCGTTCACGATGATCACCACTGTGTCGGCCATTCTGTTTATGTTCGTGTGGACCATTATTCTCTGTTCGTATCTGGTCTACCGTAAACAGCGTCCGCAGCTGCATGAAGCGTCAAAATACAAAATGCCGCTTGGCAAAATGATGTGCTGGGTATGTATGGCGTTCTTCGTGTTCGTGCTGGTGTTGTTGACGTTGCAGGAAGATACCCGTCAGGCGCTGATTGTCACGCCGCTGTGGTTCGTGGTGCTGGGCTTAGGCTGGATGTACGTCGGTAAAAAACGGATGGCGAAGTAACGATTTTTTCCCTCTCCCAATGGGAGAGGGAAACGACAGAACTATTCTCCCGCTAACGCCCGCGGGAAAAGCACATTGTTTTCCAGACTGATGTGCTCCATCAAATCATCGATCAGTTCGTTAATGCCGTTATACATCGCCTTCCAGGTGGTGCAGGCTTCTGGCGGTGGCGTCACGTTATGAGTCACGTGCTTAATCACTTCCAGCAGTTCTCCGGCATCATCATGCTCGCTTTCCATTACGCTGATTGGCCCCATCGCCTGGTGGCCCATGCCTCGTTTGATCATCGGGAACAGGATCTGCTCTTCTTTCATCATATGGCTGGAAAGCTCCTGATGCAGGGCGGTCAGGTATTTCGCCAGGCCTTTTGGCACGTTGGGTTTATCTGCATGAACGCGCTCCACTTTAGTGGCCTGTAAAATCAGCTCCGGCAGCTGTTCGCGGTGACGGTCGTGATAGCGCACCAGAATGTGGTCGATAATTTCTGCCAACGGTGCCACGCGCCACTCTTTCTCGACGGGCTGCAGCACGAGCGTTGCCAGCTCTGCTTCGATCAGCGCCACGTCCAGCGCTTTGCGCTCCGCAGCCCTGGCCAAGGTTTGCTTGCCACCGCAGCAGTAATCCATATCGTATTGACGAAACAGGGCAGACGCACGTGGGATTGAGAGTGCCAGTTCACCTAAAGGTTGATCGCGAAATGCCATAGCCGTTACCTCATCTTGAAATATAAGATGCATTTTAAATACATCTTTATGATAAGGAAATACCCCTTAGGAATAACGGATTATTTTACCGGTTTTTCATGCAGTTCCTGGAGTCGCGGCGGCTGTGGCTTGGCGCGCACGGCAATGATGACGCCCACGACCAGCAGAGCAATGCCGGTGAACGTCAACAGCGGCGGAAAACTCTGGCGCAGCAGGAAGGTATACAGCAGACCCGCCAGCGTTTCGAACACAATTAAAGGCCCGACGATAACCGTCGGCAGGCGCTGGCTGGCGATATTCCAGCACAGTGCGCCCACCCATGAGCAGAACACGGCGATGACTATCATCAGCGTGATAAACACTTCTGGCCGTGGCCCAAACGGCAGCGGGAAGGATTGTCCCTGTCCGGTGAGCCACAGGCAAGCGAGCACGTAACCCAGTAGCGACACGGGCAGCGTCACCAGAGCCTGTGCGGTCGCCCACATCATCGGGTGCTTCTCCGGATTTTCACGCAGCCAGCGCGCGTTGCGCAGTGCGTACCACGCCCAGCAAACGACGGATATTAATGCCAGACCGATACCGCTCCCGTAACGCCACCAGCTGAAATCAACGAGGCCATGGCGCAGCTCGGCGATATTCACGCACACTAATCCAAGCGCAATGCAGACCAGGGCTGGCGCCATGCTCAGCCAGGAGAGCTTGCCATCGCGATGGCTGTACAGCAGATTGGCGAATACTGGAAGCACCACCGGCAGCGTACCGATGATCATCGTTGAAACTGGCGCGCCTGCGCGCTGAATAGCGCTGGCCAGGCAGACGTAATAGATGAGGTTGCCCATCATGGTCAGGCCCAGCGCCGTAAGCCAGTCACTTTTGCGGAGCTGTTTAAGCTTCGCGCGTCCGAGCCACGCGAGCGGCAGAGCGATTAATCCCAGCGCCAGATAGCGCCCCATCGACTGCAGCACCGCCGGATATTCCGGCACCAGTAGTGGCCCGACGAAAATCAAACCCCACATCAACCCCGCCAGCAGGGCGTACAACACACCACTCATCATTGTCTACACCTTCTTGGTCAACAGACGCAGTGTAGGAGGGGCGACGGCGGGATGTATTGTATGAGGTTGCGCATTAGCGCATGAAGACCTGTTTTTGGTAGCGAACGGGCGTGATGCCATAGCGATGGCTAAAGGCTCGGGTGAGGTGAGACTGATCGGTCAGGCCGGTCGCAGCAGCCACGTCGGCGGCAGGCATGCCGCGGGTCAGAAAATCTTTGGCGCGCCATAGGCGAATCGCCATCAGCATTTGGTGCGGCGAAACGTGATAGCGGGCTTTGAACTGACGCTGAAAATGGTACGGGCTCAGCGACACTACGGCAGCCAGATCGTCGAGCGTCACGGTATGCATATAGTTGCCGTGCAGATAGTCTCGTACGCGTTCGAAACGGTGGGTCGCTTCATGCAGATGCGGAGCATGGTGGGCGAAGGGGGTGAAAGTCTCAATCAGATCGAGCAGCAGCCCTTTTTGTGCCAGCGGGTCGTCGGTGTTCCACAGGCCATAAATCTGCTGACACAGTTTGGCAGAACGCTCTGCGTCATGGCGGACCACATCGCTGAACCACCAATGGCGAACACCGGTCACTTCTTCAAGTAAATCGGGTTCCAGGTAAACCATCCGATAGCGCCAGCCGTCGGCGGTTTCGGCTTCGCCCGTGTGCAGCTCATCCGGGTTCATGGTGACGACGGAATTGACCGCAGCCACATATTGGGTGCCGCGATAGCGAAAACGTTCGGCACCGAGTTCAATAGCACCGATACCGAAGGCCTCATGAGTATGCGGCTCAAAGGCATAGCGCGAGATATAGGCGTGATAAAGTTCCACCCCGGGCACCTGGGGCAGGTGGCGGAAACTGGCACAATCTCTCTTATCTGCGAACTGTTCTGGAACACCCTGCACGCTGACCTCCCACGAAATATCCCGTCATTATCGAAGATACCCCGTGGGTGCGCCACAAAAATAGCCGCTTATTAACTTTACAGGATACTTTTGACGCTTTCAGACAACGGGGTGGTTGGGCGCTGGATAAGCTTGCTGAGCGTGCGGCTGTCATCAAATAAGCCGCCTTTTGAGGCACCAACGTCAGAGTCCGCCAGCATATCTGCCAGCCCAGCAGGCAGGCCGACGCCTTTCAGAGCGGCGGCAAAATCCGCTTCGCTCAGGTTCTGGTAACTCACGGGCTTACCGCTTTGTTTACTCAGTTCGTCGGCCAGTTCGCTGAGCGTCCAGGTACTGTCACCCGCCAGCTCATAGACTTTTCCGGCATGGCCTTCTCCGCTTATCACTTGTGCTGCGGCGGCAGCGTAATCAGCGCGGCTCGCCGAGGCAATTTTGCCGTCACCCGCAGCCCCGATAAACACGCCATGCTCAATGGCCGGAGGCGCGCTGGCGAGATGGTTTTCGGTGTACCAGCCGTTACGCAACAAGGTGTACGCGATCCCGGATTCAGCGAGCATTTTCTCGGTTTCGACGTGTTCAACGTGCAGGCCCAATGGGGATTTGTCAGCATGGAGGAGGCTGGTGTAGGCAATGAATTTCACGCCCGCGGCCTTCGCTGCGTTGATTACGTTGCGGTGCTGCACGGTGCGCTGGCCGACTTCGCTGCCGGAAATCAGCAGCAGTTTCTCTACGCCCTGAAGCGCGGATGTAAGCGCGGCTTCGTCGGTGTAATCGCCCTGACGTACGACGATGCCTTTGTCGCTCAGCGCCTGGGCTTTTGCGGGGTTACGCACAATGGCGACCAACTGGTTAGCGAGGATAGCTTTCAGCAGGTTGTCGATAACAAGTTGGCCCAGTTGGCCGGTAGCGCCGGTAATTGCGATCATCAGGTGACTCCTTCGTGTTTGTCTTCAGTTGTGATACGCTAACACCATAGCTAACTTTTAGTAAGTACGTACAAAAAGGTAAGTATGAAAATGGAAAATCCGACCCTCAGTGAACAGCTGCGCGATGGCAATTTGTTTGCCGAACAATGTCCTTCTCGGGACGTGCTCAAGCATGTGACCAGCCGCTGGGGCGTGCTAATTCTGGTGGCGCTGCGCGCTGGCACCCATCGCTTCAGCGATCTGCGTCGGAAAATGGGGGGCGTCAGCGAGAAGATGCTGGCACAGTCCTTACAGGCGCTGGAGATGGATGGCTTTATCGACCGAGTGTCGTATCCAGTGGTACCCCCGCATGTGGAATACAGCCTGACGCCGCTCGGTGTGCAGGTGAGTGAGAAAGTGGAAGCGTTGGCGGACTGGATCGAGCTGAACCTGCCGCAGGTGATGGCACACTGGGATGAGCGTGCAGCGTGATTGCCCGGCGGCACTGAGGCTCGCCGGGTCTACAAATAGCCTACAGTTACTTGCTTAAATCAAGCTGATACACCGCAAAACCGATATCGTCGGTGCCGACTTTTTTCATCGGATACTGCGCGTGGTCTTTGATAAACGCCGCGGCTTTCTCCGTCGGTGACGTTTCAAAACGAATATCCAGTGGCGTGGCCGAATGAATCGGCGCTAAGCGCCAGTTGTTGTCCGCTGCAGGATGGATTTCGCCCTGCTTTTTCGACTCCGCACTGATCCACGTCGCCAGCACCGAACGGTTTTCATCCGGTGAAGCGAAAGCGATATGGCTGTCGCCGGTTCCCGCAAACTTGCCGCCGTAAGCACGGTAGTTATTGGTCGCCACCAGGAATGTTGCGGTCGGATCGATAGGTTTGCCGTTAAAGGTCAGGTTTTTGATGCGTTCTGCTTTCGGGTTAATGCTCTGGCATTCACCGTCGTAGCGCGCCGGTTGGCTGACATCAACCTGATAGTCCACGCCGTCGATAACGTCGAAGTTATAGGTACGGAAACCGTCCCAGTTGATCAGCGATTGCGGTTTACTGCTGGTCACGTCAATCTGATTGAACTGCCCGGCGGAGCACTCCAGCCACTCTTTCACCTCTTTTCCGCTGACTTTCATCACCACCAGAGTATTCGGGTAGAGATACAAATCGGCGGCGTTACGGAAGGTGAGTTGCCCTTTTTCTACTTCGACAAAACTGGCAGGATCGTTTTTACGTCCACCGGCTTTAAACGGTGCGGCTGCGGAAAGCACCGGCAGTTTCGCCAGGTCCGGATCGCCCTGGATAAAGTGCTCCACGTAGGCTTTCTGCGCCATATTCACCACCTGAACGGTGGGATCGTCCTGCACAAGCGACAAATAGCTGTACATATTGTCGGACGATTTGCCGATAGGCTTGCTGACGAACGCACGAGTGGCATCGTGATCGGCTTTCAGCACCTTCACCATATTCGGGTCTTCTGCGGCGAGGGATTTTTTTGCGACGGCGTCATAAATCGGCCGCGCGCTGGCTTTGGCCTGCGATACTTGCCATTTACCGCCGTCATTGTTCAGCACCAAATCCACGACACCAAGGTGATCTCCCCACATGCCAGGCATCACCGCAGGAATTCCGTTGAGTAAACCTTTGTCGGTATCCGCCCCTTTGATGCTGGCGAAATCCTTCGACGGGAACACCGCATGGGCGTGACCAAACATGATTGCATCCACGCCCGGCACTTGGCTGAGATAGTAAACGGAGTTTTCCGCCATCGCCTGATACGGGTCGGCGGAGAGACCGGAGTGGGCGATAACCACCACCACATCGGCACCTTTTTCACGCATTTCAGGCACATATTTGCGGGCGGTTTCGGTGATGTCATTCACTGTCACTTTGCCGCTAAGATTGGCTTTATCCCAAATCATTATCTGCGGCGGCACAAAACCGATGTAGCCAATTTTTAGGCTCTGCGGCTTGCCGTCTTTGTCGACAACCTGGGTCTCTTTAATCAGATACGGTGTAAACAATGGCTTTTGGGTCTTAACGTCGATGATATTGGCGTTAACGTACGGGAACTTCGCGCCGTTGATTGCGTTGTGCAGGTAATCCAGACCGTAGTTAAATTCGTGGTTACCGAGATTACCGACTGCGTAATCCAGCGTGTTCATTGCCTTGTAAACCGGATGCACATCGCCCTTTTTGAGGCCTTTCGCCGCCATGTAATCGCCGAGCGGGCTCCCCTGAATCACATCGCCGTTATCCACCAGCACGCTGTTTTGCACTTCACCTCGCGCGGCATTGATCAGGCTGGCGGTACGCACCAGGCCAAACTTTTCCGTGGCGGAATCTTTGTAGTAGTCAAAATCCATCATGTTGCTGTGCAGGTCAGTGGTTTCCATGATCCGCAAATCCACGGTCGAAGCCTGAACACTTGCGGCAATCAGCGTGGCAAGGAGCGTTGCGCTAAACTTAATCATCAGAGGGGTCCTTTCATTGATCGGGGGCACAAAAGACAAAAGGGTATACATCCTGTTGCTTACAGAAGTGTGAAGGTTGCCAGAAAATTGCGCGATTAAACGGGTAACGCTTCACAGATAGCGCAAACAGCCGCGATAGGATATAAATAAAACAACGAGTTAACGCCACTCTACTTAACACGAGGTGGAAAATGCTGGAACAAGTATGTCAGCTTGCACGGAAAGCAGGTGATGCCATTATGCAGGTTTACGATGGGGCGCAGCCGATGGACGTCGTCAGCAAAGCTGATGACTCTCCGGTGACGGCCGCGGATATTGCGGCCCACAGAGTGATCGTCAGCGGGCTGAATGCCCTGACGCCGGAAATTCCGGTGCTGTCAGAAGAAGACCCGCCGGGTTGGGATGTACGCCAGCACTGGCAGCGCTACTGGCTGGTGGATCCGCTCGATGGCACTAAAGAGTTTATCAAGCGCAACGGGGAATTCACGGTCAATATCGCCCTGATTGAACAAGGGAAACCGGTGCTCGGCGTGGTCTATGCGCCAGTGATGAAAGTGATGTACAGCGCACATGAAGGCAAGGCCTGGAAAGAAGAGTGCGGCGTGCGCAACCAGATTCACGTGCGCGATGCCCGGCCGCCGCTGGTGGTGATCAGCCGTTCGCACGCCGATGGCGAGCTGACGGAGTATCTGCAACAGCTTGGCGAGCATCAGACCACCTCGATTGGTTCGTCGCTTAAGTTCTGCCTGGTGGCAGAAGGGCAGGCGCAGCTTTATCCGCGCTTCGGGCCGACCAATGTCTGGGACACCGCCGCGGGCCATGCGGTTGCGGTGGCTGCTGGGGCGCACGTTCACGACTGGCAGGGCAAAACCCTCGATTACACCCCGCGTGAAGCGTTTCTTAACCCCGGCTTCCGGGTATCAATCTACTGACCGAGTAGCTTATGCAGCAGGGCGGTAACCTGCTGCACATCCTCTTGTGTCAGCGCGCCGTCTTTTGCCCATTCCACGCGACCGTCTTTATTCAGCACTACAATCGCCGAACTGCCTTCTTCAAGCTGCCAGGCGCTGCGTGTTAGCCCGTTGCTGTCGACAATAAACTGTGACCACGGATAGAGCTTTTTATTGCTCTCAATACTGCTGCGCACGAACATCCCCGAGCCCGGAATAGCGTCATCGGTGTTTACAATGGTGGTGGTCTGGTATTTGTCGTGCGGGAATTTTGCGGACTTAATCGCTTCGATAAGCGTCGCGTTCTTCTCTTTGGCAGATGTACGGCCGGCAATATGTTGTACAACTCTCACTTTGCCAGGAAGCTGCGAGCTATTCCAATTTTTATAGCTAAAATCATCTTTATCAAGAATGAGTTCGCCACGGTCGGCGATGCCGACAGCGGGCACCCGTTGACCGTTCTGGAAATTATGCGCAGAGGCCATCAGCGGTATTAACAGGCATGAGATCGCCATCAGCTTACGTAGGGTCATGGTGTTTCCTTATTTTATGCAGGTGATCCGACCACTTGGTTCTGAGCTTTAATCATAAGTGCGAATTATGAGGTTTACCCGCAATCATGATGCCAGTTTGCGGGTGACCGCACATAACCGTGGAAAAATGAAGGCTTATACTGTCTTATTCGCCAATCTGAATAGATTATTCTTAATTACTGTCATCAAACGGTAAATAAACTTCTACAGACTGGGTGTCCCGGTCGTTATGGACTATAGTTTTAGAGCATTAATTTTGCGCCCCGGAACGCGGAACCGATTGTGGAGTCGTAAGGGCGTAAGACTCAGCAGGAGATAACAATGAAAATTTTCCAACGGTACAACCCACTTCAGGTGGCTAAGTACGTGAAGATCCTGTTTCGTGGACGGTTGTACATCAAGGACGTGGGCGCTTTCGAATTTGATAAGGGCAAGATTCTTATCCCGAAAGTGAAGGACAAGCAGCATCTTTCTGCCATGTCCGAGATCAACCGTCAGGTTACGCGTCTGCAAACTGAGATGGCGTAATCAACCAACGTGCTATGCAGTAATTAAGAAGTAAAAAAAACGGCTCCCACTGGGAGCCGTTAGTGTTTCTACAGGCCGTGAACTTATGCCGCACCTTTCTCTTCGGCATCAGGCAGTTTCGGCGTCAGAACCGTGGGCTTGCTGTCGACGCGGGTCACCAGCAGCTGATCGATGCGGTAGTTATCGATATCCACCACCTCGAACTTATAACCAGAGAACTTCACGAAATCAGTGCGTTTCGGGATTTTACGCAGGGTAAACATCATGAAGCCGCCGATGGTTTCATAGTTGCCGGACTGCGGGAAATCGTCGATATCCAGCACGCGCATCACGTCTTCAATCGGCGTACCACCGTCGATGAGCCATGAGTTTTCATCACGCGCCACAATCTGCTCTTCCTGACCCTGGCCGACCAGGTCGCCCATCAGGGTGGTCATCACGTCGTTGAGGGTGATAATGCCCACCACCAGCGCGTATTCGTTCATGATAACGGCGAAGTCTTCACCGGCGGCTTTGAAACTTTCCAGCGCTTCAGAGAGCGTCAGGGTGTCGGGCACAATCAGTGTATTGCGTAACTGCACGCCACCCGCCAGAGCCAGGCTCTGGTTCGCCAGCACGCGGTTCAACAGGTCTTTTGAGTCGACGTAGCCGATGATGTGGTCGATATCTTCTTTACAGACCAAGAACTTAGAGTGCGGATGCTGCGCGACTTTGTTCTTCAGGCTTTGTTCGTCTTCGTTCAAATCGAACCAGATAACGTTTTCGCGCGACGTCATCGACGACGGCACGGTACGCGATTCCAGTTCAAACACGTTCTCAATCAGCTCGTGCTCCTGCTTACGCAGCACACCTGCCAGCGCACCGGCTTCCACCACCGCATAAATATCGTCGGAGGTGATATCGTCTTTGCGCACCATTGGCAGCTTGAACAGGCGGAAAATCATGTTCGCCATGCCATTGAAGAACCATACCAACGGGCGGAATACCGAGAGGCAGAAGCGCATCGGGTTGATGATCCGCAAAGCCACGGCTTCGGGCGAAATCATACCGATGCGTTTCGGAGTCAGGTCAGCTATCAGGATGAACAAACTGGTGACCAGCACGAACGACAGAATGAAACTTATCTGCTCAGCAAGCTCGGCTGAAACGTACTTTATAAGAATGCTGTGGAAGGCAGGGGAAAAGGCTGCATCACCGACGATACCACCAAGAATGGCCACGGCGTTAAGACCGATTTGCACCACGGTAAAGAACATACCGGGGTTTTCCTGCATTTTGAGAACACGGTGTGCATTAATATTGCCCTCATCGGCGAGCAGCTTCAGTTTGATTTTGCGGGAAGCTGCAAGCGAGATCTCAGAAATCGAGAAAAACGCACTGACGCCGATGAGGCAGAGTATGATTAATATACTGTTTAACATAGTTTTTCTAACCGTTAAGGTCAGAACCTCGGAAGGATGGTTGAGTCGTTGATTGAATTGGAATAACGCTTAAAAAAACCGGTCCGAAGGCTCTGGACCGGCAATATCGGGGATAGTATAGCGTAAGGGACTGTTAATTCGCCAGAGGTTAACTTCCAGGCGCTAAAGCCGCACCGTTTTTGCTTTTATCCGGCGTGGCGTCCCACACTTCGTTGTAGGCCCGACCAGTCAAATCTTTGATGACCTGGCGCGTCTCTTCATCACAATCCTCGCAGGCACCGCCGAGTTTGCGACGGGCGATCTCTTTAATCAACGTTTTGTGCGAAGCCTGGGTGAGTTTGAATTTGAAGGTCATCCAGAAGCTTATTGCCAACAGCCCGGCGGTGGCGAAAATCATCAGCCCGATGATCGCATGCAGGGCGCTTTCCGGCTGCGTGCCGCCGCCTTTCACGAAACCACTTTCCTGCAACACGATACCAATCAGCATAATCGCCAGCGCTACCGTACTTTTGCGGGTCAACACCATTACGCCGGCGAAAATCCCCTCGCGACGCTGGCGGGTCACCATCTCATCGATATCCGGGATAAAGCTGTAGATATTCCACGGAATATAATAGAGCCCCGCACGGGCCGCACCGAGGACCACAAACACGGCAGAGAACAGCAGCGTCGGTACGCGGATATCGTTGATGTACACCACAAACAAGAAGGCCAGCACCGCGAAAATACAGCTGTAGGAGAGCCGCAGCGCGCCGGATGGCGTCATGTTGAGCTTATTCATCAGCATCATAAAGCCGAAGGTGCCCGGCACGGATACAAAGGCGGCAATGGTCAACAGGCCCGACACCGCCCCGGCATCGCGGCCTAGCGCGTACACCACGTAATATGTGAATACCGAACCGAATACATCCATCGCGGTAAACGAGCAGATATAAATCATGATGTGCTGGCGGAATGCTTTGATTTTGAACGATGAAAACAGGTCGACAACCAGATATTTCAGGTGATTGAGCAACCCTGATTGCCGATTATTCACGGGTTTAAATTCATACTCTTCGCGCACATCTTTAGCCTCCCAGGTGCAGGCCCAGGTGGTAAAGACGGCAATACAGAAAATCAGTGCAAAGATGCCGCCGGTCAGGGTGTAGGTGAACGGGTTATCTTTGCCGGTGAACTGCATAATTACCCCTGGCACGGACACCGCCAACAAGCCGCCGAACTGCGAGCACATCATGCGTACGCCGGAAAGACGGGTACGTTCGCTGAAGCGGTTAGTCATTTCAGCGGCCAGTGTTTCCCACGGCACCAGCACCATCGCTGAAAGCAGTTCGATGGAAAGGTAGGTGCCAAGGTAGTACCAGTAGCTCATGTCGGTGATCCAGACCAGCGCGTACAGGAACATCAACGGGGCACTTAATAACAGGAAAAAGCGGCGGCGACCGAATTTACGGCCCAGCCAGGTATCGCCAAAGTTATCCGTTACATAGCCCATAATCGGGCTCAGGATCGCGTCAATGACGCGGGCAATCGCGAAGATAGAACCTGCCTCTAAAACCGACAGGCCACAGTAGGTGGTGTAAAAAAAGAGCAACCAGGTGCCGATAACGGCAAAAGCACCCCCGCCAAAAAGATCGGTTACGCCGTAGCCAATTGCTACGCCGTAACCCACTTTGCGTTCAGTAGGTTTAACCATAATTATTATTCTCTGTTCGATGTTTAGTTATATGGCACACGCTCACTGTATGCCGCATCTTATTACAGCCAGAATCGCGTTGTTATTGGGGTAACGTGACCCAGTGTCGTAATTGTGAGGACCGGTAAATCGCTTCTACGAGTTGCAGGGATTTTGCCGCCTCGTGAAGGCCGGTAATGCCCTCGGACCTGCCGCTGCGCACGGCCTCATAAAATCGGCGAATGGCCTGAAGGTGGCCAATTCCCCAATAGCTTTTGCTGTGGCTGTAGGGGGTTTCGTCGCAGGCGAGAACCACCCGTTTGCCATCTGATACCCGCCAAAGCGTGTTATCTCGTAGCTGTAACTCGCCTTGTTCACAATGGATGTCCAGCTGTAACGGTGCGTCCCGGGTGTGGTTGTTGCTGGCGAAAAACAGCCCGCGCGCGCCGCCGCTGAATTCCAGCGTCGCCATGGCGGTGTCTTCGGTATCGATGGTGTCTTCAAGCCGTGCGCAGTCGACCACACCTTTCAGACGTGTGACGCCGCCGCCAAACCACTGCACAAGATCAAGCGTGTGAATGGCCTGATTGATAAGCAAACTGCCGCCTTCACTGGCGTAACGTCCACGCCAGGGGCTATTGGCGTAATAAGGTGGGGTACGTGACCAGGTCAGAAATGCATTAATGCTAAGTATCCGCCCTAATGCGTTTTCGCTCAGAAGCTGATGCAGTGCCAGGCTGGTGGGATTCAGGCGGTTTTGATAGCAAACGCCAAGCCGTCCGTCGGCCTGCTTTTCCGCTGCCCGCATTTCCACGACATCGACCATGTTCATCCCGACCGGCTTCTCGCAGAACACCTGTTTCCCTGCGGCCAGCGCGGCCAGGATCATCGGTTTGTGCAGGTTATGCGGCGTGCAAATGTGCACCACGTCGATGGTCACATCACAGAGCATCTCCCGATAGTCCTGATAAAAATGGCAGCCATACTCGGCGGACAGCGCCAGCCCTTTGTCTTTGTCGACGTCCACTACCGCCCGCAATGCCACGCCAGGCGTCTGGCGTAGCGCTTCAACGTGGCAGGTGTGAATGGCTCCGCAACCGATAATGGCGGCATTGAGCGTTTTCATCGCAGCCTCCTTATCGTCCGGCGTTGGCCAGCATTTGCGCCTTCACGCACAGCTCGGCGGCCTTAAAGGCATGCACCTGGCTCATGGCGTTTTCAGTGCGGTTCAGGCAATCCTTAATCAGCTCGCCGAAATAGGGGAAGCCCACCTGGCCCGCCACCGGATAGCGATGCTCGCCGTCTTTATTCACCAGATACACCACATCCTGTTCGCCGCGCGTCAGGTCAATGTATTTGCGGATTTCGATATAGCCCTCGGTACCGAGCAGCGTCAGGCGGCCGTCACCCCAGGTTGGCAAGCCTGCTGGCGTGAACCAGTCGCAGCGGAAATAGCCCGTTGCGCCGTTAGCCCCGGCCAGCATCGCATCGCCGAAATCTTCAAACTGTGGATGCTGCAGATGGTTCACGTTACGCACCTGGCTGGCGACGATGTGCGCCTCTTCATTGCCGGTATAAAACAGGAACTGCTCGATCTGATGGCTGCCGATATCGCACAGGATGCCGCCGAAGTAGCGACGATCATAGAACCAGTCCGGACGGCCTTCGCCTTCGCGGTGTGGCCCGGTGCCAAGCGTCTGAATGACCTGACCAATCGCGCCCTGTTTCACCAGCTGCCCGGCAAAGACGGCGCTTTCCACGTGCAGGCGTTCGCTATAGTAAACCGCGTATTTGCGTCCGGTTTTGGCGACCATCGCTTTGGCATCTTCCAGCTGTTCAAGGGTGGTCAATGGTGCTTTATCGACGAAGTAATCCTTGCCTGCGGCCATCACTTTCAGTCCCAGCGCGCAACGTTCAGACGGCACACCTGCGCCTGCGATGAGCTGCACCTGCGGGTCGTTGAGCAACATTTCCAGCGAGGTGGCAACCTGGGCCTGCGGATATTGCTGCACAAATTTATCGACTTTCGCCGGGTCCGGATCCCACACCCATTTCAGCTGTGCTCCGGCTTCAACCAGCCCATTGCACATGCCGTAGATATGCCCGTGATCGAGGGCGGCGGCGGCAAAAACAAACTCACCAGGCTTCACCACAGCCTGAGGCTTGCCAGTCGGGGCGTAATTCATACCGTCGTTCTTGTTCATGATGCAGCTCCTGTATCGAAATTTTTGCCGAGCGGGATGGCGCCGACTTCGCTGAAATTGGCGACTGAGGCGGATTTTTCATAAAAATGCGGAGCGCGCGCGGTCAGGCTGCCGGTACGATAAAAGACATCGTCAGGCGCAATTGGCAGCGTCACCACCGAACGGGTAATCGCTGATTTATAAATGGCGGTGATGATTTCCAGCGAACGCTTGCCCTGCACGCCGTCCACTAACGGAGACGTCTGCTGTTCGAGTGCGGTGAGGAAGTTGTCTATTTGCCCGGTGTGCAACGTCCAGCGCAGTCCTGGCGTCCCCCGAAACAGCGTGGTCAGCTGGTCTTCCAGCGCCGCGTCATGGGTATCTTGCGGAAAACCGTTGTCTGCCGACTGACTGGCGAAAACGTCCCACGGCGCGGAGATTCGCGCTTTTTCACCTTGAATTACTATCTTCTGGTCTTCGCCGTGATGCACCACCGAGGCGGTAAGCTGGGTCAGTGCGCCGGAAGGGTATTTGAAAATGGCGGCGCTCAGGTCCTCCACTTCGGCGTTGTCGTGGGCGACGTTGCTCATCATTGCCACCACTTCGCTCGGGAAACCGAGCATCCACTGAATGGCATCGATATGGTGTACCGCGTGGTTCAGCGTGCAGCCACCGCCTTCTTTCTCCCAGGTACCGCGCCACCACAAATCGTAATAGCAGTGGCCGCGCCACCAGAAGGAATCGACCTGCGCGTGGCAGATTTTCCCCGCAAGGCCGGAGTCCACCGCTGCTTTCAGGCGCCAAAAGGCGTCGGTAAAGCGGTTCTGGGCGATAATCGACAGTGTTTTACCGCTTGCCTGCTGGGCGGCAATCATCGCGTCGCACTCTTCCAGTGACGCGGCCATGGGTTTCTCGCACAGCACGTGCTTTCCTGCGTGTAGCGCGTCAATGCTGATTTCTGCATGAACGTACGGCGGGGTGCAGACATCAACGATATCAACGTTCGGTTCGTTGTCGAGCATCTGCTGATGGCTGCTGTAGATGCGTGCGTCTTGTAATGCGTAGCGGGTTTTCTTTTCCTGCGCTTTTTCCGGATAGATATCGACCAGCGCGACAATCTGGCAGCGCGCGCCCATTTCCAGATATCCCTGAATGTGGTTGTGCGAAATGTTCCCTGTTCCGACAATTGCGACACGTAACATATTGGCTCCTAATTACCAGGTTCCGGAAGCGTCGAGGGTGCGGCTCTCGACGTGTTTTTCCACCGAGGCGGCGATGCGTTCGTCGAGCAACTGCTTGAATTGCTGCTCATCAAACGGCAAATCGACCCAGCCGTCGGTCCATGTTGAAAGGTGCATGGCGTTGGAAAGGGTCAGGCCGCGAATGCCTTCGAGGCCCGGAGCAATAAGGGGGGAACCGTGCAGAATAGCGGCACAGAAATTGGCGGTGATCACGTGATGTTCGCTGCATTCGGCGGCGACGGGGAGGGTGACTTCCCAGCACTCCGGCTCGCCAAAGCCGTTTTGCCAGCGGGCATTGAAGGCATCTTCAGATTCGCGCAGTCGCCAGAAGCGCAATTGGCCCTCTTCGACGACAATTTTGCCCCGGGTGCCCGCGATTTCAAGGCGGTTGGTGCCCGGCGTTTCCGCCACAGTGGTGATGAACACACCGGTCGCGCCGTTGGCATATTCAGCGTAGGCGGTGACTTCGTCTTCCACTTCAATCTGGCGGTGCTTGCCGAACTGGCAGAAGGCGCGCAGTCGTACCGGCATACCGACCAGCCACTGCCAGAGATCGAGCTGATGCGGATCCTGATTGAGCAGCACGCCGCCGCCTTCACCTTTCCATGTGGCGCGCCAGCCACCGGAGTTGTAGTAACTCTGCGAGCGATACCAGTTGGTGATGATCCAGTTAGAACGGCGGATGTCGCCAAGTTCGCCGCTGTCGATCAGGTCTTTGACCTTCTGATACAGCGGGTTAGGGCGCTGGTTGTACATGATGCCGAACACCACATCGCACTCGCGGGCGCAGGCGTTCATCTCCTTAACCTGCGCGGTGTAAACCCCTGCGGGTTTTTCGCACAGCGTATGAATGCCGTTTTGCATCGCCAGGATTGAGAGGCTCGGGTGATCGTAATGTGGCGTGGCGACGATCACCGCGTCGATAAGCCCGCTGCGTAGCATGTCGTAGGCGCTACTGAAGATGTCGACTTGTTCACCCACAATCTGGCGGATGGCGTCGTGCTTTTTATCGTCAATATCGCAAACCGCGGTCAGTCGCGCGTCTTTTACCGTGCCTGCCAGCAAATAGCGAGCATGAACCGTGCCGATATTACCCACACCAATAATGCCGAATCTTACGCTTTCCATGTCACACCTTATTCAGAGCTGATGGCTGATAAAACGAAAATAGGTAAGGGGATACGGACAGACAAAAGGAATTTGTGAGAATGCTCGCAGGCTAATTATCAATTTCACCTGCAACCAAAATTTCTGTTTTAAAATCAGATGACTGTCTCTGCAAAAATTTGCAGATATTGATTGCGAGCGAGGTCACATAATGTCCGGCAAGCTGAAAATGGACCAAATAGCGGCGGCAACAGGATATTCCGTCAGTACCGTTTCGCGAGTGCTAAGCGGAAAGTCGTATACCAGCGAGCAGGCGCGGGAGGCGATTGTTCGCTGTGCCAGAAAGCTCGGTGTGCTGGATGAACTCGCCAGCGGGCGGTTATTGATTAACGGCATTGCCGTATTTGCCCCGTCGAGAACCTTTACCGCCCGTGGGGATATTTTCTATCAGGAAGTGACCCGTGGGATTGCCGATGCAATTGAACCGCATGATGTGTATCTGACATTTTGTGGCCTGGAAGAACAGGACGCGGATATTAAAGTCTTTCTGGATAAAGCCAATAATAAGAATATTAACGCAATAATTATTATCGGCACCGACGATTCCACCGTCTTTAAGCTGGCGCAGACCCTGAATAAACCCTGCGTATTAATAAATACCAACGATAAAGAACGTATTCTTGATGCCGTTTCACCCGATCATCGCGCCATTGGTTTTAGCGCCATGCGTTACCTGTTCGAGCAAGGCCATCGGCGCGTGCTGTGTATGACCACTCTTCGGCGGGAAACGCTGTACGCCCGGCTGGATGGCATAAAAGAGGCCTATCGCCGCTATCACGTGCCGTTCAACGCGCAAAAGGATGTGATTATCACCGAAGGCTTTACCGCCGAGGAGTCCGAGAAGGCGCTGACTCAGTGGCTGGCAGAAACGCCACGTGAAGAGTGGCCACAGGTGATTTTCCCTGGCAGCACCAGCATGACCACCGGTGTGCAGCGCGTACTGGAGCATCACGGCCTGCGAGTTCCGGAAGATATTTCGCTGATAACCACTGATTTTCACTGGCGGCTCGACAACGAACTGACGAAGCCCATCACCAGCGTGACGGTGCCGTGTCGCGAACTGGGCGTGGAAGCGGTGCATTTACTGCAAAACCGGCTGAACCGGCAGGGCGCATCAGTGCTGAATGTGCTACTACAGGGGAAATTACAGGATACGGGAACGGTGAGTAACGCAACGCGGCATGCGGCCCGCGTTGCGATGGAGAGCTAGCGGTCAGGCGAGCTGTGGCGGTAAGCACACGCCAATGCCGCCGATGCCGCAATAGCCGTACGGATTTTTATGCAGGTACTGCTGGTGGTCGTCTTCCGCGTAGTAGAACGGTTTAGCGGTATCGATTTCAGTGGTAATGGTCCGGGAGTCATTGGCCTCGTTCATTGCCGCCTGGAAACGCTCCAGACTGGCGTGGGCCGCTTTCTCTTGCTCAGGCGTCAGCGGGTAAATTGCCGAGCGGTACTGGGTGCCTTTATCATTGCCCTGACGCATTCCTTGGGCCGGGTCATGATTTTCCCAGAACACATGTAACAATTGCTCATAGCTGATAACGGACGGGTCATAGACCACGCGAACCCCTTCGGCGTGACCGGTTTCGCCGGAGCACACTTCGCGGTAGGTTGGATTCGGTGTGTAGCCGCCGGTGTAGCCCGCAGCGGTGCTGTAGACGCCTGGCAGCTGCCAGAACAGGCGTTCAACGCCCCAGAAGCAGCCCATGGCGAACAGCGCGATTTCCATCCCTTGCGGAACATGAGTCATGGAATGCTCGTTAACGGCATGCAGCGCGGCGACAGGCATCGGCGTATTGCGACCGGGCAGCGCATCCGCTTGAGCGACAACGTGTTTTTTATCGAATAAACTCACGGTTTGGCCTCCGGATAAAGGAAATTGGGGTTAAGGTTGTCACAGCGCCTCACTTTGATGACAATAAAGGCGATGAATACGTCTAGATTTAAACATAAGAAATATTGAGGTGTACGTCTTTTTTTCAACCGGTAGTGTTGAAATTTTGTTAAGCCGTGGATCGGCTATTGCGTTTCCTGACGGGGTGGAAACAAGGATATTTGGGAGAAAACGTGCCACAAATTCGCCAGTTATGTTGGGCCAGTCTGTTTCTGGTCAGTGGTGTTGCCGGGGCGGCAAACATACGTTTACAGGTAGATGGACTTTCTGGAGAGCTGCTCAAAAACGTGCGCGCGCAGCTGTCAACGATTGAAAGCGAAGAGGTCACTCCGGATCGCCGCTTCCGTGCGCGTGTGGATGACTCCATTCGTGCAGGCCTTAAAGCTCTGGGCTATTACGAACCTCAGATTGATTTCGAACTGAAGCCTGCACCGGCCAAAGGCCGCCAGGTTCTGTTGGCGCACGTCAAACCAGGTGAACCAGTACGCATTGGTGGCACCGACGTGATTTTGCGCGGCGGCGCACGTAATGACAGAGACTATCTGGATTTACTGAAAAAACGCCCGGCGATAGGGACGATTCTGGACCACGCCGATTACGACGGCTTCAAAAAATCGCTCACCGGCGTCTCGTTGCGTAAGGGCTACTTCGACAGCGAGTTCAAAAAGAGCCAGCTCGGCGTGTCGCTCGACCGCCATCAGGCATTTTGGGATATCGATTATGACAGCGGCGAGCGTTATCGCTTTGGCGCCGTCACGTTCCAGGGTTCGCAGATCCAGGATCGTTATCTGCAAAATCTGGTGCCGTTCAAAGAGGGGGATTATTACACCTCCGATGATTTGGCTGAGCTGAACCGCCGCCTTTCCGCGACCGGCTGGTTTAACTCGGTGGTTGTGGCACCAGAATTTGATAAAGCGCGAAAAACTAAAGTGCTGCCGTTGAGCGGCGTGGTGTCTCCGCGTACTAAAAACACCCTCGAAACCGGTGTCGGTTATTCCACCGACGTGGGCCCACGCGTCAAAGCCTCGTGGAACAAGCCGTGGATGAACTCCTACGGCCACAGCCTGACTACCGATCTCAGTCTGTCTGCGCCCGAGCAGCAGCTTGATTTCTCCTACAAAATCCCGCTGTTGAAGAACCCGCTGGAGCAGTATTACTTGCTGCAGGGCGGCTTCAAACGCACCGATTTGAACGATACCGAATCCGACTCGACCACGCTCGGCGTGTCGCGTTATTGGGATCTCTCCAGCGGCTGGCAGCGCGCCATCAACCTGCGCTGGAGCCTCGACCACTTTACGCAGGCTAACGTCACCAACACCACCATGCTGCTTTACCCGGGCGTGATGATCAGCCGTACCCGTTCACGCGGGGGTCTGATGCCAAGCTGGGGCGATTCGCAGCGCTATTCGGTGGATGTCTCCAACGGTGCGTGGGGTTCAGACGTCGATTTCGTGGTCGCTCAGGCACAAAATACCTGGATTCGCACAATTTACGATCGCCATCGCTTTGTGGTGCGCGGCAACATCGGCTGGATTGAAACCGGTGACTTCGACCGGGTTCCACCCGATCTGCGTTTCTTCGCCGGGGGCGACCGCAGCATTCGCGGCTATAAATACGAATCCATCTCGCCAAAAAATGCCGACGGTAAACTCACCGGTGCCTCGCGCCTGGCCACTGGTTCCCTAGAATATCAGTATAACGTGACCGGTAAATGGTGGGGCGCGGTGTTCGTCGACAGCGGCGAAGCGGTGAATGACTTCCGCGACAATGATTTCAAAACCGGTGCAGGCATCGGCGTGCGCTGGCAGTCGCCAGTCGGCCCGGTCAAACTCGATATTGCTGCTCCGGTCGGCGATAAAGAAGAGCACGGTTTACAGTTCTACATCGGTCTGGGGCCAGAATTATGAGTTTATGGAAGAAGATTAGCCTCGGCGTCCTGGTGTTTATCATCCTGCTGCTGGGGACAGTGGCGTTCCTGGTCGGCACGACTACCGGTCTGCATTTGGTATTTAAAGCCGCTGACCGCTGGGTGCCTGGGCTTTCTATCGGCCAAGTGGTTGGTGGCTGGAAAAATTTGACCGTTAAAAACCTGCGTTACGAGCAGCCTGGCGTGGCGGTCGATGCCGGGCAATTCCATCTGGCGGTGAACACGTCCTGCCTATGGGACAGCAGCCTGTGCGTGAATGACCTTTCGCTTGCCAACGTGAACGTGGCTATCGACAGCAAAAAGATGCCGCCGTCGGCGCCAGCGGTGGAAGAGGACAGTGGGCCACTGAACCTCTCGACGCCGTATCCGATTACACTCAGCCGGGTCGCGCTGAACAACGTCAACATCAAAATCGACGACACCACGGTGTCGGTGATGGATTTCACCTCCGGCCTGACCTGGCAGGAGAAAAACCTGACGTTGAAACCAACGTCACTGCAAGGGCTGCTGATTGCGCTGCCGAAAGTGGCGAAAGTGGCGCAGGAACAGGTGGTTGAACCGAAAATCGACAAGCCGAAGCCGGATGAAAAACCGCTCGGTGAAACGATGAAAGACTTGTTCTCGAAGCCTGTTTTGCCTGAAATGACCGATGTGCATCTGCCGCTAAACCTGAACATTCAGGAATTCCGCGGCGAGCAGCTGCGTCTGACCGGCGATACCGATTTAACGGTCTATAAACTGCTGCTGAAAGTCAGCAGTATCGACGGCAACATGAAGCTCGACGCGTTGGACGTGGATTCGAGCCAGGGTACGGTCAACGCCACCGGTACTGCGAAATTGCAGGATGACTGGCCGGTGGATTTAACCCTCAACAGCACCCTGAATATCGACCCGGTGAAGGGCGAAAAAATCAAAATGAAGATTGGCGGCGACGTGCGTAAGCAGCTCGACGTCGGGATCAATCTTTCCGGGCCGGTGGACGTGGGCATTCGCGCTCAGGCGCAGCTGGCCGAAGCCGGGCTGCCGCTGAATCTCGAAGTGCTCAGTAAACAGCTTTACTGGCCGTTTACCGGCGAAAAGCAATATCAGGCCGATAACGTAAAACTCAAGCTTAGTGGCAAGATGACCGACTATACGCTGTCGTTCGCGACGGCGGTAAAAGGGCAGGGTCTACCGCCAGCCACGATTACTCTGGACGCGAAGGGCAACGAGCAGCAAGTCAATCTCGACAAGCTGACCATCGCGGCGCTGGAAGGGAAAACCGAGCTGAAGGCGTTACTTGACTGGCAGCAGGCGATCAGCTGGCGCGGCGAGCTGAAGTTAGACGGCATCAATACCGCCAAGGAAGTGCCGGACTGGCCAGCGAAGCTCAACGGTCTGATTAAAACCAGTGGTAGCCTGTACGGCGGCAGCTGGCAGGTAGATGTGCCGGAACTGAAACTCACCGGTAACGTGAAGCAGAATAAGGTTAACGTCGACGGTAAGCTTTCCGGTAACAGCTATCTGCAATGGAAAATTCCCGGCCTGCATCTCGAACTGGGGCGTAACAGCGCTGACGTGAAGGGCGAACTGGGCGTGAAAGAGCTGAACCTCGACGCCACCATCGACGCGCCGGGGCTGGATAACGCGCTGCCGGGACTCGGCGGCACGGCGAAAGGGCTACTGAAAGTGCGTGGCACCGTGGATGCGCCGCAATTGTTGGCGGACATCACTGCCCGAAATCTGCGCTGGCAGGCGCTTTCCGTCGCCCAGGCCACCATTAAAGGTGATGTAAAATCGACGGACCAGATCGGTGGCAATCTCGACGTGCGCGTGAACGGCATCGCGCAGCCGGGCGTGAACATTAGTCAGGTGCTGCTCACCGCCAAAGGTGATGAAAAGCAGCACAAGCTAGAGCTGAAAATGCAGGGCGATCCGGTTTCCGGTCAGCTTGAACTGGCGGGCAGCTTCGACAGGAAAGAGCAACGCTGGAAAGGCACGCTGAGCAATACACGTTTTCAGACGCCGGTAGGCCCGGTATCTCTTTCGCGGGCGATTGCGCTCGATTACCGTAATCAGGAACAGAAAATCAGCATCGGGCCACACTGCTGGACTAACCCGAACGCCGAACTGTGCGTGCCGCAAACCATTGATGCCGGTGCCGCGGGGCACGCGGTGGTGAATCTCAACCGCTTCGACCTGGCGATGCTTAAACCGTTTATGCCAGACGCCACGCAGGCCAGCGGTGTGTTCACGGGGAACGCCGATGTCAGTTGGGACACCACCAAAGAAGGGCTGCCGCAGGGCAAAGTGAGCCTTTCCGGGCGCAATGTGAAGGTTACCCAAACGGTGAATGATGCGGCGCTGCCGGTGGCGTTTGATACGCTCAATCTGAATGCCGATTTGCACAACAACCGTGCGCAGCTGGGCTGGACGATTCGCCTGACTAACAACGGCCAACTCGACGGGCAGATTGACATCACCGACCCGCAAGGGCGGCGCAATCTCGGCGGTAACGTCAATATCCGCAACTTCTCGCTGGCGATGATTAACCCTATCTTCGCGCGCGGTGAAAAAGCCGCGGGTACGTTGAACGCGAATCTGCGTTTGGGCGGTGACCTGCAAAGCCCGCAGCTGTTCGGCCAATTGCAGCTCACCGGACTGGATATCGACGGTAACTTTATGCCGTTCGACATGCAGCCGAGTCGGGTGGCGATGAACTTCAACGGCACGCGCTCGACGCTGGATGGTGTGATTGCCACGCAGCAGGGGCAGATTAGCCTCAGCGGCAACGCTGACTGGACGCAAATCGACAACTGGCGTGCGCAGGTGGCGGCGAAAGGCAGCCGGGTGCGCATCACCGTGCCGCCGATGGTACGCCTCGATGTATCTCCGGACGTGGTCTTTACCGCCACGCCAAGCCTGTTCACGCTCGACGGTAACGTAGACGTGCCGTGGGCGCGCATCGTGGTGCATGACGTGCCGGAAAGCGCCGTGGGCGTTTCCAGCGACGAAGTGATGCTCGATAAAGATCTCAAACCGGTGAATCCGAAGTCCGCAGGCATTCCTATCAACAGCAACCTGACGATTCACGTCGGCAATAACGTGCGTCTGGATGCGTTTGGTCTGAAGGCGCGCCTGACCGGTGACCTGAAAGTGGCGCAGGATAGCCACGGTCTGGGTCTCAACGGGCAGATTAACATTCCGGAAGGCCGTTTCCACGCCTACGGCCAGGACCTGATCGTGCGCAAAGGGATCTTGTTGTTCTCTGGCCCGCCGGATCAGCCTATGCTCAATATTGAAGCCATTCGTAACCCTGAGGCCACCGAAGACAACGTGACTGCCGGGGTACGAGTGACCGGAATGGCGGACCAGCCGAAGGCCGAAATCTTCTCTGACCCGGCGATGTCTCAGCAGGCCGCGCTCTCGTACCTATTACGCGGACAGGGGCTCGACAGCGAACAGGGCGACGGCGCGGCAATGACTTCCGCACTGGTTGGTTTGGGGGTTGCACAAAGTGGGCAGATTGTGGGTAAAATCGGCGAGACGTTTGGCGTCAGCAATCTGGCTCTGGATACCGCTGGAGTAGGGGACTCCTCTCAGGTCGTGGTCAGCGGCTATATCGCGCCGGGCTTGCAGGTAAAATATGGTGTGGGAATTTTTGACTCTCTGGCAACACTCACGTTACGCTATCGCCTAATGCCCAAGCTTTATCTTGAAGCGGTGTCCGGCATAGACCAGGCACTTGATCTGCTCTATCAGTTTGAGTTTTAGCAATGCGAATATTTGTTTACGGCAGTTTACGGCGCAAACAAGGCAACAGCCACTGGATGACCAACGCTCAGTGGCTGGGCGATCATAGCGTCGATAACTATCAGCTCTACAGCCTGGGCCACTATCCAGGCGCGGTACCCGGCGACGGGACTGTAGCGGGTGAAGTGTATCGTATCGACGCCTCGACGCTCGCCGAGCTTGATGCGCTGCGCACTAAAGGCGGTGAGTACGCACGCCATTTAATCCAGACACCGTACGGTAGCGCGTGGATGTACGTCTACCAGCGTCCGGTGACCGGATTCATTCGTATAGAAACCGGCAACTGGCTGGACAAAGATAAGTTCTGAATGAATAACGCCACCCTCGGGTGGCGTTATTTTTTGCACCCTTCTGAAGAAATTCCTGCATCATTTTCGACATTTCATCTCTTTTCTGAAACGTACAAACAAAAACACCGCCCGTAGGCGGTGTCTTGCTTCACGACGCTAAGAATTATTTCTTAGCGCGTTCGAAGGAGGCGATGATTTCTGCTTTCGCAGCTTCAGCGTTATCCCAGCCTTCAACTTTAACCCATTTGCCTTTCTCGAGCGCTTTGTACTGCTCGAAGAAGTGGGAGATCTGCGCTTTCAGCAGTTCTGGCAGGTCGTTCACATCTTTGATGTGATCATATTCTTTGCTCAGTTTGGTGTGCGGTACCGCAACCAGTTTCGCATCTTCACCGGCTTCGTCGGTCATTTTCAGAACGCCAACTGGACGGCAACGGATCACAGAACCCGGCTGCAGTGGGTATGGCGTTGGGACCAGTACGTCAACCGGGTCACCGTCCAGAGACAGGGTGTGGTTGATGTAACCGTAGTTGCACGGATAGAACATCGCGGTAGACATGAAACGGTCAACGAACAGCGCGCCGGTGTCTTTATCAATTTCATATTTGATAGGGTCAGCGTTGGCTGGAATTTCGATAACAACGTAGATGTCTTCTGGCAAGTCTTTGCCCGCAGGGACGTTGAGTAAGCTCATGTCTTTTTCCTTTAATCTGGTGTCATTCAAGTGCCCGGTATTATAGCCAACTCGAGGTAAATGTCTCCGCTTCTTTTCAGCCGCAGAAGGCCTTCAGACCGTTTTTCAGAGCCTTTAACCAGGTGATAAATCCATAAACCCAGCCACTTCATGAATAAGTTTGTGGAAGCGCTTACAAATTACCCTTTCTCTTTTTGGAAGTGTGATGTAACGCATCACGTTACATTTCCCATTGTCTATAGTTTTTCGGCAGATGACTATTTTGTACCCTAAATAGTTCGAGTTGCAGGAAGGCGGCGAGTGAGTGATGCCCAGCAGCTTACTAGAGTAAGCGGCTGGGGTGAGGGAGTGCGGCCAACGCACATGCCGCTCGAAATATGATGAGTAAACAGATAATAACCCGAAGAGGATACCTTTATGTGGAAGCGCTTACTTCTTGTCTCGGCTGTTTCTGCAGCCATGTCGTCTATGGCGATGGCTGCCCCTTTAACTGTAGGATTTTCGCAGGTCGGGTCGGAATCCGGCTGGCGTGCTGCTGAAACCAGCGTGGCCAAGAGTGAAGCTGAAAAACGCGGCATCACCTTGAAAATTGCTGATGGTCAGCAAAAACAAGAAAACCAAATCAAGGCAGTACGTTCATTTATCGCCCAAGGCGTGGATGCAATTTTCATCGCGCCGGTGGTGGCAACGGGCTGGGAGCCGGTGCTGAAAGAAGCGAAACAGGCAAAAATCCCGGTATTCCTGCTCGACCGTTCCATTGATGTGAAAGACAAGTCGCTCTACATGACCACCGTGACGGCTGACAACGTGCTGGAAGGCAAGCTGATTGGCGACTGGCTGGTGAAAACCGAAGCCGGCAAACCGTGTAACGTCGTGGAATTGCAGGGTACGGTCGGGGCGAGCGTGGCTATCGATCGTAAGAAAGGCTTTGCAGAAGCCGTGGCGAAAGCGCCAAACATCAAAATCATTCGTTCTCAGTCCGGCGACTTTACCCGCAGCAAAGGTAAAGAAGTCATGGAAAGCTTCATCAAAGCGGAAAATAACGGCAAAAACATCTGCATGGTTTACGCCCATAACGATGACATGGCGATCGGTGCCATTCAGGCCATCAAAGAAGCGGGCCTGAAACCGGGCAAAGATATCCTGACCGGCTCTATCGACGGCGTGCCGGATATCTATAAAGCGATGCTGGCCGACGAAGCCAACGCCAACGTTGAGCTGACGCCAAACATGGCGGGCCCGGCGTTTGATGCACTTGAGAAGTTCAAGAAAGACGGCACCATGCCACCGAAGCTGACGCTGACCCACTCGCAGCTTTACCTGAAAGACAGCGCTCAAGCGCAGCTGGATAAGAAAAAAGACATGGGCTATTGAGTTGTATTCCCCCTCATCCTCGCTGCTCTGCGCAGTTTGTTGTTCTCCCTCTCCCGCGGGGAGAGGGCTGGGGCTGAGGGTGCAGTCGACACCGTAGCTTGTTTTCCTTCGCCCTAATCCTTTCCCTTGAGGGGAGATGAAGCCGGTTAACACCGCGTGTTTCATCTCCTTTTTCGGGAGCGGGTTGGGGTGAAGGGCATTTTCAGGGGACTGATAATGACTGACGTAACCCATAACCAGGATATTTTGCGCACGGAAGGCTTGAGTAAATTTTTCCCCGGTGTGAAAGCGCTGGATAACGTGGATTTCAGCCTGCGTCGCGGCGAAATCATGGCCCTTCTCGGCGAAAATGGCGCCGGAAAATCGACCCTCATTAAAGCGCTGACCGGTGTTTATCACGCCGATCGCGGCACTATCTGGCTGGAAGGCGACACTATCTCGCCAAAAAACACCGCCCACGCCCAACAGCTGGGCATCGGCACGGTGTATCAGGAAGTAAACCTGCTGCCCAACATGTCGGTGGCGGACAATCTGTTTATTGGCCGCGAACCACGGCGATTCGGTTTACTGCAACGTAAAGAGATGGAAAAGCGCGCCACCGCGCTGATGGCCTCTTACGGCTTTTCCCTCGATGTCCGTGAACCGCTGAATCGCTTTTCGGTGGCGATGCAGCAAATCGTCGCGATTTGCCGCGCCATCGATTTATCGGCCAGAGTGCTTATCCTTGATGAACCGACCGCCAGCCTCGATACCCAGGAAGTGGAAATGCTGTTCACTCTGATGCGCCAACTGCGCGATCAGGGCGTCAGCCTGATTTTCGTCACTCATTTTCTCGATCAGGTTTATCAGGTCAGCGACCGCATCACGGTGCTGCGCAACGGCAGTTTTGTCGGCTGCAAAGAAACCAAAGAATTACCGCAAATTGAGCTGATCAAAATGATGCTCGGCCGCGAGCTGGACAACAACGCCCTGCAACGCGCGGGCCGTACGCTGCTGAGCGACAAACCGGTGGCGGCGTTTAAAGGCTATGGCAAAAAAGGCGTCATTGAACCGTTCGATTTGCAGGTACGCCCTGGTGAAATTGTTGGCCTGGCTGGGCTGCTCGGCTCCGGGCGCACCGAAACCGCAGAAGTCATATTCGGCATCAAACCGTCCGACAGCGGCAGCGCGGAAATCAAAGGCAAGCCGCAAACGCTGCGATCCCCGCATCAGGCCTCGTGTCTTGGCATTGGTTTTTGCCCGGAAGACAGGAAAACCGACGGCATTATCGCCGCTGCTTCGGTGCGCGAAAACATCATTCTGGCGCTCCAGGCCCAGCGTGGCTGGCTGCGGCCAATTCCGCGTCGTGAACAAAATGAGATTGCCGAACGCTTCATTCGCCAACTGGGGATCCGCACGCCCAGTGCGGAGCAGCCGATCGAGTTTCTTTCTGGCGGCAACCAGCAAAAGGTCTTGTTGTCACGCTGGCTGCTGACGCGCCCGCAGTTCCTGATCCTCGACGAACCCACGCGCGGGATCGACGTCGGTGCACACGCGGAGATCATTCGTCTGATCGAAACGCTGTGTGCCGATGGCCTCGCGCTGCTGGTCATTTCGTCGGAGTTGGAAGAGCTGGTGGGCTATGCGGATCGGGTCATTATTTTACGCGATCGGAAACAGGTAGCAGAGATCCCGCTGGATGCGCTGTCGGTTCCGGCGATCATGAATGCAATTGCGGCATAAGGAGTACGACGTGATGCCACAATCTCTTCCTCAAACTGAACGGCCAAAACGCCGTTTCCGTTGGCCCACGGGCATGCCGCAAATCGCGGCATTGATCCTGGTATTGGTGGTCGACAGCATTGTTTCGCCACATTTTTTCCAGGTGATATTACAGGACGGTCGCCTGTTCGGCAGCCCAATAGACATTCTTAACCGCGCGGCTCCGGTGGCGCTCTTGGCAATCGGTATGACGCTGGTGATTGCCACCGGCGGCATAGACTTGTCGGTCGGCGCAGTGATGGCGATTGCTGGGGCTACGGCGGCATCGATGGAAGTTGCCGGGCACAGTTTGCCAATGGTGCTGTTGGCGTCGCTGGCGACAGGCGTGCTGGCCGGGCTGTGGAACGGCATTCTGGTTGCCATTCTTAAGATCCAACCGTTTGTCGCGACGCTGATTTTAATGGTGGCCGGACGCGGCGTGGCGCAGTTGATCACCGGCGGGCAAATCGTGACGTTTGATTCGGATTCCCTCGCCTGGTTTGGTAGCGGCAAATTATTGCTGTTCCCGACACCGGTGATTATCTCGCTGATTACGCTGGTGGTCTTCTGGCTGTTCACCCGTAAAACGGCGCTGGGAATGTTTATCGAAGCGGTAGGGATTAACATCCGCGCGGCGAAAAACGCCGGGGTGAATACCCGCATCGTGGTGATGCTGACCTACGTCTTGAGCGGCGTGTGTGCCGCCATTGCCGGGGTGATTGTCGCGGCGGATATTCGCGGGGCAGATGCCAACAACGCCGGGTTGTGGCTGGAACTGGACGCCATTCTGGCCGTGGTGATTGGCGGGGGTTCGCTGATGGGCGGCCGCTTTAACCTGCTGCTGTCGGTGATTGGCGCGTTGATTATCCAGGGCATGAATACCGGGATTTTGCTGTCGGGTTTCCAGCCGGAGCTCAATCAGGTGGTGAAAGCGGTGGTGGTGCTGTGCGTGCTGGTGGTCCAGTCGCCGCGCTTTATCAGCTTACTGAAAGGAGTGCGCGGCCATGATAAAACGTAACTTGCCGCTGATGATCACCCTCGGGGTGTTTATCCTCGGTTATCTCTATTGCCTGACGCAGTTCCCGGCTTTTGCCTCGACTCGCGTGATTTGCAATATCCTCACCGATAACGCTTTTCTCGGGATCATCGCCGTCGGCATGACCTTTGTGATCCTCTCTGGTGGGATCGATCTGTCGGTCGGCTCGGTGATCGCCTTTACCGGCGTGTTTCTCGCCAAGGCGATCGGCTTCTGGGGATTATCACCGCTGGTGGCGTTCCCACTGGTGCTCCTGATGGGCTGCGCGTTCGGTGCGTTTATGGGCCTACTGATTGATGCTCTGAAAATCCCGGCGTTTATCATCACCCTGGCCGGCATGTTCTTCCTGCGTGGCGTCAGTTATCTGGTGTCAGAAGAGTCGATCCCGATTAACCACCCCATTTACGATTCGCTATCAGACATGGCGTGGATGATCCCCGGCGGCGGGCGCCTGAGCGCCATGGGTGTGCTGATGCTGCTGGTGGTCGTTGCGGGAATGTTTGTCGCTCACCGCACGCGTTTCGGTAATCAGGTGTATGCCATCGGAGGCAGCGCGGTGTCGGCCAACCTGATGGGGATTTCTACCCGCAGTACCACTATCCGCATTTACATGCTGTCGACGGGTCTGGCTACGCTTGCCGGGATCGTCTTCTCTGTTTACACCCAAGCCGGTTACGCGCTGGCAGGAATGGGCGTGGAGCTGGATGCGATTGCCTCAGTGGTGATTGGTGGCACGCTACTCAGCGGCGGCGTGGGCACGGTGCTCGGCACGCTGTTTGGCGTCGGCATTCAGGGGCTGATTCAGACCTACATCAACTTCGACGGCACGCTCAGTTCGTGGTGGACCAAAATCGCCATCGGTATTTTGCTGTTCATCTTTATCGCCCTGCAACGCGGCTTGACCGTGCTGTGGGAAAGCCGCCAGAGCTCGACGGTGACCCGCATCCCGGTGGCGATAACAAAACAATAACATACTGAATTTACTGATAACCCTAAAGTCATTCCGGTAGCAGCCGATACTGTCTGTTTACGCCCAAAAGTCTCTTTGCTACCGGGAATGACATCATGCTGAAAAAGCTTTCAATCCGTACCGGCCTGCTTTCTTTACTGGCCGTGATGACCCTTCTTCTGCTGCTGGTCAGCGGCATGGGTATTTACGCACTCACCAAAAGTTCGTCTTCTCTCACGCGCATTAATCACCTACAGGGTGAGCAACTTGTCCAGCTCAACAAGGGCTATACGCTTATTCTGCGCGCGCGGAACGAAGCGGGTCAGGCGGTCCGGTTGATGGAAATAGGGATGCTCGACGACGCGGCAAAATCGGTACAAAACATCAATCGTGAAGTCACGACGGCGCAGAAAGCGCTGACCGACGTGATTGCCTCGACGATCGACGATAAGCAGGGCGCGCAGCTGCTGGCGAAGGTGGCAAAAAGCTACGCCGCCTATAACCAACAGGGCATCACGCCGATGCTGGCGGCACTGAATCAGCAAAGTGCAGACAGCTATTACGATCTGCTGGAAAATCATCTGATCCCGGTTTCCCGCCAATTTGATAACGACATGCAGGCGTTTCAGACGTGGGTAGACAGCCGTGGGCAGGCCGAAGTGAACGTGGTCCAAAAGAGTAAAAACCGGGTGATGACGTTGATGATTATCGCCATTCTGCTGACTGCGGGCGTGATTGTGCTGGCCTGGCTGGCGCTGCGCAACATGCTGCTCAAGCCGCTGAACACCGCGATTGTGCAGCTCGAACAGGTGGCGGCGGGCAATCTGACCCACAGCGACAATGCGCCGGTCAGCCGGGAGATTAACCGTCTGAACGCGGCGATAAGCGAAATGCGTGAATCGCTGATGGGTTCGGTTCTGCGAGTGCGCGATGCCAGTTCGCAGATTGATATCGGCAGCCGCGAGCTGACCGCGGGCAACAATAATCTGGCGCAGCGCACCGAATCCACGGCGACTTCGCTGGAGCAAACGGCGGCGAGCATGGAGCAAATAACTGCGACGGTGAAACAGAACGCCGACAACGCCGAGCAGGCGCACCAGCTGGCGAAAACGGTGTCGGATACCGCCGATCGCGGCAGCGAAATGGTGTGTTATGTCATTGAGAAAATGCGCGATATTTCCGGCAGCTCCAGCCGCATCGGTGACATCCTTAGCGTGATTGACGGGATTGCCTTCCAGACTAATATTCTGGCGCTGAATGCGTCTGTCGAAGCGGCACGCGCCGGTGAACAGGGGCGTGGGTTTGCAGTGGTGGCGGGTGAAGTGCGTAATCTGGCGAGCCGCAGCGCTGACGCAGCGAAAGAAATCCGCACCCTGATCAGTGATTCACAAACCCACGTCAGTGAAGGCAGCGAGCTGGCGCAGCAGGCCGGGGAAACGATGGACGAAATTGCGTCAGAAGTGATGCGAATGACTAAACTGATGCGCGAAATTGCCAGCGCGTCGCAGGAGCAGAGTCGTGGCATTGAGCAGGTAAATATTGCGGTGATTCAGATGGATGAAACCGCGCAGCAGAATGCGGCGCTGGTGCAGCAGTCTTCCGCCGCCACCCGCTCGCTGGAAGAGCAGTCCCGCGAACTGATGGAAGCAATGGCGTCGTTCAGGTTACAGACTCAGGCGGCGTAGCTATCGTCTGATGCCCTCTCCCTAACCCTCTCCCACAGGGAGAGGGAACCTATCGGTATTTTGTTGTCAGTCTTTCACTCAGGAAGAAGGGCGCTGCCGATTTTTCGTTTTCTCCCTCTCCCTCAGGGAGAGGGTCGGGGAGAGGGGAAACGCAAACCGATTACGCCTCCGGGAACTCGCGAATTAAGCGTTCCACATCGTCGACCATATGCTCGTTACCGACGAAGAACGGACGGCGCTGGTGCAGCGTATCCGGAACGATATCCAGAATGCGGTCTTTACCGTCGCTGGCCTTACCGCCCGCCTGCTCGGCAAGGAAGGCCATCGGGTTGCATTCGTACAGCAGACGCAGTTTCCCTTCCGGGTGGCTGGCGGTGCTTGGGTACAAATAAATGCCACCCTTCAGCAGGTTACGGTGGAAATCTGCCACCAGTGAGCCAATGTAGCGCGAGGTATACGGGCGCTGGGTGTTCTTATCTTCTTCCTGACAGAACTTCAGATACTTCTTCACGCCCATCGGGAATTTGATGTAGTTGCCTTCGTTGATCGAATAGGTGTTGCCCTTATTCGGGAAGCGCATGCGCTCCTGGCACAGGCAGAATACGCCGAGCGAAGGGTCGTAGGTGAAGGCGTGCACGCCGCAGCCGGTGGTGTACACCAGCATGGTCGAGGAGCCGTAAACCACGTAACCCGCCGCGACCTGTTTATTGCCGGGTTGCAGGAAATCTTCTTCAGTTACCGGTGTGCCGACAGGCGTCACGCGACGGTAGATGGAGAAAATGGTGCCGACGGAGACGTTAACATCGATGTTGGACGAACCGTCCAGTGGATCCATCAACACCACGTATTTGGCGTGCTCGCAGCCGTCGAAAACAACAATGTCGTCTTCTTCTTCGGAGGCAATCCCGGCCACGATATCACGGGCTCTCAGTGCGGCTTTCAGCTTTTCATTGGCGAACAGGTCCAGCTTCTGCTGCGTTTCGCCCTGAATATTTTCAGCCCCGCTGGCACCCAGGATATCGACCAGACCGGCCTTGTTGATATCGCGGTGGATGATCTTGGCGCCGAGCTTTATTGCCGACAGCAAAGCAGTGAGCTCCCCGGTCGCATGAGAGAACTCGTGCTGCTTTTCGACAATAAATTCACCTAACGTTTTCATAACACTTTCCCTGCATTTGATGTTGAGTAAAGCGGTTAATGTCCAACAATCTTAACAAACATTCAAAATCCCGCGTAATGGTGAATCGCGCCAGCAAATTACGGAATTAACCGAAATGCGTTTCTTAGCCCGCTCACATGAGGGTAAAATACGCGGCTAATGAAAGAGGGATAATGACGTATGCGCATTCATATTTTGGGGATTTGTGGCACTTTTATGGGCGGGCTGGCGATGCTGGCACGTTCCCTGGGCCATGAAGTGACTGGTTCGGACGCCAATGTGTATCCACCGATGAGCACGCTGCTGGAAGAGCAGGGCATTGACCTGATTCAGGGCTATGACGCGAGCCAGCTAGAGCCTCAGCCGGATCTGGTCATCATTGGAAACGCCATGACCCGTGGCAATCCGTGCGTTGAAGCAGTGCTTGAGAAAAACATTCCGTACATGTCCGGCCCGCAGTGGCTGCATGACTTTGTACTGCGCGACCGCTGGGTCGTGGCCGTTGCGGGCACCCATGGCAAAACCACTACCGCCGGGATGGCGACGTGGATCCTCGAAGCCTGCGGCTACAAACCAGGTTTCGTGATCGGCGGCGTACCGGGCAACTTCGACGTATCCGCGCGTCTGGGCGACAGCCCGTTCTTCGTGATTGAAGCCGATGAATATGACTGCGCGTTCTTCGACAAGCGTTCCAAATTCGTGCATTACTGCCCGCGCACGCTGATCCTCAACAACCTTGAGTTCGATCACGCGGATATTTTTGACGATCTGAAAGCGATTCAGAAACAGTTCCATCACCTGGTGCGCATCGTACCGGGCCAGGGCCGTATTATCGTGCCGGAAAACGACATCAACCTGAAGCAAACGCTGGCGATGGGCTGCTGGAGCGAGCAGGAGCTGGTGGGTGAACAGGGTCACTGGCAGGCGAAGAAAATCACCCCCGATGCCGCCGAATGGGGAGTGTTCCTCGACGGTGAAAAAGTCGGTCAGGTGAAATGGGGTTTGGTGGGCGAGCACAACATGCACAATGGCCTGATGGCGATTGCTGCCGCGCGTCACGTAGGTGTGAAGCCTGCCGATGCGGCCGAGGCGCTGGGCTCGTTCGTCAACGCCCGTCGTCGTCTGGAACTGCGTGGCGAAGCCAACGGCGTCACCGTGTACGACGATTTCGCGCATCATCCGACCGCCATCCTCGCGACGCTGCAGGCGCTGCGTGGCAAAGTCGGCGGAACGGCGCGTATTCTCGCTGTGCTGGAGCCGCGTTCTAACACCATGAAAATGGGTATCTGCAAAGACGACCTTGCACCGTCTCTTGGCCGTGCCGATGAAGTGTTCCTGCTACAACCGCAGCATATTCCGTGGCAGGTCGCGGAAGTGGCGGAAGCCTGCATTCAGCCTGCACATTGCAGTGCTGACGTAGATACGCTGGTCGACATGATCGCGAAATCCGTGCAGCCGGGTGATCACATTCTGGTGATGAGCAACGGTGGTTTCGGTGGCATCCATCAGAAACTGCTGGATATGCTGGCTAAAAAAGCGGAAGCGGCAGAGTAATCAACACGCCCGGTGGTGCTTTGCTTACCGGGCCTACAACATCGTAGGCCGGATAAGCGCAGCGCCATCCGGTAACGACTTAGCCGGCGTTTTCGGTCAGTTCGCGCAGATACTGGAAAATCAGACGCGAAGATTTCGGCGGTTTGTTACCTTCTTTCTCTTTCTTCGCGTTACGGATAAGCGAACGTAGCTGCTGACGATCGGCATTCGGCCACAGACTCAGTACTTCCGCTACCGCGTCATCCCCTTCATCCACCAGACGATCGCGCAGTTGTTCCAGTTTGTGGAACAGAGCAACCTGCTGGTTGTGGCGGTTTTTCAGCTTGTCGAGTGCCTGACGGATTGGGTCTACGTCACGCTGACGCAGCATTTTTCCGATCAGCTGCATCTGACGGCGACGGCCTTCTTTCTTGATACGCTGTGCCAGTTCAACGGCGGCACGCAGGTCGTCATCGAGCGGGATTTTGTCCAGCGCGTTTTTACCCAGCTCTACGATTTCGGCCCCGAGATCTTTTAATTCCTCGGCGTCGCGTTTAATTTCACTTTTACTGACCCAGATGATTTCATTATCTTCATCGTCGATCTCGTTATCACCGGGCACGTCGTCGAGCCAGTCTTCGGGCTGCTTTGTCATCTCAGGCTCCTAAAAAAAGAGACACATGTTATCAGTTAAGGTGCGCACTGAAAAACGGTTCTACTCGTATACTTCAAGCTGCAAGTTCGTTGGCTACAGTTGCTCGCCCCGGTCACTTACTTGAGTAAGCTCCAGGGGGCTCACATCTTTGCCGCGTTATTCAGTCCATACGGACCTCACCCCCTACGAGGCCAGCGCAAGCGCTGTTCAATGCGCCATAGGCGTGTTGTCCTGCAACTCGAATTATTTCGAGTATTTCTGTTAGACTTCAATAAACTCCTTTCTACATTATGGCATTAGCGATGAAAGTAATCACACAGGTTGCAGAACAGCGTAAAGCACTGGAAAAAGCCGTCTCCACCGCCCTCGAACTGGCGGCAGGCAAGTCTGATAGTGCAGAGGTCGGAGTCAGTAAATCGACCGGGATCAGCGTCAGCACGCGCTACGGCGAAGTGGAGAACGTCGAATTTAACAGCGACGGCGCCCTGGGGATTACGGTTTACCATCAGAATCGCAAAGGCAGCGCGTCCACCACGGATTTAAGCCCGGACGCCGTCGCGCGTACCGTACAGGCCGCACTGGATATCGCACGTTATACCTCGCCGGACCCGTACGCTGGCGTGGCGGAAAAGGAGTTACTGGCCTTTGATGCGCCGGACCTCGACCTGTTCCATCCGGCAGAAGTGACGCCGGACGAAGCCATTGAACTGGCCGCGCGCGCTGAACAAGCGGCGTTGAAGGCAGATAAACGCATCACCAATACCGAAGGCGGCAGCTTCAACAGCCACTACGGCGTGAAAGTGTTCGGCAACAGCCACGGCATGCTGCAGAGCTATTGCTCCACCCGCCATTCACTGTCGAGCTGTGTTATCGCTGAAGAAAATGGCGACATGGAACGCGACTATGCGTACACCATTGGCCGCGCGATGGGCGACTTGCTTGACCCGGAATCGGTCGGTGCGGACTGCGCACAGCGCACACTGTCTCGCCTGTCGCCGCGTAAATTGTCGACCATGAAAGCACCCGTGATTTTTGCCAATGAAGTCGCAACCGGGCTATTTGGCCATCTGGTCGGCGCCATTGCTGGTGGCGCGGTATACCGTAAATCCACGTTCCTGCTGGACTCACTCGGACAGCAAATTCTGCCGGAATGGCTGACTATTGAAGAGCATCCGCACCTGCTGAAAGGCCTGGCATCGACACCTTTCGACAGCGAAGGCGTCGCGACCTCCCGTCGCGACATCATTAAAGACGGCATTCTGACGCAATGGCTGCTGACCAACTACTCTGCCCGCAAATTGGGGTTGAAAAGCACCGGTCATGCTGGCGGCATTCATAACTGGCGCATTCAGGGTCAGGGTTTGAGTTTTGAAAAGTTGCTTAAAGAGATGGGCACCGGTCTTGTCGTCACCGAATTGATGGGACAGGGTGTGAGTGGCGTAACGGGAGATTACTCTCGCGGAGCATCAGGCTTCTGGGTTGAAAACGGTGAGATCCAGTATCCGGTAAGTGAAATCACCATCGCCGGAAACCTGAAAGATATGTGGCGTAATATCGTGACCGTCGCCGACGATATCGAAACGCGTAGCAACATTCAGTGCGGTTCCGTACTGCTGCCGGAAATGAAAATCGCCGGCCAATAATAGTGTTCTCATGGTGGCGCGACCTGCCGCGCCACGCCTGTTAAATAATAATAAAGGAAGTGAGCAATGCGTAAGAAAGTACTGGCTTTATTGGCCGTCACGGCGCTGATGAGTGCTGCCCCGGCGTTTGCCGACCTGGGCGATGACATGGACACCCTGTCCGAAAACCTCAAAGTCGTGCAGAAAACCAATGATGCCGCGGCGATGAAAGACGCCCTCGGAAAAATGCGTACTGCGGCGCTCGATGCCCAGAAGCAAACGCCGCCGAAACTGGAAGACAAAGCGGCAGACAGCGCAGAAATGAAAGATTACCGCCACGGTTTTGATATTCTGATCGGCCAGATTGACAGCGCCACCAAATTTGCCAACGAAGGTAAAATAAAGGAAGCGCAAGGCGTGACGAAGGATCTGGCGGGAACCCGCAACACCTATCACCAGAAATACCGTTAATTTCGTATTCGTATAACGTTATCCTGCCGGGGAAATCCCTTTCCCTGGCAGATTCATTACCCAAATCCTTCCGCAACGTCATCGCAAAAGCTTATCGACATCACAGTTTCAAACGAAAGCCCGCAAATTTTTTCCACTTTCTCCTGCTCTCTTTTCAGCCGTTTCCCGTGATATTCATCACGCTTATCTAGCATTTAATCCGTATTCAGTGAAATTATGTGGGACAGATCACTCCCGCCTCTCCCCTTTCCACTTCGAAGTGGAAAACAACTCGCTACAAACCCAACACCGCTCACGTTAGTTTTAAGTCAGACGCAACAAACGGGGTCAGAAGAGTGAACAACGGAGCAGTCATTACCGACGTTGGGAGTCAGACAGAAGAGCTTGCGACACGCATGCTGAGTCAGGTTTACAGCCTGCTGAAGAGTCAAGGCATCATCCCTAACGCAGTCCAGGAGCAAATGCTGACATCTCATGTCCGCGCAATGGCACACCGGTCAATTACCGGCGAGCCGCTGCCAGAAGTAGAAGCCAGCCTGTTTGAAGAAATTTCACCCGATTCAATGTCGCTTGCCCGCGAAGTGGTAGCGCAGTTCGGCAACCTTCCGGATGAAGAAGCCTGGCTGTTGTCGGTGCACTTCGAAGTGGCGAAAGAAAACCTTTAAGGAGCAAAAACATGGAACAAATTACCGTAGTGATTGGCGATCGTCTGGGCAAAGGTCAGAAAGTTGCAGCAGGTGTGGAAAAGGCCGGTGGCCGTGCGGTAGTCGTGCCGGGCGTTGCTGCTGATATGAAACTGGGCGACGTGATGAAAGCAGAAAATGCCACCTTCGGCATCTCCTTCTGCGGCAGCGGTGGCGCAGGTGCGATTACCGCGCAGACCAAGCACGGTTACAAAGCAAAATACGGCATGCGCTCAGTGGATGAAGGCGTTACCGCAATTAACGAAGGCGCGAACGTACTGGGCTTCGGCTTTATGGATAAAGAAGAGTTGGGCGAGCGTTTGGTGCTAGCCTGGCAGAAGAAATACGGCGCATAAGCATGAAAGAACAATTCACCACAACGGTGAGGGTCAAGGGCAAAGGTGAGGCCAAATCACGCGCCTTCGCCGATGCTCTCAACCAGGTACAGGGTGCGGTGATGAAAGCGTCATCGCATATTTTACTGCGCATCGAACCACAGGACGTGGCGGTTGTTCATGCGCAGGAATCGGTCCGGAAAGAGGCATTTCTGTTTATCTTTCTGCGCCGGGAGCGACGCACGTTCAGCGTTGAGCTGGATGTCACCGTCAACGTGACAGCGTTAAATCTCGACAAAGTGGATTTCGTCACGACAACATAACCATTAGAAAAGGACAGACTCATGTTCCTGATTATTCTCTTTAAATCACTCATCATTGGCGGCCTGGTCGGCGTCGGTGTGGGTGCCGGAGCTGCACGCATGTTTCATGCGCCCACCACGCAAGGGATGGGTGCTTTTCGTACGTTGGGTGAGCTGAACTCCTGTGAAGGTGATCCGGCTTCCCACTTCTCCTTTGGTCTGGGCTTCTTCTTTAACGCCTGGGCATCCTCAGTGGCGGCGGGGGCCTTCACTCAGGACGTTGATCACCGCATCATCCCGAACTGGGGTGCCGCGGCACTGATGATCAAAAACCGCAACGTGGCGGAAACCCTGCACGACCCGAGAAAGATGGCGATTGCCTGCGGCGTGATTGGCATGATCGTGGTGGCATTCCTGAACTCTACCGCCTCGGCAGTACCGGAAGCGCTGCAGGTGACTGCGGTGAAAGTGCTGGTGCCTGCGGCCAACCTGCTGGTGAACATCATCATGCCTGTCATCTTCTGGCTGGCGGCGATTGATGCCGGTAAGAAATCCGGTTTCTGGGCGACCATTTTCGGCGGCGCAGCGCAGCTCATTATGGGTAACGCCGTACCGGGCCTGGTACTGGGTATCCTTATCGGTAAAGGCGTTGAAGAGAGCGGCTGGCATCGTGTCACCAAAGTGATGATGGGCGCGATTGTGGCTCTGTTTGTGCTGAGTGCCTTCTTCCGTGGCTTCGACATGAAGGTGATTGAATCCTTCCACATGACGGTGCCGAACTGGCTGGATCTGATTCACAACGCCATGAGCGGAAAATAAGGGGATAACGCATGGAACAGAATAAAGGTTTTTGGTACGCGGACTGGTCATTCCCGATCTTTGTCGGCCTGCTGTCCGCTGGCGTATTCGCCGGGACACACATGTATTACCTGTACGGCATTGGCGCATTTAACGAAGTGGCTTTCGTCGCGATGCTGAAATCGGGTATCGACACCGGTGCATACGGTGCGGTTGCCGCGTTTGGCGCAAGCTTCCTGTTCGCCCGTATCATTGAAGGCTCGCTGGTAGGGATTCTGGATATCGGCGGTGCCATCCAGACCGGTATTGGTCTTGGGGTTCCGGCACTGTTACTGGGCGCAGGCATTGTTTTCCCGGTAGCTAACTTTGCGGCTTCGCTGGCGACCGGTCTGATTCTGGGCTTGGCGGTAGGCTACATCATTATCCTGGCGCGTAAGTTCACCATCAATCAGAGCGACTCCACCTACGGTGCCGACGTGATGATGGGCGCGGGTAACGCCTCTGGCCGCTTCCTCGGTCCTTTGATTATCCTCAGCGCGATGACCGCCTCCATTCCTATCGGAATCGGTTCTCTGGTTGGCGCGTTACTGTTCTACATCTGGCAAAAGCCGATCACCGGCGGGGCTATCCTCGGTGCGATGATCCTCGGGTCTATCTTCCCGGTGGCTATCGGTTAAAAACCTACCCCATTAGGGCTATTTTGCTTGCCATTTTGAACCAGGGCAGTGCTCGAAATCCTCACGTACCACGTGTACGCTCCGGTTTCTCCGCGCTGTCCGTATTCAAACTGTCTACGCCAGTAACGCCTACTGGGATAGGTTATGTATGAAGGAGAAAGCGATGTTTGATTTACTGCTTAAGCGCGCACGACTGGTTAACGATACGGTAACGGATATCGCCATCAAAGATGGCAAGATTGCAGCGCTGGGCGAGATTAACGGTGAGGCGACGAAAGTTGTCTCTCTCAACGGCGAGCACTACGTCAGCGCTGGCTGGATTGATTTACACGTTCACTGCTACCCGAAATCGCCCATTTATAACGACGAGCCGGACAGCGTGGGCGTGGCGACAGGCGTCACCACTGTCATCGACGCAGGCAGTACCGGGGCAGACGATGTCGATACCTTCCACGAACTGACCCGCGCCTGTGCTACCGACGTGTATGCGCTGCTGAACATCTCTCGCGTGGGTCTTATCGCGCAGAATGAATTAGCCAACATGGCGAACATTGATGCTGACGCCGCGACGGCCGCCATCAAGCGCCACCCGAATTTCATCGTCGGCCTGAAGGCGCGCATGAGTAGCAGCGTGGTCGGTGAAAATGGCATCACGCCGCTGGAAAAAGCGAAAGAAATTCAGAATGCTAACGGCGATCTGCCGCTGATGGTGCATATCGGCAATAACCCGCCGAACCTCGATGAAATCACCGAGCTGCTGACCTCCGGCGACATCATTACCCACTGCTACAACGGCAAACCGAACCGCATTCTGACTCCGTCGGGTGAGCTGCGTGCCTCGGTTTCCGGCGCCCTGAAACGTGGCATCAAGCTGGATGTGGGCCACGGCACCGCCAGCTTCAGTTTTGACGTTGCCAAACAGGCGATTGCGATGGGCATTTTGCCGCACACCATTAGCTCTGACATTTACTGTCGCAACCGCATCAACGGGCCGGTGCATTCCCTGGCGCGTGTGATGGCGAAATTCCTCGCCATCGGGATGTCGCTGCCGCAGGTGATCGACTGTGTGACCGCCAATGCCGCCGAGGCAATTCGCCTGAAGAATAAAGGCCAGCTGGCTGTAGGCTTCGACGCCGACCTCACCCTATTCACCCTGAAACGCCAGCCGGTCACGCTGGTGGATGCTGAAAACAACGCCCTGCAGGCGGACCAGGATCTGGTGCCGCTGGCCGCAATCCGTGCAGGCAAGGGCTATCTGACCGAACAAGGGAGTGCAGAACATGTCTTCGATTTATGAGAAATACCAGCTTAAACAAGTGATTAACGCCTCTGGCCGTATGACTGCGCTCGGTGTGTCGACCCCGCGCCCGGAAGTGGTTGAGGCGGTCCTGACCGGTATGAATCACTACTTCGAAATGAAAGACCTGGTGAACAAAACCGGCGAATACATCGCGAAACTACTGGACGTAGAAGGCGCAACGGTTGTTTCCTGCGCCTCCGCAGGCATCGCGCAGTCCATCGCCGGTGTGCTGGTGAAAGACAGTGACTGGCTGCTGGAAAACCTGCACAACACGCCGGTTGAGAATAACGAAATCGTTCTGCCGCGCGGACACAACGTCAACTTTGGCGCACCGGTCAGCACCATGATCGCGCTTGGCGGCGGCAAAATGGTGGAAGCGGGCTACGCCAACGAGTGTTCCGCCGATCAGCTGGCGGCGGCGATCACGCCACGTACCGCGGCAATCCTCTATATCAAGTCTCACCACTGCGTACAGAAAAGTATGCTCAGCGTAGAGCAGGCGGTCGTGGTGGCGCGTAAACACAATCTGCCGCTGATTGTGGATGCTGCCGCAGAAGAAGATTTGCAGTGTTACTACCGTGCGGGCGCTGACCTCGTGATTTACAGCGGCGCAAAAGCGATTGAAGGGCCGACCAGCGGCCTGGTTATCGGTAAAACGCAGTACGTCGAGTGGGTCAAACGCCAGACGGCGGGCATTGGCCGTGCGATGAAAGTGGGTAAAGAAGGTATTCTCGGCCTGACCTGCGCTATCGAACATTACCTGACGGCGGAAAAAGAGAGCGGCGCACAGATGGTGGAAAAAATGACGCCATTTATCGCCGCGCTCAATGCCCTGAACGGCGTGACATCTCGCGTAGTGTGGGATGCTGCGGGTCGTGATATCGCCCGTACCGAAATCAAGTTTGATGAAGCCGTCACCCGCATCGCCACTGGCGAACTGGTGGCCGAGCTGAAAAAAGGCGAATACGCCATCTACTTCCGTGGCTACAAGGCCAATGAAGGCATTATTGAAGCTGATGTGCGCAGTGTGAATGCACAGCAGTTGGAGATTGTCGCAAGCCGTATTGCAGAAGTGCTGAACAAGGAAAAAAACGCATGAAACTGACCCCGAATTTTTACCGTGACCGTGTCTGTCTGAATGTCCTCGCCGGGTCGAAAGCGAATGCCAGCGAAGTGTATGAGGCCGCAGAAGGCCATGTGCTGGTCGGCGTGCTCTCCAAAAATTATCCGGACGTCGCGACCGCGGTCGCCGATATGCGTGAATACGCGGCGCTGATTGATAATGCGCTGTCCGTTGGCCTGGGTGCCGGTGATCCGAACCAGTCCGACATGGTTAGCCAGATTTCCCGTGAAGTGCAGCCGCAGCACGTGAACCAGGTGTTCACTGGCGTGGCAACCAGCCGTGCGCTGCTTGGGCAGAACGAAACCGTGGTTAACGGCCTGGTGTCTCCAACCGGCACGCCGGGTATGGTCAAGATATCCACCGGTCCCTTAAGCAGCAAAGAGCAGGACGGCATTGTGCCGGTCGATACCGCGATTGCGCTGCTGAAAGATATGGGCTGTAGCTCCATCAAATACTTCCCGATGGGGGGTCTGAAGTGTCGTGACGAATATCAGGTTGTCGCCGAAGCCTGCGCCCGTCACGATTTCTGGCTGGAGCCGACCGGCGGTATCGATCTGGAAAACTACAGCGAAATCCTTAAGATCGCTCTCGATGCGGGCGTGAAAAAGGTGATCCCACACATTTACAGTTCGATTATCGACAAAGACAGCGGCAACACCCGCCCGGCGGATGTGCGCACGCTGCTGGAGATGACGAAAAAACTGGTAGGGTAATTTATCCCCTCTCCCTAACCCTCTCCCTGTGGGAGAGGGGCGGGGAGAGGGCATCAAACCGCACCACTCATCAACTGACCGTCAAGGAGTTCCCATGCTGTCCGCACGCCATCTGCTTGTCGCTTCATTCTCACTGCTCGCCACCGCTGCCAACGCACAGACACAGTTCGCCTGGGTCGGCACCTACAACCCAAATGGCGAAGGCCTGTACCGTTTCGCGGTCGATCCTTCCACTGGCGAACTTCACGACAAAACCCTGGTCAGCTCGCTGCCTAACGCTGCGCAGCTGACCGTCTCTCACGACGGCAAAACGCTGTATGCCGCCAGTGAAGCGGAAAAGGGCGTGGTGCAGGCCTGGAAAGTGGCTGCCGACGGCAGTCTGACGGAGCTGAATCAGGTGTCTTCCGGTGGTGCGGGCCCGGTCTATCTATCCCTGACGCCAAATGGTCGCCACTTGCTGATAGCCAACTACGTCAGCGGCACGATCGCGGTATTGCCGGTGAAAAAGGACGGTAGCCTCGGTGAGGCCACGGATACGCATCAGGATGAAGGCCCGGCGGGCGCGAGCAAACCAGAAGCCGCCGTTGAAGGAAGCTTTGCCGCCAGTGATCACAACGGACCGCACGCGCACATGATCGCCGCCGATCCGCTGGGAAAATACGTTTTCTCAACCGATCTGGGTCTCGACCGGATCTACCAGTATCAGCTGGATGATGCTACCGGCAAACTGACGCCAAACACGCCGCCGTTTATTGCTGCGTCTTCCAAAGGTGCTGGTCCGCGTCACTTTGTCTTCACGCCGAAGGGGGATGGGCTATGGTTAATCAACGAAGAAGCCTCGACGCTGACGCATTATCGTCTCGATTCGGCGAAGGGCACGCTGACCGAAGGCAAAACCGTCTCATCGCTGCCCAAAGACTATAAAGGCACCAATTTTGCTGCTGGTTTGACGTTGAGTCACGATGGGAAACAGTTATATGTCGCCAATCGTTTGCATAACAGCGTCGCACACTTTACGGTATCCGCCGACGGTGAGCTCATTCATCAGGATGATGTGTGGACGCGTGGAGATTACCCGCGCACCGTCACGCTGGACCCGAAAGGCCAGTGGCTATACGTCATGAACCAGCGCAGTGACAACATCACTCGCTTTAAGGTCGCCCCGCACACCGGAAAATTGACCTTCGAGCCTGGCTACACCGCGGTAGGTAGCCCATCGCAAATGGTGATATCACCCAAAAATTAAGCTGGACGTCGGGCGGTAATCGCCCGTTTTGAAAAGAGGACACCCGAGTGCGATTTCCGAACCAACGCTTAGCACAACTGTTTGATATGTTGCAAAACGAAACGCTGCCGCAGGACGAGCTCGCCCAGCGGTTATCCGTTTCTACGCGTACGGTTCGGGCAGATATCACCGCGCTCAATGCCCTGCTAATTCATCACGGCGCGCAGTTTGTGCTTAGCCGGGGTAATGGTTATCAGCTGCGTGTGGATGACCCGACGCTGTTCCAGTCTTTGCAAGATTCCCGCCCACGCCTGTTGCGTATTCCGCGAACCGGTAGCGAGCGGGTGCATTATTTAATGGTTCGTTTTCTGACGTCAGCCTTTTCTCTGAAGCTGGAAGATTTGGCCGATGAATGGTTTGTCAGCCGCGCCACCTTGCAGGGCGATATGGCTGAAGTGCGTGAATGGCTGGCGCGTTATCAGCTGACGCTGGAAACTCGCCCGCGCCATGGCGTGAAGCTGTTCGGCAGCGAAATGACCATCCGCGCCTGCCTGACAGACCTGTTGTGGCAACTGGCGCAGCAGGACAGTACCAACCCGCTGCTGACCCAGGAAGCGCTCAATGCGGGCGTGCCTGAGCAGCTGACATCCGTACTGCAAGACGCGTTTAGCCGCTGGCACATTCGCCTCACCGACGAAGGTGAGCTGTTCGTGCGGCTGTATTGTTCGGTGGCGGTGCGTCGTGTCAGCGAGGGGTATCCGCTGCCAGAATTTAGCGCCGATGATGTCGATGACGCGGTGCGCAATGCGGCCCATGATATCGCCGTCGCGATTCAACAGCTGGCGGGCAAAACCCTGGCCCCTTCGGAAGAGAACTGGCTGCGAGTGCATATTGCGGCGCGCCAGGTGCAGGACATCTCCCCGAGCCAGATTAACGCCGACGACGATGAAGCGCTGGTGAACTACATTCTGCAGTACATCAACAGTCACTATAACTACAACATGCTCAGTGATGAGCAGCTGCACGCGGACCTGCTGACCCACATCAAGACCATGATCACCCGCGTGCGCTACCAGATTATGATCCCCAATCCGCTGCTCGATAACATCAAACAGCACTATCCGATGGCCTGGGATATGACCCTGGCGGCGGTGTCCGGCTGGAGTAAATACACGCCGTGGACCATCAGTGAAAATGAAATTGGTTTCCTGGTGCTGCATATTGGCGTGGGGCTTGAGCGTCATTACAACATCGGTTATCAGCGTCAGCCGCGCGTGCTGCTGGTGTGCGATGCGGGCAACGCGATGGTGCGGATGATTGAAGCGGTACTGCAGCGCAAGTATCCGCAGCTGGTGATGACCGAAACCATCACCCTGCGCGATTACGAACAGCGGGATGGCATCAGCGAAGACTTCGTGGTCTCGACGGTGCGCATTACCGAGAAAGACAAGCCGGTGGTGGTGATGTCGCCGTTCCCAACGGATTATCAGCTGGAGCAAATCGGCAAGCTGGTGCTGGTGGACCGAACCCGTCCGTGGATGCTGGAGAAGTTCTTTGATGCTCGCCATTTCCGCATCATTAACGAGCCGGTCGATCAGCAAATGCTGCTGGCTGAACTGTGCAATCAGTTAAGTGATGAAGGGTTTGTTGATGACGATTTTGTTGAGTCGGTCATTGAACGTGAGGCGATTGTCAGCACCATGCTCGGGGATGGCATTGCTTTGCCACACGCATTGGGCTTAATGGCCAAGAAAACGGTGGTGTACACGGTGCTGGCCCCGAAGGGAATTGCCTGGGGTGATGAAACCGCGCAGGTGATTTTCCTGCTCGCCATCAGTAAAAGCGAATACGAAGAGGCGATGGCGATTTACGATATTTTTGTCACTTTCCTGCGTGAACGCGCCATGGCCCGACTCTGTATCTGCAAAAACTTCAGTGAGTTTAAAACCGTGGCGATGGAGTGCGTGAGCCGGTTCTGATACAAAAAAGCGGAGCCAGAGCTCCGCTTTTTCTAACGCAGGTGATGAACCACCTGATTGCTGCTGCCGCGCCAGATAAGCGCCGGATCTTTCAGGTCCTGCACAAACTTGCCATCGACCAGCACGTTAATGAGATTGACCACTTCGAGCTGTTCCGTGTTTAGTTCATCGAGCTTGTAGCCAGTCCACACCCAGATATCTTTCCCCGGGCATTCCGTGTGAATGCGCTTCACCAGCCGCAGAATTTCCGCCACGTTTTGCGGATGCAGCGGATCGCCGCCTGAGAGCGAGATCCCCTGGCGTTTGATGCGCGTATCGTTGAGGTCAGCGATGATGCGGTCTGCCGTCTCATCGGTAAACGGCAGGCCGGAATTCAGCCGCCAGGTGCTTTTGTTATAGCACCCAGGGCATTCATGGACGCACCCGGAGACGAATAGCGTACAGCGCGTACCGGGGCCGTTGATGATGTCGACAGGATAATACTGGTGGTAATTCATTTTTCGCTTCTCACTGAATGCCATAACCGCGTTGGCTTCGCTCGCTCACCCGGGTCACTTACTTGAGTAAGCTCTCCGGAATTCTCTCGTTTGCCGCCTTGTTCTGACATCCATTGCTTTGCGAAAACGGAGCGATATGTGAAGCCGCAGGTAAGGCTTTTTACTCCCTCTCCCTGAGGGAGAGGGAGTAACGTGGCTGAATGCCGACTTAACCCAGCTGCCCATTCCCCAAATGCTTCACGCGGCGCTTCACTTCTTCCTGCTTCCCGGCGTTGAACGGACGTGCGTCCGGGCTGCCGAGATAGCCGCACACGCGGCGAGTCACTGATACGCGCGCGGCGTCATGGTTGCCACATTTCGGGCAGGTGAAGCCTTTGCTGGTGCATTCGAACTCACCGGTAAAGCCGCACTCGTAGCATTCGTCGATCGGCGTGTTAGTTCCGTAATACGGCACGTGCTGGTAGCTGTAATCCCATACGTCTTCCAGCGCTTTCAGGTTGTGCTGAATGTTCGGGTATTCGCCATAGCAAATGAAACCGCCGTTAGCGATTGGCGGATAGGCCGCTTCGAAATCAAGCTTGTCGTACGGGTTCACTTTTTTCTCCACGTCGAGGTGGAAGCTGTTGGTGTAATACCCTTTGTCGGTCACGCCATCGACCAGGCCAAACTCGGCGGTGTCGAGACGGCAGAAGCGGTCGCACAGGTTTTCGCTCGGCGTGCTGTACAGGCTGAATCCGTAGCCGGTCTCGTCTTTCCACTGGTCCACGGCGTCACGCAGACGCTGCACAATGGCCACGCCTTTTTCGCGCAGCGCGTCACTGTCATACATGTGCGAATCGCCAAACAGCGCGTTAATGGTTTCGTGAATGCCGATATAACCCAGAGAAATGGACGCGCGCCCGTCTTTGAAAATTTCCGACACATCGTCGTCTGCTTTCAGACGCACGCCGCAGGCACCTTCCATATACAGGATTGGGGCCACGCGCGCTTTCACGCCTTCCAGACGGGCGATGCGCGTCATCAGCGCCTTACGGGAGAGCTGTAAACGTTCGTCCAGTAATGTCCAGAACGCCGCTTCGTCGCCTTTGGCTTCCAACGCAATGCGCGGCAGGTTGAGGCTGATAACGCCGATGTTATTGCGGCCTTCGTGGATTTGCTCGCCGTTTTCGTTTTCCCACACGCCGAGGAAGCTGCGACAACCCATTGGGGTTTTGAATGAACCGGTGACTTTCACCACCTGGTCGTAGTTCAGGATGTCCGGGTACATACGCTTGCTCGCGCACTCCAGCGCCAGCTGCTTGATGTCGTAGTTAGCGTCACCGGCTTTGTGGTTCAGACCATCGCGAATTGCAAACACCAGTTTCGGGAACACCGCGGTTTTGCGGTTTTTGCCCAGACCGGCAATACGATTACGCAGGATCGACTGCTGGATCATGCGTGATTCCCAGCTGGTGCCCAGGCCAAAGCCAAAGGTCACGAACGGCGTCTGTCCATTGGCGGTGTGCAGCGTATTCACTTCATATTCAAGTGACTGGAACGCGTCGTAGCACTCTTTCTCGGTGCGAGAATGGGCGTAACCGTCGGCGTCCGGGATCTGCCACTCTTCTGCGGTTTGGCGGTGTTTCTCAAAGCTTGCGCTCACGAACGGAGCCAGCACTTCATCAATACGGTTGATGGTGGTGCCGCCGTAAATGTGGCTCGCAACCTGCGCGATAATCTGTGCGGTGACGGCAGTGGCCGTTGAGATGGATTTTGGCGGCTCAATCTCCGCGTTACCCATCTTAAAGCCCTGAGTCAGCATACCTTTGAGGTCGATCAGCATGCAGTTGAACATCGGGAAGAACGGCGAGTAATCGAGATCGTGATAATGAATTTCACCGCGCTCATGCGCCTGTACCACGTCGTAGGGCAGCAGATGCTGGCGTGCATAGTGTTTGGCCACGATGCCCGCTAGCAGGTCGCGCTGGGTCGGGATCACTTTGCTGTCTTTATTGGCATTTTCGTTGAGCAACGCGGAGTTAGTCTGGTCAACCAGACCGCGAATTTCCTGATTCAGGCGGCCACGCTTTTCGCGTTGAACGTCACGGTCGTGACGGTATTCAATGTAAGCGCGTGCCAGCTGTTTGTGCGGGCCAGACATCAGCTGATTTTCGACTGCGGTCTGAATGTCGTTGATATCAACGTGGTCACGGTCCTGCATCTGGGTACTAACGACTTCTGCGACGGTGGCGCAATAGTCTGCGTCATCGACTCCCGCTGCTTTGGCCGCACGCAGGATAGCTTCCTGGATGCGTGCTGAGTTGAAAGGCGCTTTACAGCCGTCTCGTTTCATCACATGCGGTGTCATGATCACTCCATAATTATAAGAACAGGTTATCCACAGAGGGGGAATGCGCACCTGAGACGCCAATGGGCTTATACGCCAATAACTTCCTCAGGTTCCGGCCCTTTTTATCCACAAATCTCATCACCCGAGTCCTTGGGGGATTGGTGTGAGAATAGGCGATTAATACAATATGTAGGGCCGGGGTGCATTCTAAGTTCTATATATAGTGATATGCATCAAACATGTTTACGATTTTTTTGATTCAGAACAAAGTAAAAACGGGACAGCACAGCAGATGGGCAACGCGGCTTAAAATGAAATTTATGATAGTTTGAGCTGTGTAAAAAACCAGCGAAATCAGTTGGTCACCGTGCAGCCAATGTTGTGAAAAAGATCACGCGATAAGAGTGTCGTTCAGCAAGTCGACAAGCATCAGCAAAGCGTAACGCGCAGCCTGGGCCGAAGGGGCCAGCGGCAGCACTTCTGCGGCCATGTTGCTTAGTGCGTGGGTATCCGGAGTGAGGGCAAAGATGGTCGCGCCCTGCATTCTGGCTTGCAGTGTGGCGCTTTGCAGCAGGTTATCCGCCGGGCCGGTGGCTAACACCAGCAGAACGTGATCGTCGCTGAGGGTGCTGGCAATCATGCGCATCAGGTTACCGTCCTGGCACAGATTGATGGCGATGCCGAGCGGCAGCAGCTGGTGTTGCAGCAGGGTTGCGAGCGGGATGTCCTGCTCGCCGAGGGCAAAACAGTGAACGGCGCGGGCCGTTTGCAGCCGCGCTTTCAGCTTTTCCACCGCGCTTTCGCTGGTGTGCTGCAGTTGGTGGGTCAGGGTCAGATTGACGGTATCAAAGCGGTCGCGCCAGCTGGAGGGCAGGGCGGCGCTGTTGCCTGACACCCAGGTTGAGCGGCGTTCGCTGGCCTGAGCGAGTTGTTTACGCAGGTCGCGAATATCGTCGCAGCCCACAGAACGGGCAAAACGGGTGATGGTCGCCGGACTGACCCCCGCTTTCGCCGCCAGTTCGTCAATCGAAGCGCTGGCGGTAAAGCTCATGTTTTCCAGAATAAATGCCGCTACCCGGGATTCCTGGGTGCTGAAACGGCTCATCCCATCCTTCAGTTGCCCAACGATATCCATCCGGTTCTGTCCTTTGCGCGAAGTCACGATTTGAAAATATTTTTCACTTATTGATAACTCACTTTATACCATTAATTCCCAATGACGCCTACGTTTTCGCTTGATCTTCCCGCTGCCCAGGCGCAAATAATGGCTGAAAATTATGCATTGATCACATCCATGAAAATAAATTTCATATAGCCTTCACCATTACATTATCTTAACAACATAGTCATATCCATCCAGATTAACCGGATGAATCACCGAAGGGGAACGTCATGCAACGAATCGTTTTATGCTGTGCCGCAGGAATGTCGACCAGCATGCTGGTGAATAAAATGAAGGCTGAAGCCCAGCTGCGCTCGCTGGAGTTGGATATCTACGCCGTACCCGTCGCTGAATTCGAACGCGAGCTGCCGGGTGCCGATGTGGTGCTACTCGGGCCACAGGTCAAATATGAAATTACCCGCCTGTCCGCCATCGCCGAGCCACAGGGCAAGGCCGTCGCGGTTATCGACATGGCCGACTACGGCATGATGCGCGGCGCTGCGGTGCTCGACAAAGCGCTGGCCCTGATCGCTCGCTAATTTCCTTTATATCCTGACTGGCACTTCCGCGTGGCGTTCGCGTTCACGCGTGGGCTTTCGTGTGCCGAAAACGAGGTCATCATGCAATCCTTAAAAATCGCCGTGATCGGCGGCGGCAGCAGCTACACCCCGGAACTGATTGAAGGGATTATTGTGCGCTACGAGCAACTTCCCGTAACGGAACTGGCGCTGGTGGACGTGGAATCAGGGCGCGAAAAAGTAGACGTTATCGCCGCGCTGACCCAGCGAATGCTCAAACACAAAGGACTCGAGCACGTAAAAGTTAGCGTGCATTTCACGCTGGATGACGCGATTCGCGGGGCCCATTTCGTGCTGACGCAGCTGCGCGTCGGGCAACTGGCGGCGCGCGCCCAGGATGAGCGGTTAGGTCTGAAATATAACCTGCTGGGCCAGGAAACCACCGGCGTAGGCGGTTTCGCCAAAGCGCTACGCACCATACCGGTTATTCTCGAGGTGGCGCGGAAAGTGGAAGAACTGGCCCCCGACGCTTTTATTCTCAACTTCACCAACCCGGCGGGGATCGTCACCGAAGCGGTCAGCCGTTACAGCAAGGCGAAAATCATCGGGTTGTGTAACGTGCCTATCAACATGCAGCACATGATTGGCAAAATGCTCAACGCTGATGAAGCCACGCTGAACCTGCGTTTTGCCGGGCTCAATCACATGGTGTGGATCCACAAAGTGATGCAGGACCATCAGGACGTCACCGCGAAAGTGATTGAGATGCTGTGCGATGGCAATGCGCTGTCGATGAACAACATCAAAGAGCTGCCGTGGCCTGCCGATTTCCTGCGTGCGCTGAAAGCCATCCCGTGCCCGTATCATCGCTATTTCTGGCTGACTCCGGCAATGCTGGCGGATGAAATCGACGCGGCGAAAAGCAAAGGTACTCGCGCGGAGCAGGTGATGAAGGTCGAGCAGGAGCTGTTTGCGCTGTATGCCGATCCGAATCTGGACGAAAAGCCCGAGCAGCTGAGCTTCCGTGGGGGTGCCTATTACTCCGAAGTGGCGGTGGAACTGATCAACGCTATTCACAACAATTTGGGCAAAGAGATGGTGGTGAACACCCGAAACAACGGGGCGATTCACGGACTGGGTGACGATGCGGTGGTGGAAACCAACAGCATTATCGATGCGCAGGGCGCGCGGCCGCTGGCGTTTGGCCCGCTGCCACCCGCGATGAACGGACTCACTCAGCAGGTCAAAGCGTTCGAACATTTAACGATTGAGGCGGCGGTTCATGGCTGTCGAGAAAGTGCGCTGCTGGCACTGGTCACTAACCCGCTGGTGGGCAACGTCACCGACGCACAGGCGTTGCTTGAGGAAGTGTTAACCCTGAATCGTCAGTGGTTACCACAATTTAACTGAGTTCGGCTTTTTAACGGAAGAGACGGGGTTTCACCATGTCAAAAACTACGCTTATTGAACGCTATGTCATGCCCGTCGCGCTGAAAATCGCCGGGCAAAAACACGTATTGTCAGTGCGCGACGGCATCATTCTTAACATGCCGTTTATGCTGATCGGCTCATTTTTCCTGATTTTTGCCTACCTGCCGGTGCCGGGTTATGCCGACATGATGACGCATTTTTTTTGCGACGTCTGGCGTGACAAGATGCTGTATCCGGTGAAAGCGACTTACGACATCATGGCGCTGATTTCGAGCTTCGGCATTGCGTATCGTCTGGCGGAAAAATACCGCACGCTCGACCCGTTGACCGCCGGGGCGATGTCGCTGGTGGCGTTCGTGATGACCATTCCGCAGAACACGCTGTTCACGCCGGTTCACGGGGCGGCAGAAGTGGTGAAAGGGGTGATCCCGGTGAATATGGTGGGCAGCCAGGGGCTGTTTGTGGCGATTGTTATTTCGCTGCTTTCCACTGAAATTTACCGCTTTGTCGCCAACCGCAATTTGGTGATTCGTATGCCCGACGGCGTTCCGCCTGCGGTGGCAAAATCGTTCCTCGCGCTGGTGCCTGGCTTCTGCGTACTGGCGGTGGTGCTGGCGCTGCGTCTGGCGGTGGAAGCTTCACCGTTCGGCGACATCAACAATATGATTGCGACGTTGATCGGCATTCCGATGCATCACGTCGGCGGTACGCTGCCGGGGATGATTATCTCGGTGATTCTGATTGGGATTCTGTGGACGCTCGGCCTGCACGGCGATGCGATTGTGCTGGTGTTCATTCAGCCGGTGTGGCTGTCGAACATGGCGGAAAACCTGACCGCGTTTCAGAATGGTTTGCCTATTCCGCACATTATCACACAGCAGTTCTACGATCTGTGGATTGCACCGGGCGGGACGGGCGCGCTGTTAGGGCTGGTGATTTTCATGGTGTTCCGCAGTCGCAGTGCACAGATGAAGCAGCTGGGTAAAATCGCCGCGCCGGCTGCCCTGTTCAACATCAGCGAGCCGATGGTATTTGGTATTCCGCTGGTGATGAACCCGTACTTCTTCCTGCCGTTTATCCTGACGCCGGTGCTGTTGGTGATCGTCACCTACACCTCGATGGCGACTGGGCTGGTGGCGCCGCCTGCGGGGATTGCGCTACCGTTCACCACGCCGATTTTCATCAGTGGTTATCTGGCAACCGGCGGACACATTTCCGGGACGGTATTGCAGGCGGTAAATCTGGGAATTTCGCTGGTAATTTATTATCCGTTCTTCCGGGCGTGGGACAAGTTGAAGGCAAAAGAAGAACACGCCTCGCAGCAGAAAACGACAGCCGAAACGGTGGAAGGATTACCGAACGCGTAGCGCGATTGCCTGGCGGCACAAGCTTGCTAGGCCTACCGGGAATGTTAATCGGTAGGTCCGTGCAAGCGACGCGCCGCCGGGAAATTCAACATATCACTTCTGGATCCACCATACCGCTTCAAACGGGCGCAGCGTCATTGCGCCCGGTTGGGTATCCAGGCCCGGATAATTACTCATCGCCACGTTCCACTCTCCATCGACTTGACCCGGCTGCCACGGCTGACTTTCACGGCTGAGGTTCGCCGCCACCAACAATTGCTGGCCCTGCCATTCGCGGCGATAGCACCACAGTGACGGATGTTCCGGCAGCAAGTCCTGATAGTTCCCCCACGTCAGCAATGGCTCGGCTTTACGCAGGGCGATCAGCTGTTGATAGGTGTAGAACACAGAATCTGTGTCCTTCAGCGCCGCCTGAACGTTAATTTCCTGCACGTTGTCGCCAAGGCCAATCCACGGTTCGCCGGTGGTAAAACCGCCGTGCGTTTCCGCGCTCCACTGCATTGGCGTGCGGCTGTTGTCGCGCGATTTACTGGCCAGAATCGCCAACAATTCATCGGCATCGTGGCCCTGTACGTGCAGTTCTGCGTACATATTGTGGCTTTCCACGTCGCGATAATCGGCGATCGTCGAGAAATGGGGATTAATCATGCCAATCTCTTCGCCCTGATAAATGTACGGCGTACCTTGCATACCGTGCAGCACCATCGCCAGCATTTTCGCCGCCGGGATGCGGTATTCCCCTTCATCACCAAAGCGCGACACGATGCGGGGCTGATCATGGTTACACCAGAACAGCGCGTTCCACGCCCGGTTGTGCATCCCTTGCTGCCAGTGGCTGAACAGCGCTTTCAGTGCCACGTAATCGGGTTTGGCGAGCGTCCATTTTTCACCGCCCGGGTAGTCGACTTTAAGGTGATGGAAATTGAACGTCATCGACAATTCGTGGCCCGCCAGGGAAGCGTACTGCTGACAGTGATCGAGCGTGGTGGAGGACATTTCGCCGACCGTCATCAAGTCGCGCGGGATAAACACGTCACGGCTCATTTGCTGCAAGAATTCGTGTACGCGCGGGCCGTCAGTGTAGAAACAGCGCCCGTCGCCAAGCGGATCGTTCGGGAACGCCTGGTCTTTAGAAATCAGATTCACCACGTCGAGACGCAGGCCATCGACGCCGCGATCGGCCCAAAATTCGCAGACCTTTTTCAGCTCTTCGCGCACCACTGGGTTTTCCCAGTTGAGGTCCGCCTGTTCCGGGGCGAAAAGGTGCAGAAAATACTGTTCGCTTTCGGCGTGCCACTGCCATGCGTTGCCACCAAACTTCGAACGCCAGTTGTTCGGTAGTTCGCCGGATTTACCGTCGCGCCAGATGTAGAACTCGCGGTGCGGGCTGTCCGGGTCGAGCGATGCCTGGAACCAAGGATGCTGCGTGGAGGTATGGTTGAGGACCATATCCAGCACGATGCGAATGCCGCGAGATTTGGCTTCGGCCAGCAGTTCGTCAAAATCTTCCAGCGTGCCGTAAGCCGGGTCGATAGCGGTGTAGTTCGCCACGTCGTAACCGTTATCCACCTGAGGCGAGATATAAAACGGTGTCAGCCAGAGGGCATCCACGCCGAGGGTTTTCAGATAGTCCAGACGCAATATCACGCCGCGTAAATCACCGGTGCCGCTGCCGGTGGTGTCCTGAAAACTTTTTGGATAGATTTGGTAGATAACGCCGTTTTGCCACCAGTGGGGGAGGTTGTTCATAAGGCTTTCCTGGTTAAAACAGAACGGGGCGCAAACGCGCCCCAAAAGTATTTATACAATTTGCAGCGTGCCCTGACGGTACTTACGCTGGTACACCGCGGTGGTGAGGACAATCGGGATAATCACTGCAATGGCCATCGCGACGGCATACACCTGCCAGAAGGTTGGCTGAATGGAGAGGATGCCCGGCAGGCCACCGACGCCGATGCCGTTCGCCATCACGCCGTTCAGGCCACACAGCAGGCCCGCCAGCCCGGAGCCGACCATGGCGCACAGCATCGGGAAGCGGTATTTGAGGTTGATGCCGTACATCGCCGGTTCGGTCACGCCGAGGAAGGCGGAAATGGCGGCGGGCACGGAAATCTCACGCTCGTTGTGTTTCTTGCTACAGATAATGATGCCGACCACCGCTGAGGCTTGCGCAATATTCGACAGCGCAATCAGCGGCCACACAGGCGTACCGCCCATGCTCTGAATCATCTGCATGTCGATGGCGAGCGTGGTCTGATGCACGCCGGTAATCACCAGCGGCGCATACAGGAAGCCGAACAACGCGGCACCAATCGGTGCGAAGCTACCGGTCATCAGGTGACGTACCGCGAAGGCCACGCCGTCACCAATCATGCGGCCAAATGGGCCGATAAGCGCGTGGGCCAGGAACACCGCGAGGATCAGCGAGCACACTGGCACCACAACCAGATACAGGTAATCCGGGACGATGCGTTTGAGGCGAGTTTCAATCATGCCGAGCGCCAGACCTGCCAGTAATGCCGGGATCACCTGCGCTTGATAGCCGACTTTCTCAATCGCAAACAGGCCGAAATTCCATACGTCCGGGATTTTGCTGCCGAGTTCGTAGGCGTTCATCAGCTGCGGAGAAACCAGCGTGACGCCCAGCACGATGCCGAGGATTGGCGTGCCGCCCATTTTTTTGACCGCAGACCAGCAGATGCCGACCGGTAGATAGAAGAAGATAGCTTCGCCAATTAGCCACAGGAAGTCATACAGAGTTTTCAGGCCAGGGTACATCTGTGCCAGCGTCTGGCCGTTGCTCATCGGTACATCACCGATGACGTTTCGGAAACCGAGGATCAGGCCCCCGCTGATAAGCGCGGGCAGCAGTGGGAAGAAAATTTCCGCGAAGTGCGAGATCATCCGCTCGTGCCATTTCATGTTCTGACGCGCCGCCAGTTTGGCCTGCTCTTTATCCGCTGAAGCCTGCCCGGTGCTGGTGATCAACACTTTGTAGTAATCGCCCACTTCGGTGCCGATAACCACCTGGAACTGCCCGGCGTTGGTGAAGCAGCCTTTGACCATCGGCAATTCTTCGATGGCTTTCGGGTTGGCCTTCGCCGGGGAGTTCAGCACGAAACGCAGGCGGGTAATGCAGTGGCTGACCGTGGCGATATTGTCGCGACCGCCGACCAGTTCGATCAGGCTGTCGATATCCTGTTGTTTGACCTTGCTCATCATGGAGCCTCATCTCTGTATTACACATCATCCTTCGAGCTGCCTCTTTGTTGGCTGCGCCCTCGAACCCCAGTCACATAGTTTTCTATGCTGCTGGGGATTCTCCGGCTTGCCGCCGCGACGCATCTCGAATGATTTCGTGTTGGAAGTTGGATTGAGTGTTATATGACTGAGCGCAAGCCTATCCGTTTCGCTTATTTTACAAAATGGGAACGTTCCCGAAGCGGGGCGGCGATCACAATAAATCGTTTTTCGGGCGGGGGAAAATCAGGTCAGGGAGGCGGGGATCACCAGCTGCTGTGGCTGTGCGCGGCCATTGATCTGTTCGATCAGCTGATGCGCGGCCTGGCGTCCGGCCTCGCCGTAGCCGGGATCAACGGTCACGATTTCCGGGTGCAGGAAATTCATCAGCGGCGTGTTGCCGACGCTGGCGAGTTGCAGGGTGTCGTTACGCTGTTCTTGCAGATATTTGCTGGCGCCGAGCGCCAGGGTGTCGGTGGCGCACACCAGCGCGGTGGTATCGCTATGGGTCACGCTGGCGACGGCCTCGTAACCCTGTTTCATCGCCAGACCGGGCAGCGCGGCGACCGGGTGCAGTTTGTATTGTTTGCAGAAGGTGAGGTACGCATCGTGACGGCGCTTTCCGGTGGTCACATCGCTGTGCGGTACGCCGAGATAGCTGATATGGCGGTGGCCTTTATCGAATAGCGACTGCATCAGCAGCGTGATGGCTCCTTCATCGTCGTAGCACACCGAGGCAATGCCTTTGGCATCGCGTGCCAGCATCACCAGGGTTTCGCGCCACGGCGCAAGCATCGCGTCGGAAATACCGGTAAAACCAAACAGCACCACGCCGTCGATATTGCGACGTCGCAACATGCCGAGATGTTCCTTCACCTTCTCCGGGGAGAACTGGCTTTCCATCATGATCGGGTCGTAGCCCTGCTCGTAGAAGGCCGGGAGCATGGTCTGCACCGCGAGGTTTTCCGACAGCGAATCCAGACGGCTCATGATGATCGCCACTACTTTATCGCTCTGACCGCGCATCGCCCGGGCTGAACGGGAAGGGGAAAAGTCGTGCTGATTCATTACCGCTTCCACCCGTTCACGGGTGCGCTGGCTGACGCCGCTTTCATTATTCAGGACACGAGAGACGGTCGATTTCCCGACGCCGCTTAAGCGCGCAATGTCTTTGATAGTCAGCCGGTTTTGCATCCTTTTTTCCCGTGTCAGTAAAGGCGAAGTGATTATAAGCGTAAACGCGTCGAGAAACAGTTCAATGAGTAAAGTCTGGTATACGTATCGTTTAGTGTCGGGCGCGTAAGATAATGGCACTATCGCTATGTATTGTAGGGTTAACGGCCTAGAGTTCGCGGCGTTTATTTCACTTACCGGAGGCTGTATGGATCCCGATCCCACTCCCCATCATCGATGGAGCAACATTTTTTCCCGGTAAGCCTGTCTTTCACTGTCTTGCCGGAGAACGCGTGAGGCAGTGACGTCACTTCTTTGATGTCCCTGTTTTAACTCTTAAAGTGCCCTTCAGGTGCAGCTTTGCTACGCCTGTAAGAAAACCGCGATCGCCGAACGGTGAGCGCAGAGGGACGTATTATGCTGAAAAACATCACCCGGCAGCTGTTCGCGCAGCTCAGCCGCCACCTGCCACATCGTCTGGTTAGCCGCGACCCGCTGCCTGACGGTAAAAATCTGGCAGCCACTCCGATCCCGGATTCGTTAAGCAAACAGTGTCTTAACGTTGCGGCGATGGATGAAAATGAAATCTGGCGCGCCTTTAACAGTCATCCTGAAGGGCTGAATCCGTCAGAAGTTGAAGACGCTCGCGAACAGCATGGCAGTAACGTGATTCCGTCACAGAAACCGTCGCCGTGGTGGGTGCATCTGTGGTTGTGCTATCGCAACCCGTTTAACCTGCTGCTGACCATTCTCGGGGTCATTTCGTACTCTACCGAAGACGAGTTTGCGGCCGGGGTGATCGCGCTGATGGTGGTGATTTCCACCCTGCTGAACTTCATTCAGGAAGCGCGATCCACCAAAGCGGCGGATGCGCTGAAAGCGATGGTCAGCAACACCGCGACGGTGCTGCGAGTGGTTAACGAGCGGGGCGAAAGCCGTTGGCTGGAGATCCCCATCGACAGGCTGGTACAGGGCGATATCGTGAAGCTGTCTGCCGGAGATATGATCCCGGCGGATCTTCGCGTGTTTCAGGCTCGCGATCTGTTCGTCGCTCAGGCCTCGCTCACCGGAGAATCGTTGCCGGTAGAGAAAGTGGCGCGGACCCGTGTACCGCAGCAAAATAACCCACTCGAAAGCGACACTATCTGCTTTATGGGCACCAACGTGGTGAGCGGCACAGCGCAGGCGATTGTCTTCGCGACCGGCGGTAATACCTGGTTCGGTCAACTGGCCGGGCGCGTGAGCGAACAGGAAAACGCGCCAAACGCTTTCCAGAAAGGCATCAGCCGCGTCAGCATGTTGTTGATCCGTTTTATGCTGGTGATGGCGCCGGTGGTGCTGCTGATCAACGGCTACACAAAAGGCGACTGGTGGGAAGCGGCACTGTTTGCGCTGTCCGTGGCAGTCGGCCTGACACCGGAAATGCTACCGATGATCGTCACCTCGACGCTGGCGCGTGGGGCGGTGAAGCTGTCAAAACAGAAAGTTATCGTTAAACACCTCGACGCCATCCAGAACTTTGGCGCGATGGATATTCTTTGCACGGACAAAACCGGGACGCTGACGCAAGACAAAATCGTGCTGGAGAATCACACCGACATCTCCGGCAAAACCAGCGAGCGCGTGCTGCATAACGCCTGGCTGAACAGCCATTATCAGACCGGGCTGAAAAACCTGCTGGATACCGCAGTGCTGGAAGGCGTCGATGAAAACTCGGCGCGTGGGCTGTCCGAACGCTGGCAGAAAATTGACGAGCTTCCGTTCGACTTTGAACGCCGCCGGATGTCAGTTGTGGTGGCCGAGCAGGACGACGTGCATCAGCTGATTTGCAAAGGCGCGTTGCAGGAAATCCTCAACGTTTGTACTCAGGTGCGCTACAACGGTGACATTGTGCCGCTGGACGACACCATGCTGCGCCGCATCAAACGCGTGACTGACACGCTGAACCGTCAGGGCCTGCGGGTGGTGGCGGTGGCGACGAAATATCTGCCTGCGCGCGAAGGGGATTATCAGCGCGTTGATGAATCGGATCTGATCCTCGAAGGCTACATTGCGTTTCTCGATCCGCCGAAAGAAACCACTGCCCCGGCGCTGAAAGCGCTGAAAGCGAGCGGCATCAGCGTCAAAATCCTCACCGGCGACAGCGAATTAGTGGCGGCGAAAGTGTGTCACGAAGTCGGGCTGGATGTGGGCGATGTGGTGATAGGCAGCAGCCTGGATGCGATGAGCGACGACGCGCTGGCGGCGTTGGCAAAACACACCACGCTGTTCGCACGTCTGACGCCGATGCATAAAGAACGCATCGTCACCCTGCTGAAACGTGAAGGCCACGTGGTCGGCTTTATGGGCGACGGCATCAACGATGCGCCCGCGTTGCGTGCGGCGGATATCGGTATTTCCGTTGACGGCGCGGTGGATATCGCTCGTGAAGCGGCAGACATCATTCTGCTGGAAAAAAGCCTGATGGTGCTGGAAGAAGGGGTGATTGAAGGCCGCCGTACCTTCGCCAACATGCTGAAATACATAAAAATGACCGCCAGTTCTAACTTCGGTAACGTCTTCAGCGTGCTGGTGGCGAGCGCGTTCCTGCCGTTCCTGCCAATGTTGCCGTTGCACTTACTGATTCAGAACCTGCTGTACGATGTCTCTCAGGTGGCAATTCCGTTTGATAACGTCGACGACGAGCAAATTCAGAAACCGCAGCGCTGGAACCCGGCGGATCTCGGGCGGTTCATGATGTTCTTCGGTCCAATCAGCTCCATTTTCGACATTCTGACATTTTGCCTGATGTGGTTTGTGTTCCACGCGAATACGCCTGAACACCAGACGCTGTTTCAGTCCGGCTGGTTCGTCGTCGGGTTGCTGTCTCAGACGCTGATTGTGCACATGATCCGCACCCGCCGTATTCCATTCATTCAGAGTCGTGCCGCGTGGCCGCTGATTGTGATGACCCTGGTGGTGATGGTGGTCGGTATCGCACTGCCGTTCTCGCCGCTGGCGTCGTATCTGTCGTTGCAGGCGCTGCCGCTTTCTTATTTCCCATGGCTGGTGGCGATTCTGGTGGGGTATATGACGCTGACGCAACTGGTGAAAGGGGTGTATACCCGTCGCTACGGTTGGCAATAAGCGTGACGGGCCCGGCACGCACAACCGGGCCTGTATCCTTAAGACAGGCAAGGGCTTTTTCTTAATTCTCAGCAGGTTGTGATGTCGATCGCATCCTGCGCTTGACCCTCAAATCGACGCATGTTACCTCATTGGATTGCCTTTTTTTGGCCCGTCATAAAGGAACCCTCATGCTTAAAACTGTGCGCTACAGCTTGTTGACGACCGGACTCTTATTGAGCGGTTTTGCGCTGGCAACGCCCGCTGGAGATTTACCGCTGATGCCGTGGCCGGCTCAGGTCGAACGCCCTTCGGCACAGGGGGCGCTGGTGCTGAATAACCAGCTCACCATCAATCTTTCCGGGGATGATTTAGGGGATGCAGTTAACCGTCTGCGCGAGCGCATTGGCCGTCAGACTGGCTGGGAAATGATGCCGCAAAGTGCGCCTGCAAAATCACCGACGGTTGATATCGTTATCGCGCGTAAAGTTCCGGCCATTCCGCGTCCGGATAGCGATGAAAGCTATAAGCTGGTGGTCGATGAAAGCGGCGTGAAGCTCACCGCCAACACCCGGTTTGGTGCGATGCACGGCATTGAAACGCTGCTACAGCTACTGCAAAACGGCCCGGACAATACCGCTATCCCTTACGTTACCATTGAGGATGCGCCTCGTTTCCCATGGCGTGGTGTGCTGTTGGATTCCGCACGTCACTTCCTGCCGATTGAAAATATCAAACGTCAGCTCGATGGCATGGCGGCGGCCAAACTCAACGTCTTCCACTGGCATCTGACCGACGATCAGGGCTGGCGTTTTGCATCGACCCGATACCCGAAATTGCAGCAGCTCGCCAGTGACGGCAAGTTCTATACCCAGGCGCAGATGAAAGACATTGTGCGATACGCCGCAGATCGCGGCATTCGCGTGGTGCCGGAAATCGATATGCCGGGACACGCCTCGGCAATTGCGGTGGCGTATCCGGAACTGATGAGCGCGCCAGGTCCGTATGAAATGGAGCGCCACTGGGGCGTGCTGAAGCCAGTGCTTGATCCGACCAAAGACGCGACTTACGCCTTTGCGGACGCGATGGTCGGTGAGTTAGCGGCTATTTTCCCTGATCCGTATTTGCACATCGGCGGCGATGAGGTGGACGATACCCAGTGGAAAAATAATCCAGCTATCCAAAAATTTATGCAGGAGAACAAGCTAGCGGACAGCCACGCGCTGCAGGCGTACTTCAACCGCAAGCTGGAAACAATCCTCGAAAAACACCATCGCCAGATGGTCGGCTGGGATGAGATATATCACCCGGACCTGCCGAAAAGCATTCTGATCCAATCCTGGCAAGGGCAGGACGCACTGGGTGACGTGACGAAAAATGGGTATAAGGGCATTCTGTCGACCGGGTTCTACCTCGATCAGCCGCAAAGTGCCGCCTATCACTATCGCAATGAAATCGTGCCGCAGGGTCTGAACGGTGTGGACAAAATCAGCGACGCCGACAGCGCTCAGAGCTGGACTTTCACCATGCCGCGCCTGAAAGGCAGCGCTGTGGAAGGCACCGTTACGTTAGTTAAAGGCGACCAGGAGTGGCGAGGGTTTATTGATTTCAAAGGGAAATCCCGCCGCGCGGTGGATGATATCGAATGGCTGAGCCCGGACCAGGTGACCTTCACGGTGGATACCTGGATGGGCGAAACCCGCCCGGTGCTGAGCATTCACGATGACCAACTGAAAGGTTATTTCCTGGTGGGCAATGCCCGCTATCCGATCAGCGGCGAGCGGCTGGATGAGGTGCCGAAAGGCATTCAACCGGTTGTGCCGGATGAAGCACAGCAGAAGAATCTGCTGGGTGGCGAAGCCGCGCTGTGGGCGGAAAATATCGTTGCGCCGGTGCTGGATATCCGCCTGTGGCCACGCGGTTTTGTGGTGGCAGAACGCCTGTGGTCGGCGAAGGATGTGACCGACACCGACAATATGTATCAGCGCTTGCAGGCAATTGATAGCTGGTCGACGGTGTCTGTCGGGCTGCAACAGCACACGCAGCAGCTGGTGCTGTTTACGCGGTTGGCGAACGGCGGCAGCACGCTGCCACTGCAAATTCTCGCACAGGCGATTGAGCCCGCGCAGTATTACACCCGTCAGCACCTGAAATTCCAGGCCGGAAATTATCACGCCTTTGAGCCGCTTAACCGCGTGGCTGACGCGCTCCCGGCGGAGAGCAACACTGTGCGTCATCTCAATGAGTGGGCGGATAATCTGATAAGCGACGCGGAAGATAATGAGAGTGCCGATGCGCTACGTCACGTCTTCACCCGCTGGCAGAACAACACCGCGGACGTGCTAGTGCTGACTGACGGTAATCATCAGTTGGCGAGTATGAAACCGGTGGCGTTGCAGGTTGATAAACTGGCGGCGTTAGGGCTGCGTTTAACCGATTTGGTGGCGCGACAGGGCACGCTGGATGACAAAGAGTATGCGTCTATTCAGTCGCAGCTGGATGAAGCGGCGAAAACGCAGGATGAAGTGGTGATTGCCGCGGTGTATCCGCTGGAAACGCTGCTGCGCGCGACGCGAATAGAGTAAGACGATTGCCCGGTGGCGCTTCGCTTACCGGGCCAACCCTTTCGGATTGGCTAAATCTGTCGGCCCGGCAAACGGAGCGCCGCCGGGCACTGGCGATTAACGACGAACGGCAATCGCTTCGATTTCAATCTTCACATCTTTCGGCAGACGCGCGACTTCCACACAAGAACGTGCCGGGAAAGTAGCATTATGCTCGGTGAAGAATGCTTCGTAGGTGGCGTTAACGGTGGCAAAATCGTTGAGATCTTTCACGAAAACAGTTGTTTTCACGATATCGCCCACTTTCAGGCCTGCGGCTTCAACGATAGCCTGCACGTTTTCCAGTGACTGGCGCGCCTGCGCGGAAACGTCTTCTGCTACGGTGCCGGTTTTCGGGCACACCGGGATCTGACCGGAAGTGATAATCATACTGCCTAAATCAACGCCCTGAACGTATGGGCCGATGGCTGCTGGTGCATTTTCCGTCGCGATAACTTTAGTCATGATGTCTCCATTTGTGACAGCGGGATTAGGTTTCAAAAGTGCCGGACCATTATAGGCAGCCCGGCACCTGATACCAACCTCAATTAGTTGGCCAATACCGCAGTATGCGAGAACTCTTTTTCACAGTATTTGCACTTCAGGGCGATATCGTCGGCGCGCTTTTTGACGCTAAAGCTTGATGAAACCGGTTCCGCGTGGCTGATGCAGTTGCTGTTCGGGCACACCAAAACGTTTTCGATACGCTCCGGCAGGCTAGGGCGTGACTTGCCCACCACTTCATATTCGTCGATGCGGTTCACCGTGGCGTCTGGCGCATACAGCGACAGCTGGTTGACCTGCTCGTCAGTCAGGAAGGTGTTCTCGATCTTAATCAAATCTTTACGGCCCATTTCGCCGGATGGCAAGTTCAGGCCGATGGTGATGCGCTGATCGGTTTCGGTCAGTTTGAACAGCGTCAGCAGCTTAAAGCCGATTTGTGCCGGGATATGGTCAATCACCGAGCCACGTTTGATGGCTTCTACCTGAAGTTTATTATCGTGTGTCATCGTCATTCCCCTTACAGTGCCAGGTCGCTGTTCAAAACCAGCGCCAGTAACGCCTGGCGCGCGAAGATGCCGTTCCCGGCCTGTTGGAAGTACCAGGCGTGCGGTGTTTTATCGACATCGGTAGTGATTTCATCAATGCGTGGTAGCGGGTGCAGTACCTTCATGTTGCTGCGCGCGCCTTCAAGATCTGCCGCCCGCAGGACAAACTGTGCTTTCACGTTGGCGTACTCGGACGGGTCCAGGCGCTCTTTCTGTACGCGAGTCATATACAGAATATCCACTTCCGCCATCACTTCTTCAATGGTGCCGTGCAGGCTCCAGGCAATGCCTTTTTCGTCGAGCATATCGAGAATGTACTGCGGCATTGCCAGCGCGTCCGGGGCGATAAAGTAGAAACGGTTACCGTTAAACTTCGCCAGCGCCTGGGTCAGAGAATGCACAGTGCGGCCATATTTCAGGTCGCCGACCATCGCCACACTTAAGTTTTCCAGACGACCCTGAGTTTCCTGAATGGTGAACAAGTCGAGCAGGGTTTGCGTCGGATGTTGGTTGGCGCCGTCACCGGCGTTGAGGATGGGCACGTTGCCGGAAAACTCGGTCGCCAGACGCGCTGCGCCTTCCTGCGGGTGGCGCATCACAATCGCGTCGACGTAGGTGCTGATAACGGAAATGGTGTCGGCGAGGGTTTCGCCTTTTTTGCCCAGCGAGGTGTTGGCGCTGTCCGAGAAGCCCACCACGCTCGCGCCCAGACGGTGCATCGAGGTTTCAAACGACAGGCGGGTGCGGGTAGAGGCTTCGAAGAAGCAGCTGGCGATAACCTTATGTTTCAGCAACTCCGGCTGCGGGTGCGCTTTCAGTTTGGCGGCAGTCGCCAGCACCAGTTCGAGGTCTTCGCGGCTGAGATCGTTTATGGAAATGATATGTTTTTGATATAGCGGATTAGCCATGGTTATCTCCTGACGCCTGGGCAAAAAAAAAGCCCCTTAAAAAGGGGCTTCTTGAATGGGGTGATGCAACGGGAGAAAAACGGCAGGCCAGCGTCTGTTCTCAGACGCGGTAAGACAGAATGTCGAACGCAGTTGACCATGCTTCCTCCCGGCAAATCGGCTGGCATTATACGCAGCTAAGCGCCGGATTCAAGTGATTCGTTCACAGACAGGAAAACGTTTGCCTCAAAAGATCCTGCGTCAGTGCAAATATCCCTAAAAAAGGAGTGGTATGGCCAGGTGAATGCGCGTATAAAAATCAAAAATGAAACATTGTTTTATATTTGGAGGTTTTTATGATCGCCGGAAATATTCACCATCTGCAGGGTTGGCTGCCGCTGGAACTGCGTCAGGCTATCGAACACGTTAAGGCGCACGTCACCGACGCTACGCCGCTTGGGAAACACGATATCGACGGTAACCGTCTGTTCTATCTGATTTCAGAAGACAGCACTGAGCCATTTGCGGATCGTCGTGCGGAATATCATGCGAAATATCTCGATATTCAAATCATTCTCAAAGGCCAGGAAGGGATGACGTTTAGCACGTACCCTGCGGGCAAGCCGGACACCGACTGGCTGGCGGATAAAGATATCGCGTTCCTGTCGGAAGGTGTGCAGGAAAAAACGGTAGTGCTGAGCGAAGGGGATTTCGTGGTGTTCTACCCGGGCGAAGTGCATAAACCGCTGTGCGCCGTGGGCACACCTGCGAAAGTGCGCAAGGCGGTAGTGAAGATGTTGGTTGAATAATCGTTAGTTTGATGCCCGGCGCGCGCTGCACTGACCGGGCCTACGAATGCTTGTAGGCCCGGCAAACAATGCGTCGCGGGCATATTCTGGGGATTAATTCTGACTCAGCGTCGCCACCATCACGGCTTTAATGGTGTGCATTCGGTTTTCGGCCTGATCGAAAACAATGCTCGCTTCCGACTCGAATACCTCGTCCGTGACCTCCATCCCGCCGTGTAAACCGTACTCTTCGGCCATCTGCTTTCCGAGCGTGGTCTCATCATCATGGAAGGCGGGCAGGCAGTGCAGGAACTTCACCTGCGAATTACCGGTCAGCGCCAACATGTTTTTATTCACCTGGTAGTCACGCAGCAGCCCGATACGTTCGGCCCATTTTGACTTCGCTTCGCCCATCGACACCCATACATCGGTATAGATGAAATCGGCGTCTTTCACGCCAGCAGCGACATCTTCCGTCAACGTAATATTCCCGCCATTTTTCTGCGCCAGCGCTTTGCATTCCGCAACCAGGCTCGCTTCTGGCCAGCAGCTTTGCGGGGCCACCAGGCGTAAATCCAGTCCGGTCAACGCTGCGGCTTCGAGCATCGAATTGCCCATGTTATTGCGCGCATCGCCCGCATACACCAGCGTCATCTCATTGAACGCTTTGCCCGGCAGGTGTTCCTGCATGGTCAGTAAATCGGCCAGCAGTTGGGTTGGGTGGAACTCGTTGGTCAGCCCGTTCCACACCGGAACGCCTGCATATTGCGCCAGCGTTTCAACGACTTCCTGACCGTGGCCGCGATACTGAATGCCGTCATACATCCGGCCCAGCACCCGGGCGGTATCTTTAATCGATTCTTTGTGGCCAATCTGGCTGCCGCTTGGGCCAAGGTAAGTGACACGTGCCCCCTGATCGTATGCGGCAACTTCGAAAGAGCATCGGGTACGGGTCGAGTCTTTTTCGAAGATGAGCGCGATGTTTTTACCGGTCAGTTTTGGCACTTCGTTACCGCTTTTTTTATCGGCTTTCAGTTGTGCGGCCAGCGCCAGCAGGTGAGTGAGTTGCGCAGAGGTAAAATCCAGTAATTTCAAAAAATGGTTCTGGTATAACGCAGACATATTTCCCTCTCATGGCTCAAGCCATTTATTGAATTAAAATTCAATTTATATGTATGAATATTCATTTGCAACCCCGTTTCACAATTCTTTCTCGGAAAGGTGGAGGCATTGACTGCGGTATGTGAAAATAGAAGTATCTGCCGCACATCATGAGGAACGAGCTATGGCAAACCCGGAGCACCTGGAAGAGCAGCGTGAAGAGACGCGTCTGATTATTGAAGAGTTACTGGATGATGGCAGCGATCCGGACGCGCTGTACACCATCGAGCATCATTTCTCTGCGGACGATTTTGAAACGCTTGAGAAAGTAGCGGTTGAAGTCTTCAAACTGGGTTACGAAGTGACCGAGCCGGAAGAGCTGGAAGTGGAAGAAGGCGGCGAAGTGGTTATCTGCTGCGACGCACTCAGCGAATGTGCCCTGAACCGAGAGCTCATCGATTCACAGGTTGAACAGTTGATGAACCTCGCTGAGAAGTTTGGCGTGGAATATGACGGCTGGGGAACCTACTTCGAAGATCCGAACGGTGAAGGCGAAGAAGGTGATGACGAAGACGAGATCGACGAAGACGACGATGGCGTTCGCCACTAAGTAATGACGGATGCGGCAGCACCCGCTGCCGCATTTTATTTAGAGTATGTTTATAAGAGACTGCGCAAGATACATGCATTACCCGCAAATACTCGCTCCTGTTTTAACCTTTCTCCAGTGCCCTACGCCGCAGGCGTGGATAGACCAGGCCCGTTCCCCTGAACACCTTCCTCTGTTGCTGACTGACCATCTGGTGTGCGAGCTGAAAGCCGCGCAGACCGCCATGCTATTGGTACGCAAATACGTAGCCGATAAAGACGGGGCTGATGCGCTGCTGGCGTGGCTGCAGCCGTACGAAGCCTTTGCGTTTCGTGGTGGCCCGGAGCCTGATTTTGCCGCCCTGCAAAAGCAGATTGGTAAAAGCATAATGCCGCAGACCGATGATGTATGGGGCCGACAGCTCATCGACAGCATGGTGCTGCTCATCAAAGAGGAGTTGCATCACTTCTGGCAGGTGCGGGAGATCATGACTGCGCGGGACATTCCATACGTGAAGATAACCGCCAGCCGCTACGCCAAAGGTATGCTCAAGGAAGTGCGCACTCATGAACCGCTGACGCTTATCGACAAGCTGATTTGTGGGGCGTACATCGAGGCGCGCTCCTGTGAGCGTTTTGCCGCGCTGGCGCCGTATCTGGATGATGATTTGCAGGCGTTTTATCTGTCGCTGCTGCGCTCCGAGGCGCGGCATTATCAGGATTATCTGGCGCTGGCTCAGCAGGTGTCAGACGAGGATATCACGGCGCGCGTGCGGCATTTTGGGGAAGTGGAGGCGGCGCTGATTTCGACGCCAGATACAGAGTTTCGTTTTCATAGCGGGCTCCCCCCTCACACGGCGTGACAGAGGGCCAGGATGCGGGGGAAATCCCGCACCAAAACGTACTAAAGCGTTTTCAACATCCGCACTTCGCAGTCGACGTGGCCGGTACAACCGAGCGGGCCGTCGATATGCTCAAAGCCGAGATGCTCATACAGCATAATCGCTTCTTTAAGAAAGGCGGTAGTTTCCAGATAGCAGCGGGTAAACCCATGCTCACGGGCGTGATCCATTGCCTGCAGCGCCAGCTTCTTGGCGAACCCTTTTCCGCGCGCTTCAGGCAGAAAATACATTTTTTGCAGTTCACAAATATCGGGCTCGCTGCACGTTAGTGGCGCGACACCACCGCCGCCCACCACTTTACCGTCCTGTTCGATCACCCAATAAGCATGCCCAGGCTGGCTGTAGAGCTGATACAGCTCGTCCAGGTTCGGGTCAGCAACGGTATAGCCTTTATCGGCAGTGAGGCCGTATTCGGCGGAGACTTGTCGAATGACGCGGGCGATCGCCGGGTTGTCATCGGGTGTCAGGGCGCGTAAGGAGAGTGGCTGCTCATGAGAGATATTCATTCTATTGCTCAATAAAAAATACATGAATCATAATGCCATTTAATACCACTCTCATAAACAGCGTGCAAGATCCGATTCCATGAATTCTGTATCTTGCTGTTGGGTTAAATGCCAGACATACTGCGTTTTTAACATGGCAGGGTAATTATTTATCCAGGTTATACATATTAATAAAAGGGAATGTTTTAATATGACTAGTAGCGAGGTTGGTACTGCGAATTCACAGCATGTATTTGTATTTCATGGGAAGGCTTGGCCCTTCTTTTTAATTTGCCTGGGGAATTTATTACTGACAATAATTACGTTGGGTATTTATCTACCCTGGGCATACGTTAAATCACGTCGCTATATTTATAAAAATATGGAGTTAAATGGCGTTCATTTTGACTATCATGCCACCGGAGGGGCATTTCTGGTGAGCTGGCTGTTAGTCGGCCTTATCTTTATTGTCCTGACGCTAGTCTGTGAGAGTATAAATCTGCTGTTCGGTTTTCTTCCTATCCTCCTGCTATGGGCGTTGATGCCGCTTATGATGGCAAAAGGATTGCGTTATCAGGCAATGATGACCCGACTGAATGATGTGCGCTTTGGTTTTAAATGTAGCGTGGGTAAAGTCATGTGGACGATGCTGGGGTTGCCGCTGCTGCTTGGCATTGCGGTAATTTTTTTCCTCTTTGGCGTTAACCGCACTATGGGAATACCTGAAAGTACGAATGGTGGATTAATTCAGCTCGCCGTCTTAGGTGTGCTGGGGCTGTTATCTGTAGGTATCACCAATGGATTTATGTATGGTAAATGGATGCACCTCCTGGGAAACCATACCCGTTTTGGTATTCACCCTTTCCGCATCGACATTTCTCTTAAACGCTGCATGGCTATTTGTATCGCAGCCATGCTTATATTGGTTCCGTTTGCGATTGTAATCGTAAAATTGATGGCGCCGTTTTATAGTACTTTATTCAAAGCAATGGGACAGGGGGAGATGGATCCAGCAATAAGTGATGCGGTGGCGCAGGAGTATATTCCACAAATTATTGTTAGCTATGTCCTTTACTTTATCGCAATTGTTCTGATGTCAATATTTTCCAAGGCTTCGCTGCGCAATCAGTTTATTAACGGATTGCGTCTGGGGGATTCACTGACTTTCCGTTCATCCCTGACTTTCGTTGGGCTGCTGATGCAGATACTGGTCTTAATCCTGGCGACGATGTGTACCTTTGGGCTGGCTTATCCGTGGGCCAAAATGTGTTACATGCGCTATCTGGCCAGCAATACTTGCGTCGTAGGGGAACTGGATGATGTTGAGCTTGATGATACCGACGGGCCTAACGATTCCGGTTTCTTTGCGATAATTTCGCGTGGGATGATGGTGGCCACTCCGTTTATTTAGGTGCCGATAAGCGGCAGGCATAAAAAAACCGGGCATTCGCCCGGCTTGATACGTTTAATGACGATTACAGCGCAGCGATAACGGCCTGCTGTTCAATCAGCTTCGCTTTTGCTTCTGCGTAGCCGTCGAGCTTCTCGCGCTCTTTGGCAATAACGGCTTCCGGGGCACGCGCCACGAAACCTTCGTTCGCCAGTTTGCTTTCGATGCGGCCAATTTCACCTTCAACTTTCGCCACTTCTTTCGCCAGACGCACCAGCTCATCTTCTTTGTTGATGAGGCCAGCCATTGGGATCAGCAGCTCGGCACCGTCGATGATTTTGGTCACGGAAACGGGACCTTTGTCATCGGCAGGCAGCACGGTGATGCTTTCCAGGCGTGCCAGGGTCTGCAGGAAGCTGAGGTTGTCGTTCACACGACGCTCAGCATCTTTACTGCAACCGCGCAGCAACAGATCCAGCGGTTTACCCGGGGAGATGTTCATCTCAGCACGAACGTTACGCACTGCAATGATAGCCTGCTTCAGCCATTCGGTATCGGCCAGCGCGGCTTCATCCACCTGAGCGGCATCGAATGCCGGGAACGGCTGCAGCATGATGGTGTCGGCGGAAATTCCGGCGATAACCTTCACGCGCTGCCAGATGGTTTCGGTGATAAACGGAATGATCGGGTGCGCAATACGCAGCAGACCTTCCAGCACCGTCACCAGCGTATGGCGAGTGCCGCGCAGTTCTGCTTCAGAACCGCCAGTCATTACTGGTTTGGTCAGCTCCAGATACCAGTCGCAGAACTGGTTCCAGGTGAACTCGTACAGGATGCCCGCGGCGATATCGAAGCGGAAGCTGTCCAGCGCGTCACGGTATGCTTTGATGGTCTGGTTGAATTCGGCGAGGATCCAGCGATCTGCCAGCGACAGAGTCATTTCGCCGCCGTTGAAGCCGCAATCCTGGTCTTCGGTGTTCATCAGCACAAAGCGGCTGGCGTTCCACAGCTTGTTACAGAAGTTACGGTAACCTTCCAGACGTTTCATGTCCCAGTTGATGTCGCGGCCGGTAGAGGCCAGCGCCGCCAGGGTGAAACGCAGGGCGTCGGTGCCGTGCGGCTCGATGCCGTCCGGGAATTGCTTCTCGGTGCGCTTGGCGATTTTCTCTGCCAGCTGCGGCTGCATCATGTTGCCGGTACGTTTCTCCAGCAGGTCTGCCAGCGAAATCCCGTCGACCATATCCAGAGGGTCAATGACGTTGCCCTTAGATTTGGACATCTTCTGGCCTTCGTCATCACGGATCAGACCGGTCATGTAGATGGTCTTGAACGGGATCTGCGGCTTGCCGTCTTCATCTTTGATGAAGTGCATGGTCATCATGATCATGCGGGCAATCCAGAAGAAGATGATGTCGAAGCCGGAAACCATCACGCTGGTTGGGTGGAACTGACGCAGCGCATCAGTGTTTTCCGGCCATCCGAGGGTAGAGAAGGTCCACAGCGCGGAGGAGAACCAGGTGTCGAGCACATCGTCGTCCTGGCGCAACGCAACGTCGGCGCTCAGGTTGTTTTCCTGACGTACTTCGTCTTCGGTACGGCCCACGTACACGTTGCCGTCGTTGTCGTACCATGCCGGGATACGATGGCCCCACCACAGCTGACGGGAGATACACCAGTCCTGAATGTCGCGCATCCAGGAGAAATACATATTTTCGTACTGCTTCGGTACGAACTGGATGTCACCATTTTCAACCGCTTCGACAGCCGGTTTTGCAAGTACGTCTGCACGCACGTACCACTGGTCGGTAAGCATCGGTTCGATAACCACGCCGCCACGGTCACCGTACGGCACGGTCAGATCGTGAGGTTTGATTTCTTCGAGCAGGCCGAGAGCGTCAATGGCGGCAACCACAGCTTTACGCGCAGCAAAACGCTCCAGTTTCTGGTATTCAGCCGGGATGTCGGCTGCGTATACGTCAGATTCTTCGCCTTTGGTGTCGAAAACCTGCGCGCTTTCACGGATATCGCCGTCGAAGGTCAGGATGTTGATCATCGGCAGAGCGTGACGTTTACCGACTTCGTAGTCGTTAAAGTCGTGAGCCGGGGTGATTTTCACGCAGCCGGTGCCTTTTTCCATGTCGGCATGTTCATCACCCACAATCGGAATACGGCGGTTAACCAGCGGCAGTACCAGGAATTTGCCGATCAGATCTTTATAACGCGGATCTTCCGGGTTTACGGCAACACCAGTATCGCCCAGTAGGGTTTCCGGACGGGTCGTCGCGACCACCAGGTAATCTTTACCGTCGGCAGTTTTTGCGCCGTCGGCCAACGGATAGCGGATGTGCCACATCGAGCCTTTAGACTCGCGGTTTTCCACTTCCAGGTCAGAAATCGCGGTACGCAGTTTCGGGTCCCAGTTGACCAGACGCTTACCACGATAAATCAAATCTTCTTTGTACAGGCGAACGAAGACTTCTTTCACGGCATTGGAAAGGCCTTCGTCCATAGTGAAACGCTCGCGCTCCCAGTCTACGGAGTTACCGAGACGGCGCATCTGACGGGTAATGGTGCCGCCAGATTCTGTTTTCCACTGCCAGATTTTGTCGATAAAGGCATCGCGACCGTAGTCTTGACGGGTTTTACCTTCTTCAGCGGCAATCTTACGCTCAACCACCATCTGGGTAGCAATACCCGCATGGTCAGTACCAGCCTGCCACAGGGTGTTTTTGCCCTGCATGCGCTGGTAGCGGATCATGGTATCCATGATGGTTTGCTGGAAGGCATGACCCATATGCAAACTGCCGGTGACGTTCGGAGGCGGGATCATGATGCAGAAGCTTTCCTGGCTTTCATCACCATTCGGTTTGAAATAGCCCTGCTTTTCCCAGTGCTCGTAAAGCGGCTGTTCGATATCTTGTGGGTTGTATGTCTTTTCCATTATTTCCAGGTTGCCGTATTCAGGTTAAAACCAGCCATGCGGTACGCTTTGTAGCGATCGCGCGCCAGTTGTTTTAAAGAATCTTCGTGAGGTACGAAGTCTATCACTTCTGTGAAAGCGGTGGCAAAATCTGCAAAGCCCACACGCAGGCTAATCAGTATATCTCGCGGGCTGCTGTTACGTTTTTGCGGCCAGGCAATTTCCACAGGCGCGCCGCCGCGCGGACCTTCACCGGACAAATTGTGTGGCACAAAGCTTTCCGGCGGCCGCGACCACAGCGCCTCATCGAGGCGAATGGCCTGATTCTCATTTTCACAGGCGATCAGAATGCGCTTCCCCGCCCGCCAGCGGTCTGCCGTCAGTTCGCACACCAGTTGCTCCACGGCGCTTAAGCCGTCGGCGGTGTCTTCGTTGTCGAGCAGGTAAAACGTCGCATTCTTATTCATATGGGGCTTCTTGTGGTGGATTTAAACGTATCGCCGGGCAGGCCCGGCTTACGTAAATCTTGTAGGTCCGGCAAGCATTACGCCGCCGGGCAATCATTGACTTACTCTTCGCCGCTAAATCCTGCGCGGTTCAACAGGAACTGAGACAGCAGGGCAACCGGACGACCAGTAGCCCCTTTGGCTTTACCGGAGCGCCAGGCGGTGCCGGCAATATCCAGATGCGCCCAGTTGTACTTGCGGGCAAAGCGCGACAGGAAGCAGCCTGCGGTAATGGCGCCGCCAGGACGACCGCCAATGTTGGCCATATCCGCAAAGTTAGTTTCCAGCTGTTCCTGGTATTCATCGCCAAGCGGCAGGCGCCACGCGCGGTCGCCAGCCTGTTCGGACGCGCCGATAAGCTCATGCGCCAGCGGGTTGTGGTTCGACATCAGGCCGGTGATGTGATGGCCCAGCGCAATCACACAGGCGCCGGTCAGGGTCGCCACGTCGATAACCGCTTCAGGTTCGAAACGCTCAACGTAGGTCAGCACATCGCACAGTACCAGACGGCCTTCGGCATCGGTGTTCAGCACTTCAACCGTCTGCCCGGACATTGTCGTCAGCACGTCGCCTGGACGATACGCTCGCCCGCCCGGCATGTTTTCACAGCCCGCGAGTACGCCGACTACGTTCAGTGGCAGCTGTAACTCTGCCACCATGCGCATCACGCCGTAAACTGCCGCCGCGCCGCACATGTCGTACTTCATCTCGTCCATGCCTTCGGCCGGCTTGATGGAGATACCGCCAGAGTCAAAGGTCAGGCCTTTACCGACCAGGACGATAGGACGCGCATCTTCTGACGGATTGCCTTTGTATTCAATGACCGACATCAGTGACTCGTTCTGTGAGCCGTTACCGACCGCCAGATAAGAGTGCATACCCAGCTCGCGCATCTGCTGTTCGCCGATAACGCGGGTGATGACGTTCTTGCTGTAGGAATCTGCCAGCTGACGCGCCTGCGACGCGAGGTACGCGGCGTTACAGATGTTCGGCGGCATATTGCCGAGATCTTTCGCGGCTTTAATACCGGAGGCAATCGCCAGACCGTGCTGAATCGCGCGCTCGCCGCTGGTTAATTCGCGACGGGTTGGCACATTGAACACCATTTTACGCAGTGGGCGACGAGGCTCGCTTTTGTTGGTTTTCAACTGGTCGAAGCTGTAAAGGGTTTCTTTAGCCGTTTCAACCGCCTGGCGTACTTTCCAGTAGTTATTGCGGCCTTTAACGTGCAGCTCGGTGAGGAAGCAAACCGCTTCCATCGAGCCGGTGTCATTCAGCGTATTGATCGTTTTCTGAATAACTTGCTTATACTGACGCTCATCAAGCTCGCGTTCTTTGCCGCACCCAATCAGCAGAATGCGCTCGGAGAGCACGTTCGGCACGTGGTGCAGCAGCAGAGTCTGGCCTGGTTTGCCTTCCAGCTCGCCACGACGCAGCAGGGCGCTGATATAGCCGTCGCTGATTTTATCAAGTTGCTCGGCTATCGGGGAGAGACGGCGTGGTTCAAAGACGCCAACAACGATGCAGGCGCTCCGCTGTTTCTCCGGGCTACCGCTTTTTACACTGAACTCCATGCACTACGCTCCTGAATCTTAAAGACAACGGCGGTGGCTACGGATAGAATTGCAAGCTTTCGTAACTCATGTCCGCTGTTGCGGTGACTTCGTGTTAATCTTAACGATATCGCGATGTTGGCTCGTCAGAACCGGGTCTGAAACGTAAAGCCGCTGAGTCATATAATCTTAGCGATGTTTTCGACGACTCAAGAGAATAAATGACGTTTAAGCCATGAAACAAGCAATTTTCCTGTAATAAGACGGGTTTTAACGGGCGTATTTATAGTGATAATCATAAGATATCTCGTGCGGGAGACGCTGAAAAGCCAGCTGGCGATCCTCTTCATCCTGCTTCTGATCTTTTTCTGCCAGAAATTGGTCAGGATCCTGGGCGCAGCGGTAGATGGTGACATCCCGACAAACCTCGTGCTTTCCCTGTTGGGTCTCGGGGTGCCAGAAATGGCGCAACTTATTCTGCCCCTCAGTCTGTTCCTTGGCCTGTTGATGACGCTGGGCAAACTCTACACCGAAAGTGAAATCACGGTGATGCACGCGTGCGGCCTGAGTAAAGCCGTGCTGGTGAAAGCCGCGATGATCCTCGCACTCTTTACTGCCATCGTGGCGGCCGTAAACGTGATGTGGGCTGGGCCGTGGTCTTCACGTCATCAGGACGAAGTGCTGGCGGAAGCCAAAGCCAACCCAGGCATGGCGGCACTGGCTAAGGGTCAGTTCCAGCAGGCCAGTGATGGCAATTCGGTGCTGTTTATTGAAGACGTTAACGGAAGCAATTTCCAGAACGTATTCCTGGCGCAGATCCGTACCAAGGGCAACGCGCGTCCATCGGTGGTTGTAGCCGATTCCGGATATCTCTCACAGCAGAAAGACGGTTCGCAGGTGGTAAACCTGAACAAAGGCACCCGCTTTGAAGGTACCGCGATGCTGCGTGATTTCCGCATCACCGATTTCAAAGATTATCAGGCAATTATCGGCCATCAGGCGGTGGCACTTGATCCTAACGATACCGAACAAATGGGCATGAGTGCGCTATGGAATGCGGATACGCCGCGGGCCCGTTCAGAACTGCACTGGCGTTTAACGCTGATAGCGACAGTGTTTATCATGGCGCTGATGGTGGTTCCTCTGAGCGTCGTGAACCCGCGTCAGGGGCGCGTGCTGTCGATGCTGCCCGCGATGCTGCTGTATCTGGTGTTCTTCCTGGTGCAAACCTCACTTAAATCCAACGGTGGCAAAGGCAAAATTGACCCGACCATCTGGATGTGGGCGATTAACCTGCTGTACTTCGGTCTGGCTGTGCTCCTGAACGTCTGGGATACGGTGCCGATGCGTCGCGTTCGTGCGCGGTTTAGCAGGAAAGGAGCGGTATAATGCAGTTATTTGGCGTACTCGACCGCTATATCGGTAGAACTATTTTCACCACCATCATGATGACGCTGTTCATGCTGGTGTCGCTCTCGGGCATCATCAAGTTCGTTGACCAGCTGAAAAAAGCCGGGCAGGGCACCTATGACGCGCTCGGTGCGGGCATGTATACCCTGCTCAGCGTACCGAAAGACGTGCAGATCTTCTTCCCGATGGCCGCGCTTCTGGGCGCACTGTTAGGTCTTGGGATGCTGGCGCAGCGCAGTGAACTGGTGGTCATGCAGGCGTCGGGTTTTACCCGTATGCAGGTGGCGATGTCAGTAATGAAAACCGCGATTCCGCTGGTGCTGCTGACCATGGCGATTGGCGAATGGGTGGCTCCGCAGGGCGAGCAAATGGCGCGAAACCTGCGTGCGCAGGCGATGTACGGCGGTTCGCTGCTGTCCACCCAGCAGGGCATGTGGGCGAAAGACGGCAACAACTACATCTACATCGAACGTATCAAAGGCGATGACCAACTGGGTGCCATCAGCATTTACAGTTTCAACGATCAGCGTCGTTTGCAGTCGGTACGCTACGCCGCGTCGGCGAAATTCGATAAAGACGCTAAGGCCTGGCGCCTGTCGCAGGTGGATGAATCCAACCTGAGCGATCCGAAGCAGGTGACGGGTTCGCAGACCGTTAGCGGGATCTGGAAAACCAACCTCACGCCGGACAAACTCGGCGTCGTGGCGCTGGATCCGGATGCGCTGTCGATAAGCGGCCTGCACAATTACGTGAAGTATCTGAAATCAAGTGGCCAGGATGCCGGGCGTTACCAGCTGAATATGTGGAGTAAAATCTTCCAGCCGATGTCGGTGGCGGTCATGATGCTGATGGCGCTGTCGTTCATCTTCGGCCCGCTGCGAAGCGTGGCGATGGGCGTGCGCGTGGTGACAGGGATAAGCTTCGGCTTTGTGTTCTACGTCCTCGACCAGATTTTCGGCCCGCTAACGCTAGTGTACGGCATACCGCCGATTGTCGGCGCGCTGTTGCCAAGCGCTAGCTTCTTCCTGATTAGCCTGTGGTTGATGACGCGTAAAGCGTAATTCCCGGACCGTGCCCGGCGGCGCAATGTTTGCTGGGCCTCCAAACCGCGTTTTGCAGTGTTGGCCCGGTAAGCGCAGCGCCACCGGGCAACAGCAGTTACCGCTTTCTTCCTCCCAGCAAACTCCCCAACATGCCACGCACTATCTGATTGGTAATCTGTCGGGTGGCGCTTTTGGCCATCGTTTGCACCACGCCGTCGTGCTTGCCGCCCCGTGGCCCGGTAGTGCCAAACAGAATATCCTTCAAACCGCCGAGAATGCCGTCATCGACCTCTGCGGAAGCTCCTTTCGCTGGCGGGGCGTTTTGCTGTTCGGTTGTCGCCTGAACGCCTTGTTGCAGCTTCTCAAACGCCGACTCTCTGTCCACCGCGTCTTCATATTTCCCGTACAGCGGCGAGGTGTTGATAAGCCCGTTGCGCTCATCATCGGTTACCGGCCCCATCCGGGAACAAGGCGCAATCACCATCACCCGTTCGACAACCGACGGGCTGCCTTTTTCGTCGAGGAACGACACCAGCGCCTCACCAGTGCCAAGCTCCTGAATCGCTTTTTCGGTATCGAAAGCCGGGTTCGCACGCATGGTTTGCGCCGCCGTTTTCACCGCTTTCTGATCTTTCGGCGTAAAGGCGCGCAAGGCGTGCTGCACACGATTCCCGAGCTGACCGAGGACATTATCCGGAATATCCGACGGGTTCTGCGAGACAAAATAAACCCCGACCGCTTTGGAGCGAATCAGGCGGATCACCTGCTCGATTTTATCCAGCAGCACCTGCGGCGCGTCGCTGAACAGCAGGTGCGCTTCGTCAAAGAAGAACACCAGTTTAGGTTTCTCTAAATCGCCCGCTTCCGGCAGCTGTTCGTACAGTTCTGACAGCATCCACAGCAGGCTGGCAGCGTACAGCTTCGGCATTTGGTAGAGCTTTTCGGCGCTGAGAATGTTGATCACGCCTTTGCCGTTGCTGTCGGTCCGCATCCAGTCTTTGATGTCGAGCATCGGTTCGCCAAAGAAATGCTCCGCACCCTGTTGCTCGAGCGTCAACAGCCCGCGCTGGATAGCGCCCACCGAGGCGCCGCTAATATTCCCGTACTGATTCTGGAACGATTTGGCGTTATCACCGATGTACTGAGTGATGGCGCGCAGGTCTTTGAAATCGAGCAACAGCAGGCCCTGATCGTCAGCGATGCGGAAGATAATATTCAGCACGCCCGCCTGCACTTCATTCAGGTTGAGCAGGCGCGCGAGCAGCAGCGGCCCGAGGTCTGACACCGTGGCGCGAACGGGGTGACCTTTCTCGCCGAAGATATCCCATACCGCCACCGGATTGCTGTGCGGCTGCCAGTCGGTTACGCCGATTTTTTTCAGTCTTTCCAGCAGCTTCTCAGAGGCCTGGCCATCCTTAGCCACACCGGTCAAATCACCTTTCACGTCGGCCATAAATACCGGTACGCCAATCTCTGAAAACGACTCAGCCATTTTTTGCAGGGTGACGGTTTTCCCCGTCCCCGTGGCACCGGTAATCAGACCATGGCGGTTGGCCATTCCAGGCAATAAATACAGTTGTTGTTCCGTTGTCCGGGCAATCAGCAGGGGTGAGCTCATGATGTTTCCTCCGTTAATCTGCGTCGAGTATAGGTCAAAGCCGGGGAAAAAATGCCCAGTCCGTTTTCGACTTTGCGGCGTAATACGCAGTGCCGACTATGCTTTTCCTATCCGTTTACAACGAACGTTTCACAGGAGTGGAAAGTCATGTCCAGATTCTTCTTTAATGACCGCCAACAGCTGGTCAACGACGCCATCGAAGGCATTGTGTTATCGGCCCCGCACGGCAACCTGGTGCGCCTGGATATCGATCCGGCCATTCGGGTGATTGCCCGTGGCGACTGGGATAAAAGCCGCGTGGCGGTTATTTCGGGCGGCGGCTCCGGCCACGAACCGGCCCATGCCGGGTTTGTCGGCAAAGGGATGCTCACCGCCGCGGTGTGCGGCGACCTGTTCGCCTCGCCGAGCGTAGATGCGGTACTCAACGCCATCGTGGCGGTGACCGGCGATCGCGGCTGTCTGCTGATCGTCAAAAATTACACCGGCGATCGCCTGAACTTTGGCCTGGCGGCTGAAAAAGCCAAACGCCATGGTCTGAAAGTCGAAATGATTATCGTCGCCGACGACATTGCGCTGCCGGATAACAAACAGCCGCGCGGCATCGCGGGGACGGTACTGGTGCATAAAATCGCGGGCTACGCCGCCGAGCAGGGGAAAACCCTCAGCGAAGTACGTCACATCGCGCAGCAGGCCTGTGACAACGTGTTCAGCCTCGGCGTGGCGATGGAGAGCTGTAACTTGCCGGGCAGCGATGACGAAGAGGGGCGCATCAAGCCTGGCCACGTCGAGCTTGGGCTGGGTATTCACGGTGAGCCGGGCGCGTCAGTGGTCGACAGCCATAACAGCAAAAAGCTCATCGAGACGCTGGTGAAACCGCTGCAGGCGAAAGTCGGCGACGCCAACGTGGCGGTGTTGATTAACAACCTGGGCGGCGTGTCGGCGCTGGAGATGGCGTTGCTGACCAAAGAGCTGGCCCATTCTGCATTGAAGAACCAGATTGGCTGGCTGATTGGCCCCGCGACGCTGGTGAGTTCGCTCGACATGAAGGGCTTTTCGCTCTCGCTGCTGAAACTCACGCCTGAGTTTGAACAAGCGCTACAGGCTGACGTAGAGACCCTCGGCTGGCAAAAACCGGTGGCTTTCGCGCCACTCAAAACCATCGCACACGACAAAATTCATGACAGTGTAGAAGCCACGCCTTCTGATAATCCGCAGGTGAAAGCGATTCTGCTGGCCGCCACGCAGACGCTCATCGACCTCGAGAACCGTCTCAACGCGCTGGATGCAAAAGTGGGCGATGGCGATACCGGCTCGACGTTTGCCGAAGGCGCACGGGATATTGCCGAGCAGCTCACTGCGGGCAAATTGCCGTTGAACGACAGCGCGCAGCTGTTACAGGTTATTGGCGAGCGGCTGGCGACGGTAATGGGCGGCTCCAGCGGGGTATTGATGTCTATTTTCTTCACCGCCGCCGGGCAGGCCGTGCATGACGGCAAAAAACTCCCGGACGCGCTGTTAACCGGTCTGCAGCAGATGAAACAGTATGGCGGGGCCGATCTCGGTGATCGGACGTTGATCGATGCGCTGCAGCCCGCGCTCGAGAGCTTACGCGATCAGAACCTGCAAGCCGCCGTCAGCGCTGCCAAAACCGGCGCAGAAAGCACGGCCACAATGCAAAAGGCGGGAGCGGGGCGCTCATCGTATGTGAATAAAGAGAACCTTGAAGGCGTCACCGACCCGGGGGCAGTGGCGATTGCGGAGGTGTTTGCCGCTTTAGTGACGGGATAATTCTCCAGGCCCGGCAAGGCGTAGCCGCTGCCGGGCACTCATATTCAACTCGCGATGCTTAAAAATCCGCTTTCAACACCACGCGATAACGGGCTTTGCCGTCACGCACATGCTTCAACGCTTCGTTGATTTGCGACATCGGGAACATCTCAGTCGTCGGCGCCACTTTAGTGCGACCGGCAAACTTCATCAGCTTACGCAGCTCCGCCGGGTTACCGGTAGCCGAACCCGAAATGCTACGGTCGCCGCCAATCAGTGTAAAGGCCGGGACCTGCAACGGTTTCATCACCGCGCCGACGGTATGGAAGTTGCCGCCGTAGGCCAGCGCTTCAAAGTACGGCTGCCAGTCGAGGTCCACGCTCACGGTGTTGATGATCAGGTCAAACTGACCGGCTAACGTTTTCAGCGCTTCCGGGTCTCGGCTGTTGACCACGCGGTCAGCACCCATCGCCAGCACTTCTTTTTCCTTCGCCGGATTAGAGCTAAATGCCGTCACTTCCGCGCCCATCGCGTGCAGCAGTTTAATGGCGATATGCCCCAGACCACCGATACCAATCACCCCAACGCGGCTGGTGGCAGTAACGTTATTGAGCAGCAGCGGTTTAAAGACCGTAATGCCGCCGCACAGCAGCGGGCCTGCGGTTTCAATATCAATGCTTTCCGGCAGAGGGATAATCCATTGCCAGTCGGCGCGAAGCTTATCGGCGAAACCACCGCGGTTCATGATGGTCGGCACAGAGCCTTCCAGACAGTTGATCTGATTGCCGCTGATGCAGGCATCGCAATGACCGCAGCTGCGTGCGGTCCAGCCCACGCCCACGCGTTGACCCACTTTCAGGCCTTTGTTCTGCGCAGCTTCGCCCAGGGCCGCCACGCGACCAATAATTTCGTGGCCCGCAACCAGCGGATAGCTCGACATGCCCCATTCATTGTCGATCATCGACAGGTCGGAATGGCAAATCCCGCAGTAATCCACCAGGACTTCCACATCTTCCGGCTTTAGCTCACCGGCATCGTATTCCCACACTTCCAGGTCGGAACCTGCCTGCTTTGCGGCGTAGCTTTTTATGATGGACATCGCACTTCCCCTCTTATGGCGTTGAACAGAGAGTGTAGAGCATGGGGTCAGGTGGTGCTTAGCAGAAGGGGGCAAGAAAAGTGCTGTGGCAGAAGGGATTGTCTGATTTTTCAGGCAATTCCTTTGCCCGTTGAGACTAAATACTACGCCTTACGCAAAAGAGCGTTCAGCCAGGTTTCATTCCGGTCCGGCCGCTTATCTTCCGTCAGCCATGTCGATTGGATGTGAATGCCGGGTAGCGGTTGAATCAGTTTGCTGAATGTCTGCTCGTTGAGATCGGTAAAATGCCGACCTTCTTTTACGCGTTCGCTGTCACCGTATTTGAACGAGACATACCAGACGCCGCCAGGCATCAGAGCACGGGCAAGCTTTTGCATCGCATCCGGAAGTTGTGATGCGGGCAGGTGCAACAGCGAGGCACAACACCAGATCCCCTGATAGCGCTCGGTGTCCGTGAGTTCATGAAACGACAACTGACGAACTGGAACGGCGGCATGCCGGGAAGCCAACGTCACCATCTCAGATGATGCGTCGAAGGCTTCAACCTGATATCCCATTTCGCGAAAAGCTTTGCTGTCTCGGCCCGAGCCACAACCGGCGTCCAGCACACGGGCATTCGGTGCAAGCTGTTCGGTGAATGCGGCATACAGCGAAGACATATCCACGTTGACGGTGCTGTCAAAAAACTGTCGGGCATTGGTCTGGTAAAAGTTAATAGTCATCAGAGGATCAGTGTCTCTCGAACGGGTGGCTTCCAGGTTTGCAGCCGAAGGCTAAATGCTGCGTTCCAGCTGTCGTTTAAAAATGTCTGACGTTGAGATTTGTTTTTGCCGGTCTGATTAATAATCGCCTCATGCAACGGCAGCCTGCTGTTAATAAAATACTCATTGCGGGCATGAAGACGATACAGTAAATCCAGCACAGGCACACGATCCGACTTCCCTTCAATGCCGCGATTACAGGGCTGGCAGGCCAGAACCAGATTCCAGACGCCATTCAGATTCACGCCCGGTAGCGACGATTGAATTTTCAGCGGCAGAAAATGATCAACATCCGTCAACTGCACATGGCCAGCCTCAAGGCTGATGGGCGCGTGGCAGTAGAAACAGTGGCCTTTCTGATAGCCATTCAGGCTGTTACGGCAACTGGTGAGCGTAATGCGTGACGATTTCGCCAGGGTGAACAGCGTTTCCTGATTCGGGTCGTAATGGACATCCAGCAATTCCGGCGGGAGGTTCATCTCCCAGGCTTTTTCCACCAGATTCCAGCGGGCATCCGTTTCATGCGTCAGGTTGTGGAACTGTGCACTTTGGGTGAGGTGATAAAAATCATCGGTCAGGCGGATGCTTTTACTTTCTCGCCGCTCATTGATGAAAAACTGCTTAGCGATGGGGCCGCCACCGACGTTATGAAACGCGTCCAGTACAATGCCGAACCCGTGCTTCACGGTCTGTTGAATGAGCTGGTCATCAGAGATTGCACCCTCGTTAAACTGAATGCACGCTTTCAGTAATGGCCCGGGTTTACTCATGTTGAGCGTTTGTTTGGCGGCATCCCGCAAATGCGCGCAGAGATGTCGACTGAAGGGAACCGCCAGGTCTTCAAGACGGATGACTTCATGTTCATGAGAGACGTCATACAGCGCATGCGCCAGCGCAAACTTGTATGTCGCGAAGTTCTTGCCAAAAAGGATAACCCCACGCCAATAGCTTTCAAGCGTGGGATCGACCTGATAAAACCGCATACGTTTGTCCTGATTGATTCGGATGGTGAATAGCAAAACCCGTAACAGGATCAGATAACAATGCGAGAAGAATGTAAACCACCCTCGTCACGTTGCAGTGTTTTGCGTGCACGGTTCCAAAAGCAGGGTGATTTGTGGGGGAAGTGATGTTTTTTTCGGCGTTCAGAAGGCGTTACGCTGGGCAATGCTTGCGCAGGGATCCGCAACAGGTATAATGCAACCCGCTATCAGCAGTTCCCCTTCCGTGCCGGAGTGGCGAAATCGGTAGACGCAGTTGATTCAAAATCAACCGTAGAAATACGTGCCGGTTCGAGTCCGGCCTTCGGCACCAAAAAGTACAAAATCGACGTCTACTGACGTCTTTTTTTGTCTCTAAAATCCAGCATTTACGCTGTTTCCCCTCTGTTCTGTGTCTCTTGACGTCCACTCACATCTATCCACATATACCAACAAATGATGGTATAACTGGTGGTATCTTCGGTTCGATTGATTTTGATACCAACAATGGAGGTATCAACTGATGGCACTCACTGATATCAAAGTTCGAACAACCAAACCCTCAGATAAACCCTTCAAACTCACCGATGGGCAGGGTATGCACCTGCTAATCAATCCAAATGGCGCTAAGTATTGGCGATTGCAATACCGTTTTGACGGCAAACAAAAAGTTCTGGCATTAGGTGTCTATCCTACAGTCTCACTTGGCGAAGCTCGTAGAAAAAGAGATGAAGCGAAAAAGTTGGTATCTGTTGGTATTGATCCCTCCGAAAAGAAAAAAACTGACAAGATTGAGCAAAGCGAAGCTTTTACCTTTGAAGCAATAGCAAGAGACTGGCATACCGCATGTAATCGGCGATGGTCTCCTTCACACAGCGAACGAGTTCTTAAAAGTCTTGAAGACAACCTTTTCTCCTCGATAGGGAAGAGGAAAATTGTCGAGCTTAAAACCAAGGATCTACTCGTTCCGATCAAGGTCGTTGAAGCTTCCGGGCGTCTGGAAGTGGCAGCACGTCTGCAACAGCGAACCACAGCAATAATGCGATATGCAGTCCAGAATGGTTTAATTGACTACAACCCTGCTCAGGAGATGTCTGGGGCTATTGCTGTAGCAAAACGAACCCACAGGCCCGCTTTACCTTTTGATCGCTTCTCTGAACTTCTGGAACGCATTGATAGTTTTAAAGGCAGGAAATTAACCAAACTAGCGGTGAAGCTCACATTGCTGATTTTCATTCGCTCCAGCGAACTCAGGTTTGCAAGATGGTCAGAGATTGATTTAGAAAACGCTATGTGGACGATCCCTGCGGAACGTGAACCATTACCCGGAGTGAAACACTCACACCGTGGGTCAAAAATGCGAACACCACATCTTGTCCCATTAAGCCGTCAAGCCTTAGAAATTCTGGAAGCAATCAGAGAAATCAGCGGTGACTATGGACTTGTGTTCATCGGTGATCATGATTTTAGAAAGCCTATGAGCGAGAACACGGTGAACAAGGCTTTAAGGTCTATGGGATATGACACATCTACCGAAGTGTGTGGGCACGGTTTCCGTGCGATGGCCTGTAGCGCATTAATTGAAGCAGGTTTTTGGTCCAAGGATGCGGTTGAGCGTCAGATGAGCCATCAAGAAAGAAACTCAGTCAGGGCTGCCTATATACATAAAGCTGAACATCTTGATGAACGCCGTCTAATGGTTCAGTGGTGGGCAGATTATCTTGATGCTTTGAGGACGCGAGCAATTTCTCCCTTTGACTTCAAAAAAGAGTAAACTCCAAACCTTCTGAGGAATCACGATTGCTGATACCTCATCAACCTTTTTAAGTTTCGATGGTTGTTGGGGTATCTTTCTTATTTATGCTCTGGTTAATATATTCCTTCTGAATTTTGCCTATTCTCAGGGGGGGAAATGCAAAACTGGAAGCCAGAGCATACCAAAGAGATCAAAGCGTGGTTGAACATTGATACTTATCGTAAATTCGAGGGAGTATCGTTGTTACTTTTGTATCATGAACTCTGGGCAAGAACACTGTTCTTCAAAACTAATAGAGACGGTTTTGAGCAAAAGGCATTTCTAAATTACCAGCAGCAAATATTCAACGGTGATCCTTTCCTTATTGAAGAGGAAAGGCTTGGTTATTTAAATATGGAGCATCAATTGCTCGACCCACCACATTTTCTATTGACCAATACAGAAGAAATAGCGTTATGGAGTATTGTGGCAATGAAGCGTGGAATTTTTTTATGGAAAGGAGGGGATGATTACGAAATTAATAAAAGTTACTCTGAGATCCCTCTTTCAGAATCAATGCCTGACTTTTTTAAGAGTTCAATTTTGTTGGAGTTAGATTTAGAAAGTGGGACGGACGAACAAATTGCAGAGTCTTTAAAATCTGCATTGCCTCAATGGCGAAAGTTTAAGGGTGTGTCTCCCAATCCTGTCGAGACTATGCGTTTCGGGTATGGAGTAATAAAAAAAATTATTAACTATCGGCTGATCCCAATGCTGGACATACTCTTTTGGGCTTCATGCAATGACGTTCGAATATCAGAAGATAGACTTTCACGTTTGCTTTATACCGATGACGACGACGAATCACAGACCAGGCTTCATTATCAAATAAAAGACACAGATCGACCACTTGCAATGAAAGCTATTACGAAGGATTTTATTCGACAGTTTAATTTTTTTATAAATAAAAACAGTGTGTTAAAAAATATGAGAGTTTCAGACGTGATGAAACTCACTGATTCTGAGTGAACTAAACTTCCTCAAACTCATCCCGAGGGAACTCGCATGGTTCCCTTGTTTTGGCCCTCGCTATTTTTCTCTTCTAATCAATTCTAAAGTCACTCCATCGAAGCAAAGCATGGAGAACTGACAATGAACAACCAAACAACCCGCCTTATCCGTCTACCTGAAGTGATGAACCGAACTGGTTATGGTAAAGCTTGGATCTACCGCCTGATCAGCGAGGGGCGCTTTCCTGCCCCAATAAAAATAGGAATTCGATCTGTGGCCTTCATTGAAGAAGAAATTGAAGAATGGATTCAAACCGCAATAGATAAAACAAGAAAAAATGCTGCTTAACTCATTTTAACTACAAGGATATCAAAATGAGAATTGAACACTTTATAAGTGAAGAATGCACAATGACCGGTGTTGAGTTAGAAATATACTCACAGATCTTTGATTTAAAGATAATGGATGCTCTTTCAGATAATGACCTTCACAGGAGGATAGGATATTGGTTAAGTCAATATTTTGAAGGGGATATTAGAGGCGTATTTGAAGAGATAAGTAAGATTAATATATTTGAGCAATCAATTGTCTACGAGACATTTATTCTTTTGATTAAGTCTCGCCGAGAATTAAAATTATTAGCAATAAGAATTATGAAATATCAGTTAGAATTAAGATGTTGTCAATAATTGCATATGTTTTTAAAAAAATTACACTTAGAAATTTGAGCTACTTGTGAAGTGATGAATGAAATGTAAAATTTAAATGATAAGAATAGAAGTGAATTAAAAATAATACTTTACTGAAATTCTGAGTGCCTTATTCTACTTTGATTCGACACTCATGTCTAAGATAAAAATATAATCAGAATATTGAATGGGAGCTATAGTCTTCTTTTGTCACTTTTTTTTGTAGGGCTTTTCGATACGCAATGTAATAATAATTCCCTATCTTGATTTGCTTGGTGAGATAATTTCAAAGTGTCGACTCTTTTTTGTATGTCAGAGAAATCATTGAATATTACATCTTGTAATATATGTTCACCCTTGTCATTTTTCACGACTATATCTTTACCAAGTATATAGTTAAGTAGGTCTGTTATCTTACAGGGTATTTCAATATCTGATTCGATAATTTCATCAATTAGTAATTCTATAAAATCTAAAAACTCTCGGGTGGATAAAGTAAGTAAGTATTTATCACAGAAATTAAAGCTACTAATTCTCTCGATCTCATTCTTAAATAACATTTCATTATTGTAAAAGTAATATTTTATGTGCTCAATGTTGTTTTTTACATCAATCATAGCGATCCTCGATAATATTTTATTAATATAAATAAATTAACATGATAAAAGTAAATAATGGAATAATTTCACCATGGCAATACAACAAGGAGTGTATATATATGAATGCTATATCCACTCCATATTTTTTAAAAAGGAATGTCGTCACGGTTACATTGCATTCTTTTTTCATTTTTTGATTCAATAACTGATCTGTCAGATTTTCTTTTTGCACTATAAATATTAAATGAATTATCAAAATCCTCGGTTTCTACTTTTGATTTTTTAAACTTATCCATTTGTTCGTCAATGAATTTATGAGGAATTCCTTTTACACATAAATTAGAGTTCAAATAAACATGACCATTTTCTGTATCACGGATTAATATTTTATTATCAAATAGCTCTTTAAAAGCTCTGGATACATTAGATTTATGCAATCCTAAATCCTCCGCTATTCTCGATTGGGAAAAATTGACAAGGATATTACCATAGTCAAGGATAGAGAAAAGATAGATAGTGATTCTGAAAGAAGTAGGCGTTAGCTTCATTTTTGCCAGCGTTCCAACATTCGTTTTAAATACCACGGAAAAGTCATCTTTAAATGAAGTTTTCTTCTTCGTGCTGGCTTTTATTGTAATTTCTTCCAATTCATCTACTGTGACATCTAACGCTTTAGCAATAGCAGACTTTTGTTCTTTTGTTATGGTTAAATTTGTATTCATTATAATATTTCCTTTTTGTTGTTGGTCTGATAATATATATTGCATATTTAAATAAAATGTCAAATATATTTTTTAAAAAACAAGAATATTTTATCCATGCCGATATGAGAATTATTAAATGTATTACTATGGTAGTGAGTTTAAAATTTATAGTTATACAATAAATAATTTTTTGTCATGAAATTGATTATCATGTGTAGAGTGTAATATTATGATTTATATGGTTTTATCTCTATCTGTTCACGCAAGATAAAAGATAAATAAAGAAATAAGAAACCAGAGCTTCGCTCCTTATTGCTGAAAGGTTGCGTAGTATTACTAAATTATACGTAACACTTACCTCGCTTTACTATTGTGTGTATGGATAATGAAGCCTGCGCAACTTCTGCGTTGCGCTTATGGGCTTCTGCTCAATGTCATAATATTGATCTGACATTCGTTTTGAATATATCGAGGATAATAATTTATATAGAGGTGCCCATAAATCAATCAGGAAGAATGAGTTTTTAACAGAAATTTATGGCACCAAAGAATGGGGAAATCGTTGTGTTTTCTGTGTATGTAAACCGGCATAAGCCGGAAAACCACTGGAAAATTCTATCTGTTTCAGCGAATGAGTGCTGTGGGCACTCAGTGGCGCTGCGAGAAGCTGGTAATGGGTATTGCCTGATAATATCACTACGGTAGCATTAAAGTCCTAAGGGCGATAGCCAGTGCGTAGCACTTAGTCAGAAACTTTCCAAAGGTGTTAGGTTTTGATTTTTTACTTACATACAGTTATGTTTTTTCAAGTGTAGTTATTATATTAAGTTATTTTAAAATTATATAATCCTATACGTGATTGGTTTTTAAAAGTAAAAAATTAAGATAATTATCTAATTTAATAGTTATTTGAGGAAAGGACAATATATTGGAGTGTTAAGAGGTTTTGAGTGGGAATCATACTATATATGAAAGTATCTGCTAATTTTCAATACGGTTTTAATAACATAAAATGACAAACGGTCAATTAAGGCAAGAGTTTTCAAATGTTATAAGATATTTTCCAGTAGGATAATTGACGCTATTGACAGAATTATTTTATATGTTATTAATTTATTATAAAGGAATGATGAATATGCAAGGATGCAACTTATGGACAATAAAAATGAGTGCTTTTCGAAAGAAGAAAAACTAATAAAGCTTATTGATAGATATATTTCTGATTCATACAAGCATGATGATGATATTTTTACATATAAGTTATATCTAATTTTCGTAGGATATCACCTAAAATATTTTTACCCAAACTCTCAGTATTGTTGCTCTCTTTCTAATATTGACAACATTATGCATATGTTTTGTAGTGTGTTTAAATGCATGAAAAGGAATTTTATACATGACTTACAAAATAAAGAGTTTATTTTTGTTCAGTTGAACGCACTTGTAGATTACATCGATGGGAATCAACTTAGATTAGAGCAGGTATATGCAGAATTAAAAGCTCAGTATGAATTGAAAGAGATCAGCAGTCGTGTCACAAAGGTATATAAACCTAAAAGGCCAAGGTTGTGATGCTTATATCAGAAAAGCTCCCTTCTGGGAGCTCTTTTGAAAATTAATCATTAATTACCAATTGCTTTCCATCCATCATCAGTGTTCAGTAATCTCACTGTGGTTGTTCGGCTTTCATTATTAATTGCTACTTCTGCATTACATTTATAATTTTTATCAGACTCTTTTATACAATCAATTTTCTTAACAGATTTTAGCGTTCTAAGCATATCTTGTGATGCATTTGGATTAATAGCTCGAATTGCAGAATTTCCACTTTCTAAAGATTTGTTTAATGCGCCGAATATATCTTGCTCTGAAGGTTCGCTATCGCAACCAGAGAGAAGAAAAGAAGAAATTATGACTGCAACAAAAGTATATTTTTTCATTTTATTTTCCATATAAAAACATGTCTACAGAATTATTTTTTGAAACTTCCGTTTCCAACTTCTTTTTCGATTCTCGATGTATGGCTGGCTAAAGTAAAATCACTTGTACCGATCGATGCAACGATGTTGATAGGTTGTGGCTATCGTAATTCAAATATTGATCTGTAATACCGATCAATATTTATTAAAAAAATCAATAGATTAATGCATGAAGATTTCATAGTTAATGCCTGGATTGTTGCAAGCTATTGTTATAAATGGTTTTTTATATTTTTAGAAAGCTGTGGTTGTATGGATGGGGTTAATGCGTGGATGGTCAGGACTCTCTTGAATTTGCGGAAAGAATTTATCAAGTAAAAACCAAATATTTTCAATGTGTTAATGTGGATTTTCCAAGAATTGAAGCGAGTGAACTTTACTGCTTTCCTGCTCTTAGCATTTTGTAAATCGAGGACAGCATCGATTATGCGTTTCCGTCTATCTTCTATTGCAACAATGTTGGGTGTAAAAGATGGTGTTGGTGCATGAGAAACCATTACGGGAGGGGGGAAGGCTATGGAAGAAGAAAGAGAAGCTATTTTCTCAGAAATAGTTAGTGATTCTTTCGTTGTATAGTTTACCTTTTTAGCAGGAGCAGGAGCAGGAGCAGGAGCAGGAGCAGGAGCAGGAGCAGGAGCAGGAGCAGGAGCAGGAGCAGGAGCAGGAGCAGGAGCAGGAGCAGGAGCAGGAGCAGGAGCAGGAGCAACTGACTTCGCATTTAGGAATAGAGGGTTATCACGGTTAGGTTCGTAGTTTATGCATTTCTGAAGATTTGACCATGCGTATTTTTTTCCAAGCTGCGAAGCTTTGAATGCTATACCTGAGAATTCGAATGAGAACCCGTTCATTTTTCCTGTGTTGGCTATGTTGGCCGTCCAGGAAACTTCAGCCTCTTTAAGCCGCTTGATAAAAGTTAGAAGTTCAGGTCTATCATCTAAACTTTTATCAAGGATCTGTTGTAAAGCTTCCTTAGGTGCAGGAACTCCTGTCCGTTCTGATAGCATCTTCTCATTACGGGAAACTCTTTTCTGCTTCGCTTGCTTTGGCTCTATGGAAGCTGCGGATTTTGTTACTGTGAGATTGTGCGCGATTTCGAGTTCACTGATTATGCGTGTGCTGATGAGGTTTTCGTTCCTACCGAGGTAAAGCTTACCATTAGCCACATCTATACGACTCGCAATGATATGAATATGTTGACCAGCAGCATCGTCGTGTAGGACGTAACAGCGAAGATGAGTATCACTAAACCCCATGCGCTTCATATAGTCGTCTGCGATACAAGACCACCGTTCGGTCGTGAGTGATTCGCTCGTGGGTAAGCGAAGCGAATTGTGCCACACGGGTTTCTGAACATCAGGGCGAAGCTGTTCGCTTGTATCGAATTCAGCGATTAGATCATTCGCTAAATTACTCAGCATGTTGCCACCGATTACAATTGGATCAGTTTTATGGTGAGATGCTTGCTTCAATGCATAGAGAACAACACCAACGAAGCTTTTACCACGCCTAATCTTCTGCATTCCCTTCATTAGAAGAAGCCCCCTGACTGTTTATACTAATTAATTTGTGGCGAAGCTCACGGATCTGTCTTTGGATTACGAAGATCTCTGTTTTCGTTAGCGGACTACTACTGCTTTTGTTGTCGAGATGGACAAGTATTCTGTTCAGCTTCTGCGACACATCTCCAATGCATTTCCATGCATCAATATTGATGGATGGAACAATAGGAGGTAGCCGGTGCAGTAATGCCATGCGAAGCCATTCACCTTTTTTTGTGGCACCACGTTTTTCGTTGAGAAGTTCCAATTCTTCCTTATTAAACCTGACACTGACGCAATAGCTTCTCAAAGCATCGATTGGTATCTTTTCAGTATTAAATTTTCCACGACGAGATGATTTGGATAGATCTATTTCTAATATTCTTTGTATTTCACTCATGTAAACTCCATTTTAAATTAATGATTATTGTTTTTAATCACAATGCGCATATTCCTTATGCATGCCGTGTTATAACCATTTATAAAGCGGATATGAATATTGTCAATAGCTTCGCAAACTACTTGGAATGTTCTTTTTCAACCGAAGGGCAGAAAAAGCAAGGCAACACTTTGAAGCGAGCGCAGCAGCTTCGGAGAGTTAGCCCTTGCTTTACACTTCACATAATATTTTATTTTGCTGATGCAACAGTAACTTTATATCCACGCTGAGTTAAATTTGTATATGTATTCATTAAGTTAACTTTACTGAAAAAAGGCAGGTCTTTTAATAACTTAGTATTGTCGCAACCAAGCATTAATAAAACAATTTCAAATTCACTACTTTTTATTTTTTTAGCTGGTATCAAATTCATAGCAGCATTCCCATGATTTTCTTTGATAACTATTCTCGCTGCCTTTCTAAATTCTTCATCGCTAAGAATTAGTTCAGAAGCTACGCTTGCTTGTGCAAATAGGTGACTTAAACCAGAAGACCCCCCTTTTCGGTGTTTAGCATGAATTAAAATTTTATTTTTAACATCAGCTATATCACATAACTCTATAGAAGTTGTAGTTCTACTGCTTTTAACTAGTTTTCTGTCCATGAGAATATAATTTCTAGACTTACATATGCGTTCATTATAATCTCCCTCAGACTCTAGCTTCTCTTTCATTGTGGCTTTATCAATTTTCCTTATTAAATCAGGGAATGTGTTTTTATGTGTAGGTATAAACTTTAATTCTTTTTCAACATATTCAGAAAATTTTTTTTCTATTTCGAACCACTGACCAAGAAATAACATGTAGTTTTTTCTTTTATGAGTAACTTCTAAGTTAATGCATTTATAAATTGAGAAGCTCTTAACCTCTGAGCCTTGATTGTCGAAGGCAAAAAGCTTATCTCTTTTCATCCTGTCGATATCAAAACTTAGAAAGTCAATAGCATTGAAATATATGGTTTTATCTATGTTGTATGAGGTGTTCTGTTTAGCTCTAGTAAAACTAAAATATTCTATTTCTTCATCACTCATAACTTCTGGCACTACTATAGAAATCTCATCATGTTTTTTTGATTTTATAATCTTTATTAACAGAGTATCTAGTTCCTCAATAGTAGCGGGCTTGCCTACTTTTTTTAAATTGTCTACCCATGAAAATTGCTCTAAATATTCTTTACCTCCATAGCATTGTAAGCATTCATCGAGGTAACGAACTAAATCATCTGGCTCTAACTGGCTTTGTTGAATAAATCAGATTTGAGGCGAGTTTCCCCTGTAACAGCTCCGGCTCTCAGCCGATACGTACACTTTCTGGCATACCTGCCTTCGTCATTTTGTTCAGCGCACGCACCATGGCCAAA